>JABFFZ010000039.1 GCA_013112725.1 Chloroflexota bacterium
GCTTTAGTGGGTCTGGCTACTTTTATCGCCCTCTATGAATCGGTTTCCACCAGTCTGGTCTGGATTGGGTTGGTGGGTATCCTCACGCCCACGCTGGTGGGAATGTTAGCGGCCCTGTACCCGGCGCGAGTGGCGGCGCATGTACCCCCGGCGGAGGCGGTGCGCTATGAGTAGGGTTTTACCAGGCAGTGCCAGGCAAGGGGCAGAACCGTGTCGGTTGGCCGGATCCGGACAGCCCCTTGCCTGGCACTACTCGTCACCATGAATCCCCTCTACTTTTTGTTGAGTTGTTTGTTCGGTGTTGGCCTGTTGGTCGTGCTGGCGCGGCTGTTGTTGTTTATTGTGGAAGTGCAGGGGCAGAGCATGATGCCCACACTGCTGCCTGGCGACCGGGTGCTGGCGCTGCGTTTCTGGCCGGGGCGCTGGCTGCGGCGAGGGCAGATTGTGGTGACGCATTATCTGGATACCCGGCAAACGCGCCAGCCTGACGCGCTCAGCGAGCAAAAGTATATAAAGCGCATTACCGGCCTGCCCGGCGATACCATGACGGTGGAGATGCCGCCTCTTCCCCCATCCCAAAAGGCGGCGGCCAACGAACGGCCGCAGCCGCGTACCTGGCGCGTACCACCCGGCCACTATTTTGTCCAGGGGGATTCCTGGGGGCTGGATTCCCGCATCGTGGGGCCGCTGCCGTTTCGCGCTCTGCGTGGTGTGGTGATCATGAAACTGAAACGCCGGGTGGAGCACACCAACCAATCTGCCCCTTTAGAAATCCCTAAACCGACTGAACCGGAGCAATCTTGATGCGGCAATGGTGGCAGCAATTCCCTCGTTTTACGGCCGTCGTGTTCCACATGGCGCGGCTGGCCTGGCAGGCGCAGCCATTTATTTGTGCTGGCCTGGTACTGCTCACTGTTGTCCAGGGCATTTTGCCTCTGGCCACGGCCTGGTTGACCAAGCTGCTGTTTGATTTATTGGCGCTGGTGATCCAGAGTAACTTTTTGCCCGACCAGACACGCCAACTGGTTTTGATCCTGGTGGGGCAGGCGCTCCTGATGCTGCTGAGCCAGATGATGCCATCAGTCAGCGGCCACCTCAACGCCGAATTGGGCCGCCGGCTGACCCTGATGATACAGAGCGGCGTTTACCAGAAGATCGGCCATTTGGCGGGCATTGCCTATTTTGAGAATCCCGAATTTCATAATCAGTTGCAACTGGCCACCCAGGGGGCACAGTTCCGGCCGGCCAATGTCCTCCATCTGCTGGCAAGTTTGTTGCAAAACCTGCTCTCGTTAACCGGTTTTGTGGTGATTCTGGTCGCTTTTAGCCCGCTGCTGGCCCTGTTGGTGGCGCTGGCGGCGTTACCGCAGCTGGTCATCCAGCTTAAGATCGGCCGCCAGCGTTTTGGCCTGGCGTTTACCCTCAGCGCCGACGAAAGGCGGCTGTTCTATTACGGCCATTTACTCACCAGCCCTTACCCGGCCAAAGAAGTGCGCCTGTTTGGCCTGGCCGATTATTTTCTAGACCAGTGGCGGCAGCTTTACGCTACCGTTCACCAGGCGCAGCGGCGGCAGGAGTTACGGGAACTGCGCTGGTCGCTTTTTCTGGAACTGCTGGCAACCCTGGTCTCTACGGCTACCTTTGTGGTGGTGGTGTTGCAGGCGTTTGCCGGCCGTTTGAGCCTGGGGGATGTGACGTTATACACCAATGCGGTGCGCGGTATCCAGGGGGCGCTGATGGGCCTTGTCTCCGCCGTCTCCACGCTGCATGAACATACCCTGTTTTTTGCCGCCTATGAGCAGGTGTTGGCGCTGCCCTCACCGGTACCGACGCCAGAGCCAGCCAGACCGGTCTCTCCACTGCGGCAAGGGATAGAACTACGCCACGTCTCTTTTCGCTACAGCCAGGCCCATCCCTGGGTGCTGCAAGATGTCAATCTCTTGATACCGGCAGGGCAATGTCTGGCACTGGTAGGGCTGAACGGGGCCGGCAAAACGACGCTGGTGAAACTGTTGACTCGCCTGTATGACCCCACAGCGGGACAGATTTTGTGGGATGGGGTGGATATGCGGGAGTTTGACCCGGAAGAACTACGCGGCCGTATGGGGACGGTGTTTCAGGACTTCGGCCGTTACGCTTTCACGGCGCGGGAAAACATTGCTTTGGGCCAGGTGCAGTTTGCGGCCGATGCACCCCGTATTCACCGGGCCGCGGAAAAGGCGGGTATTCACGCACTGCTGGCCGGGTTGCCCAAAGGCTACCAGACGATGCTCAGCCGGGAGTTTGGCGAAAATGGGGATGGGGTGGAACTGTCCGGGGGGGAGTGGCAAAAGGTAGCCATTGCCCGCCTGTTCATGCGTGAGGCTGACCTGCTGATTCTGGACGAACCCACGGCGGCGCTGGACGCGCAGGCGGAGTATGATATTTACAGCCAGTTTGCGGAGCTGGTGCACGGCCGTACCAGCCTGCTTATCTCCCACCGCTTCAGCACCGTGCGTATGGCCGACGTGATCGCGGTTTTGGAAGATGGGCGGATAACGGAGTACGGCCGTCACGTTGAGTTGCTGCAACACAACGGCCGTTACGCCCAGCTCTACCAGATGCAGGCTGAACGGTATCAATGAACCGCTTTACCTGCGACCAGCTACTACGGCAATGGCCGGATATTGTTGGTAAGGCTGCCAGTATTCAGGGGGATACAAGGCCAGCCCCTCGGCCGAAATCTGCATGGGATACCAGACAACCGAATGGAAACCGGCCTGCCGGAAAACCCGCGCATAGGCCGCTTTTGTCCAGTGATGGTTGGTAAATTTCACCGCCCCCTCCGGCACAAAAATGGTGGTGTCAATGCTGACGCCATCGGCCAACGGGCCTTGTGGCTCGATGATTACCTCGTAATGCCTTTGCGCCGCCAGGTGCGCTTCGGTCAGGTCTGGCTGCCCTGTGACCATCACCACCCGCCCGCCCGGTTTTAGATTGGCGTAGATGGCATTGACCATACCTTGCAGTTCACTTTCGGTGGCGGCATATTGCAGCAGGTACACGGCCGTGACCACATCAAACGCGCCCACCGCCCCCATCTGCGCCACATCGCCCACCCGGTAGGTAATGCCCAACGGCCCGGCCGCCTCCGCCGCCTCTGCCTGCCGGATCATCTCCGGCGACAGGTCTATGCCCACGACCGGCGCTGCTCCCTGGCGGCGCACCGCCCGCGTGTAATAGCCGTCGCCGCAAGCCAGGTCTAACACCGACTGCTGGCGCACATCCCCCAACGCCTGAAAAAAGGTGAACTCCTCGCTGTACTTCTTAATCGGATTCACCTTCGTTTGTAGATATTCATCTGCAATGTCGTCGTAATTGGTTGCCATGTGTGCTCCTCCGAAAACTATGAATGATGAAGGATGAATGATGAATTTTCATTCATTATGGTGCGGCTGCTGGCGGCGGGCCGCTAATGTCAATGGTAAAACACGGCCGTCCGTGTAAATACTGCGCGCACTGGGCCGGAGACAACGGCCGTGCCAGCCGCCCCCACGCCTGCGCCAACAACACATCAACCGTCGTCAACGGCGTGATGCGGGCGGTGCTGTCCAGGCTGGCCGAGGCCAACGTGGCGTCATCCGGGCTAAAGGCTACGGCCGTCACCGCCGCCGTATGTCCCAAAATCGTGCGCAGTACATTCCCCGACGCCACATCCCATAACCGCACCGTGCGATCCACGCTCGCCGTGGCCAGTTGTGAGCCGTCGCTGTTAAAGGCCACCCACAACACCGGCCCACTGTGCCCGGAAAAGGTGCGCACCAATTCACCACTTTGCAAGTCCCATAGTTTCACCAGCCCATCCGCTCCAGCTGTGGCCAGCCGCTGGCCGTTCGGGCTGAAGATGGCGTGGTGAATCAGCCCATTGTGGCCGGAAATGGGTGGGGCGCTCTCACCGGTAGTCAAGTCCCAGATCACGGCCGTGTCCCCACTGGCGGCCACCAACCGCGCCCCATTCGCATCAAATACCACCGTAGCCACCGGCGCGCCGGTGGCCAGTTCCATTACCACCTGTTCGCTGGCCGTGTCCCACAGGCGGGCGACGCCATCCTGCCCCGCCGTGGCCAGCCACGTTCCATCCGGGCTAAAGGCCAGATCGTTGACCGTATCGGGGTGGATATAGGGGCGCAGTTGCTTGCCGGTGGTCAGGTTAAGCAGGCGCACCAGCGTGTCCTGGGTGGCGGCGGCCACCAGGGATTGTGTGGGATGAAAATCGGCTACATTCACGGCGCTGCTAAACGCCGTCAACACCTGCTGCACTTCACCGTTGGCGCTGTCCCACACCCGTACCGATTGATCATTACTGGCGGTGATCACGGCCGTACCGTCCTCATTAAAGCGCAAACTGTTAATCCCGCCGCGATGCGCCGTCAGCACCAGCGGCTCCAGCCCCGTTTCCGCATTCCAGATGCGGGCGGTACCATCGGTACTCGCTGTGACCAACCGCTCGCCATCAGGGTAAAAGGCCACGGCCGTCAGCGCCCCATTGTGCCCGGAGAGCGTCAAAATGGCCCGGCCTGTCTCCACATCCCACACTTTGGCCGAACTGTCTGCGCCGGCCGTGGCCAGCCGGGAACCATCGGCCGTGAAGTCTACGGCCGTCACCGGCCCACTGTGCCCGGAGAGCGTGGTAAACAGGTCTTCACCTTCCCAGACGCGGGCAATGCCATTCGCTTTGGCGGCGGCAATCAAACGGCCGTCGGCGCTGGCGGCAATATCATTCACCGCCACCGGCTGCCCTTCGCTGTCAAATTCAGCCACAAAGGAAAAAATGGGAACGCCGGTATTGCTGTTTTGCACCACCACAATGCCATCTTCCCCGGCCGTGGCCAGCCGCGTGCCGTCCCCCAAAAACAGCACGTCATTCACCGGGCGGCGGTGTTCAAACTGGCGCAATAACGAATTGCCGGTGGCAAAGTTCCACACCCGGGCTGTGCCCGCCTGGTATCCGGCTGCCACCCGCTCCCCGTCCGGGTGAAAAGCCACCGCCCGCACCGCGCCATCGTCCTCACCGCGCATGGCCCGCAGCAGCGTCCCCGCCAGCACGTCCCACACAATCACCTGCCCGCCCTGGCTGCCGGTTGCCAGGTGCGCGCCATTGGCGGAAAAGGCCAGGCTGGTGATGGGGGATTGGTGGCCGGTGAGGGTTTGCACTTCCTGGCCGGTGATGGCGTTCCAGATTTTGACGGTGGTATCATCGCTGACGGTGGCTACCCAACGGCCGTCTGGACTGACGGCCGTGTCATTCACTGCTCCTGTATGCCCGGCCAACGTTGAGACCAACTGCGACGCCTGTACGGCCCGGTATAGCGTATCGGTGGCTTCCGCCGGCGGCGGGTCGCCGGCACTCAACGTTGTTTGCACCGCTTCCAGTGCCAGCAGCAGGCTCAACTGCGGGTCGCTGCCCAATTGGGAAACGGCTGCCGCCGCCAGTTCACGCGCGGCCGCCAGCCGGGAATTGGCCTGGGCCAGTTCTTCGTTGGCTTCGGCGGTGGCGCGGGCGTCAATGGCCGCCTGGGCGCTAATCTCTGCCTGGTCGCGTTCACTTTCGGCAATCTGGCGCTGCTGGTGGGCTTCGGCTTCGGCCGTGGCTGCCAGAAAGGCATTGGCTTCAGCCAGAGATTGGGCGGCTTCGGCGGTGGCCTGGTTTTGGGCGGCGATGTTGGCGTTGGCAACGGCCGTGCCCTGGGCATCCTGGGCGGCCTGTTCATTGGCGACGGCTGTAGCCGCATTGTCCTGGGCGATCTGCGCGTTTTGTTCCGCTTCAATGGCATTCTGGCGGGCCAGTACAGCCAGACCGAGGGCGATCAAAAAGACAAAAGCCAGCGCCACCACCAGCAGCGACAGCCGTCGGGCAAACTGGCGCGCCTGGTCTAGCTCCCGTTGGCGGGCGGCTTCACGGGCGATCTCTTCTTGTTTCACGGCCGTGACACTGGCGGCCACAAATGCCTTTTCCAGTTCATTCAAATCCAGATATTGCTGCGCTTCTTCCAGCACCAGCCCGCGCAATAAGGCGCTTTCATCCTGACCCAACACATCCCACTGCTCGGCCATTTCCGTCAGGCGCAGGCGATGGCGCAGCGCCACCCGGTCTTCTTCCAGCCAGCCGATGAGTCGCGGCCAGTTACGCACCAGCGCCTCATGCGCAATTTCCAACTGGTCAGTTTCCGGGGTTTCACCCGGCGTCAGGCGAATGAGCCGCTCTCTGGCAAAATGGCTGACCACATAATCTACCCGCGCCTGGCCCAGCGTCGGCTCATACAGCTGCTGCCGTTGGATGCGGTTACGCACTACATCTAACCCCTGGGTGGGGCGCACCATTTTTAGCAAAATACGCCGGGCAATGCGTTGTTCGGCCGGGTTTAGATTGTTGTAGAGACGGTCGGCGCTGTTTGCCAGGGCATCGCGCCCGCCGCCTAATTCGGTGTAAGCCTGCCAGGTGACACGGTTGCGTTCCCGTTTTTCCCACAATTTTAGTAGCGTAAATTGCAGCAGCGGCAAGGCTGCCGGTTCTCCCAACACATCGCTGACCAACTGTTCCACCAGGCCGTCTTCAAATTTTAGCCCCACCAGTTCTGCCGGCTGTTGGATGGCCTGGCGCAGTTCGGTGGCGTTCATGGTGGTCACGCGCAGTTGCGCGCCGGCAAAAGCGGCGTGGAATTCGGCCATGCGCAGCAAGTTGCTTTCCAGATCGGTACGCATGGTCAGGACCAGTAGATGGTTGTTTTCCGGCGATTGCACCAGGTGAAGCAAGGCATCTATCAATGTCTGCCGCCGCGCCTGATCCTGGCAAAGGGTAAAAATTTCTTCGAATTGATCTACAAAAAAGAGCGCTCGCCGCCCTTGCGCCCGCCGGTTGATGAGGTCGGCCAGCGTGGCCGGGTTGCTTAACAACTGGTTCGTGGTTTCTGAGACCCAACCGGCAGTGTTGTCGGCGGTGCGCAGCAGGCGAATGAGGCTGGCGATGGGGTCGGAGCCGGGTATCAGTGGCGGCAAATAGAGCCATTCCTGGCTGCCGCCCAGTTCTCCGGCTTGCAAAGCGGGCAGCAGCCCGGCCAGCACCAGCGAGGTTTTGCCACTGCCGGACGGGCCGGACAGCGCCAGAAAACGGTTGTTTGCCAGCCGTTCCACCATGCTTTTGATGAGGGGTTCGCGGCCAAAGAAGAGATTGTGTACGGCCGTGTCAAACGGGTCCAGCCCGATGTAAGGGCATAAGGCGTCATCCAGTTCAGGCGCTTGCGCCGGGTCATATTCCACCAACGTAGCGGCGATGTCTTCCTGGGTCAGGTGGTAGATTTCATTCGACCAGAAGTCCAGCAGGTTCTGCGCTTCCCAACGTTCATCTTCGTCTGGCAGGTAAATACCGGTGGCCTGTCCCCGTTCAATGAACGTCTTGATCTGCGCCAACAGCAGGGAATGGTTCACATTCTCATTGCGGCGCTCTTGCAGCAAGTCACGATGCGCCGTCCGTAGTTCGGTTAAGGTGGCGAAGGGAGGTATGGGTTGGGTCACTGCACGTCCTTAACTTTTGACCCTAAGGGTTTCAAAAACCTTTAGAGTCTTGAGGGTTTAATTATTCGCATCTTGGGCGCAGCGAAAGCCGACGCCGGCATAGGCTGTATTGCTGACCGTTTGCACGGCCGGGGCCAGATGGCCGCGATTGGTGGCGCGGAGTTCACCGTCCGGGTCTAACCAGGAACCGCCGCGTGTGACGCGCTGGTCGGAGGCGCTGTTTTCATTGGGCAGGTGGGAAGTGGGTTGGCCCTGGTAATAGTCTGTCTGGTACCAGTCTGCTACCCACTCGGCTGCGCCGCCAGCCATGCCAAAGACACCAAAGGGGCTGGCGCCCTGGGGCAGCGCGTCTACCGATCGGAAGGCGATGGGGAAATTTTGCAGTTGATTACCAAAGATGGCGTTTTCATAGGCGACCGGCGGATCGTTACCCCAGGGGTAGGCACGGCCGTCTAACCCCCTGGCTGCATATTCCCATTCTGCTTCCGTGGGCAGTCGCCGCCCGATAGAACGGCAGTAGCTGTCTGCGCCATACCAGCTGACCCAGGTAATGGGAAAACTGGCCGTGCCGGGGCGCGGCTCAAAGACGCCAAAGTTATTCAGTAGGTTGGCCCATTGGGTGTCTACCAATGTTTTGACACAATCAAAACCGCCACACATGCCCCGGTTGCCCCCCTGCCGGTTCAGAAAATCAGCATATTGCTGGATGCTCACTTCAAAGCGATCCAGATAAAAACTGGGCACAACGACCTGGTGTGGCGGCTGCTCATCCAGGTTGTTTACATCGCCGTTGGCGCCCATGATAAAGGAGCCGCCGGTGATGTAGAGCATGGGCATATTGTCTTGTTCGCGCACAAATGCCCGTAACTGCGCCTCCAGGCTAAGGGCAGCAGCGTTAGGTGTGCTGGTGGGTTGGGCGCCGTTATCGGTGTTGGCGTTGGTGGCGGTGGCGGGGGCGAGGGCCGCCTGGGTCGCCGTGGCTAGGGCGCTCTCGAAGTCGGCAGTGGCGGTGGCGGCAACGGCCGCGCTTGTCCCCCGGTTTTGCTCCACTGCCCGTTCGGCGGCTACTGTTTGCTGCAACACGGCCTCAGCGGTGGCGGTGGCATTACTGGCCGACGCTTCCTGGTATTGCGCCGTACCGGCTATAGCTACCGCCTGGGCCGTCACGGCAATGATCTGGGCTTCTAAGGCGGATTGGGTAGCCGAGGCTTGATTTTCGGCGGCAATGCGGGCGCTTTCTTCGGCGGCGGCGTTAGCCTGCACCGAACGCACAATAGCCGCCGCGCCAATGATGACCAACACCAGGATGGCTACCAGAGCAATGGTGAAATTGCGGGCGCGTTGGGCGGCTACCGCCTGGGCTTCGGCGCGTAAGCGTTGCTCTTCGGCCAACTGTTTTTGCTCGCGGGCCAGGCGGCTTTGTTCGGCGGCTAAGGCCCGCGCCTGTTCCAGTTCGCGGCGGCGAATGGCTTCTTTTTCTTCTTCTTCGCGCTGCAGCGCTGCCTGACTGTCTTTTACAAAATCGGTTTCTAGCGGGCTGAGGTCGTCGTATTGCAATGCTTCTTGCAACAGGGCGCCGCGCAGCAGCGCGCCTTCATCCCGGTTGAGGGCGTCCCACTGTTCGGCCTGGTCAGTCAGGCGCAGGCGGTGGCGCAGGCGCAGCCGCTCTTCATCCAGCCAATCTACCAGGCGTGGCCAGTTGCGCACCAGCGCTTCGTGGGCTACCTCGATTTGATCATCTTCTTCGGTGTGTCCTTTGGTGCGGCGCACCAGCCGCGACTGGATCAGCTTTTCTAGCACCCGGCCTACCCGGTCATGCGCTTCGCCAGCCTGGTATATTTGGTGAATGGGTATCCGGCGGCGGGTGAATTCCAGCCCTTCACTGGGGCGCACCAATCGCAGCAAGATGCGCCGCGCTGTCACCTGGTCTTCCGGCAGCAGGTTGTCATAGATGCCGTTGGCGGTGTTGGCCAATGCCTGCATGACGCCGCCCAACCGGCGGTAAGTTTCCCAGGTGACGCGGTTGCGTTCGCGGTTGTCCCATAGTTGCAGCAGGGCAAATTGCAGCAGGGGCAGTGCTGCCGGTTCGCCCACAATCTCGCGGACGACGGCGTCTACCAGCCCTTCTTCAAATTTCAGGCCAACGGCCGTTGCCGGTTTTTCGATGGCGTCGTGTAGTTCGGCCGTGTTCATGGCGCTGACACGCACCTGCCCTTGCTCTACTAAAGAGTGAAAGAGGGGCACTTTGGTCAAATAACTTTCGTAGTCCACGCGCATGGTCAGAATGACTACATGGCGGGCATCGCGGCTGCGTACCAGGTTGAGCAGGTTTTCCAGGAAGGCGTTGCGTTCTTCTTCGTCGTGGCACAGGGTGAAAGTTTCCTCAAACTGGTCAATGAGCAGAACGGAGGCTTCTTCACTGTAGTTTCCTACCAGGGTCGCGAGATGATCGGTATCATGGCGTAATTTTCCGGTGGTTTCCACTATCCAGGCGGCGGGGTCGGCGTCTTCTGGCTGGAGCAGGCGGGCCAGGGCGGTGAGAGGGGCGGAACCAGGCACCATGACGGGGAAGTAGTTCCACAGGGCGCTGCCGGGTAGTTCACCGGCCTTGAGGCGGGGCAGCAGCCCGGCCAGGACGACGGAAGATTTGCCGCTGCCGGAGGGACCAATGGCGGTGACGAGGCGGCTGACCAGGACTTGATTGAGCAGTTCGCCGATGAGCTGGTCACGGCCGTAAAACTGGTGCTGGTTGTTCACGTCAAAGGCATCCAGACCGACGTAGGGGCAGCGGTCATCGGGAATTTCCGGTTGCAGATCGGGGTTGAATTCGGCCAGGATCATATCGGGAATGTCCTGGCCGGCGTGGAAAAGCTGTGTCTCCCAGTAATCGAGCAGATTTTGAGCGGCTTCGCGGTCGCCGTCTTCGTCCAGGAAAGCGCCGGCGGCGCGGCCCCGTTGCAGGAATTCGTCTACGGCCGTCCAGAATTCGGCCGTTTCCTGGCCATGCTCTTTCTTCTCCTCGCGGCGGCGTTTCAGCAAATCCCGGTGCGTATCCCGGAAGGAAACAAAAGACATAAAAGGGATGATTTCATCTTCTGATAAAGAATGGTTTGGGAAGTCGCTCATTTTTCAAACTGCCTTAACAACAAATCCAGCGATTCGCCCACCCGCTGCAAATCCTGACACAACGTTAACAACTCTAAATCCACCTGCCGGAAGCGGCGGCGCACCTGGCTTTGGAAACGGCGGAATAAACGGCGCACGGTGACTATCACCTTGTCACGCAGCGCCTCATCCAGCTTATCCACCACATCGTTTAGCTCGGTCGCCCACTCGGCGCTCTGCCCTGCGGCTAAATTACGGGCCATCGGTTCCAGGTCAAACCAGGCATCATCCAGTTCATCTATGCCCTGGTTGAGGGTGCCTTCCACCCGGCGCAGTTCATCATCAATTTCTTGCCAGGCGTTATGCTCCTTGACCAATACCGTCAACCGATCGTCAAGCCCCCCCAACGCCGCTACCCCGTTGGCAATCTCTTCTACCATACTGTCCCGTCCCAGGTCGCTGGTGGACAGATTGGTGTTGATCGTTTGCATAGCCTGTTCCAGCGCATCCAGGCGCAGCGCGGTAGCGGTAGAGACCAGTTGGGCGTTGATGCGGGAAGGGGTGCGGTTTAACACTCGATAGAGCAGGCTAGTGCCCCGTTTCAGTTCATCCAGATCAAACTGCTCCACGCCCACGCGAATGTTGTCGCTTGCTTTTTCTAACTGCGCCATCCACCGGGCTTCTTCAGCGGCAAAAGTGGGTCGTTGGGTAACGGCCCGTAAATCACTGATTTTCCCTTGTAGCTCCGGTTCGTTGATGGCAATACTGTCCCAGGCCAGATCATCGGCAGGCAGACGGCGCTCGTCATTTTGGATAAGGAAGTAGCGGTTTTCAAGTTCCTGAAACAGGTCATGCGCCATCTTGAAATCGTTCATCTGATCAATCTGGCTGGAGGCTGCTTGAAAATCCGTCTGGAAGGCCACGACGGCGGCGCGCATGTCGGGGCGGGCCAACAGGCGCAGCAAAGACACCAGGCTTTTGCTCACCAGCATGGTGTTTGACGTGTCTTCAGGGGCGGAAGGCAGTGTGGTAGGCAATTCGGCAGCGATAGGATCAAATGCGCCTTCTTTCAGAAGAAGGTTTTCCAGGGTGATGTGTGGGCGCTGCTCTCGCAACACGGTGATCAGGACGTTGAGGCGGCGACGACGATGAAAGTAGTTGACCATCTCCCGTGCTTTGTCAACTTTATATATGGCTTTTAGATTTTCGGGATCCAGGCGCAGTTCATAACAAAGTTCATTCAGTTCATTGTCACTGAACAGATCGATCAGAGTTTGTACCAGTTTATTGGTATCTACTGGTTGTTCGCCATCGGCAAGGGGCGTCACCTGGTCAGTCATGCAACTCTCGTAAGTGAATGACAATACGGCTAAAGATGGCGAAATTATATGTCAAGTGTCGGGAATTGTAAAACGGCCGTGCCCCCTGAAAATTGGAGATTGGAGATTGACCAACCTCCAATCTCTAATCTCCACTCTCTATGCACGTTCTGCCAGCGGCACAAAGTCACGGGTAGGGGGACCCAGGTAAATCTGGCGCGGCCGGGCGATTTTTTGCTCGGAATCGGCCAGCATTTCCTGCCACTGCGCCAGCCAGCCTACCGTGCGCGGAATGGCAAACAGCACCGGGAACATGGCGATGGGGAAGCGCATGGCCTGGTA
Source organism: Chloroflexota bacterium (assembly GCA_013112725.1). Lineage (GTDB taxonomy): Bacteria > Chloroflexota > Anaerolineae > Promineifilales > Promineifilaceae > CAADGU01. The sequence continues at coordinate 12,318 of JABFFZ010000039.1, forward strand.
AATAATGCCGGAATAGAAGTCTACGTTTGGATACAGGTTGCGCTGCACAAAAAAGTCATCTTCCAGGGCAATCCGTTCCAGTTCCAGGGCAATATCCAGCAGCGGGTTGCGCCCGGTGACGGCAAACACCTGGTCGGCTACCTGCTTGATGATGCGGGCGCGCGGGTCGTAATTTTTGTACACCCGGTGGCCAAAGCCCATTAGCAGCCGCTCCCGGTTTTTGACCGCCTTGATAAATTCGGGCACATGTTTCACATCGCCAATTTCCAGCAACATGCGCAGCACTTCCTCGTTGGCGCCGCCGTGCAAGGGGCCATACAGCGCCGCCGCCGCCCCGGCCATGGCCGTGTAGGGGTCGGTGTGGCTGGAACCGATGACGCGCATGGCGGCCGTGCCACAGTTCTGCTCATGGTCGGCATGAAGGATAAACAAAACATCCAGCGCATGAGCCAGCACCGGGTCTGGCTCATATTTTTCCTGCGTCATTTTGTCCAACATGCGCAGGAAGTTACCGGTGTAACTCAGGTCATTGTCTGGGTAAACGTAAGGCAGGCCGCGGCTGTGGCGATAAGAGAAGGCGGCCACGGTGGGCACTTTAGCGATGAGGCGCTTGATTTGCTTGAGACGGGCATTGGCGTCATCAATGCGCCGCCCTTCGGGGTAGTAGGTGGACATGGCGGCCACGGTGGCGATGAACATACCCATCGGGTGCGCGTCGTGGCGGAAGGCGTGCATCAGCTGTTTGATGTTTTCATGGACGAAGGTGTGATGCAAAATGTCATACTCCCACTCATCGTACTGTTCTTTGGTCGGTAGTTCCCCAAAGAGGATGAGATAGGCGACTTCCAGAAAGTTGGACTGCTCGGCCAGTTGTTCAATGGGGTAGCCGCGGTATTCCAGAATGCCTTTGTCACCGTCTATGTAGGTGATGGTGCTTTTGGTTGAGGCAGTGTTGGTGAAAGCGGGGTCATAGCTCATCATGCCAAAATCGTCGTCATTGACTTTGATCTGGCGTAAACTGATAGCTTTGATGGTGTCGTTTTCGATGGGGACTTCGTAGGTACGGCCGGTGCGGTTATCGGTGATGGTTAATGTCTCTTTGCTCATATGGACCTCCAATTTGTATGGTTTGCTGAAAAATCCGTGAAGGACGCGAATTTTTATTTGCTCTGCGCCCCTGCGCGGCCTTTTCCGGGGATTGGTTGATAAGTGGTATTGATGTAGGAGTATACCGTTTTTGGGGCATAGGGGGTAGTTACACGTGGCATGGTAACAGGGTGACATCTGGCATGGGGGCGTGACCCGTAATTCGTAATTCAGATGTGTGATGTGTTACCGTGTGATTTGGCCATTGGCTAATAGCCACTGACCAATGATCGTTGTTGGTACTTTTTGTTGGTACTTTTCTCCTATCAGGTTGGCTACATTTTCCCGGCCAATGCAGGCATAATAGTCGAGAAACTTTTTCACATTGTAGTAAATCAATTTGATACCTGCCGCCGCCATGAGAAGCCTGCCTTGTGTGGTGAGCCATCTGGTTTTACGCAGACAGGAGTGCAATTATGCCTTACACCATCGGTCATCCTGTGCAAAGCCCTGCTGATTTTTACGGCCGTCAACGCCAGATCGCGCAGCTCTTTGAGATTATCGGTGGCGCTCATCCCCAATCGGTAAACATTATCGGTCTGCCCCGTTCTGGCAAAACCTCCTTTCTGCGCCACATTGCCCACCCCACGGTGATGGTGCGCCACGTGCGCCACCCGGAACGCATGGTGATGGTCTATGTGGACATGACCTCTTGTAAAACGCCGGGCCAATTTTACTACCGCATATTGACACAGCTCAAGATGAGCCTGGGCCAGGTGCATACCGGTTTTTTGTGGAAAGAGTCCCCGCCGGAGCAGACCAGCATTTATGATGTGGAGGCGTTCCTCTGCCATTTCCCCTTGCATCGCATTGTGCTGCTACTGGATGATTTTGACGCGTTGCATACCGAGGCGTTTGACCGCCATTTCCTGACGGAACTGCGGGCCATGACCAGCGTCAACGATTACGACCTGGTGTGTGTCACCACTGCATTGATGGCCCTGTACAATTTGGGCAGCCGCCTGGGAGTGCCGGCCACCTCCCCGTTTTTCAATATTTTTTCGCCCACGCCCCTTTATCTGGCGGGACTGGAAACGGCCGTCATCCCGCCACTGATCACCCATCCCGCCCTCCAGGTCGGCGCCCCTTTCAGCGCCACCGACGTGCAGCAAATACAGCGGTTGGCCGGCACATTGCCTTTTTTGCTGCAACTAACGGCTGCGCGCTGGCTGTACCACAAACGGCTGGACGGTATGCCCAATGCCGGCGCTGTGCAAACACAGCTCGTTGCCGAATTGTCCCCCTGGTTTAGCCAGTGGTGGGCGCATTTTGACCCCTGCCAGCGCCAGATTTTAGCCGAGCTGGTAGCGGCTCCGGTGACGTCCCCTGCGCCCTTTAGCCCGTTTACCCTGGCCGAAGCCGAGCGGCGGCTGCGGCAGTTTGGCCTGGTGGTAGATCGGGGACGTCAGGTGGTGGTGAATGGTCACATTTTCACCACCTGGATACGGCAGCACACGGCCGTGCCGCTGCCAGAAACGACCGAGGTCATCAGGGATACAGCCGTGATCCCCGCCTTTTCCAACATATAACCAAAATAACCGGCCCCTTGCCCATCACATAAGTTGCCCGCCTGTGCCCCCTTCACTATAATGCTGCTTGCGTAATATGGAACCAAAGTCAGCTCATTGTCGCATCGTGCCCTTCACGTTGGCTATTGCGACCTGTAATCAGAATAAGAGGAGAAATGATTCCAATTTACCGATCAGATGGCGAGTGGGTAGCCGTGTATGAAAAAGGCAACGTCTTTAACGTGGATGGGGAATGGATTGGTTTTGTCGTGGGACGTGAAGTTTTTGATACCGGCGGTTCCTATCTCGGTTTTCTCAGCGATGACCAGCGCCTGCTGCGCAAACGCACCCGCCCCATTGACCGGCCGATGATGAAACCACCACTGCCGCCCCAACGTATGAAATTACCTACGGCCGTACCCCTCCCTCCCATGTTTCCCGCGCTGCCGCACCAGATTATTGACATGTTTGAGGAGTTCCCCGAAAAGTTAAGCTACGTTTCGGAAACCAGGCCGGATATGGATTGAATCGTGATGTGTGATGCGTAAGATTTCTGGTCACGCATCACGCATGACCCCTCACGCACCCCTATGCCCCCCAAAAGCCCCGCCGAATCCCGTGTCATGCTCACCCAGGTCATGGGGCCGTCTCATGCCAACGTTATGGGCAATGTGCATGGCGGTTATATTATGAAAATTTGTGACGAGGCCGGCGGTATGGCGGCTATCAGACATGCCCGCCATCCGGCGGTCACCGTTGCCGTAGACTCCATGCGCTTTCATTCGCCGGTACACATTGGCAACCTGATGACGGTTACGGCCGAGGTCAGTTGGGTGGGGCGCACTTCGATGGAAACGCGCGTCGTTGTTACTGCCGAAGATGTACTCACCGGGCAGACGACCCATACCAATACGGCCTATTTTGTCTACGTGGCATTGGATGAACACGGCCGTCCCACCCCCGTTCCCCCGCTCTTGTGTATCACCGATGAGGAACGGGCGCGCTTTGAACGCGCCGCCCAACGTCAGGCCTACCGCTTGCAGCAGCACAGACAAGACGCCCATGAGTGATGAAACAGCCGGCCAACCCCGTTCCAAATTGTTGGAGATATTGCTGGCCTCCCCCGCCGGGCAGGTGAGCCGTTTGCCCGCGCCGGACATCGGCGTGGCCGAGGTAGAACCATTCCCCTTCTTAGCCATCGTCGGCCAGTATGAGATGAAGCTGGCACTGACGCTTTCCTTGATCAACCCACTCGTAGGTGGTGTTTTGCTCATTGGGCCACGCGGTACGGCCAAGACGACGGCCGTGCGCGCCCTCACCGATCTGCTGCCCACCACCAAACGTAGCCTGTGCGCCTACGGCTGTACTGAAGAAGATGTGGAACTATATGGTATGGACGGTGTGTGTAAGGATTGCGCCACCAAATTTGGTTATGGCGACCCGCTGACCACCGCCGACAAAGTGCGTATTTTTGAACTGCCCTTGAATTCTCGTCTGGAAGATGTGGTCGGCGGTATTAACGAGCGGCTGGCGCTAGAACAGCAAAAGGTGCGGCTGGAACGGGGGCTGCTCGGCCACGCCGACGGGCATATCGTTTACATTGACGAAGTGAATTTGCTGGATGACGTCATTACCGACGCCATGTTAGATGCGGCCGCGCAGGGGCATTACACCGTGCGTCGTGGCCCGCTCAAATTGACCTACAAGGCGCGTATCATGCTCATCGGCTCCATGAACCCGGAGGAGGGTTGGCTGCGCCCGCAGCTCATGGATCGGTTTGGGCTGCGGGCCATTGTGCGTGGCCTGGCGGATGCCGACCTGCGCTACCAGGCGTATGAACGTGCTGCCGCTTACCGGCGACAACCGGACATTTTCGCCGCCGCTTATGCCGAAGCCACTCTCTCTTTGGCCGAGGAAATTCAGCAGGCCCGTGACCGTTTGCCCCAGGTGACGCTGACGGATGAAGCCCGCCAGTTAGGGCTGGCGCTGGTGGCGGCGTTGCAAATTGAGTCTGGGCGCGCCGAAATCACTCTGTTTGAGGCGGCCCGCGCCCACGCCGCGGCCGATGAGCGCACGGCCGTAACCCCAGAAGACATCCGCGCCGTCGCCCTGCTGGCCCTGCGCCAGCGCCAGAGCCACGCCCTGGACAAATTTTTCGCCGACCAATCCGAGGAAGACGCCCGGCTGACGGCCGTGTGGGAGAGAAAAGCCGAAAAGAAATAATGGGGTAACTGGTAGTTGCCAGACAATAGATTACGGTATAATGACAACAGCTTTCATTGGCGCCCAGCGAATCTGGAGATCGTTATGTCATCAATCACAACGACAATAGCAGTGGTAGAGCCTGATCGGACTGTCAAAGCGCCGCCAGGTGTGGAAATTGGCGCGAAAGTGCTTGTCGTTCCGCTTCCGTCGGTGATAGAACTACTTCAAGACACAGCCCGTCGAGCGCGCTTTGCGGCCACACGCCGGGCGATACGGGAGGCTGTACGTGACTATGCCGACACAATTTCCCCCTCCGATGAGGATATTGTTAGCCTGGTACGGCGTGCCCGGCAGACTCCGCGTGCCAATTGATACCACATGCGTGTAGTCTTGGACACCAACCAACTGGTGGCAGCCCTATTGCGACCTCCTGAATTGGCTACCTTTGTTATGGCGTGGGAGGCAGCGCGATTTACGGTTGTGGCCTCTCCGGCGTTAGTTGATGAATACTTGCATGTACTGGCTTATCCCGAAGTTGCTGCCTTAATCTACCCTGAACTACGACGTGCCTTTACCAGCCATTTGCTCGATGATATTGAGTTAATTGAGCCACCGGAAGTTCCCCGGCTCTGCCGTGATCCAGATGATGACAAGGTGATTGCCGTAGCCATCTTTGGGCTGGCCGATTACATCCTGACCGTTGACAAAGACTTAATGGCCCCAGAAGTTAATGACCTTCTGGCAGAAATGGGTATCTCTATCATCTCAAGTGCCGAACTGCTTCAAATTCTTGACTCCAGATCTGATGTCTAGTCAAAATGGTAAAAATCATGCCTGGTAGACAAGGTCAGACGATATTGCAAGTTGGCCTGACGGCCGTATTCGTCGGTTACCTCATGGTCTGGCTGCCGGGGCCGGGGGCCGGTCTTAGCTTTTTGGGCATTGAGTTGGGCGAATGGGTGAAGTTTATGGGGGTGGGATTGGAGCGCAACTTCTTTTACCTGCCACCCATTACCCTGGCGCTAATGTTGGTGACGCTGACGTTGTTGTGGGGCAACGGCCGTTGGCAGAGTTGGGCCATGCGTGGTCTGGCGCTACTTATCAGCTGGCAGGCATTCCCCGCCATCGAGGACATTACCGGCCCGGCGCGCCACGAATACGTGCCCCGTGTGCAGTGGATTGCATTAGTGCTGCTGGCAATAGTGGTGGTTGCCATTCTCAGTTGGGCAGTGAAATTGGAAACCCGGCAATGGCTTTGTTGGCTGCTGTTGATGGTGTTGGGGTTAATTGGGGCCATACAACCTACGCAGGTATATCTGCAAATTCGACCAAATGTGGCGCAATTATTGGGTGTATCAATTGGTTATGGGTGGGGGTTGATCTTAAATGGGGTGGGGCATTTGCTGATTGCCGGGGTTAGTGTGTGGCAAATAGGACAAATAGTGGGGAAAAAGCGGAGTACGCCGGCCCGTTAGCACTAGCGTACTCTGCCTCAAGCCAGGCGTTAAACCGCCATGCGGTGGTCAATGTAATAGATAGCTTCGCCCACAGTTGTGATTTTTTGGGCTTCATCATCGGAAATTTCGCCGCCAAACTCTTCTTCAAAAGCCATAATGAGTTCGACCAAATCCAGCGAATCAGCTTCCAGGTCTTCGCGGAAACGCGCTTCAGGCACTACCTGTTCTTCGTCTACGCCTAATAAATCCACGATAATAGCGGTTATACGAGTCTGTGTATCACTCATTTACCTTATCTCCTTCAAAATTTGAATTCCACATGTAATGGGGAGGCAATTTTAGAAGCAACCACCAAATTGTCAAGCGGTGTGTAAGGTGGCGCTTATGGCGATTAAGAAAACACCAGGGTAAGAGGGAAGTTTTGGCGATTGGTTGATCGGCCAATGGCTAAAACTTCCCTACAACGCCTTAAACTGCTCAAACCCGTCCTGGCATTCGTGGCAGTACCAGACGCTTTTGCATAGGGTCGGGCCGAAGGTATTTTTGAGGATGGTATTGGTGGAGCCGCAGCGAGGGCAGGTAGCCACATCCAGAAAGGCAATGGGGATCAGGTTGCCGCCGTGACGGATGGGGGGTGTAATGCCCAACTGTTGCAGCTTTTCCCGGGCTGAATCCGCGATCCAATCAGATGTCCAGGGCGGGTGCAGCACTGTTTCTACCGTGACCTGCGTAAAACCCAATGCGCGTACCTTGGCCGCAATGTCACGCTGCATTACGTCCAGCGCCGGGCAGCCGGAGAAGGTGGGCGTCATTTTGATGTGGACGCTGCCGGCTGCAAGCTGCACGTCGCGCACAATGCCCATTTCCACGACGGAAACGAGGGGGAGTTCCGGGTCTTTGACTTCTTCCAGGGCTTGCCAGATGTGGGTTGTGGTTATCATCAATCATTTCCGTTCGTAGTAGGCGATTTATCGCCTTCTGACGGCGATGAATCGCCTACTACGAACGGGTACAGTTTACCACACGGCCGTCGGGTATTGGCGGGCGACGGATTGCATTTCGGCCAGCAGGCTGGTCAGGTGGTCGGTGTGGTCGGCGCGGTCGGTGGTAGGTGGCATGTGGTTGGTGGGGATAATCAGGTTGGCCTGGGTGAGGTGGGTGGTGGTGAGGTGCTGCCACTCTTCAAGAAGAGATGAAGGGGACACGGCCATACCCATTTCCCCCAACGCTTCATCCTCCGGCAGGTTCACAAATAGTTGTTGGGCATAAGGCCAGAGTGTATCCAGGGTGGTCTGCATTCGCTGATGGCTTTCGGCCGTGCCCAGACCTAAGCGTGTGACCCAGGCGGCGGTATGGCGCAGGTGGTAAATCTCTTCGACGCGAATTTTGGCGGCGGCTTCGGCCAGCGGGCGGTAACTACTGGTGGCAAGTTGCGCCAGATGCACCAGTTCGTAGACATCAAACAGATATTGGCGCAGCATACTGAACGCCCAATCGCCATGGGGCAGTTCCACCAGTTGCACATTGCGGTAAGCGGCGGGGTCACGGAAGAACACGGCCGTGTCCACATCCTCCCCGGTCAATTCCTGTCGCAGCCGGTGCCAGGTGGCGGCGTGCCCCATTTCGTCCAGGGCGATATTGGTAAAGGCAATGTCTTCCTCCAAAATGGGGCCGTGCCCCGTCCATTCCGAATTGCGATGCGCCAGGATCAATTCATCATCGGCCAGAAAGAGCAGTTTTTGGGCAAGGGCGGTTTGGTGGTTGGTGTTCATGGTTGGGGGGACAGGTAATTGGCTAACCGGGTAATTGCGCAATTACCCGGTTAGCCAATTACTCAATTACTCAATTACTCAATTACTCAATTACATCTTTTCCTCTTTTAATCTTTTGCATGGTAAACACCGTGCGGTACTGGTTGGGTAGGCGGAACAGTTTGTCTTTAGCGGGGGCGAACATGGGCAGAGTGTCGGCTTCTTCGCTGCGGGTCACGGCCGTTGCCGGGCACACCCACCACACAAATACCTGTTCCGCCGGGAAGGTGGTAATCGCCTGTTGCAAAGCATGGGCCGGGGAACTGGCTTCTACTTCGCCGACGTGGGTGGTGAAGGTCATACCACGCCGTTCGGTTTGTTTTTGGAAAACCAGGTACGTTTCGGTCGGCGCTTCCAGGTCAATGTCTGCCTGCCAGGCGTCATCGGCGGCGAGTTGCTCGGCCGTTTTGCTGGTGATAGCGTCGGCGCGGGCCACCCACAGGCTGTGGCATTTGGGGCGACGGGCGAAGAGGTCACGGCCGTTTTGCAGCGCCATTTCCGCATCCACCGCATGAACCGTGCCCACGCTTTCGTGTGGTTCGCCGGGCCGGTCTTGTTTGAATACCTCGTAGCGAGGCCATTGAGTGTCCATTTTCGTAAGCCGTAAGCTGTAAGCCGTGAGCCGTAATCGGATCACGGCTTACGATTTACGGATGGCGTTCTCCATACGCCGCCAGTGCTTCGCGCACCCAACGGCCGTTGTCGTGCGCTTCTTGTCGGGCTTGCAGGCGGGCAGCGTTCATGGGGCCGTTGCCTTTTACCACCTGCCAGAATTCGTCCCAGTTGATTTCGCCGGAAATCCAGTTGCCGGTTTCTTCATCGTAGTGCAGGTCAGGGTCAGGTACTTGCAGCCCTAAGGCGTGCAGCAGGGGGACGAGTTCGTTTACAAATTCCTGGCGTAGCTGGTCGTTTGTTTTGGTCTTGATGCCCCAACGAATCAATTCATCGGAGTTGGCGGAAGCGGAATCATGCGGGCCAAACATCATCAGGGTGGGCCACCAGAAGCGGTTAATGCTGTCCTGGGCCATCGCTTTTTGTTCCGGCGTGCCCTGGGCGTACTGGATAATCATCTCCTGCCCCTGCTTTTTATGGAAGCCTTCTTCGGCGCAAATGCGCACCATGGCCCGTGAGTAGGGGCCGTAGGAACATTGCGCCAGCATGGTCTGGTTCATAATCGCCGCGCCATCTACCAGCCAGCCAATCGCGCCCATGTCGCTCCAGGTGACGGTGGGGTAATTGAAGATGCTGGAATATTTGGCCTGCCCGGTGAGCAAGGCTTGTAGCATTTCTTCGCGGGTTGCGCCCAGGGTTTCGGCGGCATGGTAAAGGTATTGGCCGTGCCCGCCTTCGTCTTGCACCTTGGCCAGCAGCACTTGTTTGCGGCGCAGGTTGGGGGCGCGGGTAATCCAGGCCCCTTCGGGCAACATGCCCACGACTTCGCTGTGGGCGTGTTGGGAGATCATGCGGATGAGCTGCTTGCGGTAGCGTTCGGGCATCCAATCGCCGGGCTCAATTTTTTCGCCGCGCGCGATGCGGGCTTCAAATTCAGCCAGTTTTGTGGGGTAATCAGGGTCGGTTTCTTGTCCATACATGGGTCGCCTCACTTGTGGTTGAAATTGGTTGTTTATGGAAATGTGTTGGGGGGATTATACCTGATATGGGGATATTGGGATATATGGGGATATTGGGATATTTGTCCAGCAGCAACATGCCAATATCCCCATATCTCCATATTTCAATATCCTCTTTCCCGCACGGCCGTCACCCCAAACGCCATCAAAATCAATCCCACGCCCAGCGCCAGCAGGATGCCGGCTTGAAAATAAACACGCACCAGCCAGCGGTCGGCGACGGTAGTAATGAGATTGAGGCCCAGTTGGCGCAGCGGTAAAGCCAGAGGGTCGGTGGGGGGCGGCACGGCCGTGCGCGCCACAAACGTTAGCAGCGCCGGAGTAACGATGGCGAAGAAGAGGACGGTGACGGCGGCAATCACCAGCGGCCAACCCCACCAATGTCCCCAGGTGGGCAGTGAGCGTACCACCAGCAGTGCAATCAGCAACAGGCAGGCCAGCGGCGCCAGCCACAATGTCCAGCCCCAGGTGTGGGCCAGGGAAAAATTGCGCTGCCAGCGCGCCCATTGGACCTGGCGCTCATTGCTCAGGCCGCTGCCGTTCTCAGCGCCAAACAAAGGCAGCCGCACCACACCGGCATTGGCCACTATCTCTGGGTTTTGGTCAATGGCATTAACAACGGCCGTATGCACGATGTTGCTCATTTGCTGTACGTCCGTGCCTGGCGGCAGGCAGTCGGGAATATCCACATTGCCTACCGTGCTGAAATTGGGCACACCGGTGCAAGGGGGTAGATTGGTGATCACGGCCGTGACCATTTGCTGCCCCGCCGCTCCTCGCAATGAATCCAGCAACGGCCGTGTGTCCAATGTCACCGCCGCATCCGCGGGGTCGCCTGTTTCCAGGTAGTCATACAGCCCATCCACCGCCGCTTCCGCCTGTTCATCCAGCCAGCCAGGGGGAATAACGGTGGCCACGGCCGTTTGCAACTGACCCTCATCAATGGGCAGATCGGTAATACCCCGCGCCAACGCTTCTTGCCGGGCTGCTTCGATGATGAGGGCAGGCGCTGTCTGGCGCACCACCTCATCCAGCCCGCTAAACAACCCCTTGACCGTCTCCCGGTCGGTGGCGACGACGATTAAGTTATAGCCAATGAGGGCGGTCATGGCCGTGAGTACAAAAAGCGCCGCCACAAATCCTGCTGTTGCCTGTAAACATCCACGCATGTTATTCTCCGTAATCGGTAACCGGATATTGGTCGCCGGCGGAAGTGTAGCAACAAATATGGATAACTGCCTCACCGTTCACCACTTATCATTCACCGATGAGGCTACAGAATTAAATGTCTGTGTGCGGACACGGCCGTAAAAGAGCAACTGGCCGCCCAACTACGCGCCTATTGTCACCTGGACACCCTGGCCATGGTGGAAATTCATCGCGCCCTGGTCAATCTGGCTCTTTGGGAATTCAAGGGGGGACAGGGCGTGATGCCTGATGCGTGACCAGAAAGTTCTCACGCATCAGGCATTATCTCACCAAATCCCGAAGAACGATAAACCAGATGCGCTGCGCAGCGACAATCTGATGCGCCAAAACGCGGGACGGGGATGGCCGCGCCGGGCCATTGGGCGGCCCGCGTTGCCCAGGCACATTCCAGGCGTACCGGGCCTTCCTGAATCCACACGGCCGTGACCACTGCCTGACGCCGCAAATAATCTATGTGCCAAAACGGCCGTTCCGTTGGTGATAAATGGCGCCGCAGCCGTGCCGCCAGTCCCCCCGACCCTAACGCGCTGCCCAGGTAAAGGTAATACCCGGCGGCAAACGGCCACCGCCCCAAGCGCCCAATTTGCAATTGCACAGCTTGGTTTAGCCGTAAAAGGAGCGCGTAGCTCCCCTTTCCCTTTGGCAGGGCCAGGGTCAGTTCGTCCGTGTCAATCTGCGGTAATGGCTGAAACTTAGCCATCACAAGTTGGGGACTGTTCAACCACATATCATCTGGTTGCAGAGGTTGGGGCCATTCGTTCATTGTTCACCCGCCGCCAGTTGGCCGAGGAACCATTTGTCTTCTTCGCTGAGTACGGCCGTGAGCAGCATATCCGGGCGGCGCTCCCAGGTGCGGCGCAGCGCCTCCTGCCGCCGCCAGCGGGCAATTTGCCCCGCATGGCCGGAGCGTAAAACGTTAGGCACTTTCCAATCCCGAAAAGTGGCCGGTTTGGTGTAGTGGGGGCCTTCCAACAGGCCGGTGGCGTGGCTATCCGTTTCCGCCGCACCCGCGGCCCCCAACGCCCCCGGCAGCAGTCGCACCACGGCGTCTGCTACCACCATCGCGGCCAGTTCCCCGCCGGTCAGCACATAGTCGCCAATGGAAATTTCGTCCGTCACCAGGTGTTGGCGCACCCGTTCGTCTACCCCCTCATACCGGCCACAAATGAGCAGCAGCCGCTCGTGTTGGGCTAATTCTTGGGCAATAGATTGGGTAAACGGCCGTCCCTGTGGCGTCATCAGGATGATGGGGTGAGCAGGCGCAGGGGTGGGGGGGGGAGCATTCACCTGTTCATCATTGAGGATAGATGCTACGGCCGTGAAAAGCGGTTCCGGTTTCAGCACCATGCCACCGCCGCCGCCGAAAGGGGGTTCGTCGGTGGCGCGGTGTTTGCCGGTGGCATACGCACGCAGGTGATGCAGGCGGATGTCTACCAGCCCCGCTGCCTGCGCCCGTTGTAAGATGCTGTGGTTTAGATAAACAAATACTTCCGGTAGAAGGGTAAGAATATCAATGCGCATGAGACAATGCACTCACCAAAATCAGTCAGAAAAATGGCTCTTTGGGAATTCAGGGGGTTGGCAGGCTGTGCCGCGCCCCACGAAGTTCCGTTGAGCCAGAAGAATAGGCGCCAATTAACAGGTGAAACATTATACGCTAACCTGGGAATAAGCGGCACTTACCCTCTTGTACCTGATCACTCTCAAAATGACACACTGCATTATGCTTTTCGCCTTTGTATCACATGACACTTGTCACTCTGGCCTGCCCTCTCTTTGGCCTACAATAACATCGGATATTGTGAATTATTACACAATCAAAACGCCCTGAACCGTATGTTTGAAAAGCGAGCAGTAAGCAGTAAGCAGTATAGTATACACTGCTTACTGCTTATTGCTGACTGCTCGCTGATAAATGAGGAGAAAGCGATGTTAGAAACGGAAGCAATGGCTGTGGGATTAGACAAAGAAACCCGCGACATGATCCTGGACACACTCAAAAAGTATGCCGAGAAAAAACTGACCCCCGACTACCTGCTCAAACTAGACCACAACGACGAATTCCCCCACGAAGTTTTACAAGAACTGTATGACCCCATCTCCCTGGGGCTGCACCTGCTCTTCATCCCCGAACAATATGATGGCCTGGGCGGCGGCGCGTATGACATTTACCGCGTGGCCGAATTGATGGCGTCCATTGACCTGGGCGTAGCCACCGGCGTCCTGGCAACCTTCCTCGGATCCGACCCCATCAGCGTGGGGGCAACGGAAGAACAGAAGAAGGTTTGGTACGGCCGTATCGCCGAAGAAGCGCTGCTCATGGCCTATGGCGCCACCGAACCCCAGGCCGGTTCTGATCTTGCCGCCATGACCACCAAAGCCGAACCCGTCATCGAAGATGGCGTCGTTACCGGCTATCACATTTCTGGCCGGAAACAGTGGATCAGCAATGGCGGCGTGGCCGATTTGTACACGATTCTGGCGCTGGCTCCCGGCGGGCCAAGCTGGTTCATCGTAGACCGCGACAGCGAAGGGTTTACACGCGGCAAACCGGAAGACAAACACGGCATCCGCGCCAGCAACACCGCTGCTCTCTTCCTGGACAACGTCTACGTGCCTGCCGACCGGCTGGTGGGACTGCAAGAAGGGCAGGGATTGGCTCAGGCGCAGGCTGTCTTTGGCTATACCCGCCTGATGGTGGGCGCGTTTGGTCTGGGCGCGGGCTGGGAAGCGCTGCGCCGCGCCATTCGCTACTCGCAAGAGCGCATCCAGGGCGGCGCGCCCCTCAGCCAGAAACAGGGCTACACCCACAAGCTAATTGTGCCTAACGCTGCCCGGCTGGAAGCGGCGCGCAGCTACATTGAATGGGTGGCCGAACGGCTGGACAGCGGCGAAGAAGGGCTGCAAACCGAAGGCGCGGTGGCCAAATACATGGCCACGGAAGCGGGCAATAAAGCAGCCGAAGACGCCATCCAGGCGCATGGCGGTTACGGTTACACCAAAGAATACCTGGTGGAAAAAATCAAACGTGACGTGCGTATCACCACCATTTACGAAGGTACGTCGGAGATTATGGAGTGGACGATTGCCCGCGACCGCTGGCAGTTGCATCTGAAATCACGTGGCGACTACTACAAGGAATGGGCCAACCGGCTGTCGTTTATTCACCGGGAGCAGCCGGAGAATGGGGCCAACTATGCGGCGCTGGCGCTGCGGGCATTGGCCGTCATTTTGGAGCGCTGCCGTCTGGATCGACTGACGCGCAACCAGCATGTGCTGTTCCGTCTGGGTGAACTCATCGCCTACGCCGAAACGGCTGCTATTTTTGCCGAACGTGTCGCCGATAAACCCACCGAAGCGATCCACCTGGATGTACCGGCACGGCAGGCGCTCAGCCGGATTCACGGCCGTGACGCCGCCCTCAAAGTGGCCACCGACGGCTTACGCTGGGCCATCGGCGCCGGCCAAACCGATCCGGCATTAGCCCAATCCCTGGATTTACCCGGCATTTACGCTGCCCAAGAGGGGCTGGTGGCGGATATGGATTTTGCGGCCGAGCGATTGAATGAAGCTTTTGCTGCGTGATTGAGTAATCAGGTAATCAGGTAATCAGGTAATGGCCCAATTACCCAATTACCTGATTACCAACGGAGTTGACTAAAATGAGCGACACCTCAGACAGAGCCATCGCTATTGTGGGGCTGGGGGCTATTATGCCGGAGGCGCTGAACGCGGCCACCTTCTGGCAAAACATCCTCAATAAACGATACAGCATCACCGAAACGCCGCCGGAGCGATGGCGCATTGAAGATTATTATGACCCCGACCCCAAAGCACCGGACAAAACCTACAGCAAAATCGGCGGCTGGGTGCGGGGTTTTCAATTTGATTGGAAACGGTTTCGCATGCCGCCTAAAGTGGCCGCGGCCATGGATGAAGGGCAGCAGTGGGCGCTGACCATTGCCGCTGATGTGCTGAGCGATTATGGCTATCCTGAACGGCCGTTAAACATCGAACGCACCGCTACCATCATCGGCACGGCCATGGGTGGCGAACTGCACTACACCACCAACGAACGGATCGTCTTCCCTAACTATGCGCGGGCGCTGACGGCCGTGTCCGAATTCGCCAAACTGCCCGCACCCACCCGCCAGGCCATCCTGGCCGGCTGGCATGACCACATTGACGAACAATATCCACCCATCACTGAAGATTCCATGCCCGGTGAACTGCCCAACATCGTCAGCGGCCGTATCGCCAATGTGCTCAATCTGCGCGGTCCCAACTTCATCACCGACGCCGCCTGCGCTTCCAGTTTTGCCGCTGTGGAAGCCGCTATAGAGCTGCTGGTGGAACACAAAGTGGATACCGTTCTGACCGGGGGCGTGGATCGGAACATGGGCATTGGGCCATTTGTGAAGTTCTGCAAAATTGGGGCGCTCAGCGCCACGGGCACACGGCCGTTTGGCGATGGCGCCGATGGTTTTGTCATGGGCGAAGGGGCGGGACTCTTTCTGCTGAAACGGCTGGAAGATGCGGAACGCGCTGGCGATAAAATCTACGCCGTCATTCGCGGTGTGGCCGGGGCCAGCGACGGCAAGGGCAAGGGCATCACTGCCCCCAACCCCATCGGGCAGCAGTTAGCCATGCAGCGCGCCTGGGAAGCGGCGGGACTGGACCCGGCCACGGCTACCCTGGTGGAGGCGCACGGCACCAGCACTCCGGTGGGGGATGTGGCCGAGGTGGAAAGTTTGACGGCCGTGTTTGGTCACGCCAGGCCAAACAGCATCGGCCTGGGTTCGGTCAAAAGCAATATCGGTCACCTGAAAGCGGGCGCGGGCGCGGCCGGCATGTTCAAAGCGGTCATGGCCTTACACCACAAAATCCTGCCGCCCACGCTGAACGCCAATCCGCCCAACCACTACATTGATTTCAGCCAGACGCCGTTTTATTTACTGCACAACGGCCGTGCCTGGGAACCACCCAATGGCACACCGCGCCGCGCCGGTGTCAGCGCCTATGGCTTCGGCGGTACCAATTTTCACCTGGTGCTGGAAGAACATCGCCCTGGCGAACTGACGCAGCCGAAGAAGGTGTTTGCGGTGGAAAAACTGGATTTAACGCCGAGACACGGAGGCGCAGAGGAATTGCACCTGGCTCCTGTTCGTGGCATTGCCGCCCTCGGTGCGGCGACCCCGCAGGAATTGAAGGAAAAGCTAGACCAATATCTCAACCGGGTGGAGACGGGTTGGACACCGCCCAAAGAGTTGCCGGACACGGCCGTGCTTGAATCCCAGGAACGGCTGTTGATTGATTTTGGCGACCAGGCGGAACTGCTGGACCGCCTGCAAAAGGCGCAGAAGGTCATGGCCTCTGATTCGCTGCAGGCATGGAAAGCGATGGAGGCGCAGGGCATTTTCCGGGGTTCGGGTAAACCCGATGGAAAAGTGGCTTTTATGTTCCCCGGTCAGGGCAGTCAATATGTGAACATGGGCCGCGAACTGGCCGCGCTTTACCCCGAAGTGCAGGCCGTTTTTGACGAAGCGGACGCGGTGATGACCCCCATTTTGGGCAAACCGCTGACCGATTACATCTTCGTAGACCCGAACGATAACGCCGCCGTGAACAAAGCCACCTTTGACCTGATGCAAACGGAGATTACCCAGCCGGCGATGCTGACAATGGACATTGCCCTGTACCGGCTGCTGCAACGGTTTGGTTTCAGGCCGGATGTGGTGGTGGGCCATTCGTTGGGTGAATATGCGGCGCTGATTGTGGCCGGGATCATGCCCTTTGCCGATGCCCTGGAAGCGGCCGCGGCGCGGGGCGGCGAGATGGCCAGCCTGAAGCTGGAGGATAACGGCAAGATGGCCGCTGTCCTGGCCCCGTATGAGGTGGTGGAAGCCACCTTGAAACAGGTGGATGGGTACGTCATTCCGGCCAATATCAACAGCAGCAGCCAGTGTGTGATCGGCGGGGCCAGCGCGGCGGTGGAAACGGCCGTAACCCTTTTCCAAAATGCTGGCTACCAGGCGATGATCATCCCCGTCAGCCATGCCTTTCATACCAGCATCATTGCCCCTGCCAGCGCACCGCTGCGCCGGGTACTCGACCGGCTGCGCATCACGCCACCCACCCTGCCCATCATCACCAATGTAACGGGCGATTTTTACCCGACGGCCGCAGACGGCGCCGAAGACGGCGTCATAAATGCCATCAAGGACAATTTACAACAGCAGGTGGCCGCCACCGTGCAATGGGTCAAAGGGCTGCACACGCTCTATGACTTTGGCGTGCGCGCCTTTGTGGAAGTTGGCCCCAAACGCGCCCTGCGTGGTTTTGCCAACGACGTATTCAAAGACAAAAGCGATGTGCTGGCCCTGATGACCAACCATCCCAAACCCGGCGAACTGCCCGCTTTTAACCAGGCGCTCTGTGCGCTGTATGCGGCGGGTTATGTTGGGAAGCAGCTAGCAGTTGACAGTGAGCAGTTAGCAGTGAACAGCGAGCGGCGGACGCTGCGTCCGCAAGAAGTGGAAAGAGAGGAAATGATGTCCGCAAAAACAAATAGTTACCCGGTAGCTGAAGCCCAGGTAATATCCCAATATCCTGATACCCCAATTACTCAATTATCCAATTACCCAATCTCCAATCTCCAATTTCCAATCCCGGCGCAGCCGTACAACCGCGCCCACCCGCCCCTCGGCTCCGTCGTCATCAGCGGTACGGGGTTGGGGCTGCCGGGCGCGGAAAAGGCGGTGATGGCCCCGGACAACGCCTGGCGCATTTTGCAGGGCGAGCAGTTTGTAGACCTGATCCCCGAACGTTTCCGGCGCAAGATGGTAGGCAAGCGGATCACGCGGTTGGTGAAGGATGAAAATGGCGGCGGCAGTTTTGCCCCCATTGATGATACCGATGATGTGATCAAACTGGCCGGCCGTCCCGGAACCTTTGACCTGGTGCAGGAGTATGGCGTGCCACAAAAGCTGGTGGATTCGCTGGATGTGACCACGCAACTGGCCTTTGCCGCCGGGCTGGACGCTTTGCGCGAAGCGGGCATTCCCCTGGTGATGACCTACAAAAATACCAGCAATGGCTCTTACCTGCCGCAGCGCTGGATGCTGCCGGAGTCATTGCGCGATGAGACGGGCGTGATTTTTGCCAGCGCCTTCCCCGGCGGCGACCGGTTTGTGGAAGATTTTGAACGGTTCTACGTGTACCAGAATCGCGTCGAGCAGTTAGAGATGCTGGATCAACTGCGGCGAAATTGCACCGATAACCAGACCTTGCTGGAAATCACGCGGCGTATCAATGACCTGCGCGAGACGCTGGCGCGAGAGGCGTATGTATTTGACCGGCGTTTCATATTCCGTATTTTGGCGATGGGGCACAGCCAGTTCGCTGAGTACATTGGCGCGCGCGGCCCCAATACGCAGGTAAATGCGGCCTGCGCCAGCACCACCCAGGCGATCACAATAGCGGAGGATTGGATCAGGAACGGCCGTTGCCGCCGCGTGTTGGTCATTGCCGCCGATAACGTCACCGGTGACCATCTGCTGGAATGGATTGGCGCCGGTTTCCTGGCGTTGGGCGCGGCCGCTACCGATGACCGTGTGGAAGAAGCGGCGTTGCCCTTTGACAAACGGCGGCACGGTACCATTTTGGGCATGGGTGCGTGTGCCCTGGTGGTGGAAAGCGAAGACGCGGTGCAGGAGCGCGGGATGCGCGGCATTGTGGAACTGCTCAGCAGTGAAACCCGCAACAGCGCCTATCACGGCTCGCGGTTGGACGTGGATCACATTGCCCAGGTGATGAATGACTTGATGACGACGGCTGAAACCCGTTTTGGCCTCAACCGCTTTGCCATCGCCCCCCAGCTGGTCTTTATGTCCCACGAGACGTATACCCCGGCGCGCGGCGGTTCGGCCTCGGCCGAAGTGGTGGCGCTGCGCCAGACCTTTGGCGAAGCGGCCAAAGAGATCGTGGTGGCGAATACTAAAGGCTTTACTGGCCATCCCATGGGCGTGGGCATTGAAGATGTGATCGCTCTGAAAATTTTGGAGCATGGTATTGTGCCGCCGGTGCCTAATTACAAAGAGGTTGACCCGGATTTGGGTGAATTGAACCTGAGCCGGGGCGGGCGCTACCCGGTGCAGTACGCGCTGCATCTGGCGGCGGGTTTTGGCTCCCAAATTTCCCTGACGCTGACGCGGCGGATCCCCGGCGCGTTGGATCGGGTGGAAAACAAGCCCCGTTACCAGCAATGGCTGGACGCCATCAGCGGTTACGATTATGCCGAGTTAGAAGTGGAAAAGCGGAATTTACGGATTGTGGCCAGGGGTGTGCCGGGCAGACGGCCGTGTCCTTCCACCTGGCAATATGGCACAGAACCGGTGGTGCGGACGGGCATCAGTCAGCAGGTGGCAGTGAGCGACGGACGCAACGTCCGCGGGCAGTATGCAGTACCCGTGCCGGCGCCGGTGCCGGTGCAGCCGAGGCCGGTGAATAATCAGCCGGTGGCAGTGATGCCACAGCCAACGCCAGCGCCGGTGAAAGTGGAAGCGATACCGGCAAATAGCGGTTTGCAGAAAGTGAGCAGTGAGCAGTTGGCAGTCAGCAGTGAGCAGGTGGCAGTCAGCAGTGAGCAGGTGGCAGTCAGCAGTGAGCAGTTGGCAGTCAACAGTGAGCAAACACCAGTCACGCATCACGCATCACGCATCACGGATCCCATCGCCGACAAAGTGCTGGCGATTGTGGCCGAACAGACTGGCTACCCAACGGACATGCTGGAAATGGACTTGGATTTGGAGGCGGATTTGGGGGTGGACACGGTGAAGCAGGCAGAGACGTTCCTGGCGATTCGTACCGAGTTCAACATCCCGCGTCGTGATGACCTGAGCCTGCGCGACTACAACACGCTGGCGAAGGTGGTGGGGTTTGTGCGCGAGATGCGGCCAGATTTGGTGAGCAGTGAGCAGTTCGCCGTGAGCAGTGAGCAAACACCAGTCACGCATCACACATCACGCATCACGGATCCCATCGCCGACAAAGTGCTGGCGATTGTGGCCGAACAGACTGGCTACCCAACGGATATGTTGGAAATGGATTTGGATTTGGAAGCCGACCTGGGGGTGGACACGGTGAAACAGGCGGAGACGTTCCTGGCGATTCGTACCGAGTTCAACATCCCGCGCCGCGATGACTTGAGCCTGCGCGATTACAACACGCTGGCGAAGGTGGTGGGGTTTGTCCGCGAGATGCGGCCGGATCTGGTACCGATTACCGAAACAGTTGACACAAAAAAAGCGTAGAGGGTGGCCCGGTGGTCGCCCCGGAGACGACTGCTGCGCCACCCCTGATTCTCCAAATTGAACCGGAATATACGTTGGCCGATGCGGACACCATGCCCCGCCGGGTGCCGATGCCCGCGTTACGGCCGTCGCTCGACCGCTGCAAACCGACCGGCGTGGCGCTGAACGAAACCAGCCGGGTGATCGTGGCGCTGGACGAAGGCGGCGTGGGCAAAGCTTTGGTAAAGAAGCTAGAAAAGTTGGGTGTGACGGTTCTTATCCTCGATGCCACCTGGCCCCAGGAAACGCTTGAAAAACAGGTGCAGGACTGGCTGGCAGAGGGGGCAGTGCAAGGTGTGTACTGGCTGGCGGCGCTAGATGTTGAGTCTGATCTGGCAGCCATGACTTTGGCTGAGTGGCGGGAAGCGAACCGGGCGCGGGTGAAAAATTTGTCCGTGACCATGCGGGTGCTCTATGACGCCGTGGCTGAACCGGATGCGTTCCTGGTGGCGGCGACACGGTTGGGCGGGCTGCACGGCTATGGGCCGGAACCGGCCATGGCCCCACTGGGCGGCGGCGTCACCGGGTTTATCAAAGCGTACAAACGGGAACGGCCGTCCGTCTTGGTGAAGGCCGTAGATTTTGAGGCCAGCCGCAAAACGGCCGCTTTTGCTGACCTGTTGCTGGCGGAGACGCTGACGGATCCGGGCTGTGTGGAGGTGGGGTATTGGCGGGACGGCCGTTACACCATCACCCTGATGGAGCAGCCCGCAACTTACGACGCTGTGGTCGGTCTCCCGACCGGGCCACAATTTAACCGCGACGCTGTTTTCCTGGTGACAGGGGCGGCGGGGGGCATTACCAGCGCCATTGTGGCTGACCTGGCCGCGGCCAGCGGCGGTGTGTTTTACCTGCTGGATTTGACGCCCGAACCCGACCGCACTGATCCGCAAATTGCCCTGTTCCGCGCCGACAAGGACGCCCTAAAGCAGCGGCTTATTGAAGAGACCAAAGCGGCGGGCGAAAAGCCGACGCCGGTGATGATTGAGAAGAAGCTGGCAGGCATTGAGCGATTGGAAGCGGCGCTGAGTGCCATTGAAGCGGTGGAAGTGGCGGGCGGTACGGCCGTGTATCGCAGTGTCAATTTGCTCGACCATGAAGCCCTGATCGGGATTGTGGCCGAAATCCGGGAGAAGTTTGGCCGGTTGGATGTGCTGGTTCATGCCGGCGGCATTGAGATCAGCAAGGCGCTGAATCAGAAAAACGCGGCGCAGTTTGACCTGGTGTATGACATTAAGGCGGATGGTTTTTACAGCCTGTTGCACGCGGCTCAGGATATGCCCATTGGCGCAACGGTGGTTTTTAGTTCGGTGGCGGGCCGTTTTGGTAACGCCGGGCAGACGGATTACAGCGCGGCCAATGACCTGCTGTGCAAACTCAGCAGCAGCCTGCAACGCACACGCCCGGAGACGAAGGCGATTGCCATTGACTGGACGGCCTGGGGCGGCATCGGCATGGCCACACGTGGCTCGATTCCCAAGATCATGGAGTTTGCGGGCATTGAGATGCTGCCGCCAGCCGCCGGTATCCCCACCGTGCGTCGGGAGTTACTGGTTGGCGGTGGTGAAGTGCTGGTGGGCGGTAAGTTGGGTCTGCTGGTGGATGAGTGGGATGAAACGGGGGGGATTAAATTACCACAGAGTCACGGAGGCACAGAGGGTTTTTTGTTGGTAGAGCAGGTGGTAGCGGCGAAAGTGTATGGCGGCTGGGAAGTGGAGACGGTGTTGGACCCGAAAGAGCAGCCGTTTCTCTATGACCATGCCATGGAGGGGACGCCGCTGCTGCCGGGGGTGATGGGGACGGAGGCGTTTGCGGAATTGGCAAAGACGATGGCGCCGGATTATGAAGTTACGGCCGTATTCAACGAACAATTCCACGCCCCCTTTAAGTTTTACCGGATGGAAGCGCAGACGTTGTATCTGAGCGGTGCGGCCACTTTGGCCAGCAACCTTCGGTTGCCGCTCAGTGCAGGCGTGCCGGATGGTGATGATCTGCTGGTACACACTGCCCTCTACTCTCGTCGTGAACTGAAGGGCGGTTTGCAAGAGAAGTTGCACTTTACGGCCACCGTGCGGATGAGTAAGAAAGCGGTCACGGCCGTATCCGTGCCTTTTACGCCGCCGGAGCAGATGGACGTGGACGCAAACGCCATTTATGGCATCTATTTCCACGGCCCGGCTTATCGGGTGTTGGAATCAGTGAAGATAGACGGCAGCCGGGCCATTGGCCTGCTGGCGGAAAATTTGCCGCCCAATATGCACCCATCCGATGCGCCGGAACTGATGGCCCCGCGCCTGATTGAACTCTGTTTCCAGACGGCGGGTGTGTGGCAAATCCGGCAGCAGCAGACGATGGCTTTGCCGTTGGCGATTGGCGCGGTGACAGTTTACCGGCAAGAGAGAGAGGCGGACGGCCGTCGCCTGTTTGCCATCGTCGAAGCCGTCAACGGCGGCGCGGAATTTAACGCCCAGGTCGTTGATAAAACCGGCCAGGTGTTCGTGGCCCTGACCGCTTACCGGACGGTCTCACTGCCCGGCAATGTTCAATTATGAAGAATGAATGATGAATGATGAAGCAAGAATGGCCCTGGCCATTCCTAATTCCTAATTCCCCATGATTCACTGGCTAAAGCAATCACTGGCCGAAATTCCGGCTGACGACTACCTGACGGATGCAGAGTTGGCCCGTTTTCAGGAGTTGAAAACAGACAAACGGCGCACGGACTGGCTGCTCGGTCGCTGGACGGCCAAGCGGCTGCTGCAAACCGTCATCTGGGAGACGGACGGGGTGACGCCGCCTCTGGATATGATCACGATTACCAATAACGTGGATGGTGTGCCCGATTACCGATTACCGATTACCGACCACCGCTTTTCCATTTCCATCAGCCATGCCCACGGCCGTGCCTTTGTGGCCGCTGTGGAAAAAACACATGCACCCATCGGGGTCGATATGGAATTGATCCAGCCGCGCCTGGCGGGTTTTGCCGAGGAGTATTTTACACTGGCGGAGATTGCGCTGGGGTACGGATTGATTGGGGCGGAACGAGTGGTTTGGGAAACGGCCGTGTGGAGCGCCAAAGAAGCGGTGTTGAAAGCGTTGCATCTGGGTTTGTCGGTGAATACGCGGGCGATTAGCTGCCTGATTGAACCGGTGGCACGACCATCCAACATCTGGATGCCTTTTGTTATTTGCTACGACCAGACGCGGCTGCCCCGACCGGCTCCACCACTTACCGGCTGGTGGCGAGTGGAGGATGGGTTTGTATTGACCATTGCCACGGGATAATGAGGGGATGCGGACAAACGCAGATGGATGCGAATTTTTATTCTGGCAATCCCGTTTCATTTCTCATTCCCACGCTCTGCGTTTAGGACGGGACGCAGAGCGTCCGCGAAAGAGATTCCACGCGGAGCGTGGAACGAGTTGAAGAAGATCATGATTAAAGAAATGCAGGTTTACAAAGAGGAATTGGATAAACGGAAGGGACTGGCGCGAGGGACGGAGAAGGATGTCGCCGGCCAACACGCCAAGGGACGGCTGACGGCCCGCGAACGGCTGGATTTGTTGTTTGATACCGGTACGTTTGAGGAGATTGATTCCTTGGTGCTGCCCCGGTATGAGAATTATGTGGGGGGTAAGGGGTCGCGGTATGGCGATGGCGTGGTCGTAGGGTTTGGGCTGGTGAACGGCCGTCACGTCATGGCCGCGTCTCAGGATGCCGCCGTCATGGGTGGCTCGTTGGGGGAAATGCACGCCAACAAAATCGCCAAAGCGATGCGCATGGCGCTGCAATATGGCTGCCCGTTCATTGCCATCAACGACTCCGGCGGGGCGCGCATTCAGGAAGGAGTAGACAGCCTGGGCGGGTATGCCAAAATTTTTGACGCCAACTGTGAAGCGTCCGGCGTTATCCCCCAAATCTCGGTGATTATGGGGCCGTGCGCGGGCGGGGCGGTGTATTCCCCGGCGCTGACGGACTTTGTGTTTATGACGGAGAAGAGTTACATGTTCATCACCGGGCCGCAGGTGGTGAAGGCGGTGATGCAAGAGGACGTGACCTTTGAGGAGTTGGGCGGTGGCCTGATGCACAGCCAGGAGAGCGGCGTCTGCCATTTTCTGGCGGGCGACGACAAAGAATGCCTGGCGCAGGTGCGGGAACTGCTCAGTTACCTGCCCGGCAATAACCAGGATGACCCGCCTTACATGCGACCGCTTGACGACCCCCACCGCGCCTGCCCGGAATTGGAAGAGATTGTACCCACCGACCCACACAAACCGTATGAGGTGCGCCGGGTGATCGCCAGTCTGGTGGATGACGGCCGTTTCTTTGAAGTGCATCAACTATGGGCGCAAAACATGGTGGTGGGGTTTGCCCGGCTGAACGGGTACGTGGTGGGCATTGTGGCTAACCAGCCGATGGTGCTGGCGGGCTGCATTGACATCAAGGCCTCTATCAAAGCCACCCACTTCATCCGCATCTGCGACGCTTACAACGTGCCCATCATCACCCTGCAAGATGTCCCTGGCTTCCTGCCGGGCAAGGATCAGGAGTATGGCGGCATCATCCGCAACGGGGCGCGGCTGATTTATGCCTACAGCGAGGCTACTGTGCCCAAGCTGATGGTCATTTTGCGCAAAAGTTACGGCGGTGCGTACTGCGTGATGAGCAGCAAAGGGCTGCGCGGCGATTTGCTCTATGCCTGGCCCAATGCCGAAATTGCGGTGATGGGCGCGGAAGGGGCGGTGAACATCCTTTTCCGCAAAGAGGTGCAAGAAGCGACCGACCCGGAGGCGAAGCGGCAAGAGTTGGTGGAAGAGTACGAAGCCCGCTTTAACAATCCGTATGTGGCCGCGGCACGCGGGCTGATTGATGATGTCATCCAGCCCCGCGATACGCGCCGCACCCTGATCCGGGCGCTGGAACTGACGCTCTCGAAACGGGAGCGGCACGCGGCGCGCAAACATGGGATTTCGCCGATGTAGGGGAATGTGGCAAGTGGCAGGTAAAGGCAACCATATGCAACTTGCAACTTGCAAGCTGCCACTCTATTCAGGAAGGTGGAGATGTTTAACAAAGTTTTAATTGCCAACCGGGGGGAGATTGCCGTGCGGGCGGTGCGGGCGTGCCGGGAGATGGGGATCACGGCCGTAGCCCTTTATGATCCCTCGGACATTAGTTCGCTGCATGTGCGGCTGGCGGATGAGTGTGTGCGGGTAGAGTCCCCGGCCTTTTTCATGGATGACCAGGCGATGGTGAAGCTGGCGCGGGAACGGGGGGTAGATGCTATTTATCCAGGCTATGGATTTTTGTCCGAAGCGGCAGGTTTTGCCCAGGCGTGCCTGGATGCAGGCATAGCCTTTATTGGCCCACCGCCGGAGGTGTTGCAGCAAACGCGGGATAAGCTGGCGGCGTTGACGCGCGCGCGGGAGGCCGGCTTTTTGACCGTGCAGAGTTCGCCGGAGGCTTACGGCCGTGACCAAATGGCCGAATTACAGCAGGCGGCTGACCAGCTTGGCTACCCGCTGGTTGTCAAATCATATCGGGGTGGGCGGGGGCGTGGTTCACGCCTGATTTCTTCTCCGGACAAAGTGACCCAGGCAATGCGCCAGGGCCAGCAAACGGCGGCTGATAGTGAAAATGGGCGCATATACCTGGAACGAGCCATCATCCCCGCGCATCAGATTAGCGTGCAGGTTATGGGTGACCGGTTTGGCAATCTGGTGTGCTTGGGTGAGCGGGAAGGTTCGATTATGTACCACAACCAGAAGGTGATAGAGGAGTCACCGACCCCTTGCCTGATGCCTGATGAACGCGCGCGATTGTGGCAAACGGCCGTAGCCATTGCCCGCCTTTTCCATTATCAAAATGTGGGTTCGGTGGAATTTTTGGTGACGGATGCCGGTGAGTTTTACTTTAGTGAGATTAAAGCGCGTATCCAGGTGGAACATCCATTGACGGAGATGCGGGCGGGCATTGACCTGGTGCGTGAGCAGATTCGCCTCGCGGCGGGTGAATCGCTCTCCTTCCGGCAGGAAGATGTAAATTTGCGTGGTTGGGCGGTGTTAGCGCGCATATATGCCGAAGACCCGCAGCGCCATTTTTTGCCCAGTCCCGGCCGGTTGGCCCGGTTGCGTGTGCCCACGGGGCCGGATATTCGTGTAGATACGTATGCGTATAGCGGTTGCCAGGTACCGGCGGCGTATGCGCCCCTTTTTGCCAAGTTAACGGCCTGGGGGCCAGATCGGGCCAGCAGTATAGCCCGGCTACGCCAGGGATTGGCTGATTTTGCGGTGGCGGGTATTCCCACGAACATCCCGTTGTTGCAGCAGATTGTACAGGCGGAGGGGTTTGTATACGGCCGTTACCACACGGGCTCGCTCAAAGAACCACTTTTGGAAAACGGGGCAGCCGCGCCTCATTTGCGCGATCTGGCGGTGATAGCCGCCATCACCTATATCCGGCGTCATCAGCAGTTTGAACCTGCCGCCCTGGAGCGGTTGGCAACGGGTTGGCATCGGGAGAGTAGGAGAATTGGTAATTGAGCAATTGGGTAAGTGGGTAATTACCTAATTACTCAATTACCCACTTACCTCTGGTCAGAAAAAATGAGCAATTTACAAATCACCATAGATGAACACACATATGAGGTCGTGTTGAACCTGCCGTCGCCGAATGGATCGGGGTATGAAGTGATGGTGGATGGGGAGCGGGTGAAGGTGTTGCTGCCGGAGGCGGCTTTGCACAATGGGGAGTTGGAGTGGCTGGTGGTGGGAGAACGGCCGTATGAGTTTGTCATGGACCCCCATCTTACCTGGATCAAGGCGTTTAGTGGGTTGCACCGGCTGGAGATTAAAGACTTGGATGCCCAGGTGAGCCGCCCACGCAGCGGCGACGGCCGTGTCAAAGCGCCCATTCCCGGCCTGATTACGCACCTGCGGGTGCAGGTGGGCGACGCCGTGGAAGCGGGCATCTCCATTCTGGTGTTGGAAGCGATGAAGATGGAAAATGAAATTCGCGCGCCGCTGAGTGGGGTGGTTACGGCCGTGCACGTGGCAGCAGGCCAAACGGTGGCGCGGGGTGAGGTGCTGGTGGAGATTGGGAATCCGTAATCCGAAGTCCGAGGTCCGACTTCGGGCCTCGGACTTCGGATTACGTTTTTACTTTACGGCTTTACCACAACAGGCAGGTAAACAAAGCGGAGAACGGTGACATGGGCCGTATCTTCGGCCGAATGGGCTTGCCCACCACCCAACGGAATAAAGCCTATACCAAATGTCCCCGTCAACTCTGGATGGGCGGTGTTGTAAGAAAACTGTTCAGCAATAGATCCGCCACTGTTAATGCCAATGGTGGCTGACGCACCATAATCCAGGGCAGGATCACCAAAGGTAGTGTCTGGATAACAGAAAAACATATAACCATCGAAACCCTGACCAGGCATGATCAAGCCAATGGCAAATGTGACGGTGCTGGCACTTGGCCCTGGAAAGTGAGATCGTTCATGCCATTGAATCACATAATAAAACATTGCACCCTGAGCATTATCTATGGGCGGCGCTAATAGGTCGTTTTCTAGAGCTAAAGTGTAGGTATAAAGACCGACGTAAACATTCCCTGTCTCGCTGTCCAGGTCATCCCAAAACGGTACGATGGCGTGGGGCAACTGTGAAGATGGAAGAGGACCATTCGTGAAGGGAACATTAAAACCAGGGTAATCCAGAACGACCACGCCATTATTGCCGACGGTTATCTGGTCGCTCAGGCGGTTGTAAAAGGGGAACAAGAAAGGCAAGGTCAGATCAACTTCGCCGTCGTCGGAGAGGTCAAGGGGTGTGCCGGTGGCGCTAATATCCGGGAATATGCATGTGCCGGTTATTAAATTATAGTCAGCGGGGTCTTCGGCCGTCCATGTTGCCGTGTTCGTGCTGTTTTGCAGAGGGGTGGCACTGGCGGTAATGAAAGCGCTGGCTCCTGGCGCTAAAGCGTAAGGGAATTGATTTAGAACAATTCCCAGGTCGCTGTCTTCTATTGTGTGATAATCCAGCGTGGTCGCCGAATTGTTGGTAACAGAGTAGCAATAGACAACCTCAGTACCCAGCGTCACGGTAATGTGGTCGGTTGTGGCACAAACGGCTGGGTCTGTGCCCACCGTTTTGGTCAAAGTAATGCCGTTGCCGAGAAACTGGTTTGCCGGTTCATCCTGCCATTGTGCTAGAGACGCATCTTCCGTGAGAGCCAGGGAGCGGGAAACGGCCGTGGCCATCACCCCTATTACTGTCATCGCCAACGAGAAAGACAATACAACAAATATCAATCGGGTGCTACGCATTTTCTGTTCCTTTTGTCGGTAAAATTAGATGTACAGAGCAAAAGTATAACATACGTGGAAGGCAGGCACATGATTCCAACAAACATCCTGCCCCATTCCCTTTATTCAATTACCCAAATTGGTAATCGGTAATCGGTGGTCTGGCTTCGGGCTTTGCGGGAAATGGTGTATACTGCTGGCCAGATTGGCGGGATAAATTTGTGTGGTAGGGTCAATAGCATGATCGCACAGCAAGAGTCACTCCAGGTAAAAGAAAAAGAAGAGGCGCTCATTACTGGCGAGGAATTGGCGGCGATGGGCGACCTGGGCCGGTGTGAATTGGTGGCAGGGAGGATTGTGAAGTTGAGTCCAACAAAGATGCCACACGGCCGTTATGAATTTGAAATGGCGAGATTATTGGGGGATTTTGTTGAGAAACATGATCTGGGCGTGGTGATGGTGGGCGAAGTGGGCGTATACACCCGGCGTGACCCGGATACGGTGCGGGGGGCGGATGTGCTTTATATCTCCCACGAGCGGTTGGCGCGGGCCACACCCGGTGGCTTTATGGATGTGGCCCCAGAACTGATTGTGGAAGTGATGTCTCCATCTGACCGTTGGAGTGAGGTGCGGAAAAAGATTAAAGAGTATTTTGAAGTAGGGGTCACGGTCGTACTTATCGTTGAACCCGAAGAACAAACCATCGTTCTCTACCGCTCTCCCACCGACATTCAAGAATTCACAGCCAACGATACGCTGACGGTGGTAGACATCTTGCCCGATTTTAACCTGCCCCTGGCCCGCCTATGGGCAAACCTCCTTTAAGCTACTATCCCCTAATCTCCCAATCTCTAATCCCCTAATATCTCACTGCCTCAATCTCCCAATTACCCAATTACCCAATTACCTGCTTCCCCAACCTTGCCTCCCGCGCTTTAACAATAGCCTGGGCGCGGTCGGCCACTTGCAGTTTGCTAAAGATGCTGGTGATGTGGTTGCGCACCGTTTTGGGGCTGATGACCAGGATTTCGGCGATGTCGCTGTTATTTTTGCCCTGGGCGATCAGTGCCAGCACCTCCCGCTCGCGGTCGGTCAGGTCGGGGAACGTTTCGGTGGGGGGTAATTCGTTGGTTAAGGGTCTGTCGGTCTGGAAGAAGCGCAGCAGCCGTTGGGCAATGGCCGGGCCAAAGAGCGCCTGTCCTTCGGCAACGGCCGTGACCGTTTGCAACACCTCGGCCTTATCCGCCCCCTTCAAAATGTAGCCCCGCGCCCCGGCGCTCATGGCCGCAAAGAGCGAGTCATCATCTTCCAGCATGGTGAGCATGATGACCCTGATGTCCGGCCGGTGGGCCAGAATGCGGCGGGTGGCTTCAATGCCGTTCATATCCGGCATCTGGATGTCCATGAGGATGACGTCGGGCGTGACGGCGGCGGCCTGGGCGATGGCTTCTGCGCCGGTAGCGGCTTCACCGGCCACGGCCGTTTCCGGGGCGGCGTTTAACAGAGCCGCCAATCCTTCGCGGAACAGCTTGTGGTCATCAACAACAAGGATACGAATGGGCTTCATGAGTTTACTCCACGAAAATCGGTCAAAATCTGTTTAACGATGGTGACGGCGTTGGTAACCCCTTCTTCTTGCCGGATCAGGCATCCCAGATCGGCGGCGCGTTGGCGGATGAGGGGATTGGTCACGGCCGTTTCGATGCCCGCTGCCAATCGTTCGGCTGTCAACTTTTTATAGGGTACGGGCGCCGGCCCTACGCCCAACGCCTCAATCCGCCGACCCCAATAAAACTGGTCAAACAGGAAAGGGACCAGAACGGTGGGCACACCGGCCCAAAAGCCAAACCCAGTGGTGCCTGAACCGCCATGATGCACCACAGTCGCCATTTGGGGAAACAACCAGCCGTATGGCGCATAATCCAGTTGGTAAACCGCAGCGGGTAACTCGGCTTGCCCAATGCCCGCCCAGCCAGAATGCAGGATGGCCCGTTGTCCACTCTTCTGCACGGCCTCCAGCACCGTTTGCGTCACCCGCTGCGGATCACGCACGGGCATACTGCCAAAGCCGATAAAAACGGGCGGCGATCCATCTGCCAAAAAGCGCAGCAGCGGTTCGGGCGGCGTCCATTCCGGCTCTTGGGGCTGCCAGTAGCC
Source organism: Chloroflexota bacterium (assembly GCA_013112725.1). Taxonomy (GTDB): domain Bacteria; phylum Chloroflexota; class Anaerolineae; order Promineifilales; family Promineifilaceae; genus CAADGU01. Next base: position 43,104 of record JABFFZ010000039.1, read on the forward strand.
GGTGAAATGAACATTGGCGCCCCAATCAGGCGGGCGGGGCACAATCTGTTCGCTAAACCCAAGCAGCGTGGGGAACTGCCCCATCTGGCTAAAACGACCCCAGAATGGCTGTGGTGGCAGCCCCAATACGTCTTTACGCCAGCGGTTCACCGCCTGGCGAAAGCCAGACCAGACGATTTGCTCCGCCAGCCGGTAGGTGAGGGGGGTGTAGCCGGGTAAAAAGGCCAGCCCCGGTGGAAAGGCGAGCATGGGAAAGGCGCGGGTGCGCAGCAGGGGCATGACGGCGGCGGTGATATGGGGAATGTGCAGCTTCTCGGCCAGATCCAGGCCAAACAGGCCGCCGGGAAGTTGGTTGATAATAGCGTCGGTTTGCCCGATGGCTGGCTGGGAGAGGGTTTCGGTGATGTCGGCGGCTAATTGCCAATAGGACGCCTTGAGCGCCTGCCACATTTGCCAGACCTTGTAACCGGATTCGGCCAGGGAGATGCCGCTGCTGCCGGTCATGAGTTGTTCGGCGTTGCCGGGTACGGCCGTGAATTCCAGGTTATGCCTGGCGGCCAGCGGCGCTCAAAGGTCACGACGCGCACGGTAAAGCCATGCTGCTGCAAGCCCGCGCCCAACACCACGTAAGGCAGCACGTCCCCCCGCGAACCGAGGGCTAACATGGTGAGGTGGGTCATGGGTTTTAGCCGATCTCCCTCTCATACAGAGCGGCCAGGTAATCCTGATCAATGATCTCGCCCTGGTAGCTGAAACCTTGATCCTCGTAGTAACGGCGGAGACGGCCGTTCCCTGCCAAACAATCCAGTCGCAGAAATTGTCGCCCCTCTTGCTTCGTTTTCATCATTGCCCAGAACAAAATCAGGCCGCCCAGATTTTGCCCGTGCATTTCGCTGCGCACGGCTATCGAATGCACGTAACCGGCCAGATTGTCATCGGGCCAGTAAGGATCAGCCCAGGTGAAGCGCACAATGCCAAAACGGTTTTTGACGATGCCGACGGTGTACACTTCCTCTCGCTGAATGGCTTCAGCCATGCGCCGCTGCCAATGTTCGTTGGGCGGCGAGGGCCATTGGTCAATCCCTTTTTGTTTCAGCCAGGCGGCGGCTTCGGCCAATATCTCCATCACAAGGGGCAAATCCTCTGGCCGGGCAACCGTGAAGTCGAGGAGGGTAGCAGGTGTGATCTGCATGTGCTTTCTGTTTTACTTTGGGGACAGTAAGGATGACGGCCGTGACAATCAACCTTTGACCTGTGCCTTAAATCTTTTACAATAACCGTATGAAAACATTAACTACTGTTCCTGCCCATTATGACGGCAAAGAAATCAAACTGGATGTACCTTTCTTGTTAGAGCCAAACACCCGCTTGCTGATTACCATCCTTGAACGGTCTGAAGATACGCATCAACTGCTGATACAGGCGGCCATGGCCTCATCAGAGGCAGCTTTTACTCGCATTTGGGATAACGACGAAGATGCCGTCTACGACGATCTATAAACAGGGAGATATTCTGCTTGTTCCCTTTCCTTACACCGATCAAAGCGCCATTAAGCGTAGACCGGCTGTTGTTTTAAGCAGTGAGACGTATAATCGCCTTCATCCCGATATCATCCTTGCGCCAATTACCAGTCAGATAACGAACAGACCAGATGAGGTTAGTCTGGTGGATTGGCAAACGGCCGGTTTGCTTAAACCCGGTGTAGTCAAACCGATACTATCCTCGTTCGATGCCACCCTTGTTCGCCGCCAACTGGGCAAACTCTCGGCAAATGATTTACAGGCGGTGCGGGCAATGTTTGCCCAAATCCTCGATCTGAACCCATAGCTGTTCTACCTGCTCGTTGAAACGGGCAGCACGGCCGTAACCTTCACCCCCGCTCCGTTTCCAGATTCCACCATCAATTTGCCGCCCAACTCTTCTGCCCGTTCGCGCATTGAGTGGAGACCGACCCCGTAACGGCCGTTTGTCTCCAGCCTGCGACCATCATCAGCCACAATAAGCGTGAGGTGTGCATCTTCTGCTTGCAGGTGAACGGTGCAAGTTTGCGCCCCGGCGTGCCGGGCGGCGTTGGTCATCGCTTCCAGGGCGATGCGGTAGGCGGCCACTTCCACGGCCGCCGAAAGGGGCGGCAGCGGGTCGGGTCGGGCGACAACCTGGATTTGTAGGCCGTGCGGGTTGTTTAGCTGCGCGGCGTGGGCCTGCAACGCGCCGACCAACCCTAATTCGTCCAGGGCCGGCGGCCGCAATTCATACACCAGCCGCCGAATCTCGGTGACAGTGGCCTGATTTTGCGCTTTCAGGCCGCGCAGCAGCCGGGCCGCTTCGGTTGGATCGCTTGCCAGCAGATCCAAAACGGCGTCAATGGCAAAGGTCTGGCTGGCCAGGGTCGGGCCAAGCTCGTCGTGCAGGTCGCGGCGGATGCGGCGGCGTTCCTCTTTGCGGGTGAGCACCAGCTTTTCGCGGGATTTTTGCAGGGCGTTGGTCAGCCGCAGCGAATAAGCGGCGGCCCCGGCCTGGGCGGCAATGTCGCCCAGAAGCTGCCGTTCCATATCCGTAAACGGCTCACCGGGCGAGCGGGGCGCGGCAAGCAGCCAGCCGACAATTTCCCCCTGGTAGCGCAGCGGCCACTCCTGGAGAACGGCCGTACCCCGTTCGCCGGCGCTGGCGGCGGGCTGCCGTTCCTCGTTGGCGGCCAGTTCGATGGCGGCGTAAGGCAGCTTGAGCGTTTGGGTGATGGTGGTGGTGATGGCGGGCAGGGTTTGGCCGGGCACGGCCGTTTCCCCCAACTGCCGTCCCAACTGCGACAATACTTTGTAGGGATCATCCCGTTCGCCAAACATCAGCCGGTTGATCGTTTTTTGCAGCCATTCCCGCGCCGGTTGAAACAGTATGACGGCGAGTCCGGTAGCCAACAGAGTAAAAAAGAGGTTGCCTTGCGCGTGGAACAGCGCCCCTAACCCGCCCACAACCAAGGCGTAAACGGCGACAATCCCCAACGAAAGGGCGCCATACACCAGCGTCCGATTGAGAATAATGGCCATATCCCACAGCCGATTGCGCAAAATAGCGGCAAAAATGGCGGCGGGCAGGGCGATGGTTGTAATCATACAGAGCGTCCAGCCGCCCACTGTGGTCAACAGCCTGGCCCGGCCGGGCGCAGGCGCGGCTATCTCAAAGGTGTAGCTCCAAATAGGAACGCCGATAAAGAAGATGAATACGCCCAAAATCGCCAATCGGGTCTGCCGTCTTTCGGCTTCATTAAAGAGCCGCCGGTAACGATAGACGATGACGGCCAGCACGAGCAGGAGCAGCAAGAAGTAAGGTTGGCTGATGGGCAGCCTGATTTGTTCGGCGTAAAAAAGCGGGTAGAGACCGAAAAAGACGGAGACAATGGGTAGAACGGCCGTCCAACGCGGCTCGAAGCGGCGGCGCGGGAAAACCAGAAACAGGGACATTAGCAGCAAGTGACCGATAATGACGACAAGTTGGATGGGGATGGTCAGGCGTGGGAAAGCGTCGGCAACGACGTCAAAACTGGTGATAACCACCACGGGTATGACGATGAGGGTGAGCGAATAGAACAATTTGCTGCGCTGCGGATAAAGACGCAAGAGCATAAGGGTGGCCAAAGCGGTAAAAAGCATGACCGGCAGGACGGAAATGCCCAATATGTAGAGGGTGTAGGCGGACACGGGTAAGCCCCAGGCCGCCAGAACCGCCGCTTCGGTTGGGCCAATGGCCTGGTAATGACACGCCTCGCCCGTGCAAGGGGCGGCCAGCATGGAGTAACTGAGCCAGAGATCGGTCACAAAAATTGCCAGAAACGCGGCCGCAACGCTCACCCACAGTGCCAGGAGCAGACGCTGCCGCCAGACGGCCGTCCATGCGGGCATCATCATCGTCTGGGTGGTGTTTGTCTGGTTCATGCGCCTGTTTTTGCCTGACTTGTTGTTTGGACGAGGGCGATAATTTCCGCGCAGCTTGCCGCGGGCGTCTTCCCCTCAGTGTAGAGTTCATATTTAGCCAAAGCCTGGTTTTGCCGATGATTTACAAAAAAGGCGCTCCAGTCAAAGTTTTGTGCATTTGTACCGACGGGCCAAATGATTCTTCGTCGCCAATGTCGGTATTGACCATTTTGAGAAAGAGGCGCGACGGCCGTTTCCCGTGCGCGTCTGGGCTGTAATGCAAACTTAACGAGCCGCTGGTAGACCAGTTGCCCCGGCCGTCGGCCATATCAAACCCGGTTACTGCGCCCTGCGTGAGTGCGCCGCTGCGGGTGAGTACGGCCGTGAGCCATTCCGTTGTTACCTGTTCCCGATTGGTGATGACATTTTCTGGCATGACGTTCCCTGTCCCCCTTTTTATCCTCGTGCCAACTCATGTAGCCAGAAACGACCGTATTGTTTGCACAAACAAATCGAACTGCTCCCGGCGAATGTTGTGGCCGGCGTCAGGCAGATAAGCCAGTTGGATGCGGGGATTGAGGGCTGCCGCTTCGGCCGCGATTTCAGGGGTGACAATGGCTGGCCCTGAGGGGCGAGGGGTGTTGTCGGCCGTGATGAGCAAGGTGGGCATGGTCAGTTGCCGTATCAGGGCGCGCCAATCCACCTGTGCCGCCGCCACGCCCAGCTCAGTAAATACCTGTGACGCAAATTGCTTCTTGGATTCAGCCCAGGCCGGGAATTCCATCTCGTGCCAATCGCTGTTCATCTGTTGGGCAAACTGCATAATCGCTGCCACAGGCTGATCTTGCATCATCGAGAACATCGCCGCCCCGTGCGTAAATCGTTCCGCCAACTCTGCCACGGCTTGTTCACTCATCAAGGGTGGGTCTTCCAGAATGAGTTTGCTCACTAAGTGGGGATGCCGGGCGGCTGTCACCACAGCCGTGAGAGCGCCCATGGAGTGGCCCATGACGACCACCGCGCCGAGTCCCATTTCCTGAATAAAGGCGGTTAAGTCAGCGGCGAAATCATCATAGGTGTAACCAGTGGGCGGCTTGTCGGAACGGCCGTGGCCGCGCGCATCTACCATGATCAGGTCAAAATCAGCCTGCAAGGCCAGGGCCACACGCTGCCAACAAAGGCCGTTGTCGCTGACGCCATGCGCCAGAATGAGCGGCGGTTTGTTTCCGCCGGTGCGGTAATAGTGAATACCGATTCCGTTGGCGTGCAGATGCCCTTCTTGCCAGCCATCTACAAAACCTGAGGGTTTATCAGTGAGAGTTGTGTGCATACCACTTTTCCTTTTTTTCTCTTTTCAGACCAGTTACCGTGCCCGTGCCCTGGGTGAGTGCGCCGCCGTGGGGGAGTACGGCCGTGAGCCATTCTGGTGTCGCTTGTTCCCGATTGGTTATGACATTTTCTTCCATGCGGCAAAGTGTAGCACACAAATTAAGCGAATGAATCAGGGTTGTTTAGACCATCCATTCACAGTAGAATGTGGATAACTATCCACATAAAAATAGGTGCAACTATGGTTAAAACAATTCAAATGACCATTGACGAAACCCTGTTACAACAGGTTGATCGAACGGTGCGGGATTTGAACACCACCCGTTCGGCGTTTATCCGGTTGGCGTTGGAGCAGGCGCTACGCCAATACCAGGTGCGGCGGCTGGAAGAGTGTGATGAAGTGGGGTATACGGCCGTGCCTGCCGCCGCCACCGAAACGGATGAATGGGCCACTGAGCAGGAATGGGGGGACGTATGGAACGCGGCGAAGTAAGATGGTACACCTTTGCTGAACCGGACAAAACGCGCCCGGTTCTCATTCTCACCCGCAGTTCGGCTATTCGTTACCTCAATGCCGTCACCATCGCCCCTATCACCACTACCATTCGCGGTGTACCTTCGGAAGTGCCACTTTCCACCGCCGACGGCCTGATAGGTGATTGCGCCGCCAATTTTTATAACGTGCAGACGGTGCCCAAATCAAAAGTAGGTGCATGGATTAGCACCCTGACGCCGCAGCGTATGGCCGAAGTTGACCGCGCCCTGCAATTTGCGTTGGGGATTGAAACCAGTTTGCCCTAATGCCATCCCTTCATTCCCATCCTGTCAATAAGCGCCACGGGGCGGGCTACACCATTTTCGGCGCGGATTTTCTCGCCCAGGGCGACCGCACGCCGCCGCATCGCCGAATCTTGCACAGCCTGTTGAATGGCATGCGCCAGCCGGTCAGCCGCCAACTTTTTGCGGGGAATCGGCGTTGGCCCCACGCCCAAGTCTGCCACACGCTGACCCCAAAACGGCTGGTCGGCAAAAAAGGGGATCACGATAGGAGGCACACCCGCCCGCAGTCCGGCGGCCGTTGTCCCCGCCCCGCCGTGATGGACAACGGCCGAAACCTGGCTGAACAGCCAATCATGCGGGGCTGAATCGAGGGCGAATACATAGTTAGGCAAATCATCCACTTGTAGACCTTGCCAACCGGTAAGCAAAATGGCGCGCTGACCACTTTTTGCCAGGGCTTGCAAAACCAGTTGCGCCGTTTCCTCAGCCTTGCCACTACTCATACTGCCAAAGCCAATGGAGATTGGCGTCGGCCCGCGCTGAAGAAAATCCTCCAATGCCGGGGGCGGTTGCCAATCGCGCTCCGATTCAAGGAACCAATACCCGGTGACATGGGCCTGACTGCCCCAATCCGCTGGTTTGGCAATAACCGCCTCACTGAAGCCGTACAAAACGGGGCTGTTTTGCAGGTGGGGCGATTGAAATGGGCCGATGGGATTCCCCCAAAAAAGTGGACACAGACAGGAGACAAATTGAGTACACTTGTTTTGGAGGTAACCAATGACAAAGCAAAAGCGCGAATACCCAGAGGTATTCAAAGAACAAGCGGTCAACCTACT
>JABFFZ010000040.1 GCA_013112725.1 Chloroflexota bacterium
CCACCCCCAGCCCCACCCGTACCCCCACCCCCACCCGCACCTCCACGCCCACACCACTGCCATTAGCGCAGGTCACGGTCAATATGACCAGCGTCAATGTGCGAGAAGGCCCCGGCACGGTTTATCCCATCATTGGTACGGCCAAACTAAACGATACCTTTGCCGTTCTCGGCCGTAACCAGGATGGCTCCTGGTTCCAGGTGCAGTATAAGCCCAATCAAATTGGCTGGATTGGGGCATCGGTACTTGATTTTGACTTTGATCTGGATGATGTGGCAGTGGCGCAAGGTATTCCCACACCGCCGCCCGCGCCGACCACGGCCGTGCAGCCGGGCATTCCCAACAGCACCGTCAAACCGGGGGAAACGGCCATCGAATACACCATTGAAAACGTCACCTATACCCTGCCCTGCGGCTCACCCATCCCCCCCGGCGCTGTGTGTGTGTGCAACTGCGTCACCGCCCCACCCGTTTGCAGCTGCGTGGGGCACGTTTGCACCTGTGACACAGTATGTACCTGCGACACCATTTGCACCTGCCAGAATCATGGGCATTACTGGTATCCAAATTAATCTTTGTGGGCAGTGCCAGGCACAGGGCAAAACGCCTTTGGTTAGCCAGAGACTCAATGCCCTGTGTCTGGCACTTCTTGGGACAGGCAAACAATGGAACTGTACGTCATTCCGGTAGGCGAGGACGAGACCGACAAATTTATTATCTACCGACCGCTGCTGGGGCTGGCTTTTGTGGGCAACCGGGCGATGGCCGGCCTGGCGCAGCACATTGCCCGGCGGGGTGAAGCGGAGGATGGAGTGGCAAACGGCCGTTCCCTCACCGCCCTCTCCTTCCTGCGCCAGATTGGCTTCCTGGAAGCTGACCCACCCGCGCCAGGCGCGCCAGACAGTACCTTTGCCCCCACCATGGCCGTGCTGTTGATGACCAACCAGTGTCAGTTGCGCTGCACCTACTGTTATGCCGCCGCCGGCGAGTGGCCCCAGGCGGAATTGACCTCGGAACAGGGGTTTGCTGCCATTGACGCCGTGTGTGAAAACGCCCGCCGGCTGGGCCATCGCCAATTTGAAATCTCCTTTCATGGCGGCGGCGAACCCACACTGGCCTGGTCGGTGCTGCAACAGTGCGTGGTCTATGCCCGGCAAAAACCGATTCCGGCGCGGATCACGCTGACCTCCAACGGCGTCTGGTCGGCCCGGCAGTGCCAGTGGATTTTCCAGCACTTAGACGGGCTGACACTCTCCTGGGACGGCACGCCGCAAACCCAAGACCGGCAACGGCCGTTTGCCTCCGGGCGCGGTTCGGCCGACATGGTGCGGCATCTCATCACCGAATTAGACCGCGCCCATTTCCCCTACGGCATTCGTCTGACGGCCACCGCCCCCTGGCCCGCTTTTGTAGACGGTGTCCGCTTTATTTGCGAGCAGACCAACTGCCAGAGTTTGCAGGTGGAGCCGGCCTTTAATACGGCGCGGGGCGGGCACGGCCGTCCGGAAGCGACCGATTGCCAGGCATTTGTGGACGCCTTTATGGCCGCGCTGGATGTTGCGCAGCAGCACGGCCGTCGCCTGATGTATTCCGGCGCGCGCCTCGGCCTGGTCACGTCCTCCTTTTGTACTGCCCCTTATAATGCCCTCATCATCGGCCCTGGCGGTGCTTTGGTGAGTTGTTATGAAGTCACGGCCGTGACCCACCCACTTGCGTCTCTGTCTGCCATCGGCCGTTATGCCGGGGACGAAATACATATCCACGAACCGGCGCGCCAGCAGCTACACAGCCTCATAGCCGCACGCCGCCACACCTGCCAGGACTGTTTTTGTTACTGGTCTTGCGCCGGCGATTGTTACACCCGTGTCTTCCAAAGCGGGCCAAACGGCCACTTGAAACGCGGCGCTCGTTGTGACATGAACCAGGCAATCACCCGCCGCATGTTGCTCAACGGCATTGCCGGCGGCGGCGGCGTCTGGCGTCGCCCGGCGGCCATTGCCCATCAAAACGGCGAACATGCCTGATGTAAGTTTGTGGAGAGAACCATGCCTGCCAACCCATTAGTCAATAAACTGGAATCATTTCCCCGGCGCGAAGTGGCGTTTGAATTTTCGCGGCGGGAGTTGCTGCGCCTGATTCAGGCCGAAATGCAGGTGTATGAAGACGAAACAAAGGGCATTCCCGGCTACCGGCTGGCCGATCTGGGTCAGGCGCCCGATGCGTATCTGGCGCAGGTGGTGCCGGTCATCATCCCAGATTGCCGCATCTCGGTGGATCAGGGTTTGGTGTGGGGGCGGCTGCCGGAATGGGCAAAGCCACAGCCGCTCTTTCCGCTGGACACGGCCGTGACCCAGGCATTCAACCTGTTCAACGGCTACAACGATCTGGGAACCATCGGCCTGCAACTGGCGCGAGACCTGCACTGGCCCGAAGCAGAATCTTTCGCCCTGGCACGTGGCCTGTTTCTACACCTGGTGCAGCGGCGCATTTGCCTGCCGAAGTAATAGTCACGGAGTGGAGGCTTTAGCCGTCACGTGACGGTTAAAGCCTTCACTCCGGTCACCAAGAATGTTGTTAATCAACCAGGAACACCAGTTACCGATTTTTTGGCAGGAGGGTGATGCGTACAGCCTGTTTTATGCGCCCGGCTATCTGGTGGTGGCTGCCCGGCTGCTGGCGGCTGATCTGTGGCAAGATTTGCAGCGGCCTGAGTCACAAACACCTGCCGCCAGGAGATTGCGACAGTGGGCGGAAACGGCCGTCCATACCCGCCAATCTGCTCTCACCGCCCCCTTTGCGCCCGTCTGCCTCACTCTTTATTTACATAATCAATGCAATCTGCGCTGTCCGTATTGTTACGCCGATCCCTCGCCCCGTTCCACGCCCCGCCTGGATGTGGACACCGTTCACGCCGCCGCCCGCCTGGTGGCCGAAAATTGCCAGCAGCAGCAGCGTCCCTTTACCCTGGTTTGCCATGGCGGCGGCGAACCGACCCTGAACCAGCCTCATCTGGCGCAAGTTTTGGCCGGGGTACAGGCTATTGCCGCCGCTGCCGCACTTTCTCTTTTCCGTTACATAGCCACCAATGGCGTCATGCCCACGGCCAAAGCACACTGGCTGGCGCAGCAGTTTGACCTGGTGGGTCTTTCGTGTGATGGGCCGGCCGCCATTCAATCCCGGCAGCGGCCGTTGGCCAACGGCCAGAACAGCACCCCCTACGTGGAACGCACGGCCCGCATTTTGCACGAACACCAGACGCCCCTGCACGTCCGTGTCACCATCACCCCCTTCTCTGTGATGCAGCAGGTGGAGATCGCTGAATACATTTGCCGCCGGTTACAACCTGAGGAAATCCACGTGGAACCCGTTTACCGCGCCGGTCGGGCGCGGACGGCCGTGTTGCCAGACGCCGACCAGTTTGTAGACCATTTTTTGCAGGCGCAGCAGGTAGCCGCTGCTTATGGCGCGCGCTGGCTCACGTCGGGCAGCCGTTTACAGGAGATACACGGCCCTTACTGCCACCTGTTCCGTGATGTGTTGCACCTGGTACCCGGTGATGTGGCTAGCGCCTGTTTCAAAACAAGCACGTCCCCACAGGCCGGGCAGCAAGGGTTACAGATTGGGCAGATGGGGGACGGCCGTTTTACCCTTAACCAGCCACACATCACTGCCCTGCGCCAACAATTGCACCCACTGCCGCCGCCCTGCCAGGACTGCTTCAACCAATACCACTGTGCCCGTGACTGCCCGGATAACTGCCCGCTGGAGGACGGGGAAACGGCCGTGCCCTCCTTCCGCTGCCGGGTACAAAAAAAGCTGGCCCAGGTGCAACTAACACAAATGGGCGCGGGCCTATGGGCAAAGGCGCGATCACAAGATGGGATAGCAGAGGGTAGAGTGATGACGGAGATTAAGAGATTGGGAGATTGAGAGATTCAATCTCCCAATCTCCATCCATTCCATGAAAGAGCAGCTATTTCAAGAGTATTTCCGGGATGCACCAACGGCCGTGAATGTGCCCCAAATCCGTGAACAATGGCTGGCGCTAACGCCGCCCTACGATGTGGATCACTGGCTGCTGCCCTTGCCTGTGTGGGGCCAGCGACCTTATGACCACACCGGCGCGGAAGCCTGGCAAACCCTGCGTAATGACCTGCCCCATGCCCCACCTGACCGTCCGTTTTGCATTTATCTACACATCCCTTTTTGTTCCAGCAAGTGCCATTTCTGCGACTGTTACTCCTTCAAACTGGGGGCGTATCAGGCTGAACATGTGCAGAATTACGTGAACCGCCTGTGCGCGGAACTGCGATTATGGAGCCAGCAGGGGAACTTGAGCCAGCGCCCCGTTTCCACCGTGCATATGGGCGGCGGCACCCCCACCTTCCTGGGAGAAGCGGCATTGGCCCAAATTGTTGCCTGCTGCCGCGCCCATTTTGCCATTACGCAGGATACCGAGTGGGCGTTGGAATCTACGGTGGAAAGCTTGACGCCGGGCATGATGGCCACGATGCACCGGGCAGGTTATCGTCGTTTGCACCTGGGTGTGCAAAGCCTGGAAGAACCGGTACGGACGGCTATTGGCCGTCGCCGGCCGGTGGCCGAACTGCTGGACAGAATTGAACAAATGCTGGCTTTGGGCTGGGTGGTCTCGGTTGACCTGGTGTGTGGTCTGCCGGGGCAAACATTGGCCGGTTTTGTGGCCGGTATCCAGACGCTCGCCGCGGCCGGGGTCAACGGCTTTTCCCTCTATGAACTGCTCATTTACCCGCAAAACCAGAAGTGGGCGGAATCGTTGGGGCTGGCGCGGCGCAGCCATGTGCCCAACTATTTTATGTTTCAGGCCGGGGCCAACGTGTTGGCAGGATATGGCTTTGGTCGCAGCCTGTTCAACCATTGGGCCGACGGCCGTGACCATAACATCTACTTCACCTTTCCCACGCGCGGCGAAGATTGCCTGGCTGTGGGCACAATTGCCGATGGTGTAATGGGCGATTACCATTACCGCCATCCCCGTTATGCGGCGTATATGCGCCAATGTGGGGTGGAACAGCCGGGTTTGCAAGGGGGGCTGCGGCGCACGGCCATGGAAAGCGCGCTGCTGCCGGTGCGCACGGCCGTTTTATCTGGCGCAATCCCCTCTCAACTGGCGCTGGCATTGCAAACCGTTCCGGTGAACGGCCAATCGCTCCTTCACCACTGGCAGCAGCAAAGACTGATCCAGCCAGACGCCGACGGTGGCTTTGTGCTGACGGCCAATGGGGGCTGGTTTGCCGGGAACATGGTGCGCCAATGGCACAATGTGGCTGCCGGCTTCGTCAAAACGACAGCCAGGCTGACGCCTTCGGCTGGCTGCTCTGGATGAAAAAAGCCAGTTTTCCCCCTATTCAGCTAACGCGACCGGCAGTCCAAAAAAGCGCCATATCGTTCGGTGGCTGCCCGAACGGCTTGCCGGGCAACGGCCGTTCTTCCTTATCCCACACACCATCGCCGTTATCATCCAGCCAGGCCCACGCGGTATAGGACGCTTTTTTCTTCCTGAGCAACAATACCCAACGCCTTTGCCTATAAAGGGTTCCCAATAACTTGGTCGAGTAAGATGCTGGCCTTTACTCAAGATGCTACCATAAAGCAGTTGCTTACCTTTGTTCCCGCATTTCATCCATGCGCTTTGGCTATTAATAATGGTTGCGCAGTTGAGCTATCGGCAGATCATCATCCACAACTCTGTAAACAATGCGATGTTCCCTGTCTATCCGCCGAGACCAATAACCAGACAGTCCGAACTTGAGCGGTTCCGGTTTACCTGTTCCTGCAAAAAGCGTGCGCTGAATCTCTTTGATAAGCGCATTGATACGATTCAACGTCTTCTTGTCTGCTTTCTGCCAGTGCAGGTAATCTTCCCAGGCGTTTTCTGAAAAAATCAGCCTCATTCCATCAGCCCTCGTTCCGTGCCGCGACCGCTTTCTAATTCGAGAATAGATTCCATCAGACGTTTGGCATTTCTAGGGCTGCGTAACAAATAAGCGGTTTCCTCAAGCGCTTGGTAATCCTCTAAAGAAAGCATCACAACAGAACGATTATTTTGCCGGGTCACGATTATAGGCGTATGGTCATCACAAACCTAGTCCATTTTCTGGGCTAACGTCTGGCGAACGACCGTATAGTTAATAGCTTCCATTTCACTTTACCTCCAGAGAAAATATGTACAAATAATTGTACGTATTTGCTGTAGATAAAGAAACACCAATAAGGCAACGAAACGCCTGTACTGGCAAGTCTCTTGAAAGATAGGCCGCCCCTAACGTATGCGCATCAGCCGATGCCGCCGAAACTTGATTTTACGCAGACCTCAAAATGCCTCAGAACCTTGACCTAACGGCCAACTTGGGCATTCGGCTGCACGCGCTTGTTAGGCGCGGATTTGGGTAAAATCAAATTGTGCTGCGCACCTCTCTTATTCTGATAAACAGATATTCTTCATACTGAGCTAGAGGTTTGATAAGGTCAACTACACCCTGCTCCACAAATACGACTGATGCGAGCGAATAAGCTGTCGCTGCTTGGAGCCGTACCTGTCTATCATCCGCATAAGCAATACCATTCAATGCGTCGAGAACACATTTGGCAATATTATCCATATCCATACGACGCCTGCTCAAATGAAAATAGTCGAGTCGAACTTCAACAGTATCTCCTATAATTGGCTTTACGAAAATACGTTTGGCAACCTCTTGGATCATGGCCTTATAACCACCAGATTTGGGTGAACGAAAAGACACTGCTTTTCCGGGTATAACAATTCGATATTCAGATGATTTGTGCGATTGCCTCATTCAATCTCCTGTAAGATTTCAATAGCCGTTACTTGATTACGTGGAATGATTATTATGGATGATTCAGGTTCTATATGCTCATTACGAACGAACTTGATTGGGCCAAGGCCGGCTTTTTCAATTAAGTTGTTGAGAAGGATAACAACTCGCTCATTTTCGAAGTAGAGTAAGCCAACTGGCTTCAGCTTATCATTGTGATGGACGCAGCATATCTGTAATGAGTGAGACATTATTATTCTAATCACGATTTTGAGTTGTAAGATTGGTAAGCGCCTAACTATTTATTATATGGAAAGTGTCCTTATATGCCGCCGGCCAGATTTTCATGTTATATGGACGCCGTTTCCATTTAAGTAATGGCGCTACACGAGAATTGGGTATTGTTAGATAGAACATTTGTCCGTATAATGTCGGGCATCTTATACTGCACACTGTCTGGCCGATAACTGGCCGAAGTAAAAAACATTCATTCGTGTCCGGTCAATCAATATGGAGGTCAATAATGGATAATCCACCCAAAAAGTTGCTGGATCAGGTAGCAGACGCTCTCCGTGTCCGGCATTATGCTTATCGCGCGGAACAAACATATATCCAATGGATTCGCCGTTACATCCTCTTCCATGATAAACGCCATCCCCGCGAAATGGGCGCCGCTGAAATTGAAGCCTTTCTAACCCATCTGGCCGTGGCAGGACACGGCCGTACCCCTCACCCCCTTCACCCTATCATCAGATTATGTTAAACTTCTGGCATGGCCGCAGACATCCAGCAGTTTTGGCAGGCAGTCGAAACCGCCACCGACCCCACGGCGTACCGACCGGCGCGCCACACGGCCGTCACCGCCACCTGCCTCTCCAACCGCGACGAAACCTACTACATCCTCAAACAGCCTGAACGTAAAAATTACGTGCGCCTGTCGGAAGCGGATTTTGCGCTGTGGTGGCAGATGGACGGCCGTCGCCGCATCAAAGACCTGCTCTTCTATAGCCTTAAACGGTATAAAAGCCTGCCCGTCGGCCATTTCACCACTGTCGTCACCGAACTACGGCAGGGTGGTTTCTTACAAGACCAGCCCATCAACCTGTATGGCCAGATTGAAAGCCAGCTACAGGCGCGCGCCCCGGAAAGCCGGGGGCGGCGGCTGCTCAAGGGCTTTTTGCACACGGAGATGGCCCGTAGCGGCTTAGACCCCTTTTTTACAAAGATGTACCGGTGGACACGGCCGTTGTTCCATCCCATCGCCCAAATTGTCCTGCTGCTGTTGGTGCTGTCAGGTGGGGCGCTGTTCGCCTTGTTATACAGCCGCCACGTGTTTACCCTCACCAGCAGCGGCTATGTGGCCGCGCTGTCGCTTATTCTGGCTAATCTGATCGTCATTGGCCTGCACGAACTGGCCCACGCCCTGACTACCAAACACATTGGCCGCGAACTGGATCGCGGCGGCTTTTTGCTCTATTGGGGGCTGCCCGCTTTTTTTGTGGATACCCGTGACACCTGGCTGGCGAGCAGCCGCCAGCGCATCCTCGTCTCCTGGGCCGGTCCCTATTCCGGGCTGATCTTGGGTGGATTATTGGGCTGGGTACTCACGGCCGTTGCCATCCCCGACCCTTTGGCTGCCGACACCATCTGGGCCACTTTCCTATACCAGATTGCCTTCCTCGCTTATTTCAGCGTCTTCATCAATCTCAATCCATTGCTGGAACTGGATGGGTACTTTATCCTCATGGATTGGCTGGAAATACCCGGCCTGCGTAGCCGCGCCTTCCGCTTTTGGCGTGAAGACCTCTGGGATAAGGTGAAAGCGTCCACCAGCCCGTGCCAGTTGTGGCGCGAATTACGTTCCCGCCAGCGCCTATATCTCCTTTTTGGCGCGTTGGCCTTCCTCTATTCTGCGCTGGCATTGTGGCTGGCGGTTAATTTCTGGCGGCTGCGGCTGGTTCCTTTTGCCGAGAATTTGTGGGCTGGCGGTTTTTGGGGACGGGTGACGTTGGTGGCGCTCACGGCCGTGACCCTCATTCCTACCGTTTACTTCCTGGCCCTGCTCCTATGGAACCGGCTGCAAGCCGGGCTGCGCTGGCTGGCGCATCGCAACCTGCTGGCCCGGCCTGATGTGTTGGCGCTGCTGACCGGCATTCCTATTTTTGTGGGTGGGCCATTGCTCTGGCTGCTGCTGGGGCGGCTGCCCGCCGGGGCCATCTGGCAGCCCATCTTTGTCTGGCTGCTCTATCTGGTCACGGCCGTTGCCCTGGCTTTTGTTGCCCGGCAGTTGGCCGGCTCCCGTTTTCAATGGGCGCTGTGGGCATTGGCCGCTGCGCCGCTGGCGTTGTCACTGGCTTATCTGGCGTCCGGTCTGGCTGTCACCGTCTGGCGTGACCTGGCGTTGATGTTGGCAGCGGCGGCCGTTTTGGCCAGCGGTATCGTCGCCTGGTTTACCATTAATCCGCGCCGGTTAGCGCGGGCAGACCGCTGGCTGATGGCGGGCATCCTACTGACCGGGCTGCTGACCTTTATGGTGATGGCGCAGGTGGAGGTGAGTGCGTTATGGGGCAACGGCCGTTGGTTGGCGGCCGCCTTTATCATTTCCTGTACGGCGTTTGGGTTGGCCTTCATGGCCCCCATGCTGCTTAACTTCTGGCGCTCTCGTTTTGCCCTACCCTGGACGCTGCTGGCCATCGCTATTGCCCTGACCCCCTGGCTGCTGCCCTTTCCGGCGTTGGCCGCGCCGCTGTTGGGGCTGTGGCTGTTTGCCGCCGCCCTCTACCTGCTGTTGGGGCTGCTGGCGCAGTTTGCCCGGCATGAATTAGCAGCGACGGCCGTAGCCGACATCGGCATGTTTAGCGAACGGGATCGGTTGGTAACGGGCTTTAATCATTTTATGGCCGCGCTGTTTGCCACTTATGAGGCGGTGTTTGGCGGGCGGCGGCTGGCGGCCATCCAGGCCGAAATTGTCAGCGCCGGGCCGCTGGACCGCGACCTGAGCATTTTGCAGATTGCCGAACGCGCCCGCCATGCGCTGCTGCTGGGCGTGGATCGGCTGGATGATCTGGCCGGGACGCCGTTCACGCGCCAGGCGGGGCAGGCAGCGTATGACAGCCTGCCCTGGCTGGAAGCGGAAACGGTGGCGCGGCATGTGCTGTCGCGCACACAATGGGGGGCAGGGCTGGCGCAAGGTTTTATCCGCGCTCGCGATCACCGGGCGGAGTTGATCCGGCAGGCAGATATTTTTGCCGGGTTGGACCGAGAGGGGGTGCAGGCGGTGACGGCCGTGATGCAATCCCGCGCGGCCCGCAAAAACAGTTTACTGGCCCGTGCCGGCGACGAAGCGACCCATTTTTTCCTGGTGGACAGCGGCGAGGTGGGCGTGTTTCACAATGGGCAATTGGTGGCGACGCTGCACAGTGGGGGCTACTTTGGCAGTGAGGCGTTGGCCGGACAGGGGCGGCATCAATTCAGCTATCGGGCATTGGACACGGCCGTGCTCTTCACCATTCACCGCGACCACTTTGACCCCCTGCTCCGCGCCGACACCACCCTGGCACAACAGGTAAGTTCCGGGGCCCAAGAGCGCAATCTGTTACAGCGTATGACCTTGTTTAGCAGCCTCAGCCCACAAGAACTGGCCGCGCTGGATGCCCGTCTGCAAAAACGGCACATCGTCGCTGGCGAGATTTTTGTGCGCCAGGGAGAACCGCGCTCTTTCCTGTTTATTGTGGCCGAAGGGTCGGTGGAACTGTTTGTTTCGGAGGAAGGGGGGGAGCGGGTAGTGGGCGTGTTGGGGCCGGGTGAGCATTTTGGCGAATATGCGCTGTTTGCTGATACGCCCTACCATGCCAACGGCCGTGCCCGCCTGGACACTGAACTATTACTGCTGGACGAAGCCAAATTTGACCAATTGGTGGCCCGCTGTGAGCAAATGACGCAGTATGTGGAGCAGTTAGGCAGCGGCCGTCTGCTGGCCGCGCAGCGCCATACCGCGCTGCCCTCCTGATTCCTCCTGACACCACATTGACGCCCGAATATGGATAGTGTACACTATTCTTCGTGTACACCATACGCAATTCCACATGGAGAAATGAAAAACAGTATGCTAAAGAATATCACCTTGAGTGCTGAAGAATCTTTAATTCACCGAGCCAGGGCGCGCGCCGAAGAAGAGCAAACAACGCTAAACGCTGAGTTCCGCGCCTGGCTGGTGCAATATGTGGAACGGCCGCAGTCGGCTGCTGCCTTTCTCGCCTTCATGGATGAACTGGACTATGCTGAACCGGGGCGGTCATTTAGCCGGGATGAGATGAATGAGCGCTAGATACTTCCTGGATACCAACATCTTTGTTTATACTTTTGATTCACAGGCGCCGGTAAAAAAACAACGCGCCCGCGAATTAGTACAGCAAGCAATTCAATCTGGTGATGGCATCATTAGTACGCAGGTGATTCAAGAATTTCTGAATGTGGCCTTGCGCAAATTTACTGTGCCGCTCAGCCTTGCGGATAGCAAGGCTTATCTGCGGCAAGTCTTATTCCCTCTATGCCACGTTTACCCGGATTTTTCGCTTTACGAATCCTGTCTGGATATCCAGCAGCGCAGCGGTTTTGCCTTTTACGATTCGCTAATTGTGGCCGCAGCCATTGCTGGTGGCTGCCCGGTTTTATATTCGGAAGATATGCAGCATGGTTTCATGTTAGCCGGTGTTACCATCCAAAACCCATTTCTATAGCCAGGTTTGGTCAGGTGTGATTTTTCAAGGAGACTTCATGAGTGGGCACGCCACCAGGTATGAAAACCGTAGCGCGATTTGCTACATCACGTATCGAATTGGCAATTCGATTTACAGAGGAGGGCAAAGACCATGACATGGAAGACTATTATACTAAACACCTTATTCATCGTTATTCTCTGGTTCACCGTGTTGTTAACCAGCATGGTGGTGCATGAGGTGGGGCATGGGGTGGCGACGGCCGTGAGCGGCTGGAAAAACAGCACACCGGGTTTTGGCGCTACCGGATACTATGAGCGCCAACTGCTGCTGGACGCGCTGGACTATTCCGTGAACAGCGGGGTGGCCCCGGCCGATTGGGACCGCGACCATGCCCTGGCGATGATTGCCGAACTGTCCCGGCACAATGCCCCGTTGCAGACGGGGGTTTATGGCGGCTGGCTGGCGCAGTTGGTGGTGGCCCTGTTGGTATTCTTTCTGGTGCAGTGGCTGGTGTTTCAGCAAGAAGCGTCGGCACAGGCCCGGTTGTTTTGGGGCAGTTTTGCCTTGTTTAATTTTGCCTGGGTAGGCGGATTGTTGTTCCTGGTCAATTTCCTGCCCTATGCCGGTTCAGATGGGGCGGTGCTCAAACAGGTGATTTTGCAAGATAACGTGCTGGCGCAGGGGATCATTTTGGCGGGGTCGCTGGGGCTGCTGCTGTTTGCTTATTACACGGCGGGCAAAATTGGCCCTCTCACCTACGCCGGTTTTGGCCTGGACGCGGCGCAGAGCCGCACAGTGGCGCTTGGCTGGTTTGCGCTGACGGCAGGGGCCGGTTTTGTGGCCAAAATTCCGGTTTTGGCCCCCCTGGTGCTGCTGGCCGTTTGTGTCATTCCCGGCGTCATCTTTTGGCGATTTGCGGCGGGGCAGGTGGTGGGGCGGGTACGGCCGTATATGTGGTTTAGCACGCTGTTGTGGCTGGTAGCCATCATCGTCTTTGCCGCTACCAACTCTGGTTTCATTATCAATCGTGACAGCGACGCGCTAAGCCAGGCCGTCATCAAAGCCCATTACTGTGATCAAAGCGACTGCCTGCCGGCCGAATTACAGGATTGGTTGGTGGATTGAGTACGTGAGGCGTGATGCGTGAGGAATCACGGGTCACGCCTCACGCTTCACCAGCAATTCTCAATTTACCAAGAGCCAGCGATTAAAATCGCGCCTATAGAGAGCAAAGCCCACCCTTCAACAGGTTCAGGGCAGGCTCTGCGTGGGCTAGTCACCAGTCGGCGCAGGCCGGCTTTGCCTTTTGTAGGTGCAGATTTATCTGCCGCCACCAGCCAAATTGAGAATTGCTGCACGCTTCACGCTTCATCTTGTTGCCGCCGACGGCCGTACTCCGTAAAATCCCTACCCATATCGTCACACCCTTGAAGGAGAAGCCTGTGGAAGATTACGAAACCAAACGGCGCGCCGAAAGCAAAAATGCGCTGGAGAAAATAAAAAATGGGCTGGCGACCAAAGTTCGCATTTTGGTGCCGGCCGATGCCTGCCCTGTTTGCCGCGCCATCGAAGGCGCATATGACTTTGACGATGTGCCAGACATCCCCCCGGAAGGCTGCTCTTGCCCGAACGGATGTAAAGCCTTTTATGCGCCTGTTCTGGATAGGTTTGGCCCGTAGTTACCGGTAATCCGTAATCCGATAACCGCCAAAGGGGAGTTTTAAGAAGAATGCGTTGTGGGTTGCTTATCTTGTTTTGTGTGTTCTTTTTCGCTGCTTGCAGCGGCGCTGCCGGCCCCACCCCTGCGCCTCGGCCATCTGCCACCCTGAGCCCGGAAGCGGCCCGGGGAAAAACGGTGTTTAGCCAAAATTGTGGTTCATGTCATAGCACTATCCCGGAAACTGTGATTGTTGGCCCGTCCTTAGCTGGTATTGCCAGCCGCGCCGAGACACGCAAGCCAGGGCAGGACGGCCGTACCTATCTCTACACCGCCATTCTGCAACCCGGCGACTTCCTGGTGGATGGGTATAGCGATCTCATGCCCGCCACCTTTGGCAAGCAGCTTACCGGCGAAGATTTGGATGCGGTGGTGGCGTATTTATTGACGTTGGAGTAAAGAGCGTAATTGAGTAATTGGGTAACTACGTAATTACCCAATTATTCAATTACTTTTAAGGAGGAGAAATGTCCAAAATACTCAAATGGCTGGCAATCATCCTGGGTGTGTTGCTGGTGTTAATAGTTGGGGTTATTGTGGTTGCCTCGGCCAGGTCCATTGCCCAGGACGACGATGTGCGCGCCAATCATGGGGCCGGGGCCAGCAGTGTGGCGCCCTCCTACAGCGGTTTGCAGCGCGAATTCCCGGCTTCCAACGAACCGGCCGATAATCCCACAACGGCCGAAAAAGTAGCTCTGGGCCGCCTGCTCTTTTTTGACCCTGTTCTGTCTGAAAACAACGATTTTGCCTGCGCCAGTTGCCACCATCCCGACCTGGGCTTCAGCGACGGCCGTACCACGGCCATGGGCGCCCACGAAACGGAACTGGCCCGCAACGCCCCCACTTTGTGGAATGTGGGGTACGCCAAGAATTTGTTTTGGGACGGCCGTCTGCAATCTCTGGAAGCCCAGGCCGAAATGCCCCTCACCCACCCCGACGAAATGGGCGTGAGTGACACCGCCACGCTGGTCGCCGAACTGCAAGCCATCCCCGAATATCAGGAATTGTTCAACACCGCCTTTGACGATGGCGTAACCTTTGAAAATGTAGAACGTGCCCTGGCCGCCTTCCAGCGCAGCCTGATCACCAATAACAGCCCCTTTGACCAATACGCGGCCGGCGACTTCAACGCCCTCACCCCCGCGCAGCGGCGTGGGCTGGCGCTCTTCCGCTCTGGGGCCACGCGCTGCTTTGAATGTCACAGCGCGCCCACCTTCGCCAGCGACACCTTCCGGGTGATCGGCGTGGAAAGTGACGATCCTGGCCGCGCCGCCATTGCCGACGACGGCGATGAGGGTGCGTTCAAAGTACCCACGCTGCGCAACATTGCCCTGACTGCGCCCTACATGCACAACGGTTCCATGGCCACGCTGGAAGAGGTGCTGGACTTTTACGCCGAAGGCGGTGGCCGGGCGCATGGGCAGGAAAACATAGATGTGTTTGTGCAAGGGTTTGAGATGAACGACCAGGAGAAGGCAGATTTGCTGGCCTTCCTGATGGCGCTCACCGATGAAAGCCAGATGCCGGAAATTCCTACGGCCGTGCCCTCTGGCCTGCCCGTTGTGGAACGGTTGGAAAATCCGGCCCGCGCCATGGCGGCCGCCGCCAATACCGGGCATGACGCCGAAATAACCACCGCCCGCGATCCCCAAACGATCACCGTGCAGCCGGGAGAGAGCATTCAGACGGCCGTAGACCGCGCCCAACCCGGTGATACGGTGGAAATTCCTTATGGCGTCTACCATGAACGTGTAGTCATAGACATCAGCGACTTCACCCTGCGTGGCATCCCCAACGAAAACGGCGAATTCCCCATCCTGGACGGCGAAGGGGAATTCTCCGAAGGCGTTATCGCTTCCAGCAACAACTTCACCATTGGCAACCTGCATGTGCGCAACTACACCGATAACGGTGTCATCGTTGAAGGGTCACGTAACATCCATTTCCACGATATTTTTGCCGAAAATACCGGCACCTATGGCGTCTACCCTGTGCAAAGCACCGATGTGCTGGTGGAGCGTGTGGAAGTAACAGGAACGGATGACGCCGGTATTTATGCCGGGCAGTGCGAAAACGTCATCGTGCGGGACAGCGTGGCTTATGGCAATGTCCTCGGTATTGAACTGGAAAATACCCTCAATGGCGAGGTATACAACAACCACGTTTACGACAACACCCTGGGTATTCTCATCGTGTTGCTGCCGCAGTTGACGTCCAAAATCTCGGCCAACACCTATATCCATAACAACCTGATTGAAGCCAACAACCACGAAAATTTTGCTCCCAGTGGGTTTGCCCGTGCTGCGCCTTCCGGCACCGGTATCTTGTTGCTGGCTACCGACAATGCCGAAGTCACCGGCAATACCATCAAGGACAATAAAACGGTGGGTATTGCCGTCTTTAGCTCTACCCGCTCTGGCGCCTTTGACACTACTGAACTGGACATCGGCCCTACGCCAGAAAATAACCACATTCACGATAATACCTACGAAAACAATGGCTATGACCCTGATCCGGCGACCAAAGAGTTGGGCATTCCCGGCGCTGACATCATCTGGGATGGCACGGGCGTTGGCAATCATTTTGATGAAGACAGCAGTGTGTCTACCTTCCCGCCCCTTCTGCCCAAGAGCAGTTGGCCGGCCTGGTGGTATCGCGCTTACTTCAACATCCTAAACTTTGCTATTGAGCGCATGGGATAACAAAAAGCCCTTCGGATTTTGAAATCCGAAGGGCTTTTTTATCGCAACTGTGGTCTGGGGCTTTCGTACAGAGTGGTGTATAATAGGCTGATTAGAGATGGGCGATGGTCCGATCTCCAATCTCCCAATCTCTAGTCTCCAGAATACGCTCCATTTATATTTACATAAGGAGTTCGATGATGAGCGATGAAATGTCAAATGTGGATCAGTTGAAAGCTGATGAAAGATTGAAAATTGAAGTGTCGGTGGAAGAAGAAGTAACAAAGGCAGATACTTCTGGCACGCCGGTGAATATAACGGCCGAACTGCGCGGGTTGGGGCGGCAGTTTGTGGAAACGTTGCAAACGGCCTGGAACAGCGAAGAGCGGCAGCGCATTGAAAAAGAGGTGCGTGAGGGCATGCGCTCCTTTGCCGATGAGATTGACAAGGCCATTCAAGAAGTGCGCGCCAGCGAAGCCACAGTCAAGGTAAAAACGGAAGCGTCGCAAGTGGCGGAGAAGGTGCAAACCAGCGAAGCCGGGCAGAAAGCGCGGGCCGGTTTGGCCAAAAGCCTGCAATGGTTGAGCGAGGAGTTGGGCAGTCTGGCGACGAAATTTACGCCACCGGAGAAAGAAGGGGAGCAGTGAGCAGTGAGCAGTAGACTGCTCACCGTTCACTGTTTGCTGCTTACTATAA
The DNA here is from genome assembly GCA_013112725.1 of Chloroflexota bacterium. GTDB lineage: Bacteria > Chloroflexota > Anaerolineae > Promineifilales > Promineifilaceae > CAADGU01. The sequence continues at coordinate 16,631 of JABFFZ010000040.1, forward strand.
TTGCGGCAGCACGGCCATAGCTAACCCCTCTAGCCCGTCCAAATCATCCAGGTCAAGCCATTGCAGCATGATGCGCTGCACCCCGGCTGCGGCAAAATCCCCCAGTTGATCCACAATTTGCCCGCCAGTACCGGCGACAATGCCCCGTTCGTGGGCCTGGGCCAGGCTCAGCTTGCGGGCGGTCAGTTTGGCTTGCAAGGCCGTGTCATCCTTACCAAACCAGCATCCGGTCATCAGGGAACGGCGTACAGAGTGGGGGGCACGGCCGTGTCTGGCCAACATCTCATCAAGCATCCGGCTGCGTTCGGCAAAAGTCGTTGGGGGGATATAGACCGCGTTCCATTCAGTGGCATACCGGGCGGCCAGGGGCAACGTGCGCTGCGGGCCATTGCCGCCAATGAGGATGGGCGGACCACCAGCGCGCTGCGGACGGGGCAGCAGCACCGCCTCATGCAGTTGGTAATACTCCCCGGCGTAATCCAGTGGTTCATCCTTTTGCAATAAATGGGTAATAATCTGCACCCCTTCCTCAAAGCGGTGGAAACGTTCGGCCACATCCAGCAGTTGCCAGCCGTAGTTATGATGTTCCCGCTCTTGCCAGCCGGCGCCGACACCGAGGGTGAGACGGCCGTTACTCAAGTCATCTACCGCTGCCGCCATGCGCGCCGTCATGGTGGGCTGGCGGAAGGAGACGGGTGTTACCAGCGGCCCAAACTCAATGCGCCGGGTGTGGCTGGCCAGCCAGGTGAGCGAGACCCACAACTCCAACGATTCCAGGTCGGGTGGGTTGGCGTTGGTGTAATGATCGGAGCGGTAAAGCCCCACAAAGCCGAGGTCTTCTACGGCCGTAGCCAGCCGCTGCCACCGCGCCCAATTCAATCCATTTTGCCCCTCAACCATAATGGCTACTTCAATCATCATCGCCTCCTTTGGAACTGTAAGACGATTTTCAAAATCGTCTTACAGCAGAAAACAAAAACGCCCACCTTAAATCTAAGGCGAGCGTTTTTCAGTTATCACAAAAGTCCGGTGTTAGGCCAGTTGCGTGTCGAGGTGGGGCAGGATTTGGGCCACAATGCGGTCTTTGGGCTGCGCCCCGGTAATGCGGGCTACTACTGCCCCACCCTTAAACAGCATCAACGTGGGAATACCTACAATGCCATAACGGCCAGGTACAGCCGGATTGTCATCCACGTCCATCTTGCCCACTTTCAAGACGCCGTTGTACTCTTGGGCGATGGCGTCTACGTGCGGGGCCACCATACGGCACGGGCCACACCAATCGGCCCAGAAATCAATCAGCACTGGCTTGTTTGATTTCAGCACTTCGGTTTCGAAGTTCGCGTCCGTAATTTCACTTGTATATTGATTTGCCATTTTATTGCTCCTTCAACATCTTATCCCATAAGGGTTGATTCTTAATAGTTCAGGGTAGTAGATGCCACTAATCACAACAATCTTACCTGCGAGTTTAACCTAAGGGTTTTACCTGTCAAGGAAATGGGTACAATAGACTTGGGGAGTAAGCGTTTAGACTTGACAAGTTTATTGCCAAAGACAGTTGCCGCAATTCAGGCGCAAAAACTTGTCAAGTCACCAGAGGAACTGAACGGTTACCTTGGGGAGATTAAAAGATTGGGAGATTAAGAGATTGGTGACTAGAGATTCAATCTCTAATCTCCAATCCCCAATCCCCTAACAAGGATATAGTCTATGGATAATCAACTGATTATAAACGGCCGTCTGGTGACATGGCTGCCAGACGCGGAAATTGTGGAAAACGGGGCGGTGTTGGTGCAGGACGGCCGTATTGCCGCCATAGGCCCTACCCCGGAACTTCGGGAAACCTATCCCCAGGCCAAACAGCTAGACGCCAGGGGGCAGCTTGTCATGCCTGGTAACATTTGTGCCCATACGCACTTTTATGGCGCATTTGCACGGGGCATGGGCATTCCCGGCCCACCCATGCAAGATTTCCCCGATATTTTAGCGCGGTTGTGGTGGCGGCTGGACCGTGCCCTGTTTGACCTGGATGTGCAGTATAGTGCCCTGGTTTGCCTGGTGGACGCTATCAAACACGGTACAACTACCCTCATTGACCATCACGCCAGCCCCAACGCCATCAACAATTCACTGGATCAGATTGCGGTGGCCGTGGAGCAAGCCGGGGTGCGCGCCGCCTTGTGTTATGAAGTGACAGACCGGAACGGCCGTGACGGGACACAGGCGGGTATTGAGGAAAATGTGCGCTTTCTGCACTCCCTCAAAGAGCGCGACAACTCGCTGTTGGCGGGCACGTTTGGCCTGCACGCCTCCCTTTCCCTCAGTGACGAAACATTAGCCGACTGTGTAGCTGCGGCGCAAAAACTGGACAGCGGTTTTCACATTCACGTTGCCGAACATGAGGCCGATGAATATGATGCCTTGCACAACTATGGCAAACGAGTGGTGCACCGGTTGGCCGATGCGGGCATTTTAGGGCCAAAAAGCATTGTCGCTCACTGTGTTCACATTGACGCCGCCGAAATGCACCTGCTACGGGAAACAGGCACATGGGTCACACACCAGCCGCGCAGCAATATGAACAACGCCGTCGGCGCGGCGGACGTGGAAGGGATGCTGCGGTTGGGCATCCCCGTTTGCCTGGGCAACGATGGTTTCAGCAATAACATGTGGGCCGAGTGGAAGACGGCGTATCTGTTGCACAAAGCCGCCCACCGCGACCCGCGCCGGATGAATGGCCTGGATGTGGTGCAAATGGCCGTCCACAATAATGCCGCCCTGGCCCGCATCTTTTGGCCTGATTTGCCGTTGGGGAAATTGGCAGTGGGCGCGGCGGCGGACATTATTTTTGTAGATTACCACGCCACCACGCCCCTCAGCGCCGGCAATTTGCCCTGGCACATCCTCTTTGGCTTTGAGAGCAGCTTGGTGACAACGACGATGGTTGACGGTAAATTGTTGATGCAGGATCGGAAGCTGTTGACGTTGGATGAGGCGGAAATTACGGAGAGGAGCCGGGAATTGGCAACGGCCGTGTGGCAGCGTTTTGAAAAATTGAGTGAAGATGAGGGCTAGTGGCTGGTTGCCGGTATTAGCAACCAGCCATTAGCCCCCACAAACAAGGAGAACGACTTGAAGATTGCGATTTTAGGCGGAACGGGGGATGAAGGGTTTGGCCTGGGCTGCCGTTGGGCGGCGGCGGGGCATGAAATTATCATTGGTTCGCGGCTGGCGGAAAAGGGAGCAACGGCCGCGGCCGATATGCAGGCGCGGCTGCCCCAGGCAAGCGTGACAGGCACGGATAATCTGAGCGCAGCACAGCAAGCGGAGGTGGTGGTGTTGTCGGTGCCTTATGCGGCGCAGCAGGCCACGCTGGAAACCGTGCAGGAGGCAGTGGCTGATAAGCTGCTGATCACGGTGGTTGCTCCTACCGGTGAAAAGGCGGCGCGAGTTCACCGGCTGCCCAGCGGCCTATCGGCGGCGGAGGAGGCGCAGCAGCAGGTTCCGGCGGCGCGGGTGGTGGCGGCGTTCCAAAACATCGGCGCGCACCATTTGCCTGACCTGAACCATGAATTGGATTGCGACGTGCTGATTTGTGGTGAAAAGAAGGCGGATAAGGATGTGGTGATGGCTCTGTGCCAGGATGCCGGCTTGCGCGGTGTGAATGTCGGGGCGCTGCAAAATGCGCGGGCGGTGGAGGAGTTAACGGCCGTACTTATTGCCATCAACATCATTTACAAAGTACCGGGGGCGGGCATCCGCATCACAGGAATCTGACCCAATGCCAGAACTTCGTTTTATGTCAATCCCCCACATTCCCCATGTTCAGCCAGGTGACAATCTGGCTGAATTGTTGTTAACTGCGTTGCAGCAGGCAAACATTGAACTGCAAAATGGTGATGTGTTGGCGATTGCCCAAAAAATCGTCTCTAAAGCCGAAGGCCGATTGGTGAATTTGGGAACGGTGACGCCGGGCGCACAGGCCCAGATAGTGGCCGGGCACACCGGTAAGGACTCGCGTGTGGTGGAATTGATTTTGCAGGAGAGTGAAGAAATTTCGCGGATGCGCCCCGGTGTACTCATTGTGCGCCATCGGTTGGGTTTTACCAGCGCCAACGCTGGGATAGACCGTTCTAATGTGGCTCAATCTGGCGCGGACGAAACGGTGCTGCTGCTGCCAGAAGACCCGGACGCTTCGGCAGCGCGTATTTGCCAACATTTACAAGAGTATTTCCAGGTACAGTTGGGGGTGGTCATAACGGATTCACATGGACGGCCGTTTCGCCTGGGCACGGTTGGTGTGGCCATTGGCGTGGCCGGGATGCCTGCTTTGTGGAACCGGCGTGGTGAGTTAGATTTGTACGGTTATGCCCTGCAACATACGGATGTGGCGGTAGCGGATGAGGTGGCGGCGGCGGCGGGTTTACTCATGGGGCAGGCGGCTGAAGGATCGCCGGCGATAGTGGTGCGCGGCCTGCAATTACCGGCCGGTGATGGCAAAGCCACCGACCTGATCCGTCCCAAAGAACTGGATCTATACCGGTAAGGAAGGCTTGTGAAGAGACGACTTATTGTCAGTTGGTTTATTCTCTTTTTTCTGGTTAGTTGTCAGAGCCAGATCGTTCCAACCCGCGCCAGTCTGGCGATGATACCGGGTGGGGGAGGGTTACCCGCCACCTATACAGCAGTGCCGGGCACGGCCGTGCCCACTCTTACCCCCATCGGCACCCTCCGTGCCTTGCCGCCGACCAATACGCCGCCATTTATCCCTAGCCATACCCCCGTGCCGCCCACGCCCACGCCCACCGAAACGCCTACGCCTACTATGGTAGGGCCAACACCGCCTGTTATTAAGCCCATTCATGCCTATGGCATCCGTGAAGCCATTCCTTACCAGGCCTTCCCCAAACCACCGGGGGACAATGGCTGGGGTATGCACTGGATACCCACTGTCAGCCAGGATCGCGGTGTGGTAGATCAGTTTGTGGCCGAAATGGTGCGGATGCACATTAAATGGGTGGTGTTCCTGAATGATGGTACTAATATCGGCGATAATGATTATCTGGTGGACCGGTTGGTAGCCAACGGCATCATGCCGGTGATGCGTCTCTACCGCGACGGCATTTTGCCCTATGATGGCAACCTGGGCGCTGTGGTGCGCCATTACCGCGCCAGAGGTGTTTATTACTTCCAACTTTACAACGAACCGAATGTGGATATTGAGAACCAGCAAAGCTTTGCCAACCCCGACCAATACGCCCGCGCCTGGGCCAATGCGGCGCGAGTGGTGGTGGAAAACGGCGGTTTACCCGGCATTGGCGCGTTGAGTCCGGGTGGCTCATACAATCATCTGCAATTTCTGGACCGCACCTTTTATGCGCTGGAATATAACGGGGATGCTTACCTGCTGAACCATGCCTGGTTGTCGGCGCACAATTATCATGGGACACGGCCGTACAACGACCCCGGCGGCTTCCTCCTCTTCCGTGAATACGACAAAATTGTGCAGGCTCATTTGGGTCGCTCCCTACCCATCATCGGTACCGAAGGCGGCTCCTACCACCCCGACCCCAACGTAGACCGGCAGTTCATCGAATACCAATACACTTATATGCGCAACCGCGAACCTTACTTTTTCGCCTTTAGCTACTGGCTGATCGCCAACCGCGCCGGCGGCGGTCATGATGCCCAATGGGAATGGCAAACCCTGATCCGCTCCAACTACGTCCACCCTGTCGTCACCGAGTTTTTCTACAAGAACGCCCGGTAAAATAGCGGAGAGATTGAGAGATTAGACAATCTCCAATCTCCCATTCTCTAGTCTCAAATCACCGTCCCATCAGGAATACTCGCCCCTTTCGGCACAATCACAATACCATCCCGCACCACCCAGTTCTCATGCTCCTCATCCACCCGATTAGGCAGGGCGCGAATGGTGACGTGCGCTCCAATACGGGCATTTTTGTCTACAATCGCCTGTTCGATGTATGAACCTGCGCCAATGCCCACATCCGGCCGGCCAAGCCGCCGATTTTCTTCCTTCATTTCGTTCGATTCATAAAAATCAGACCCCATCAACACCGTAGATTTAATGGTGGTATGTGGGCCAATGATGCTGCGAATGCCCAACACAGAATTCGTGATGGTGGCATCGGTTACACGACACCCATCTGTTAGCAATACATGTTTCAGCCGGGCGTCATGGATTTCCGAGGGCGGCATAAAACGGGCACGGGTATAGATTGGCGTGCGTGGCGAATAGAAATCAAAGGGGGCATCAGGCGCGGCCATGGCCAGGTTTACTTCGTAAAAGCGGCGAATCGTCCCAATATCTTCCCAGTATCCTTCAAAAACGTACCCCATCAACTTCTTTTCGTGCATGGCGCGAGGGATAATATCTTTACCAAAATCATCCCCCTCTCCCTCTAGCATTTCCATTAAGGTGTGGGTGTTGAAAACGTAAATCCCCATGGAAGCCATAAATGGCTTTTCGGCGCCCTCCCAACTTTCCAAACCGGCCAGTTTATCGCGTGTGGGTTTCTCTGTGAAATTGATGATGCGATTTTCTTTATTTAGTTTCAATATACCTAATCCAGGTGCGGCATCCCAATCTACAGGCTGCACGGCCATCGTTACATCCGCACCATTGTCCACATGGAACTGCACAAATTTACGATAATCCATGCGATAGAGATGGTCGCCGGCCAGGATAAGGGTGTATGGGGTATGAGCTTCCCGAATTTCAATTAGTTGTTTGCGCACGGCATCGGCCGTGCCCTGGTACCAGTCGGCGCTGTGGGGCGTTTGCTCCGCTGCCAATATCTGTACCCAGCCGGATGTAAATACATCCCGGTTGTAGGTTCGGAAAACATGCCGGTGGAGGGAAACGGAATTGTACTGGGTGAGTATGGCGATTTTGTCAATGCCGGCGTGTAGACAGTTGCTCATGGGAATATCAATCAGACGGTATTTGCCGGCCAGAGGCACAGCCGGCTTGGCTCGTTCTTTTGTAAGAGGATAGAGCCGTGTGCCGACGCCGCCGCCCAGTATGAGGCCTAACACATCTTGCATCTGCATAGTCGTTTTCCTTATTATGCTGTTACCATCCACTAGAATGTTGAAACTTTTCCCTAATTAAAACAAATATCACCGCTTTTTGCCAGTGCTTTGCCTCACGGAACACTTGTGCTATGATCGGTGTGATTGAGGAAAAAATGAGCCGATTGATTCAAATTGAAAACCAGACAACCATTAGGAATCGTAACCGGCGCAGTATTGCCGAAATGCTGCGGCTGTTGATGCAAAAACCAGGTTTCGATGAAGAAGCCAAAGATATGGCGGCTGCTATTGTTTTATTATTGCGGGAGATTTACGATGGGGTGGAACAGGCGGCCGTGGCCTGGGAGAAAAAAGATTACTGGTTGAAGGCGGAGCGGTTTATGCGGGAGTGGCGTTGGACGCTGGAAATGGCGGCGGATATGGATGATGTGATCCGGCACGAAGCCTGGGATTTGTTGCCAGAATTGTGGGGTGATTTGGTGACCAAATTTGATGATCTGAAAATAAAGACGATGACACGCGATGCCACATTATGGCGCGGCGCATACCAAAGACTTTTGGCAGAATCACCGGTGCAGTACCCCTGGTAACAAAAAAGACCAGCCTGCTAAGCTGGTCTTTTTTTTGGGGCGTGAGGGGTGGTTGATCAGCATATGTGGATAGTCATTAGTGTTCGATAATGGTTTGCAGTTTTTGTTGGATGAGGCTGTCAACGGCCGTTGTCGGTGTGGTACGCATACGCAAGACGACTTCGCGGATACCATCAATCTGGCGGGCCAGCATGACGGGGTTTGGCAAGTTATTGTTTATCTGGGGCTTAACCGGTTTGGGTGGTTGTGCCTGATTCATTTCTTTTTCTCCATTTCTTGACAGATTTCTATAGCTTGATCTGATGTGCCTTATTGTATGTGTTTATAGGTACTGTGGATGTAGTAACTCATGCGATACCGCTGTTAAATTTCTTACAAACAACAAAGGGGTGGGTGTAATCGTTCAGTTCCTCTGGAGACTTGACAAGTTTTTACGTCTGCGTGGCGGCAACCGCCTCTGGTAATAAACTTGCCACGTTTGAACGCTTACAGGGCAGGTTATTTTTCAGTCGAGGGAGGAGGTGTTTGGGTTTGGGGGCTGAGCCAGATGAGGAAGGAAGACACGGCCGTGACCAACACCAGCCACACGCCAATCTTCACCAACCGGTTGGGCACTAACACAGCCACCAGCCCAAAGAGCAAAGCCATCACGTAATACCCCAACACAATCCAACGCGTCGGTACACCCCGATCCGCCAGCCGAAAGTGAAGATGCTGCCGGTCGCCCTGGAAAGGCGGCTGCCCGCGCCGGATGCGGCTGATGATCAGCCACCCCACATCCAGAATGGGAATTGCCAGCACCAGCAGGGCGGTAGACAATTTAGCCGGAGAAAGGATGGACAATGTGGCCAGGTTATACCCCAATATCCAGACGCCCGCGGTGCCCAAAAAGATGGAAGCCGGGGAGAAATTGAAGATAAGAAAGCCGATGAGCGCACCCGCCAGCGCCAGCGGAAAGAGGGGCACGGTGGTTTGCTCTAGCCGGATACCGTGCCAGGCAAAAAGCAGGGCGGCAATGACCCCCACGCCACAAGCCAACCCATCCAGCCCATCCAAAAAGTTGACGGCGTTGATCATGCCCACCACCCAAAATACGGTGATAACGTACACCACTGGTCGCCAGATAATGACCAGATTGGTGGCGGCGTCATATGTAAAAAACCACCGGAGTGGTGGTTCTAGCCATATCGCCGTTGTGGCAAATGGATTGGTAAACCGTTCGATGAAAATGATGTGGCCGATGGCAATGGCCGCCCCCACAAATTGAAAAAGGAACTGCCAGCGAGGCGGTAAATCATAGCCGTCATCGAGCAGCCCCCCCAGGAACATCACGGCCGTACCCAGCACCACCCCGCGCAATCGCAACGCATCCTGGGAATCTGCCGGCGGCAACAGCCAATAAATGAGCAAAATGCCTGCCAGATACCCGGCAAAAACGGGGATACCGCCGAGCTTGGGGATACGGCCGTGATGCTGCCGCCGCCCCCCCGGTTCCGCTATGATACCCAACCGAAAAGAAAGGTGCTTGGCAAAAGGAGTGGCGAGAACGGCCGTGCCCAATGCCGCCGCAAATGTGACCAGATGTACCATATCTGAAAGAGGGTGAGCAGGTGAGCAGGTGATTGTCACCTGCTCATCCGCTTAACCTGTGCCAAACTGCCGGTCGCCGGCATCGCCCAGGCCGGGCACAATGAAACCAATATCGTTCAGGTGGGAATCAATCTGGGCAATATGGATGGGCACATCCGGGTGGGCGGTGTGCAGCGCCCGAATCCCCTCCGGCGCGGCCAGCAGGCCAACAAATTTGATGCGCTGCGCTCCCCACTCTTTCAAAATGTCTACCGTGGCAATAGCCGAACCGCCAGTTGCCAGCATAGGGTCCAATACCAGGCAGACCTGCACCGTGGGGCTGGTGGGCAGTTTGTTGTAATACGAGACGGGTTTCAGTGTCTTCTCATCCCGGTACAGGCCAATGTGCCACACTTCCGCGCCCGGCATCATCTCCCAAATGCCATCCACCATGCCCAATCCGGCGCGCAAAATGGGGATAAGACCAATTTGCTCACTCAGGTGGCGGCCAACGGCCGTGCCCATCGGCGTCTGCACTGTCAGCTCTTGTGTCTTCAAATCGGCCGTCGCTTCATAACACAGCAACATGGCCACTTCCCGGATCAGCTCCCGGAACTTCTTCGGTTCTGTCTGCACATCACGCATTAGCGTGAGTTTGTGTTTAACCAGGGGATGTTGTGATTCAAAAACCATTGTGGGTCTCCTCTTTTCCTTAATTTCCCGAATTGTACCGTAACGGGCAACGCCAGGCACAGACGCCCGATTGCAGTTTTCTAGTTGATGATGTCCTGTGCCGGGCTACGCAATACGCCCGCCGTCACGTATAATCCCATCTAAAGACCACACAGGCAATAAACGACTTATGACCGATAAAGCAGCGACGGAACGGCACATTTCTGCCCAGAAAAAAACAGAAGACCAGGGATTAGATGGCCTGCTACGGCCGCAGCGTCTGGATGATTTTACCGGGCAGGAAAAACTGAAAGCGAATCTGGCTATCCTGATTGAAGCAGCCAAAGGGCGGCAAGAACCACTGGATCACATTTTGTTTCATGGTCCGCCCGGGTTGGGCAAAACCACCTTGGCCCACGTGGTGGCCAACGAGATGAATGTGAACATTCGCATCACGGCCGGGCCGGCCATTGAGCGCACCGGCGACCTGGCGGCCATTCTCACCAACCTGCGTGCGGGCGACATCCTGTTTATTGATGAAGTACATCGCCTGGGGCGGGCGGTAGAGGAGATTCTCTATCCGGCGATGGAGGATTTTGTGCTAGACATTGTGGTGGGTAAGGGGCCGGGGGCGAAGAGTGTGCGCTTGAAGCTACCCCGTTTTACGGTAATTGGGGCCACCACCCGGCTGGCGTTGCTGACGGCGCCGCTGCGCGCCCGTTTTGGGGCGCAATACCGCATGGACTTTTATGAACTTGAAGCGGTGGAAAGTATTGTGACGCGCGGCGGCCGTATTCTGGGCGTGACCATTGATATGGCCGGAGCGGCCGAGATTGCCCGGCGCTCACGGGGCACACCCCGTGTGGCGCTGCGGCTGCTGCGGCGGGTGCGCGATTATGTGCAGGTGCGGGCGGGGGGAGAGATTACGGGAGGCACGGCCGTTGCCGCCCTTAACCTGCTGGAAATTGACGAACTCGGTCTTGATGACCTGGACCGCCGTGTCTTACGCGCCATCACTGAGAAGTTTGGCGGCGGCCCGGTAGGGCTGGAAACCATTGCCGCTTCCATCAGCGAAGAGGCAGACACCATCATGGATGTGGTAGAGCCATACCTGCTGCAATTAGGTTTCCTGGAACGCACCGCACGCGGTCGGGTGGCCACCCCCCATGCTTATCGCCATTTGGGTATTCCCCTGAAGGTTGTGGAGAAGCCGCTGCAGCCGGGGTTGTTTGTGGAGGAGATGAAAGATTAGAGATCGGAGATTGTGAGGAAGCGCCAATCTCCAATCTCATCTTAAGGTACTATGGTCGAATTTGGACGGATCCTCGTTATCATTGGTCTGGCTATCACCTTTAGCGGCCTTGTTATTCTGGTGGCGGCCAAACTATTTCCGGGGTTGAACCAGATGCCGGGTATGTTTATCTATGAAGGCGAAAATTTCAAAATTTTCTTCCCGTTGGGGGCGATGATTTTGATTAGCATCCTAGGTACCATTTTGCTCAACGTCATCATTCGCCTGTTTCGCTAAAAAACGGATGTGCTAATCGTTGACCAATCCGTACCCCTCCTCTATAATTTGGGCGGCTGGCGGAAGCTTGCCATACAAATTTGTTATGAGCGTTAGTTATCATACAACCAGGAAAATGAACGACCAATTCGGGTTGGGAGTTAAACACAGTTGATGGAATCCACCACCAACCCTGCTGATTTTGACAAACCTCCCCATTATCTCTCATACTCAAATAACGCCATTGGGGTAATCGGCCTGCCAGTTTACGCGGGCATTTTTGTTTGGGGGTGTGGGCCGGGCACGGCCGTGTAACCCCCACCCCCTACCTTTCATCCATGTTTGCCGGAACGTATGTTTTTTAACACGCTAACCATCCTCGCCGTTGTTTTCATTTGCATCTTCTTCAATGCCCTCTATGTGGCTGCCGAATTTGCCACCGTTTCCTCGCGCCGCACCCGCATTAGCCAACTGGCCGGGCAGGGCAATCGCATGGCCCAACTGCTGCACCCCATCGTCGAAGACCGGCGCAAACTAGACAATTACGTCGCCACCTGCCAGATAGGCATCACCATTTCTTCTCTGGTGGTAGGCGCTTACGGCCAAAATGTGATTGCCGCTGCCCTGGTTGGCCCGCTGGCACAGGCATTTGTCTGGCTGGAACCGGTATTTGGTCGTATCTGGCTGGAATCGGCGATCTTGTTCGCGGAAGCGGCGGCGGCAACCGTGGCCGTCTTGCTGGTGTTGGCTTTCATCACCACGCTGCAAGTGATTCTGGGGGAACTGTTTCCCAAATCGGTGGCTATTCAGTACCCGGAGAAACTGGCCTCAGCCTGGTTTATTGTGCTGCCCATGCTGGCGTCGCGGCTGTTGTTTGCGCCGCTTATCTGGTTATTTAACGGCAGCGGCAATCTGGTCCTGCGCAGCTTTGGCCGGACTGTCAAAGAGAAAGGGATTCATGCTCATTCGCCGGAGGAAATTGAACTGCTGGTGACGGAAAGCCACGAAAGCGGCCTGCTGGATGATGAAGAGCGGCGGATGCTGCGTAACGCCTTTCGCCTACGTGATCTGACGGCGCGCCAGGTGATGGTACACCGCACCAGGATTGTGGCCGCGCCGCACCACACGCCAGTGGTGGAGTTGATGCGGTTGGCGATAGAAGCCGGCAATTCGCGCATCCCCATTTACCAGGAAACGATAGATAACATCATTGGCTTCGTGCATGTCAAGGATTTGTTCCGGTTGCATGTGGCCGAGTCCGCGGACGCTTCCCTCAAATTCATCTTGCGTGACATTGTGTATGTGCCCGAAGCGCTGCCGGTGGTGGATGTGTGGCAGCGGCTGAATGCACGCGGTAACTACATGGCGATTGTGTTTGACGAATATGGCGGTACCGCCGGGCTGATCACCTTTGAAGATTTGATTGAAGAGATATTTGGTGAATTACAAGATGAATTTGACGACGAAATGGCCCCCTACGCCCGTGACAAAGAAGGGCGCATTTACCTGCGCGGCGATTTGTTGATTACTGACGTGAACGAGTATTGGGAACTTAACCTGCCCGAAGATGCGGCCGATACCCTTAGCGGTCTCATTTTCAGCGAATTGGAACGCAAACCTGTTGTGGGCGATGAGGTTCATTTTGACGGCGTGACCATGCGTGTGGAAGCGATGGCCGACCAGGCGGTGTCGGAGCTTTCGCTCTGTTTGCCGCAAACGGCCGAGGAGACGGAAACGTTTGTAGAATGGGAAGTGGCCGATCATGAGTGAACTTTTTTTCCTGTTACTCACCGTTCCAGCCGTCAGCGTGATGACGACGGCGGTGCGCACCCAGGCGGCAGAGAGTGAGGCCGGATTTAGTTTCTTACTGAGCACCATTGTCCTGATTATGTTGTTTGTGTTGTTGAACGGCATTTATGTGGCGGCCGAATTTTCTATTATTGGCGTTCGGCCAACACAGATGGAACAGATGGTGGACGAGGGTCACGGCCGTGCCCGCGCCGTCCTCGCTATCCTGGAATCGCGCCCCAAACAAGACCAATACATCGCTACCGCCCAACTGGGCATTACCATCGCTTCCCTGGCCCTGGCGATGGTCGGCGAACCCCGCATTGCTCATCTCATTGAGCCTTATCTGGCGGCCTGGGGATTGGCCCCCGAAGCCATACATACCGTCAGTTACTTCATTGCCTTGGGGCTGCTAACCTATCTGCACGTGGTCTTGGGCGAGATGGTACCTAAATCGTTGGCCCTTACCGATGCGCCGAAAATGGTGCTGCTGCTGGCCACGCCTATGCGCCTTTCCAGTCTGGTGTTGAAATACCCGGTGCATAGCCTGAACCGGGTGGGCTTGTGGCTGCTGCGCCTCTTCCGCATTCCGCCGGCGGAAGGTCACGCCCGCGTCAGCTCACCCGAGGAGATCGAACTGATCGTCACCGAAAGCGCCGAGGGTGGTTTGCTTAATGAAGACGAGCAGGAGATGATCCTGAACATCTTTGAGTTCAGCGAGCGCACAGTGGGGCAGGTGATGACGCCGCGCACCAAAGTACAGGCCATCCCCCACGACGTGACGCGGGACAATCTGTTCAAAATTGTGACCGAAAGCCGCCACAGTCGTTTTCCCGTTTACGTGAAAGACCGCGATCACATCATCGGCATCTTGCATCTAAAGGATTTGATCCGGCAGACGTTGGATGCGCCCGGCCGTTTTAACCTGCGTTCGCTGTTGCGCGCCGCGCCCGCTGTGCCCGAAGATTTGCCAGTGGAGACGCTCCTGGCTGCCTTTAAGCGACAGCGGTTGCACATGGCTATTGTGCTGGACGAGTTTGGCGGCATGGCCGGAGTGGTGACGCTAGAAGACCTGGTGGAGGAAGTGGTGGGCGAAGTGCGAGACGAGTTTGACCTGGAAAAAGAGCCATATGTGGAAATTGGCCCCGGCGTGTTGGAAGTGGCCGGGCATTATCTGGTGGATGATTTTGACGAGGGGTTTTGGGGGGATGAAGAAGATTTGCCGGACGTAGAAACAGTCGGTGGACTATTGGTGACAAAGTTGGGCCGGCCACCACAAGTTGGCGATGAGGTTATTTACAACGACACCGTTCACCTGAAAGTTTTGGCGGTAGACGGCCGTGCTGTTTCCCGCATTCGCATCGAATTTCCCATCCCCGGATAGGAAGATTCGTAATCCCGGTCTTGTGTGGGCCACCCATCACCCTTATCCCCTGACATGAGGATAGTGATTGCGGATATGCCGATCTTGAGAAATAAGCGTGTTATTGTCCAGGCTGGCATGGGCCACGATGAGACGGTCGAATGGATCGCGCGCCCATGAAAACGTAAGCGCCCGACCGACAATCCGGTTCAATTCTTTGTCGCAGACCATTAACCCCAGTCTTGCCGCCAAATCTGTGGTGATAATGTTCGAGTAAATTATAAATATCAGCGCGTAGCTCAGTGGGGGTTACTGTTTTCATTTTTGCACCACATCATAACGAACGTTCATCTATTTATTCAATGTACGTACATAGTAGTGAGAGCGGTTATTACGGTCAAATTGATTTTGGACAAAGGGTATCTGGATTTTTTTCAAGGCGCCTTATCAAGGGAATGGAATTCTCAGGCCGTTACACGGCTGCATAGGCCAGTTTGCGTGGTTTTCGTCGGGATTGTGCGGCCGTGACCATTACCATCACCGCCACCACCGCCGCCGCCACCCAGGCCGCATTGGCTACCAATGGCGTTTCCGCCTGCTTCACGCCAATTCCGGCAAAGGCCCACACCAGCACCAGCAAATAGGCTATATCCTGGTGGCGCAGCGCCATCAGCCCGGCCACAACCACCGCCACCGCCAACATGATTACCGTCCACACTTCCGGAGCAATCCCCCACCCATTCCAATTCACATAGTCAAGCAGGATGGTGATATTGGCAATGGTCGCCACTGTGATCCAGCCCAGGTAGATACTGAAAGGGACCCGGACGGCCCATTGTTCAGCGCGGGACACGGCCGTGCGCCCCGTCTCCAATCGCCAATAAATGGCAATCAGAGTGCCCAACAGCACTGCCATCACCGCCACCGACAGGGCATAATAGCCATAATGCCAGCAAAAAATCCAGGCCGTATTGGCAATGGAACTAATCACAAAAATCCAGCCGGTGCGCCGCAGCCGGGGATTTTCCCGCTGCGCTGGCAATGCCTGGTAGATGGCGTACACAAAGAGGCCAAGATATATGAGACCCCAAATGCTAAACACATACCCCGCCGGCACAAAAAACACCGCAAAACTATCAGAAATTTCCGCTGTTGTAATACCGTTGATCGGCAGGGCATTGGCTAACCCATTGACGGCAACAGCCACAACCAGCGAAACAATCACACTAATCTGTCGAATTACATCTTTGTTCATCTTTATTCATCCTTTATATCTTCATCAGTTCAACGGTAATAGTGTAACCGGAATCACCGGCCTTGTCAATTTATTGTATAACTTTTGTTGACTTAATTGGCGCAACGCTCTATACTTTGTATAACTTTTTGATCTTGCTTCGGCTCAATAGCATTTCATGGGGTTGGGCGCGATGCGTGACTGGGGAGACCTCACGCATTACTCGTCACGCATAACGCTCCGCTACTTTATAATCATACGAGGAGTACAACCATGTCTACGGCCGTCTGGTGGATACGCCGCGATCTTCGTTTAAGTGATAATCAAGCCCTGACCGCTGCCTGCCGGGCTGCCGATCAGGTCATCCCCCTTTTCATCCTTGATCCCTTTTTTGCCCGTTCGCCCTATGTGGCCGACAAGCGGCTGGCTTTCTTATATGGCGGCCTGGCCGAATTGGACGCCGCCCTGCGCCAGCGCGACGGCCGCCTGATTATCCGCCTGGGGGAACCAACGGCCGTCCTCACCCGCCTGCTCGCCGAAACTAACGCCCACGCTATCTTCGCCGAAGCTGACTATTCAGCCTATGCCCGGTGGCGGGACACGGCCGTGGCCCACACCCTCCCTCTCCACCTCACCGACGGCCTGACCGTGCATCATCCCGCCACCCTGGTCAAACAAAACGGCACCCCCTACACCGTGTTCACCCCATTTAAGAAAAATTGGCTGGCGCAACCGTTGGCGGCACGGCCGTTGCCCATCCCTACCCACATCAACACCTCACCTGACATCGCCAGCCTCCCCTTGCCCACGCCTCCCATCACCCCCACCTTCCCCCCCGGCGAAACCGCCGCCCGCCACCGCCTCACTACCTTCACCTCCCCGTATCCCTTCACCCCACCACCTGCTCACTCCATCTCCCACTACGCCGCCCAACGTGACCAGCTGGCCGAACCCGCCACTTCCCAACTCTCCCCCTACCTGCGTTTTGGCATGATCTCGGCGCGGCAGGCGGCCTGGGCAGCCCAGGATGCGCTGACCGCCGCGCCCCATGCCGCCGCCAAAGGCGCGGAAACATGGCTCAGCCAGCTCATTTGGCGCGACTTTTATATGGTCATCCTCTACCACTTTCCCCACGTGGCGCGGGGCAGTTTCCGCCCCGCCTATGATGCCATCCCCTGGCGCAACGACCCGGCGGAATTTGCCGCCTGGCAGGCCGGGCAAACGGGCTACCCGGTGGTAGATGCCGCCATGCGCCAGCTCACCCAGACCGGCTGGATGCACAACCGCGCCCGTATGATCGTCGCTTCCTTTCTGGTGAAGGATTTATTGATTGATTGGCGCTGGGGGGAACGCTATTTTATGCAGCAGTTGGTGGATGGCGACCCGGCCAATAACAACGGCGGCTGGCAGTGGACGGCGGGCACGGGCACCGACGCCGCCCCCTATTTCCGCATCTTCAACCCCGTCAGCCAGAGCCAGAAGTTTGACCGGCACGGCCGTTACCTGCGCACCTGGCTGCCCGAACTGGCCAACCTGCCCGATGCTACTATCCACGCCCCCTGGCTCATGCCCCCCCTGGAACAACAGCGCCTCGGTTTCATGATCGGCCGTGACTACCCCGCCCCCATCGTAGACCGCACCCAAACTCGCCCCCGCACCCTGGCCGCCTATCAACACATCCGCCAGACCTGACAGGTCTCCACCTCGTTCCCACGCTCCGCGTGGAACGCCTCTACGTCACGCGCATGCGTTGGCGGTGCCAGACGTAGAAGAGTGGATTGAAAAACCCTACTTGGACCGATAGCTATTTTTGGCCTTTGAACATGAATGGGGTATCGTTGTGAAAGCAAGTGCTTGATGTTGCGGAGAAGTAAAGATGACTGTAGTCCCAACCTATATGCAGAATGCAATAGCCGAAAAAGTAGACTGGTTTTGGCGAAGATATGTTTCTACCTATGTGAACCAACCTGTTACTGAACCGGTACCGGAGTTGTGGTCTGTTGCTGGAACACGCTATCTTACCCAATTATATGGAGAGGTACGAAGGTTACGAATACTTGGTCATCGAGGAAGTGAAGCTTTGGAGAGACTATTTACACAGGTCTATTTACTTGATGCAAAAGAAGCATTCGCCAGGTACGGAGTATAAACTAGCCGACAAGATTGGCAGAGAGTGTCCCCTCAACAAGGAATGAGGCTCGATGGGCTGCGTGTAGTCCAGGAAGTGGACAACCTGTTCATTTTGGGTAAACCGGGAGTAGGCAAGACCACATTCTTGCAGCAAATGGGAAGGGAAACAATTGCTCGTCATATACCAAAATGGCCTATCTTCATTAGACTAGCTGACGTATCACTGTCTGAAAAAAGTTTGATGGATCACATTAACGATCGGTTCAGAAAGGCGGAGTTTTGTAACGCTGAGGATTTTGTGCTTTATTTACTACAATCAGGCGCTGTTATTTTGTTACTGGATGGACTTGATGAGGCTCGAGAAAGAGACGGGCAGCGAAAACGTCTTGTTCAAGAAATTCAACAGATTTCCCGAGATTTTCCAGATAATACAATGCTGCTTACCTGTCGAGTTGCGGCTACTGAATATAACTTTCCAAACTTTCAGTATGTAGAAGTAGCTGAGTTTACCGAGCAGCAGGTGAAAAACTTTATCGATAACTGGTTTGGGGCGTCACAGGTTGCAATCGCTGCTGCTTGCTTCCAATCATTACATGAGACCCAACATGAGCCCCTAAAGGAAATGGCACGAATACCTTTACTGCTAACATTGCTTTGTGTGTCATATGATCCTGAGAATGGTTTTCAACCAGCAAGGGCTAACATTTACAGAAGGGCAGCACGGGGTTTGTTGCGCGATTGGGACAAAAACAGAAATATTGACCGTGATATATTTTCTGATTTGGATGAGGATCATCTGCATGAAATACTAGGGTATATTGCCTACCAATCATTTTTAGAAGGAGAACAGTTAATAGCCCAAGGAGGTTTAGTACGTCGAATACAATACTATTGCAGGAAACAATTTCAGTTACAAGTAAACGGTAAACGTTGGTTAAGACAGATGGAGGCCGATACCGGCATTCTGATAGAGCGCATAGATGGTGTTTATGCCTTTGCCCATTTGACACTACATGAGTATTTTGCTGCGTGGTGGATCATAGAAAAAGAATCATGGGAAGTGGTTCAACCTTATATAAGTCAATCGCACTGGCGCGAGATATTTTTACTATTAGCTGAATTGGCCTCGGACGCCCCACTTTTCCTCACACTGCTCCTAGAAGCAATGAAAGAAATGATTACGGGTGATAGATTTTTGACGAATATTTTGAAATGGGCAGACAAGAGAAGTAGACGGGTTCTGGCGAGTAGTCAGAAACATCCGCCATCCGCCCTACGGGCTTTTTACTTGTGTCTTGGTTTAACTCTCAATTTAGGCATTGACTTCATACGTCACCCTGCTCATAGTTCTGATTTGGACAGAATTTCTTTCCTTGCTGAAACCCTTGGCCTTACTCTGGGCCAACACCCTACTCCTGATCTGTACCTGACCTTCAGGCTAAATCGTGCCGATTATCACCTTTCCCATCGTTTATCACTTGATGACGCGCTTGAAGATGCCTACAAACTAACCCAGAACATCAATTATATCCATCCGGTTATTGCTCTCGATCTCTTGTTGACATATGTTGTATTTGTAGCATATTTGCTAAGGGTAGAGGCAAATGAAATAAGCGAAGTAAATCTCTCCAGGCTAAGAACATGTTGGAATACGTTATGCCAGTGTAGTGACCGTGCCAGAATACCACAATTGCAAGCTAACTTATCTAGAATTACAGTTCCAGTGTGGCAAGCAACAGAAATTCAATGGCTCGAGTTTGCTAAAGAGGTTATTAGAACTGTCCGCACTTATGGGGAGTTTGGTTATAAGTGGGATCTATCCGACGATCGGTTAACTTTGCTGGCAAAGTATTTGCAGGCCAACCTGCTCTTTGTGGAATGTCTGCACCTGGCCTATGTCCCCGACCGCGCCGCCATCGAAAACCAGATTTTGCTGCCGCCGTAGTGCCAGGCATGGGGCATCAGATTTGTGGGGATGACCAGGGCCGTTTGCCCCGTGCCTGGCACTGCTCAACTGCCCCCTCGCGTCCCGTGGCTGGCACTACCCACCACCACCCCACCATATCCACCGCCAGCCCGGAATCATCTGTGCTACAATAGCCGCAAAACTGAAAGGAGCGGACCAAGGATATGCAAGCGTATGAATTCTCCACAAAAATAGGCCCTGGCGGTTAACTGGTAATTCCTGCCACCCATGCCAACGCCTTACCCGTTGGCGAATCGGTGCGGGTTATCATCCTGGTCACCGGGTCTGATACCTCTGTCCCCCATGAAATACAAACCCCAGACCTTTTAGCGCAGATGGTCGCGGAAATACAATCAACGCCGCAAAACCCGGCGCATAGGCAGCCGGCCAGTGGCCTTTTGGCCGAACATCTGGCAAATGTTCCCTATGAATTTGACCCCTCGTTTGATGAATCTCTCTGGAATCAAGAATGGGATCGGGTTGAAGAAGAAATGGAGGCCATTGAAATCGCTGACGAACTGGCAGAAATGGCCATTCACGACAGATGACCGCTTACTTGTTGGATACCAATCACATCTCGCCTCTGGTCACGATTGCACACCCTCTGCCCACCAACTACCATATCCACCACCAACCAGGACAGTTCAGTTGTAGGGCAGCAAATTCAAGGTGGTGATAAAACGATAGTCGCGTTGGTTCTTGGAAGCCAGGGGATAGCTCCAGCGGATAGCCGTAGCCGCAATCAAAGCATCAGCAATAAGCAAGCCGTGACTTAAGCGGTACAGCCCAAGTAGATTGACGGCCTCATCAGAGATAGATTCATCAAGTTTGAGGAGTTGAAACCGCTTCAAAAACTTGCCCAGGTCTTGTAGCTCCCTTTTATTCTGACAACCAACCAACAGTTCCATTTGCGTCACTGTGCTGATGGCGACGATTCCTTGTTTTTCCAACGTCGCCAGGTAATTGACCGCCTGGGAAACACCCCGTCCGGCATCAATCAGAATATCGGTATCAATGACTGTTGTGTGAGCCACGACTTATTGCCACTCTTGGACCCGAACTTGACGAACCCACTGGCTGCTATCGCTCATATCATCACGATCACGCCACATGCCAATAAAAGGCTCGTCCCATAAATCAGTTCCTACTAAAGATTCTTGTATCTGTTGGCGTTTGACAGCCTCTTTGAGCAGATCAGCTATCGCCTCAGAAGTGAGCAACCCAGATGCTTTTGCCTTTTGCGCTACATCATCCGGCAAGGTCAGCTTTAATTCTAATAAGGTCATCTGTTATCTCCTCAAATCCTTTATCGTTACGTCAGTTATAGAATACATTCTAGCACAAAAAAAGACATCCGATTTCGGCAACCAGAGGTTGCTTGAGAAATCGGATATCTTTGTGCGAGCAGAGATAGAGAGGAGCAAAAACTCTGCGCCTCTGCGTTAAAACCCCTATTCGATAATCACCAGATCGCTGGCGCTACGGCCGTACACTTCCGGCGCATACATCTCTTCCGCCTTTGTCGGCGGGGTCACAAACGTGCCCGGCGTGGTGGCGCGGGCCACGTAGCTGTACTCGTACACCCCTTCCCACAACAGCGTGCTAAACGCCTCCAACCGCTCGTCGCGCATATTTTCATGGTCATACCAACTACCCCACCACCACCAGTACGGCGACGGCGCAGCGTTCGGGTCGCGGGGTACACTTTGGGAGACGGCCAACGCGGTGTTAATCGCCTCCAGCCCGGCGGGCAATGGGTCAACCAGGGCCACGTGGTAGCGGCGGTTATCGGCCACCATCGTCAACTTCACCCGCACCCGCGCCCCCAGGCGAATGTGCCAGGCGCCGTCGGCGTCCTGGTACACATCCTCCGGGTCGTCCACCGCTTCATACGTGCGCTGCACCACAAAGCCCCGATCCAGCGCCTCCAGCGTCAGGTCAGCGGGGGCATAGTTCAGGGCCAGGCGGTAGTAGAGACGGCCGTCCCCATCCTTACTCAAAATCAAATCTTGCGCCGCTTCACCTGCCGCCAGGTAGCTCATGGGGATGTCTAGCTGGTATCGTTCGGTGGTGCGTCCTTCAAAATGCTGCTCACCGGCGTAGCTGTCGCCCAGCCAGATTTGGGCCACAAAGTCCGGTGTCTGCGTTTCAAAGGTGTTGAAGTAGTTGTCCAGCGCCAACAGGATGAAGACGTTTTCCTGCGTATTGCCCCAGCGCCCGGCCACACGATGCGCCAGCAGCCCATTGACCACTTTGGGAATCAGGTCGTTTTGCGGGTCCTGGGTGATCAGTGTGTTCAGGATGACGCCATCGGTGCGCCGGTCGGAGTGCAGCATCAGGTAGTCGCCGTCGCCATAGCTGGTGGTGAAATTGGCGGCCCCGGCCGTTTCCACGGCGCGGTTGTTGAGGTGCTGCCGGATGGCGGCCACATCGTTGGCGGCAGCAGGGTCGGTGGCCAGCGCCGGCCACAACCAGCCCAACGTTTCCAACGGCAGATTTTCCAGCCCCGCCTCTTGCAGCAGGGCGCGCGCTTTGGCGGCGTCTGTGTCCCCGGCCAGATGGCGGGTGTAGAGGGCGTAGGCGCTCAGACCCCAGCGGGTTTCCGGGCCGTACCATTCTGGGTAATGGCGTTCAATCTGCTGCAAATAGGCCAGGGCGTTGGCCTGCATCTCGGCGGGCACGGCATACCCCTTTTGCTGCGCCATTACTAGGGCGTGGGCCACGTGGATGGTGTTAAAGGGGATGGAATCGCGGCCCCGTTCCCAGTAGGGGAAGCCGCCGTCGCTATTTTGCATGCCCTGGAGCATTTCGATGTCGCGCTGCACGGCCGTTTCCATCTCTGCTGGTGTGGGCAGTCCGGCGGCGTCAAAGGCGGTCAACACATCCCGCAGCGCGGCTATGGCCAGGATGCGCGAGGCCAGCCCCTCCGACGATTCATAGCGGTAGGTGGTCAGGTACAACACCGCGTCCGTCAATGTTTGCAGCGCCGTAGACGACGTGCCAATTTCCAGACCGCCATAGCCGGTAATCACGCCGGAGGGCATGAGAAACGGCTGCGCCACCGCGCCCGCATCCAACACGCCGTAGGTGGCGAATGCTTCGGTGGTGGCGGGTGTGTAGACGGGCATTTCGCCGGTAGCGGCGTCGGCATACGGGCCGGAAACAGCCGCTACCTGGAACCGGGCCGTGCCCGCGCTCATCGTCGTTGCCGGGAAGCGCACTTCGATGCGGTCATTGGCCGGGATGGTGACACGCTGGCCCTGGATGCCGGTTAGCTGCAAATTGCTCGTTTGCACGGCCACATCTACCGTCATCGGTTCATTGGTCTGGTTTTGCAGGACGACGGGCAGTTCAAACTGGTCGCCAAAGTTGAGGAAACGGGGGGCCGACGGCCGTACCATCAAGGGTAGCCGCGCCGTCAGGTTACTTTCACCCGCGCCAAACTGCCGGTCGCCAGAGACGGCGGCGGCCATCAGCCGGTAGCGGGTCAGATTGTCTGGCAGGGTAAAGCTGACCTGTGCCTGGCCGTTGGCGTCGGTCTGCACCGTGGGAGCAAATACGGCCAGGGGGTCGAAGTTGGTCCGTACCTGAATTGGCGTCGTGGCGGCGTCGGCAGCATTCGCCGCGCTGCGTTCCGTAGTCATCAGCGCTGGGGCTGTGGCGCTGGGGGCGGGCGCCCCGGCGGCCATATCCATAGCCCCTTCCTCCATCGCCATTTCGGAGACATTGCGGGTCACTTCGACCTGCTGCGCGTTGATCTCCCCGGCCAGCGTTTCCGGGTTGACCAGGAGGATGCTGTCACGGCCGTAGCGCTGCTCCAACCACGCCCATATCGGCTGGTAAAAGGTATTGAGCGGGTTGGTCAGTTGGTAGCCGGTCAGGGCCAGGATGGCCTCGTCCACCGCCCATAGGGCTACTTCGGCGTTGGGCACGGGCTGGCCATTGGCGTCGGTGACGGTGACGGTCACGGCCGTGTCTGCCCCCGGTTCTAATGCCGCCGACTGCGGTACAACGGTCAATGTCAGTTCGCGGCTGTAGGGGGGCACGCTCAGGTTGAGCGACCCGCTGGCATACGCCGGGCGCGGCGGCACGCCGGGCAGCGGATTGCCCTGGTCGTCGGTACGCGGCGCGCTGCCCACCAGTTCCACCTGCACGCCGATATTGGGGATGTGTTCCTCGGTGATGGGGATTTGCAGCGTGGCCGTGCCTTCGGTCAGTTGGAACGGCTCGGCGCTGAGGATGCCGCCGCGACTGAGGATGAGCAGCCCTTCGGCCGGGCTGAATGGAGACTGCACCAAAATTTCGGCCACATCGCCGGGCTGGTACTCTTGCCGGTCGGGGATGAGGGTGGCGGTTTCATGTTCTACAGTGCGCTGCACCGGCTGGGCGCCGCCGCTGACCCAGCGGGTAAATTTGCTCTGGTTAGGTCGCCCGGCGCTGTCGGTGACAACGGCCGTGATCTCATACGTGCCCCCCTTTTCGGTGGTGAAGGTACAGGTAACGGGTTCGCCCGCCGAAGCGACGGTACAGCTTTGCCCGTCTACTGCTTCTTGCACCCAGCGGCCGCTTTTGGTCGTCCATTCCAGGCGGGCGGCCTGCATGGTAATGCTGACGCCGTTGACGGCATGGCCGTCAATGTCGGTGACAATGGCCTCAATTTCCAGCGGCTCGCCCTGTTTGACGAAGGTGCGCGGGCTGCGCAGCCCCACGTAGAGGCTGGATGGGTGTACCAGCAAATTGGTGGAGGACGCCCACACCTGCCGGTTGACGTCCATCACCCCGGCCTCGGCATTGACGCTAAAGGGGCGGTTGCCTTCCAGGGCGGCAAAATCAATTTGCAGGAAATGCTCGCCGTTGGCGTCGGTGACGCCGCTGAACGTTTCCACCACCTGCTCTTGCGGCCAGGGCATACTGACGCCGCGCCCAAAGCCACCTTCGAAGGCATAGCCATAGCCAAAGTCAAACCACCACCAGGGTATCCATTCACCAAAGGTGAAGTCTGACCAGCCGGGCGGGCTGTATTGGCCGGGGGTGGAGGTGACAGTCCAGTTGACCTGGGCGTTGGGCAGCGGCCCACCGGCAAAGTAATTGGCGGCGACGGCGACGGTGGCGGCATCGTTGACCACATAGGGGCCGACGCTTTCCTGGCGGGCGCTGACTTCAAATTCGGGGCGGCGGAACTCTTGAATTTGAATCTGATGGCTGGCGTTGCTGCCGGGCAGGTTTTGGCCGCCGCCCTGCACCTGGAAGTTCAGGTAGGCTGCCCCCAGGTTGCTGTTTTCGGGCAGGGTGAAAGCCAGATCAAACCCGCCAAAGCCGTTCACGGCCGTTTCGCCGCTGGCCAGTTCGTTCCCCTGGGGATCGTACACCTGGTAGAGGACGCTTGTCCCCAGACTGCCGGGCAGGGAGATGACCCCGGTACGGCCGTTGACATGCCGCAGCCACCCTTTCAAATGCACTTCCTCGCCGGGGCGGTACATGGCCCGGTCATCCAGCATGTGCCAGCGCAGTTCGTCTGATACCGGCTGCGGCTGCCAGCCATAATCGTCCCAGTAATAGCCACTGTAGGGCAAAATGGCGGCGTCATCGCCTTGCTGCGCCACCAGATAGAGAATGCCGCCGGATGGCAGGTTGAAACGGGCCAGCCCGGCGCTATCGGTGGTTGTGGCTACTGCCCCATTGGGGCTGGTAATGGCGACGTTGGGCAGCGGCGCGCCATCGGCCAGGGCCGTAGCCCGCACCACCATTTCATCCTGGTCGGTGGTGGCGTCCAACCCAATTTGGGTGGCCTGCACCCAGGGGTGGATGGTCTGGGCGCGGCGCTGCCAGCGGTCGCTAAAGATGCCGCCAACCGGTTGGATGACGACGATGAGATGGCCGGTACCATTTTCCAGAGCAGTGGTGAGTTTCACGGCCGTTTCTGTCAATACATCCTGGGTGCTGCCGGTGGGTACGGTTTCGTCCAGCACCAGGCGGCCCGGCGGGGTCGGCGCGTTATCTTGCTGGTCAAAATTGCGCCGGTAGGCCATGTAGGCGGGCCAATCGGCGGGGGTGACGGCATAGGCGCGCACCCGGAGTTCGTCGTAGTTCATCACGTACAGC
This sequence comes from Chloroflexota bacterium, assembly GCA_013112725.1. Lineage (GTDB taxonomy): Bacteria > Chloroflexota > Anaerolineae > Promineifilales > Promineifilaceae > CAADGU01. The sequence continues at coordinate 42,614 of JABFFZ010000040.1, forward strand.
GTTAACTGTGGCTCGCTGGCGGACGGGTCCAGGGTGACGAGCATGTCACTGGGGCCGCTGACAAAGGGTTCGGCCGTGCCCACCTCAAAACGCAGCGCCTCTGCATCACCCAACGTCTGGCCGAAAATGTCTTGAATGCTGCCGTCTACGGTGACGCGGTAGGTGGTGCGCCCTTTGGTCACCCCCTGGATGGTGAGGGTATTGTAGCTCAGGTCAACGGTTGCCCCCGGCAGTTCCGGCTCGATGCGGATCATCGTTTCCTGAAATGCTTCGGGGTCAAGCGGGTTGTTGAAGGTGATGATGAAGGGGTTCAGCGGCGGGCATTGACGGTCATGCCAGCCGCAGGTGTGCTCCTCAATGCGCAGCGGCGGGTAGGTGTCGAAGCTGAAGGATTGGGCTTCCGTCGTGAGGCGCGGCCCTTCGGCGGAAGGGGTTCCGGGGCCAATGGTGACGGTAATGCGCGAATCGGTGGGCAACGGCCGTTCCGGGCGCAGCGCCAGCCAGTAGCCATCACGGGCATACCGCACTGTCTGGCTGATAACCTCATCGGCGGCAATTTCCGCCGAGGCGGCCAGGCGCACCGTCTGGGGTGTACCATCGGCGGTGAGTTGGATGGTGGGCAGCACGGCCGTTGGCTCAATCAACTGGTCAAACGCCACAAAAATGATCGGCTCTAACGGCTGCGAACCACCGGTGGGGTAGCTGGAGACCAGGCGTACCGGCGGGGTGCTAAACGTCCAGCGCACCGACTCCGCCAGTTGCCCCCCGGTCATAGATGTTGTCCCGGCAGGGATTTCGGCCACAAATTCGGTGGCCATGGGCAGCCGGTCAATGACGGCCGAATCCACCTCAAAACGCAGCGTTTGCGGGCTAACCCACTGCCACGTGCCGGGCAGGGCGGGTGTGAGAGTGACGGGTACATCGGTGGTGGACAGGCTTTCCAGGTCAGTCAGGGGAACCATCGGCTGGTTGAAGGTGACGTTGATAAACGGAGCCAGGCCCACATCCCCTTCCGGCGAGTAGCGTAACACTTGCAGCGGGCCGGTGGGCACGGCAGGCGGCGTGTAGTCGGTGGGTGGTGGCGGGAAGGTTTGGGTGATGGTTTGGCCGGGGCGGGGCGGCGGCAGCAGTTCGTCCGGCAGGCGGAACGGCTGGCTGTCATCTACTGCGCCGGTCAGTTCCGGTAAGCGGGCCAGAATTTGGGCAATTTCGGCCTCGGTGAGCGGGTCGCCGCTGACGGGCGGCAGCGCCTGGAAGGTCTGGGGCACGGCCTGGCCTTCACTGAGGCGGATTTGCAGTTTGGCGGCGGCCTGGGTCAGGCGGTCGGTGGTGGTGGTGACGGCCGTTTCCACCCCCAAACCGCCGCTGATTTGATTCGTGCGCAAAATGGGGTTGCTAAATGTGCCGTCAAACTGGTCACGCTGGCGCAGCCAGAAGGCCCCCACCGCCAGCGCGATGACGGTGAGACCGGAGATAACCAATAAGATAAGATTACGTCTACGTTTGTTTCCTGATTGTGTTGGTTGGGACATGTTCCCTCTCCTTTGAGATTGAGCAACATTAAATGCCTTGCAGCGCAAAGTCTATCAGGTAAACGCTGTGGGCGGCCAATTAGTTCCCGGTACAGTAGCACAAATAAAAAAAGCGGATAAACGGGTAACAAGCACCAGGGCGTTACCCGTTTATCCGCTTACCCCGATAACCGATTACTGATAACCGATTACCGTCACTAAGGCGTAGCCACGAAGTTCATGACGCCTGGTGTCCCATCGGGCAAGGTGTAGAAAAGCTGCCCTTCGGTCACCAGCGTGCTGGTGCCTACCAGGGTTTGTTCCCACAGGTAGCCGGTGAGCGCACCCAGACCGGCCAGATAAGCCTGTTCCTGGGCCATCACATCTTCGGCGCACATCATCATGGTGCTGAGGATGCCCGTTACCTGGAAGTAATCGTCTACCGCGACGACTGTGCCGGCGTAATTGTTACAACCGGCGTTGCCGGAAACGGTGTGATTGGCAAAGTGGACGGTGATTTGTGTACCCGCGATGATGGGCTGTGGCGCAGCGGCCGGGCCAAAGGAGACCAGGTAGAAGGTGCGCCCGTCACCTTGGGCAGTGGGCGCGTCAGCCACAGGCGGCGGTGTGCCCTGGGGCACAAAACGCATGGTACCGCTGTCAAACGGTAAATCCAGGAATAGATTGCCGTTCTGGATAAAGTAAATGGCGGCATTGCTCAATTGGGCAATGAACTGGTCTGCCTGGGAATCTTCGGGGCAGGCGACCAGGGTGGAGGGGCCGGGCATGATGCTGATGTTGCTGCCGTCGGTGGTGTAGCTGGCGAGGACGGTGTTGCAGTCGGCCTTGATGTTGGCGCTGCCGTCGGCGTTAAAACGTGCGACGTAACGGGTGGGGTCGGCCACAAAGACCTCACCCACTTCGGCGTCGGTGGTGGAGACCCATTCCCAGGGAGCGCCGGTCAATGCGAGTTCTGCGGGTGGGGCCGCCACAACGGGGACATTGCCGGTATTGGACGCCTTGACAAATTGGGCGGAGGCCCACACCTGGCCGCCGGGCAAATTGGGGGCGTTAGCCAGCCACCACTGCCCATCTTCGCTGACGCCGATGATTTCACCGGTGGTACCCTGTGGCGCCGCGCCGACATAGGGGTAGTTGACGCCGGGGCCGGCGCGCAGGAAGATGCCATCGGGGGCGGTGACGGTGCCGGCGGCCATACCCTCAGTGGGGGCGGGCAGTTCTACAGTGGGTACCAGACGGTAATGATCTACCGGGCCGCCGTTTGCCCAGGCCAGGGCCAGGACGTTACCGTCTTCTTCCAGGCGATAGGTTTGCGCAGCGGCAAAGGTTTGCAGCATGGCCTGGTCATTAGAGTTTTCGCCGCAGAAGGCCATGGTCAAGGCGCCTGCTTCCATGAAGATGGTGTCGGGCGGGGTGGTGGCGTAACGGCCGTTCATGCGGTTACAGTCCACCCGCGCATGATAGGCGCCGTCTTCGTTGAACACGATGGTGTAATTTTCGGGATTGCTGATGGTGATGGTGGGTGTGTCGCTGCCGTTGGCGTTGCGCCGTTCCCAGGCCCAGGTCTGGTCAATCAAGGCGGGGTCAGGGGTGTGTTCTGGTTCATCTGCGGCGGAACTGACGACGTTCTGGTAATAATCTACCGGCCCACCGGCGGCCCAGGGGTGGGGGTTGGCTCCGAACCACCACAGGCCACCAGCGCCAGCGCCAATAGCAAAAACAACAATAGCAACTTTTTCATACTCTCTCCTTTTTTGATGAGCCAGGGTCATCTGGCAAAACAGACAAGTTTTACCCGTTTTTAGTAGGGGGCAAGGAGAGAGGGGGCGGGTGACGGCCGTACACCACAACCTCTCATATTCATTTTTGACAGGAAGTGGGGATAGCCGGGTGTGTGTAACCACACGCACCCGGCCAGATATTACCGGGCCATTTCCGCACTTAACATCTGCTTCATCAGGTCATTCCCCTCTGAGACCAGGGTAATGCGCGTGTCGCCATTCAGAATGTTTTCCGTTTCCAGCAGTTCAAACAGCACCCGCGCCACATCTGGGTCTTCATTGATTTTGCTCAGCGCCTCGCCCACAATTTTGGGGCGCATGGCATTGGCGCGGGCAAATTCCACGGCCGCTTTTCGTTCCGCTGAACTGGTGATCACGCTCACCCGGTTAGCCCCATCCTGGCGGATGGCCGACGTCACCTGCCGCAGCCGGTTGACCACCTTTTCTTCAATCTGGCGGATCATGCCCACATCTCGGAAGTGTACCTTGCGGATATAGACCGACCCCAGTTTGTAGCCCCACTCCTCTGACTTGGGCGAAACTTCACCGCGCACGGTGCGGCTCATCACGTGGCGTGTTTCCAACATGTCGGCCAGGGGCATGTTGCTCAGGGTGCGCACGGTGGCGTTGCTGACGTTGGCGGACAGCGAGCCGCGCGGGTCGGTGTTTTTGAACAGGTAGGCCACCGGGTCGCTGATGACCATTTCATACCAGACGCCAATGCCCATGGGCGCGCCTTCTTCGGAGTTGACGGGCAAACTGCGCAGGTATTTTTGATCCAGGCGCATATCCAGCACGTGCCGGCTGCCCAGCCAGCGCACAAAAAAAGCCTGTGGCCCCATTTTCAGCCAGAGCCATTGCAGCCCTGGCTCTTTGACAACGGCGACCACTTTGCCAAACAGGACGTAGACGTGGCAGGTGCCTTCGCGTACTACGTCATACACGCCGAAGATGCGCAAAAAGGCGCGGATAATGGGTTCACCGATGAGAAAGAAGAAGAAGGTAAAAAAGGCGATGCCTAATACTTGGATGATGTTCATTTTTCCACCTCCAGAATGACGTTTTTGGCTTTTTTGTACAGTTCCAGGCGCACATTGCGCAAATAGGCGTCTAATACTTCTGGGCCGTTGTTCTTGATCACATGCAACTGCTCGGCCAGGGAGTTGAGAGGTTCTACCTCGGCCTGGGCTTTGAGGGTTTCAATTTCTACGGCGCGTTTGGACTGCACAATGGTTTGGTCGGCCTGGGCGCGGGCCAGGCTGATTTCTGAGGAGACTTCGTTGTGGGCGGTGTTGATGGCCGCCAGAGCAGATTCTACTTCCGGCGGCGGGTCTATACCGGTGATCAACGAGGCATCCAGTTCCACACCGTAACGGGCAGCGGCGGAGGCACATTCCTGCTCCATGTAGTTGTTGATTTCGTTCAGGTTTTTGCGTAAGTCGTTAATGGAAACGCCTGTAAACAAACCAGCAGCCACTTCTTCATCGTCTTCGGTTACCTGTACGGGGGACTCAAAGCTGGCAATGCGCTGGCGCAGGATGGAGATGAAGTAGCCCATCACATGTACGATGGGGGTCTTAACGCCAAATAGATAGGCATACAGGTTGCGTTCGCTGGGGCGATACCGTATTTGCCCGGTAAGACCGATGTTGAGGTGATCTTTGGTGACGGCGTCGAGGATGGTGCCGTTGTGGTTGGCGCTGGGGGTTTCCAGATCACGGGCCAGGTTCATGGTCTCGGTGGCGATGCGGACTTTATGCACCTTTTCCCAGGGCCAGCGGAAGTAGGGGCCGCCGGGCTGGATCACTTTGACCAGGGGGTAGCTGTAGCGTTCTTTGTCTTTTTCGTTCAGGTAGTCGGCGATGGGGTCGTCGAGGGTGGTGCCTTTACCCAGGCGTTGGGCACGGCCGAAGCTGGTTTTGACGGCGCGTTCGTTCTGGTCTACGGTGTAGAAGCCGGTGAGAACGTAGCGCAGGAAAAACCAGCCTAAAAAACCGAGCAGTATTCCGGGACAGAGGGTTGTCATCTGTTAAGCCTCCTTTGGTTTGGAAATAATACTGAGACGATAAGCGGTGAGCGTGACTTTCGCGTCACGGCTCGCAGCACATTACGGATGCCAGCGCCAATTAGTCGTAAGTTGCTGCCTGACCAATGATACCGGATTTAGGCGCAGGAGTGTAGGGGATAGTGAGCAGTAAGCAGTGAGCGGTGAGCGGTAGTAAGGGGTCTTCACTGCTTGCTGCCAACTGCTTTCTACTCACTGATTCTGATTGTGGTGGGCGAGGAGGATGAGGCTGAGGAGCAGGGTGGCGAAGGTGACCAACTGCCAGCCGTGATAGCCGTTGCTGATGATCCAGGTGTTGTCGCGGAAGGCGTCCAGGAAGAGGCGGGCGGCACTGGTGAGGGCAACGGCCGTTAAAAACAACTGCCCCTCATACCGCCGTCGCTTCACCAACCGCCACCACACCAGCAAGGTAAGCGCCCCGGCAAGTAGTTCGTATAGCTGTACGGGATGGCGGCGGACGCCATATTGGCTAAAGCCCCAGGGCACGGCCGTGAGTGTGCCATATCCCGGCCCGCCCAAAAAATCGGCCAGGCTGATCACCATCAGGCCGAGGATGAGGCCGGGGATGAGGGCGTCCAGGCTGCCGGCGAAGGGGAGTTTGCGGGCACGGCCGTAAAAAAACGCGGCGACACTCCCGATCACGACACCCGCTACTGGCTCATAACCGCTGGTCAGCGGCCACAGAATCCCGATCAGGTTTTGCTGGTAAGCGGGCCAATGCAGGGCCACAAAGGTCAGCCGCGCCCCCAAAAATCCGGCGAACAACCCCACAACAGCCAGCGTATAGGTAGCCTGTGCGTCCAGTTGCAGCCGCAGCGCCGCCTTTTCGATCACCCACAGACAAAACCAGGCGCCAAAAATTATCACCAGGCCGGCGGTGGGAAAGATGACAGGGCCGATGGGGAGGGTGGGGAGCATGGGAATTATGAATTATGAATTATGAATTATGAATTATGAATTATGAATTATGAATTATGAATTATGAATTTCACTACCGTACACTTTTAAGGGAACGATTTGAAATGTGACCAAATAGAAAAAGCAAGGGTACACTTCTTGATTCAGGACAAACCAAAGGAGTGTACCCATGGGTGATAATCACCAAGTCTATCGTCGCATAAATCAAGGATTGCGGCAACTGTATCCGAAGCAGTTGACCGGGCGTCAAGCCAGACACCTGAACACACTGGCCGGTATGGTCAGCGGGATAGTCCGCAGCGGGCAATGTCAGATGAAAGCGATGGGCAAGAAAGCACCAGACAAGAGCAAGGTAGAAAGCCGGAGCAAACGGTTTACCCGCTATGTGCAGAATGAACAGGTGGATGCACAAACCTACTACCTGCCATTCATTGTTCCCTTGCTGGTGGGATTGGCGCGCTGTGGGCCTTTGGTGTTGGTCATGGACGGCAGCGAAGTGGGACGGGGATGCCTGGCATTGGTCATCAGTGTGGTGTACAAGAAACGGGCCTTGCCGCTGATGTGGCTGGTGGTCAAAGGCAATAAAGGCCATTTTTCTCAAGAAGCGCATTTGACTTTGTTGGACATGGTCAAGCCGTTGATTCCTGAAGGGAGTGATGTCATCTTTCTGGGAGATGGTGAGTTT
>JABFFZ010000041.1 GCA_013112725.1 Chloroflexota bacterium
CAAAGTCAAACCCTTGCATTAAAGCGCCTTGTTCAGCAGGAACAACAACCAGTTCTATTGGATTTTTGTTGTTCAAGTCAGCCAAAAAAAGGTGCCGGTGTTCGGATGAAGCCGCCCAATAAGCCATTAAAGAACCATCAGGCGAAAAGCGGATGTGTTGAATAACCATGTCGGGATTTTCCAATTGATCCACAGATCTGAGACCAGAACCGTCACTATAAATCTGATACCACTGCATTGGCTCAAATCGTTCAGGATCTGTGCAGTAAGAATGACCAGGCACACATGGTACCCCGGCAAAAAGAATAGGCCGGACTGTCCCTGTAAAAGGGGTGGGGGGGGAGCCGGGAGCAAAGGTAGACATAGGAGTTTTGGATGGTATGGGGGTGTAAACGGCAATCAACGCGGCCTGCGTCTCCCGCACGGCCGCAGCCGGCAGCATCGGCGCTTCTATGGAAACAGAGGTGCTATTGGGCAAAAGCGTAGCGGTAATGGCAGCAGACAAAGGCGTGTTGGCAGGCAAGACAGTAGCAGGCGTGGCCGTCTCACTCACCATTCGGGTGGGGGGCACAGTGGCAATGCTCTCTGGCACGGCCGTGCAGCCAGTCATCAACATCAGCCAACCCAGACTCAGCAACAAGTGTTGGGGTTTCATATGAACCTCCTCTGGTTCGTAGTAGGCGATTCATCGCCATGAGGAGGCACTGAAGTGCCTACTACAAACGGATTACGGCATAGGGGACGACAACCAGGCAGGGTGGCGGTAATTTCCGGGCGGGCTGACTTGCACAGGCATTTTCGATGGCGTCCATATCCAGACGGCATCGTCGGCGGTGAAAGCCAGCAGCCCATCCGGCGACCAGACGGCGTCATAGACCAGGCTGTCCTCAAATTGGGTAATGGGCGTTACCGCACCGGCATACACGTCTACCTGATACAGATTGCTGCGTAGGGCCAGCGGCTCAAGGTCCGCTTGAATGTCATCCGGGTTTCCCCGATGCACGTAGACCAGGCTGGTGCTGTCTGGCGACCAGACCGGCGCATAACCATGCCCGGCGTCCACTTCGGCCAACAGCATTAGCTGCTTGCCGCTGGCCGGTTCCGCCAGCCATAATTCACCGATGACAAACGGGATGTTGGTATCCGGCAGCAGCACATAAGCCAGGACATTACCATCTGGCGACCAGGCGGCATGGGCCACCAGATGGTCGGGAAACGTTTGCCAGGGAGTCAGGCGGCCATCGGCCAGGTTCAGAACGCCCATCTCGCTGCCAAAACCCAGGCCAACTGAGGCCGCATACAAGACGCGCTGGCCGTCCGGGGCAAAGGCTGCGTCATAGGTACCGGCGGGCAGGTCAAGCGGCTGCCACTCGCCGCCGTTAATGGGGATAAGCCATACCTGGCCCGTTTCGACATTGCGGAAGAGCAGCCACGCCCCATCTGGCGACCAGTTCATAAAGTAACCCTGGTTTAACAGGAGAACGGCATCGGGGTTATTCAGGTTTAGCAGCCGGGCAAAGAGGGTATCTTCACAATTGTATTGCAAAATGTAGGCGCTGCCATTGGGTGCCGCATAAACCGCGTCAGTCTGGCAATGGGGTGGGTCTGGCTGGCTGTAAAGAGAAGCAGCCTGAGACAGTTCAGGCATGCCCTTGTTGTTCAGGGGATAAATCTGGGTAGTTACCCCCCCCCCGGTCCGCAAAATTCACAAAGAGCAGGTGTGTGGTTGGGCCAGAGGGTGCAGCCGGGCCAGGGGGTATAAGAGGCTGGCTGGTAGTTTGACTCGTAAACAATCCGGCCAGAAGAGAGATAATAAGCAAAGGCCAGATGCGGCGCCAGATTAAGAAACTGCGTGTCATGGCTATTTCCTCCTGGTGCAGGCGATGTTGGTTAATTGGTGACTTCATCAACCACCCGCACCCTCATATGACAAGGCAAGCAACATAAACCGGTTGTCATTGTAACAATAGAATAGTACCGGGTCAATGATCTGTGACCATGTGCGGGTGCAGGGTTTATCGCCACAGAGCGCCAGCAAAATTGCCGATGCTACCGCCAGCGACCATTTGCCTATTTGGGTCACTTTATCCCTGCCTTAAGAAAGTAGCCAACTCGCCCCGATCAGGGTAATTTCCTGGGCATGAAAAAATTAATTCCTGTTCTCCAGATCATGAGTTTGAGCCTGTTTCTGCGAGCCTCGCTGGTGACCAGCCAGATCATACCCGATCAGCCGGGTAGTGGTGAAGGCCCATCAGCCACGCCAACATTGACCATCACGCCTACCCTGACGATAACAACAACCCCCACCATCACACCGACGATCACGGTTACGCCAACCGCCACCCCTTCAGCCACGCCCACGCCGGAACCGCTGCCACCAGCCGTCATTTTTCTGCCCATTGTTTTCCATATGTACGGCCCTCTATCGCCGCCTTATGATATGGTGCAATTTATGAATGGGGACGGGATTCTGTATGAAGTTCAGCACAGCAATGGCTCCCAGGCCCGGCACCAAACACAAGAAGAAAACCCGGTTTTCTTTCACACCAAAGGAAATGAAATTAGCGCCGAATGGGAAGAACTATGGTATACAAACCAGTTCATTTACCGGGGTACCGACACCAGTCCGGGCAATGGGCTTTATTACACCCTGCGCGATGGTGGTCTCTATGGCTCTAAATGGGCGCCCCGTTATTGGCGCGTGGGGGATGTGTATGAACGCAACCCTACCGTCCTCTTCTTTCGCAAGTCGGATTGTGAACCGGTGCTGGGGGGCACACAGCGAAGCTGGCTGCTTTTTGAGGCGTACCATCCCACCTACACCTTCACCAGTGGGCTGGAATTGGCCCATGTGGTGCAACTGGCCTGGCTGCTTACGCCCAACGGCGTACCGGAAGAACGGTACTACTATGCGGTAGGGTATGGGTTGGTCGGCTGGTCTAGCCGTACACACGGCTTTAGCTACATCAGCGAAATCCATGCCCCAGGCCAACGGCCGGACAACAACCGTGAAGTGATCCCCTGTCTGGATACCTCCCTGTTCTGGGCCGACCGCCGCTTTGATCGGCCGTTGCCCTATTGGCCGGGCAACCACCGGCGGTAAGAGGAAACACAAACAATGGCTGTCACCGAAACGCCCTTTATCCAGGCACGGCCGTATCAGGCCGTTAGCATCACCCACTTTTGCATTGACGTACTGAACAGTGGTCGTAACCTGCTCATCGCCCTGATCGCCATTTCCCTGGGGCTGACGAACGCGCAGGTGGGCATTACCCTGCTGCTGTACAACGTGGGCGCTTCGCTGTCACAGCCGTTGTTTGGCTGGCTGGCCGACCGGATTGGGCCGCGCTGGCTGGTGGTGGGCGGCATGGGTTGGATGACCTTCTTTTTTACGCTGGCGGCGTTGGCCGGGGATTGGCTTGCCCTGGCCGCATTAACGGTTGCCGGTATCGGTTCGGGCATGTTTCACCCCGCCGGGACGATGGTCGCCAGCCTGACCAGCCAGACCGCCCGCAGCCGGGCCACGGCCGTTTTCTTTTTTGCCGGGCAGATGGGGCTGTTTATGGGGCCAATTGTGGCCGGGTTGGCGTTGGACTGGCACGGCCGTACCGGTTACATCCTCATCCCCCTCACCACCCTCTTTGCCTTTGCCTATGGCTGGCTCTGGCTGACCAATGATGCCGCCGGGCTTCACGCCGAAAAAACACAACGCGCCCAGGCCAGAACCGCCCGCGTCATTCAGCGGCGCGACTGGCTGCGGCGCGGCCTGCCCCTGGTCATCATTATCCTTTCCAGCAGCACGGTGAGCATCGCCGCTATCACCTTTGCCCCCAAGTTGTTTACCGAAGCTGGTTATGCGCAAACGCACGTGGGCATTTTGTCCGGGATGTTGATGTTGGGGTCGGCGCTGGGTGGCATTGTTGGCGGCGCATGGGGCGACCGCACCGCCGGGAAGTGGGTGATTGTGACCGGGATGTTGGGGCTAATCGCGCCGATTTATTTGTATATTCCGGCAGCCGGGTTGGTGCAGCCGGCGCTGCTGCTATTGGCCGGCTTTTTTGTGGGAATGCCGCACACCATTCTGGTGCTGAATGTACAATCCCTGTTTCCGGGGCGGCGGGCGCTGGCGTCTGGATTGGCGCTGGGGCTGATGTTTGCCGGGGGTGCGTTGGGCAGCTACTTCCTGGGGCTGCTGGCCGACCAGATTGGGCTGGCGACGGCTTTGCAATACACGGTCGTGCTGCCCATCATTGCCGCCCTCACGGCGCTGGTGTTACCGGCACGGCCGTGATCCGTAACCCGTAATCCGTGATGCGTAATCCGTGAACGGCTTACGGTTCACGATTTACGGATTACGACCTCCCCTCCCCGCACCTTTCCACAGCCACAGTCGTATAGCTCACTGATTTCTGTAGCGCGATTTGGAAAATCGCACCACACCTCAAAGGAGTATGTAGATGAAAAAGTTGAATTTTATTCGTTTGTGTCTGTTGGCCGTGGGCCTGGTTTTTTTGTTTACGGCCTGCAACAATGAAGAGCCAGCGCCAACGGCTACGGCCGTAACCGAGGCGGTTGAAACCGCAACTACCAACCCGACGCCCACCCATACAGCGACGGCCGAACCAACGGTTGCGCCAACGGCCGTGCCCACCATTCCACCCACATTCACCCCCGAACCCACCACCGCGGAACCAACCACTGCTTTTGCGGAGGCAGCGTGTGAATTTGATGTGCCCAACGGCCGTGATGTCACCTGTGGCTGGCTGACCGTGCCTGAAGACCGCACCGACCCGGACAACAACCAGACCATCCGCCTGCATGTCGCCATCTTCGCCAGCGAAAGCGACAATCCCGCGCCTGACCCCATCGTCTACCTGGAAGGCGGTCCCGGCGGTGATGCTTTGGAAACCGTCCCTTTGATTTTCGAGATGCGCTTTGCCCCCTATCTGAAAAACCACACCCTGATCATGTTTGACCAGCGTGGCACCGGCTATTCCGAACCATCGCTGGCCTGCCCGGAATACACCGAATTGAGTTATGCGCTGCTGGAACAAGACATCTCGCCCGAAGAAGCGGGGCAACAAAGCATGGAGACGCTGCTCGCCTGCCGGGATCGGTTAGCCGATGAAGGGGTCAATCTGGCTGCCTACAACAGCGCCGCCAGCGCCGCCGATCTGAACGATTTGCGCACTGCACTCGGCTACGATGAATGGAACGTCTGGGGCGTCTCTTACGGCACCCGGCTGGCGCAAACCCTCATGCGTGACTATCCCGAAGGGGTACGCAGCGTCATTTTGGACTCGGCCTATCCGCTAGAAGTCAATTTACTCACCGACACGCCGCAGAATGTGGCCCGCGCGTTTGACGTCTTTTTTGCCGGTTGTGCCGCCGATCCTGCCTGTGGCAAAGCCTACCCTGATCTGGAAGCCCTTTTCTTTGATACCGTCGCCCAACTAAACGCGGGAAAAATCACACTGCCCGTCACCAACCTGTTCACCGGAGACAGCTATGACGCCTATTTCCGGGGTGATGATTTGGTGGGTGTTCTCTTCCAATCGCTTTATGCCACGGAAATTATCCCCGAACTGCCCAAACTCATTGCGGACGTGAACGCCGGTGAGTATGGCACACTCAGCTTGCTGCTTTCCAGCTTTTTGAGCAACAGTGATTTTGTCAGCGCCGGGATGCAGTTTTCGGTGCAGTGCAATGAAGAGAATGGTTTTGCGACGGCCGAACAGATCACGGCCGCCCTGGCCGCTCAACCAGAACTGGAGCCTGTTTTCCGCGACAGCCCGAACCTGGGGCCAAATGCGCTGGTTATCTGTGAACAGTGGGGGGCAGGTACGGCCGTGCCCCTGGAAAACGAACCGATCACCAGCGACATTCCCACGCTCATCCTGGCCGGGGAATATGATCCCATCACCCCACCAGCCTGGGGTGAGCAGGTGCAAGCCAACCTGAGCAACGCCTATTTCTATGAATTTCCAGGCACCGGGCATGGCGTCTCCCTGTCCGGCGCATGTAGCGTCAGCATGGTGGAATCCTTCCTGGCAGACCCGACGGCCGAACCGGATGCAACCTGCGTGGCAGCAATGGGCGGCCCAGCCTTTGTGACGCCGGACGCCGAAACAGAAGCGGTGGTCATGACACCCTACACCGATGAGACATTTGGTTTTAGCAGCGTCGCGCCGGAAGGATGGACGCAAGCAGGGCCAGGCGTATACGCGCGTGGCAGCACGGGATTAGACCAAACCGTTCTTATTCAGCAAGCTGCGCCGGGCATGACGGCCGATTTTTTGGTAGGCCTGCTAACCACACAATTAGGGCTGACCGAAACACCAACCGGTGATGAAATGTTAGAAGCCGGTGGACACACCTGGACGCTGTATGAAACAGAAACACAAGGGCTGCCGGTGCTGCTGGCCACGGCCGAAGAGAGTGGCACAACTCTGCTGGTATTGCTGATCATCAACCCGGATGAAAAAGAGGCACTCTATGAAATGGTGATGCTGCCCGCCCTGGAAGCATTCCAACTCGCGCCTTAAAATCTTGATTTGAAAGTGTGATTGCCTGGCGGCCTGTCGGTTGTCAGGCAATCACATGCAATCGCCTAATCTTTCCTGTGTTCCCTCGGCAAAGGCGGGTCACAAGCAACGGCCGTCCCCCTCACCCCTCCTCCTTCCGCCCCACCAAAATCGCCTCCTGCAAATAGAATGTGGTGTCATTGTCGGTAACGGACGGCCGTAAAAATTCCGCCGCCGCCCCTTGCACTTCCGTCAACATCGCCCGCAGGTAACGCTGCATGGTCGCATCATGCCGGGCCGCCCAGGGAGTAAACTCCATCTGTTTGTCTATCGTTTCCACCTGGGTCAGCGCCAAACCGGCGGCCGTATACGCCTGCTCCCACTCGGCCAGGCTCAGGCAACGGCCGTGACTGACATCCCGCAGCTTCTCAAACGCATTGACATAATCACCTGCCGGCCCTGCCGGCACCACATTATCCACCACCGCCAGCACCCCCCCCGGCCGCAGCACCCGCGCCGCCTCGGCCATAAACCGGGGTATATCGGCAAAATGATGGGCGGCAATGCGGCAAATGACTAAATGGAAACGGCCGTCGCCATAGGGCAGCGCCTCTGCCTCGGCATATTCGGCCGTTACATTCGCCAGCCCTCGTTCTGCCGCTTGCTGCTGCACAATAGCCAACATCTCGGCCGTCATATCCGTCGCCCACACCTGCCCCACCAGCGGCGCAAAGGCAAACGCCGTATGCCCCGCCCCCGTCGCCACATCCAACACCTGCCAATCTGCTTGCGGCGCCACCAGTTCCACCAGACGCCCCAGGCTCTTGCCTTTAGCATGAGGTTTGCTGTGGATATAGTCCGCCGCATGAGTGCCAAATTGCGCCTGCACCAACTGTTTGTCCATCCTGATTACTCCAATTATGAATTATGAAGGATGAATTATGAACTACATCCCTCATCGGCCACTTCGCCTGATTGATTTGTCCTCTATTTGTGCAAACAACGCCGTCACGTTAAAATGCCTGCCGTCCGTAGCATTGCTCCAATCTATACTGCCAAATGTCGCTGGTGGCAAGTGGCAGGTAGCAAGTGATTTGGGTGGTGACTTGCCACGTGCAACTTGCAACCTGCAACCCATAAGGAGATCAGAATCGTGCTGCTGGTTTATCTGGTATCCGCCTGGTTTTTGGGCATCTGGCTGGCGGCGCGGTTCACGGCCGTACCCGTCCCCACCTGGCTGGCAATTAGCGGCCTCTCCTTAATGGGGGCGCTGTTGTTGCGGCGGCAGCAGACGGCCGTCTTGCTGCTGGCCTGCCTGGGTCTGCTGGCGTTTGGCGGGGCGCGCTACACGGCCGTGCAGCCCACCATCACCCCCGCCCACATCGCCTATTACAACGGCGAAACGGCCGTCACCCTCACCGGCATCGTCGCTGGTGAACCGGACGTGCGTGACCGTTCCATCAATTTGCGCGTGGCGGTGACGGAGATTGAGTTAGGGGGTGGGACGGCCGTGCCCGTTACCGGCCTCATTCAGGCCCGCGTCTTTCGTTTCCCACCCATCCCCTACGGCGCACAGGTGCGGCTTAGCGGCAGCCTGGAAACCCCACCCAGCGACGGCGACTTCAACTACAAAGATTACCTGGCGCGGCACGGCGTCCACAGCCTGATGAACCTGCCGCGCACCACCGTGCTGGCCGAAGGGCAGGGACACCCGCTCTACCACGCCATCTATGCCCTCAAAGCCCGCGCCCAGGCCACCATCCTCCAGTTGTTGCCCAACCCCCAGGCGGCGCTGCTCACCGGCATCCTGCTCGGCAACGACAACGGCCTGCCGCCCGACCTGGCCGCCGATTTCCGCGCCACCGGCATGACGCATATCATCGCCATCTCGGGGTTCAATATCGCTATTCTCATCGCCATCCTGGTCAGCATCAGCGAGCCGTTTTTGGGGCGGCGCGGCGCGGCCGTTTTTGCCGTCACCGGCATTGTGCTTTACACCATCCTGGTCGGCGCAGATGCTTCGGTGGTGCGGGCGGCCATTATGGGCATCATCTACCTCTTTACCCAACGCTGGCTGGGGCGGCCCAATTTTGCCTTTGCCTCCCTCTTTGCTGCCGGTTTTTTAATGACCCTGGTGAATCCCTTCACACTGTGGGATGTGGGCTTTCAATTGAGCTTTATGGCTACCCTGAGCCTGATGGTGTACGCTGACCCGTTCACCAAATGGACAGAGCGGCAGTTGCAGCGCCGCCTGTCCTGGCAGCAGACGCGGCGGGTGATGGGCATTGTTTCTGAAGCGGTGGTCATCACCCTGGCGGCGCAGGTGTTGACCCTGCCGTTGATGGTGGGTTATTTCCAGCAGTTGTCGTTGATTAGCCTGCCCGCCAATTTCCTGATTTTGCCGGCGCAACCGGCGGTGATGACCTGGGGCGGGCTGGTGACGCTGGTGGGGCTGGTCTCACCCACATTGGCGCAGCCCATTGCCTGGGTGGCCTGGCTACCATTGACTTATACCATTACCCTGGTGCGCCTGTTTGCCGCTGTACCCTATGCGGCCGTACCTGTCAACGTCAGTTGGGGTTGGGTGTTGGCTTTTTACGGGCTGTTGGCCGTTGTCACTTATCTGGCGCGGCTGGAACCGGAACGCCGCCAACGGTTGCTGGCCGATCTGCGGCCGAATTGGGGAATGCGCGCCGCCTTTGGCAGCACGGCCGTACTCGCCCTGCTCGTCTTCAGTTGGGCCGCCAGCCAGCCGGATGGCAAACTGCACGTGGCCTTTCTGGATGTGGGCCAGGGAGACGCCATCTTTATCCAGACGCCCTCTGGCCGCCAGATTTTGGTGGATGGCGGCAATGACCCGTCGGTGCTAAATGATCGCCTGGGACGGCAGATGCCTTTTTGGGACCGGCACATTGACCTCATGGTGGCCACCCACCCGGATGCAGATCATGTGTCAGGATTGGTGGAGTTATACGGCCGTTACCAGATCGGCCAGCTCATCACCGACGGCGAAGGGATGGGTGCATCGTCTGTTTACGACGCGCTGCTGCAAGCGGCCACAGCACAGCAAACACCGCTGCACCGGGCAATGGCCGGGGAAGTGATCGAAATCAGTGATGGCGTCCGCCTGGAAATGGTGCATCCCGGCGCCGAACTGGACGTGGAAAACCGCAACGACAATTCCGTCTCCTTCCGGCTGGTGTATGGCGACTTTTCCTTGCTCCTGACCGGCGATGCCGAGGAAAAAGGCGAGGCGCAGATGCTGCAAAAAGGGTATCCGCTGCAATCCCTGGTCTTCAAAGCCGGGCATCACGGCTCCCAGACATCCAGCACCACCCCTTTTTTGCAAGCCGTACAGCCACACACCCTTATCATTTCTGCCGGGGCCGACAACCGCTTCGGCCACCCGCACCTGGAAGTGTTACAACGCGCCGCGGAAATGGGCACGGCCGTACTCCGCACTGACGAATTAGGCACCATAGAGGTCATCACCGATGGTCAGCTCATGTGGTGGCAGGCGTGGGGCGGCAATCGGTAATCGGTGGTCGGTAATCGGTCACTGGTTGTGTGGTATAATTTTGCCATGATGACGCTGGCAGAAATCAAAGAAATCCTGAAAGCGCAAAAACCATACCTGGCCGAACGTTATGGCGTTGTAGAATTGGCCGTGTTTGGCTCTTACGTTCGTGGCGAGCAGCAAGCCAACAGCGATCTTGACGTATTAATTGATGTAGAACGGCCGCCGAAGATCAGCCTGATCGATCTCGTAGAATTGGAAGCCTATCTCTCTGAACAGCTAAATACAGAAGTAGATGTCGCCCTGAAAACCAATCTCAAGCCTCGCATAGGCCGACACATCTTGCGTGAAATGGAACCCGTATGAGTAACGAGTTCCTCGATTACATTGATGACATTCTCGATGCCATGCAGAAGGCCGAGATGTTGGTCGCAGAGATTTCAGTCGCAGAATTTGAAGCAGATTTTCGTATCAATTTCGCGGTGATGCGCGCACTGGAAATTATTGGCGAGGCTACCAGGCATGTACCAGAAACAGTACGAGATCAATACCCCGACATTCCCTGGAAAGGCATGGCTGGTATGCGTGACCGGATTATTCATGGGTATGACGATGTTGATCTGACCATCGTTTGGAATGTTGTGCAAAATGACATTCCACGCATAAAGCCTTTCTTGCTACAGCTACTTTCAGATTTTGCCTCTTAGCCGCATAGCCCAAAACGTGACAATCCTCACCTCGGATTTGTGCCAATGCCTACTGTCTGCGCCCTGTAAAAGCGTCTATTGTGCATGTCTAGTAGAGGTAAACGGTAATCGGTGATCGGTACCGATTACCGTTTACCGATTACCGGCAAATGCAAGCTATCACTTCCTTCTTCCAACACAACATCATCGTTGTGTATTTCTTCTACGGCCTGGCCTTTTTCTGCCTGGGGCTGATCGTCTGGCTGGAGTCGCGGCGGGCGTCTACGCTGCGGCTGGCGCGGGCATTGGGCTTTCTGGCTGCGTTTGGCATTCTGCATGGCCTACACGAGTGGTTTGAGATGTTCCAGCGGCTGGCGGCAGCGGGGGCCACGGACATCCCCGCCTGGCTGCTCTCCGACGTACTGCGGCTGGGGCACCTGGTCATCTCCTTCATCTGCCTGATCATTTTTGGTGTGCAGTTGATATTTGCCACCCGCCAGAATCACAGACGGGAACGGCCGTTGGCCTATATTGCCGCTGGCTCACTCACGGGCGTCTGGCTCAGCAGCGTGTTTATTACTCAATGGCTCTACCAACCGGCGCGCCAAGAGTTATTAACGGCCGTAGACGTTCTCGCTCGTTACACCCTGGCCATTCCCGGCGCCGTCCTGGCTGCCTGGGCCATCATACTGGAACAACGCACCTTCCGCGCCCAAAACTTGCATGAAACCGGGCGCGACCTGCTGCGGGCGGCGCTGGCGCTGCTGCTGTATGGTCTGGTGGGGCAACTATTCACCGCATCCAGTTTCTTCTTTCCGGCCAATGTGGTAAACAACGAACTGTTTTTGCAGTGGTTTGGCATCCCGGTGCAGTTGTTCCGGGCTGTCATGGCCGCACTCATCGCCTTTTTTGTCATCCGCGCGCTGCGCGCCTTTGAGACGGAGCGGCAGCGTAACCTGGCGCGGGCCAACGAGGAACGGCTGGCGGCGCAGCGGCAGGCATTGGCCGTGCAAGAACAATCGCGCCGGGAAATGGAACTGCTCAACCAGGAATTACAAACGGCCGTGCAAGACCTCACCCTGCTTTTTACCCTCTCCCGCACCCTGGCTGCCAGCCTGGACAAGAAAACATTGTTGGCCCAGGCCATCAGCCAGATTAGCGCCAGCCTGCCCCGGTTTGCGCGGGGCATTATTGTGCTGCGCCAAAATCCGGGTGGTCCATTGGAATGTGCGGCCTGCCCCGGCCACCTGGACTGTCAGGCCAACCAGCCCTGTGTGCAGGCCCACGCCATTACCCGTGAAATTGAGGCGACAGCCGTGCCCATTTGCGCCAATGGTGCGCATCTGATCCCCCTACCCCAGAACACTTTGCCCCAGAACGACATCATTCTGGCCATCAACGGCGAGAGCGCCATCGGCTGGCCGCTGTTGGTGCAAGACCGGGTCATTGGCAGCCTGGTGCTGCACATCCAGCCAGAGGTGGCGGCGCTCACCGGGCGCGACCTGTCCCTGCTTAGTACCGTCGCCGGGCTGCTCAGCATTGCCATTGAAAACGCCACCCGCTATGAGGAAAGCCAGGCACGGGAAGCGTTACGCGGTGAACTGCTGCATCAGGTTGTCTCCGTGCAGGAGCGGGAACGGCAGCGCATCGCCCGTGATCTGCACGATGGCGCGGGGCAGGCGCTAACGGCATTGGGGCTGGGTTTTGCCGCCGTGTCTGAAACGGTGAAAAGCAATCCCACCCTGGCGGCGCAACAACTGGTAGAATTGAAGCAAATGAGTACACAAGCCCTGACTGACCTGCGCGACTTGATTCGGGATTTACGGCCGTCCCTCCTGGATGATTTGGGTCTGGTACCGGCCCTGCAAAATCAGGTACAGACCTTCCAGAGCCACAGCGGCATCACTGCCAGATTAACCGTTCACGGCCGTGCCCGCCGCCTGCCGCCAGATATCGAAACCATCGTCTTCCGCATTGCCCAGGAAGCATTGACCAACATCACCAAACACGCCGCCGCCAAAAATGTAACCGTTCTTTTAGCGTTTATGCCGGAGATGATTCAACTGCAAGTGAAAGATGACGGCCGTGGTTTTGACACAGACCAAATCCTGGCTACCACCAGCCAACCTCGCCATGCCTGGGGCCTGCTGGGGATGCAAGAACGAGTAGCGCTCGTTGGTGGTAGCTGCCATATCACCTCTTCGCCCGCCCAGGGCACGGCCGTTGACGTGAGCATCCCTTTGGTAGAAGAATTAGTAAGCAGTAAGCAGTTGGCGGTAAGCAGTTAACCGCTCACTGCTCACTACTCACTTTCTCAAAATGACCACTCCCATCCGCCTCCTCCTCGTAGATGACCACGCCGTGGTGCGCTCCGGCTTACGGATGCTGCTGCAAGCTCAGCCGGATATGCGCATTGTTGGTGAAGCCGAATCAGGCACGGAGGCCATACACCAGGTACGGCTGCACCGGCCCGATGTGGTGCTGATGGATATTCAAATGCCAGACATGAACGGGATTGAAGCGACGAAAGAGATTAAAAAAATGTCAGCGAGTACGGCCGTACTCGCCCTGACCATGCACGAAGACGACCAATACTTCTTTGAAATGCTGCGGGCGGGCGCTTCCGGTTATGTGCCCAAACGGGCCGCGCCGGACGAACTGGTCAGCGCCATCCGCACCGTCAGCCAGGGGCAGGTCTTCCTCTACCCCTCCTTAGCCGCTCGACTGGTACAAAGTTACCTGGGGGATCCCACTGCCGCCAACACCCCATCAGCCGAAGAACTCACCCCCCGCGAACAAGAAGTGCTGACCCACATCGCCGAAGGGCTGACGAACCCGGAAATCGCCGACAAACTGGTCATCAGCGCCAAAACCGTAGACCGCCACCGCGAAAATATCATGCGCAAACTCAACCTGCACAGCCGGGTAGACCTGGTGAAATATGCCATTAAAGAGGGGTTGATAGGGTTGGAAGATTAGAGAGGTAATCGGTGAACGGTAATCGGTCAACCGATTACTGATTACCGATTACCTGCTTCTGAAAAGAACCCTGGCAGCCGGCACAGCAAAAATAGTAGGTTTTGCCTTCATGGGTGAAGGTGTAGCGGGCAGTGGCGATGTCTACAGTCATGCCGCAAATGGGGTCAATGGCGGTGGCTGCTTTTGTATGAAGGGCGATGGGTACGGCCGTTGCCGATGGCAACACAGCCAATTCAATCACCTCACCACTTTTGCTCTCCTCGCCGCAGCCACACGAACAGCCTTCTTCTTCCGTTGCCTCTTCTACGGCCATTGCTTCTACGGCCGTTGCTTCTACGGCCATTGCTTCTACGGCCGTTGCTTCTACGGCCGTCTCTTCCCTAAACAGCGCCCAATCCAACAGTTCCGCATTGCGCCGCCGCTGCACAATTTCGGCCATGATGCTCAGGGCAATCTCATCGCCGCGCCGCGCCTGAATGTCCAGACCGGCGGGCGCTTTCAGCGGCAGCAGTTCCGTCTCTGTGATCCCTTGCATCAATAAATAGTCCCGCACTGCCTCAGCCCGTGTAGGGCTGGCAACTAAGCCGACGTAGGTTGGTTGCGCTGGCAAAATCTTGGTCAGCGCCAGTTCGTCATAGTTGCCATGTGTCGCCACCACGATGTAGGTGAACGGCCGTATCTGCCCCACCACCTCGTCTAAACTGGTCAGCACCACGTCCGCGCTCATCACCGCTTCGCCCGCGCCATCCACATCCACCGCCACCACCTGGTAATTCATGGCTCGTCCCAACGTTACCAACGCCTGCGCCACCGGCAGCGCCCCCACCACCAGCAAACGTGGCCGCGGCTGCTGCGGCTCCAGGTAAATCTCCAGCGTGCCGCCGCTAAAACAGGTCATCTGCAAATCCAGCACGCCTGCCCGCGCCGTCTGCGCCTCCGGCTCAGTGGAAAGGCGAATCAGGCGGGCTTCATCGGCGCGCAGTGCATTCAGCGCCTCTTTGACCACCGTCGGCTGGGCACAACTGCCGCCAATCCAGCCAAACATCACACCATCGGCGGTGATGATCGCCTTATCGCCTGGTTTACCCGATGTCGGCTTCTCCGAACGCACGACTACGGCCGTGACAAATGGCACCCCCGCCTGCACCAACTCATGCGCCTTCGCAAAAAAATCGTCGTACATCGTTTACTCCTAAAATTGTCTAAATCTGTTCAGCCAATTTAGCCGCAATTGCATGACCGACTCGTACCCAATACTCATTACTTAACCCGGTTGCGGCAGGATGTTTAGTCATGACGAAAACCGGTGTCTCATTACTGCCGATATAGAACTCCCCCTCATCAACCGGCAAAAAGTCAGCATCAGCGATCGTCTGCCACTGTTCGCGGTAACTGAAACTGTAAAACAGCACAACTTTGGGGCGGTATTGTTTAATGCGTTGCTGCAAGTGTTTCATACGGCCGCCGAGTAAAGCCCGGCGATAAGTATTTCGATCCAACAGATAGGGAAGCTCCGAATACTCGCCATAAATCCATTGGCCGGTTGAGGGAGATGGAAGCGGTAGTAACTCCAACAAACAGGTCTCACTGGCTACCCTGCCTAACCAATCACGCTGATAGTCACGTGTCTGGTTTAACGTCGGCGAGTATCCTTTTATAGCCAAAATAACCCGAATGAGTTTTCCCCACGTTGGTTGAATCTTCGGCCGTTCACTAAAAAGAGAAGTGACGCCCATGGCGACGTGATATTCAGCTACATCTTCCAGTTCTTGCCCGCCTCTTTCGTTCCATGTATTCAGTCTTCGCTCAATATCGGCAAAAGAGTTCCCCCCTCCTTCTTCCATGCCCACAAGCCAGTAATCGCCCAGGTAATTACCATAGCCATAAAACCGGCTCATGAAATCTTCAAGAAGGACTGAATCAAAACAGCGACTCTTGATTTCAATTACCGCATCCAAAATCTCTTGTCCAATATCCCGTTCAAATTCACTCATCTTTAGAAGAAGATAATTGGGTAATCGGACATTTGTCCAATTACCCAATTACCGAATTACTCCGTCACGCCCGCGTCCCGCAGCGCCTGCCACACCTTCTCCGGCGTAATCGGAATGTCAATGTGGCGCACGCCCAGATGCCAGAGTGCGTCCACGACCGCGTTGGCAATCGCTGGCGGCGCACCCACCGTTGGCGACTCGCCCACACCTTTCGCACCGATAGGATGGTGCGGCGAGGGGGTGATGGTGTGGCCGGTTTCCCATTTGGGGGATTCAACGGCCGTCGGCAGCAAATAATCCGCCAACGTCCCCGTCAAACATTGCCCATTCTCGTCATACACAATCTCCTCAAACAGCGCCGGCGCCAGCCCCATCGTCAGCCCGCCGTGAATCTGCCCTTCCACCACCAGCGGATTGATAATGTTGCCGCAATCATCCACCGCCACAAAACGTCGCACCTTCACCTCGCCCGTGCCGCTGTCCACATCCACCACACAAATGTAGCTGCCAAACGGGAAGGTCAGGTTCGGCGGGTCGTAATAATCGGTCGCTTCCAGCCCTGCTTCCATGCCTTGCGGATGGTTGGTGTACGCGGCAAAGGCGATCTCCTGAATCGTTTTCGCCTGCTCCGGCGAGCCTTTTACCTGCCACTTGTTCACATCCCATTCCAGGTCATCTTCGTTCACTTCCAGCAGATGGGCGGCGATTTTCTTTGCCTTGGCCTTGATTTTGCGGGCGGCCATCGCTGCCGCTGCCCCCGCCGTCGGCGTAGACCGGCTGGCATACGTGCCCAAGCCATAGGGCGCGGTGTCCGTGTCGCCCTCTTCAACTTCAATGTCGTTGGCGGGCAAACCCAACTCCTCGGCAATAATCTGGGCGTAGGTTGTTTCGTGCCCTTGCCCTTGCGACTTGGTGCCAAAGCGGGCAATCGCCTTGCCGGTGGGGTGAATGCGGATTTCGGCCGAATCAAACATCTTGATGCCCAAAATGTCGTAGTCACGTGACGGCCCTGCGCCAACCACCTCCGTAAAGCTGGAAATGCCAATGCCCATCAGTTCACCGCGCGCCCGTTTTTCCGCCTGCTCCCGGCGCAAATCCTCGTAGCCGATCATGTCCATCGCTTTGCGCAGGGCGGCGTGGTAATTGCCACTGTCATACTCCCAACCAGTAGGTGACTTGTAGGGGAAGGCGTCTTGTTTGATAAAGTTCTTCATGCGGAATTCGGCCGGGTCTATGTTCAAATCGTGGGCCATCATGTCCGCCATGCGCTCGATCATCTGCACCGCCTCCGTGACGCGGAAGGAGCAACGATAGGCCACGCCGCCCGGAGGTTTGTTGGTGTACACCGCGTCAAAGTTGACGTGCGCCGCCTGCAAATCGTAAGAACCAGTGCAAATGCTGAACAGCCCGGCGGGGAATTTGGACGGATTGGCGGCGGCGTCCGCACAGCCATGATCGGCCAGCCCATTCACCCGTAGGCCCACAATTTTGCCGTCCGCGTCGGCCGCCAGTTCCGCTTCCAGGTGGTAATCGCGGGCAAAACTGTCTGCCTGTAAATTTTCGCTGCGGTCTTCAATCCATTTCACCGGCTTGCCAATGAGCAGGCTGGCCACGGCGCAAACCACATAGCCGGGATAAACCGGCACTTTGCCGCCAAAACCGCCGCCGATGTCCGGCGAAATCACCTGGATCTTATGCTCCGGCAAGCCGCTAACCAGCGCAAAAACGGTGCGGATGGCGTGCGGCGCCTGGGTAGTCATGTAGAGCTGCATCTTGCCGGTAGCCGGGTTGTAATTGGCGACCATGCCGCACGTTTCAATGGAGGCCACGTGAATGCGCGGGATGTGCATGTACTGTTTGACCACATGGGCAGCGTTGGCAAAAACGGCGTCGGTAGCCGCCTGATCGCCCACTTCCCAATGCCAGATGCGGTTGGTCTTCAGTTCCTTGTCATCGCGGATGATGACCTCATCGTCCAGCGCCTTGTACGGGTCTACGACTACATCGAGCGGCTCGTAATCTACCACCACCTGTTCTACGGCGTCGGCGGCGATGTAGCGGCTGGTGGCAATGACGCAGGCCACTTCCTGGGCGTAGTAGACCACTTTTTCGGTGGGCAGCACCATTTGCGTGTCGGACATCAGCGTGGGCATCCAGTGGAGGCCATGCGCGGCCAAGTCTTTGCCGGTGATGACGGCCAATACGCCGGGCATGGCCAGGGCCGCGCTGGTGTCTATGTTCAGGATTTTGGCGTGGGCGTAGGGGCTGCGCACGATGTCCATGTAGAGCATGCCCGGCAGTTTGATGTCGTCAATGTAGCGCCCTTTACCCTGAATGAAACGCGGGTCTTCTTTGCGCTTCATGCGGTGGCCCATGCCGCAGATTTCTGGCGGGGTGGTGACGCGCACTTCTTCGGTGGTGGCCACTACAGCCGAACTCCCCACCGGGGCGGCGTGTTTGTTCTCAAAACGGTCGGCAACGTGTTTGGGTTTGGTGGGATCGTGAAAGGTGGTCATGCGGGTACCTCCTCGGCCGCCTGCATTTTGGCAGCCGCATATTGAATGGCCTCGACAATTTTGTTATAGCCGGTGCAGCGGCACAGGTTCCCGGAAATGCCCCAGCGGATTTCTTCTTCGGTGGGGTTGGGATTTTTAGCCAGCAGATGTTTGGCGCTCATGATCATGCCGGGGGTGCAGTAGCCGCATTGCAGGCCGTGTTTTTCCCAGAACCCTTCCTGTAAGGGGTGCAGAGTGGCCCCGTTGGCCACGCCTTCGATGGTTTCGATGGCCGCGCCGTTGGCCTGAACAGCAAAGACGGTGCAGCTTTTGACGGTACGGCCGTTCAACATCACCGTACACGCGCCACAACTGGTCGTATCGCAGCCAATGTGCGTGCCCGTCAGCTCCAAATCATCCCGAATAAAATGCACCAGCAGCGTCCGTGCCTCGACTTCTTTGGTAACTTCAGTTCCATTTACCGTTAAAGTGATTGTGTGTTTGCTCATGTTTAGCCTCCTTGTGCCCGTTCTACAGCCTGACGAATGGCGCGTTTGGTAACGACTCGTGTCAGGTCTCGTTTATATGCGACAGAACCGCGCAAATCGGGGGATGGATCGCATTCCGTCGCCGCAGCTTGCCCGGCCGCTTCCAACACCTCGTTCGTGATCGGTTTGCCAATGAGGGCCTGCTCTGCGCCGGTAGCCCGCATGGGCACGGCGCTGACGTTGGTGAGGCCGATGCGGGCCGCGGTGCAGGTGTTACCGTTCATGGTGAGCTGCACGGCCGTAGCCGAAATTGCATAATCCCCCACCTTGCGCTCCACTTTGTAATACGCCCCGCCGCTGCCGGGGCCAGGCGTGGGGATGCGAATTTCGGTCAGGATTTCATTGTCGGCCAGGGCATTTTCAAACAGGTCTACGAAGAAGTCGTCAATGGGAATGGCGCGGGTGCCGTGGGGGCCGAGGGCGATCAGTTCGGCGTTGTAGGCCAGCATCACCGCCGGATGGTCATTGGCGGGATCGGCGTGGGCCAGATTGCCGCCGACGGTAGCTCGATTACGCACCACCGGGTCGGCAATGACGCGGGCGGCATCGGCCAGCAGGTGATACTTTTGCTGCACCAGCGCCGACTCTTCCAGGTCGGATTCGCGGGTGAGTGCGCCAATCATCAAATGGCCGTCGTCCTCGCGGATGTATTCCAGCCCGTCTATGGTGTTGATGTCTATGAGAACTTCGGGCAGCGCCAGCCGGAAACGCATGGCGGGGATGAGACTTTGCCCCCCGGCCACGATTTTGGCGCCGTCTCCGTGCTGTTGCAGCAGGCCAACGGCCTCTTGCAGGGTGCGGGGCGAATGGTAATCAAATTCACCTGGGATCATGGGAACCTCCTTTTGGGAATTAGGAATTATGAACTCATGTTACGCACCTGCTCTGGTCGGTGTCCCACCGAGCCAGCGTCGCTCGGTCTGGAAACCGGCGACAGCCCGCGTAACATCAGTTATGAATTAGGAATTTGAAGCTGGCGCGGTCTGGAGACCGGCCAGAGCCAATAAAACGGCCGTGACGAGTGACGGCCGTGACCTACCGAAATATCAAATACAAAATCAGCAGCACCAGCAGCACTACGCCACCAATGACCAACGGTCGGTATTTGGGCGGCACTAAATCACCGGCTACATCTTTGGCCACGTTCATGGCGACGGATGTTTGCGAGGGCGGGGTGTACGTGGGAATTTCTACTTGCGCGGCGGCCGCGGCCGCTTCCTCTTCGGATGCGCCTGCGGCAGTGGCGGCGGCACGGGCAGCTACCTGTACCTTGAGATATTCATTCAGACCATCCAGACTTTGCCGAATGATGGATTTGGCCGAGGTGTCTAGCAACCGCTGCCCCACGCTGGCAATTCGGCCGCCCACCTGGGCATCCCCATGATAGGCAATGTGGGTGCGCTCGCCGTCCGGGGTCAGCTTCAGGCTGCCGACGGCCTTCACAAAACCGGGCGCGCCTTTGCCATCCACAGTCATCGTGTAGCTTTCCGGGGCGACAATATCGGTCAGCTTGATGTTGCCCTTAAATTTGCCCTGCACCGGCCCGACCTTGACATTCAGGTTGCCTTCGTATTCGTTCTCGCCTACGGCCGTGAACCCTTCCCCACCCGGCATGGCACTGGACAACACATCCGGGTCTTGCAGCGCCTGCCACACCAAATCCTGCGGGGCGTCAAATGTATATTCTCCTTCAATAATCATCCATTTCTCCTTTATTTCAACGCAAAGATGCAAAGAGGCAAAGTCCGCAAAGAGTAAGAAGCAAAGAAAAAGCTGTAAATCGTCGCAGATTACGCAGATTACACCGATTCTTTATCTGCGAAATCTGCGTAATCTTTGATTTTCACCTTGTCACCTTGTCACCCTGTCACCGGGTCAGCCACATGCCGAATTCTCATTTCGGGTCTGACAGAACGATGCTGGCCTAACTTGCCCAAATGGTGCGAGAGTTCGGTGAGGCTTTGCAGGTTGTGGACGGGCAGAAAGTCGTCGATATAAGGCAGGGCGGCGGCCATGCCTTCTACCAATGGCTGGTAAGTAGCCAGCCCTAGCAGCGGGTTGAGCCAGATGAGGCGGTGGCTGCGCGCCTGCAAATAGCGTATCTCCTGGCGCAATACAGAGACGTCGCCCCGTTCCCAGCCATCGCTAACGATGAGGACGATAGCCCCGCGCCGTAACACACGGCGGCTCCACTGCCGGTTGAACGCGCGCAGGCTTTCGCCGATGCGCGTACCGCCTGACCAATCCACCACATTTCTGGCCGCTTCGTCTACGGCGCGGTCAATGTTTTTTAGCTTCAACTGGTGGGTGATGCGCGTCAGCCGGGTGCCAAAGACAAAACATTCCACCTGGCTGAAGCTGTGCGAGACGCTGTAGAAAAATTGCAGCAGGAGACGGCCGTACTTTTCCATCGAACCGCTCACATCGGCTATGAGGACAAACGGCCGTTGTTTGATTTTGCGACTTTGCCATGACAGGTGCAGGGGGACGCCGCCGGTACGCACGGCCGTGCGCATCACCTGGCGCAGCCGCAGCACGTCCCCGTTTTTGTCCGGTACACGGCGGCGGGTGTGGCGCAGGCTCACCTGCCAACGCATCTCCTGAATCAGCCGTTTGATCGTCTCCAACTCCTGCGGTGACATCTCCGAAAAGAGCTTTTGTTGCAGCAGTTCGGCGTCGCTGTATGTCTGCGCCTTGTCCACCACCTCCACTTCTCGGTCGGCGGGCTGCGCTCTGGCGGCCATATAGTTGACGATGGTGAAGGGCTGGCTGTGCCGTTTGTGGCGGGGGGCGAGGGGGGCCTTTTGGGGTTGGGTACGGCCGTCTGCCCCATGCCGCCAAAACCGATTAAAAATCGCCTCAAACAGCGCCATCTGCTCCCGCCGCGTCACCAGCAAACTCCGCGCCGCATGATATACCTGTTCCCGGCTGCCAATATCCACCAGCGTCAACGCCTGCGCCAACTCCATATTCTGCTGCGGCGATATGGTAAACCCGGCCCGCCGCAGCGTGGCAGTAAAGAGGAGGATGTTTTGGAGGATGGTGGTCATTGGTAATTGGGTAATTGGGTAATTGGGTAATTACGCAATTACATCCCTATCTGCGCCATGATATTCGCCACCGCCTGCCCGCGCATTTTGTCTACGTCGTCTTGATATTTGAGGATGATGCCCAGGGTAGCATTGACAACGGCCGTGTCCAGCACCCGCGTATTGAGGTGCCCCAACGCCTCCGCCCAATCCAGCGTCTCGGCCACACCGGGCAGCTTGTATAGCTCTTCGCGGCGCACCGCCTGAATAAAATCCACCACCTGTCCGGCCAACTGTTCGGCAATGCCGGGTACTTTCAGGCGCACAATTTCCAGTTCTTTTTCACGAGTTGGGTAATCAATCCAGGTGTAAACACAGCGCCGTTTCAGGGCGTCGTGGATTTCGCGGGTGCGGTTGGAGGTGATGATGACGATGGGTTTGTAGTCGGCATGGAGCGTGCCCATTTCCGGGATGGTGATCTGGAAATCGGAGAGCAGTTCCAGCAGGAAACTCTCAAACTCCTCGTCAGCGCGGTCCAGTTCATCAATGAGCAACACCGGGGATTGGTTGTGGGATTGGTCAATGGCTTGCAGCAACGGCCGTTTCAGCAAAAACTCTTCCGTAAAAATATCCCGCGTTACGTGGGTTGTGCCGTTACTGTGCTGCCGCGCCTGAATTTCCAGCAGTTGACGCGGATAATTCCACTCATACACCGCCTGGTTGATGTCCAGCCCCTCATAACATTGCAGTCGGATGAGCGGCGCGGCAAAGGCGCGGCTGAGGACTTTAGCCACTTCCGTCTTGCCCACGCCTGGCTCCCCTTCCAAAAAGATCGCCTTGCCCATTTTCAGCGCCAGAAAGAGGCTGGTACTCAGCCCCACATCGGCAATATAGGCATGGCGCGCCAACAGCGCAGCCATCTCGTCTACGGTATCCGGGGAATATGGAATGCGAATCGGGTCATTCACACCCCTGATGCTACTGCACTCCGCCCCCGCGCCAAGAGCCAACCGGGTCAACTTCCCCGCCCAACAGGGCCAACTTGCCCGACGCCCCTCGTCATTCGGTCATGTGATATAATTCATTCATCCAAAAGCATTGGAGGCAAGTGATGATAGACACAACCGGGCAGCAAGTGGAAACAAGATTACAGCGGCTAGAAGCGCAAATGAAAGTTCTCACTACCCGCCTGAATCAAACAGCCGAGGCCGAAATTGAATATGTCATCTTTGTGGATAACCAGGAAGTGTGGGCGGGGCCAGACGTGGACAGGCAGTTACCCAAAGTTTTTAAGCAATACCCCAACAAACAAATTCGTGTAGATTGGCGTTCCATCCCGTTTAATTGGGCATGACCACCCTCATTTTCCCTTACAAGGAGAAACAGCATCCTGTCTTTGGTCAAGTCAGTCGTCCTGTGTTGGCCGTTGATTTGTTTGTGCCGCGTTTTGGACAGTGGCTAACAGTCCAGGATATATTGGCTGACACAGGAGCCGATTTGTCGGTTGTGCCACTTGCTTTGGGTCGTGTTTTTGTGGATGAGGTAGAGAGCGGTATCCCTGTTTCGTTACGGGGAAGTATCACGGCCGTTTCTACCGCCAACGCTTTTTTGCACACGCTCACTGCCCGGTTGGGTGACCTCCAATTTACTATGCCGGTAGCGATTGCCCTGGAAAACAATGTGCCACCCATTTTGGGACGACGTGATGCACTGGATCGTTTTGTCGCCCGTTTTGTCAATGGGGAAGAGCTGATACTTCAAGTCTAATAGTGCGCTGTTTGCGTTCGGCCATCTTTAGTCTATAATCCTATCTATTCAAAGATTGAATATACCGATTTTGACTATTCAATGAGACTCAACCCTGCCCTCTCCCTCGAACTGGCCCTGTTGGGTTTTCTGCGCCAGCAGTCCAAACATGGCTATGCCATTCACCAGGAACTATCAGACCCGGCCGGATTAGGGCCGGTGTGGCAGATCAAGCTGAGCCAGCTTTATGCCCTGCTGGGCAAGCTGGAAGACGCCGGTTACGTCACCACCACCACCGAACCACAAGAGAACAAACCGCCGCGCAAACTGTTTCACCTGACCGAGACCGGCGCGGCCGCTTTCCGGGATTGGCAGCAAAGTCCGGTGGGACACGGCCGTTCCCTGCGCCTGGAATTCCTGGTGAAACTGTACTTTGCCCGGCGGGAAGGGGTCGCGGCCATTTCCCACCTGTTGGCGGCGCAGCGGGCGCAGTGCGCCGAATGGCTGGCGAACGAACAGGAAATTGTGGCCGAAGAAAGGGGAAATGGGCGGCGGTACGGCCGTCTCGTGCATCAATTTCGCCTGGGCCAGATTCAAGCCATGCTCACCTGGCTGGATCAATGTGAAGACGAACAATGACCGAAAACAGCAACCCATCCAGCCGTCGTCCACGCCTGGCGTTTGGTCTGGCCATTCCCATTGGCGTCATGGGCGGGCTGATTGGCCTGGGCGGGGCCGAGTTTCGCCTACCCGTGTTGGCCGGGTCATTGGGCTACTCCGCCCGCCAGGCCGTGCCCCTCAACCTGGCCGTCAGTTTAATCACCGTCATCACCTCGCTGCTCATTCGCGGCTGGACGCTTTCCTATGAACCACTCTCCCCCTATCTACCGGCCATTTTTGCCCTGATTGCCGGGGCAGTGGTCATGGCCTACGTTGGCGCGACCCTGGCGCGCCGTATCTCCGCCGCCCAACTGGAGCGGGCCATTCTGGTGCTGCTGCTGCTGATAGGCGTGGCGCTCATTATCGAGGGCTTTTTGCCACAGACCCTCCCGGCGCTGCTGCCAGACACACCAGTCTGGCACATTGCGGCTGGCCTCTTGTTTGGCATAGCCATCGGTCTGGTGAGCAGCCTGCTGGGTGTGGCCGGAGGCGAAATTATCATTCCCACGCTCATCTTTGCCTATGGCGTGGATGTGAAAACGGCCGGTACCGCCAGCCTGCTCATCAGCCTGCCGACCATCCTCGTCGGCCTGCTGCGTTACCAGCGGCAGGGCGCACTGAGCGACCGGCAGGCGCTGAAAGAAACGGTGGCCCCGATGGGCGTTGGTTCGGTGATTGGGGCCATCGTAGGCGGCTTGCTGGTGGGCATTGTGCCCGCTTCCTGGTTAAAAGTTGGCCTGGGCGTCATCCTGATCATTTCCGCCTACCGCACCTTCGGCCATACCAAACACAAGAATGAAACCCGTTCGTAGTAGGCACTTTAGTGCCGTCAGAAGGCGATAAATCGCCTACTACAAACCTGTTTAGGAGAAGGAATCATGACGCGGAAACTGTTTGTTTTATTGACCTTCTGTTTTCTGGTGGCCTGCGGCTCATCGCCCGCGGTTACGCCTATCCCGGCGGAGCCGCTTTTGGTGGCTGCCGCCAGCGATTTGCAATTTGCCTTCATCGAAATGGGCGCGGCTTTTGAGGCGGAAACCGGCCAAAAGGTCGTTTTTACCTTTGGCTCCACCGGCAACCTGACCACCCAGATCGAAAATGGCGCCCCTTTTGACATTCTGGCGGCGGCCAACATCTCCTTTGTAGACCGCCTCACGGAAAAGGGGCTGACTATCCCCGAGACGCAGCAGTTGTATGGCCAGGGGCGCATCGTGCTCGTCGTCAACCGGAATTCCGGTTTGCAAGCCACCAGCCTGGAAGATTTGTTAGACCCGGCCATCACCCGCATCGCCATCGCCAATCCGGAACACGCCCCCTATGGCCAGGCCGCCCGTGAAGCATTACAAAGCGTCGGCATATGGGCAGACATTGAGGAAAAGCTGGTGCTGGGCGAAAACGTCTCACAAACGCTGCAATATGTGCAGACCGGCGACGCGCCGGTGGGCATCGTCGCCCTTTCTATTGCCGATGTGCCGGAAGTGACCGGTACACTGCTGCCGGCCGAACTGCATGAACCGATCAACCAGGCGTTGGCCATCATCAAAAGCACCCCACGTGAAGAAACAGCTCGCGCTTTTGTCGCCTTCGTCAACAGCCCGGCAGGGCGGGAAATTATGAAACGGTATGGTTTCTTGCTGCCGGGAGAGTTTCAATGATAACGCCCGACCTGGCCCCACTGTGGCTGTCCTTGCGCGTTTCGCTGCTGGCCACCCTGCTGGTATTTATTACCGGTCTGCCCCTGGCCTGGCTGCTGGCCCGTTACGAATTCCGAGGCAAGGAGCTGGTAAGCGGGCTGACGGCGCTGCCGCTGGTGCTGCCGCCCACGGTAATGGGCTATTACCTGCTGGTGGCACTGGGGCAGCAAAGCCCCATTGGCCGCTGGCTGGACGCGGCCGGTTTCCCGCTGGTTTTCACCTGGCGCGGCGCGGTGGTAGCGGCTTCGGTGGCCGCCTTCCCGCTGATGGTGCTGACAGTGCGCGCCGGTTTTGAAGGGGTAAACCGGCGGCTGGAAGCCATCGCCCGCACGTTGGGCCGCTCGAACTGGGCCGTCTTTTGGCGGGTGACGATGCCCCTGACCTGGCCCTCCTTGCTGGCCGGGGCGGCGCTGACCTTTGCCCGCGCTCTGGGGGATTTTGGGGCCACGCTGATGGTGGCGGGCAACATTCCCGGCCGCACCCAAACGGCTTCGATTTACATTTACGACCTGTTGCAGGCCAACCGGCGCGTCGAGGCAGGGGCCATGGCCCTGATCATCAGCCTGATGGCCTTGCTGCTGTTCATCGTTTCCCAATCCCTGACGCGGCGGGTGCTACGTTAGAAGGGTAGGCGGGCATGTTGCATATTCAGATTCAAAAACAACTGCGTGATTTTCCTCTGGACGTGACCCTGGAGCTACCGGCGGCGGTGACGGTACTGTTCGGCCGTTCCGGGATGGGCAAGAGCATGACGCTGGCCTGTGTGGCCGGGTTGGCCACGCCGGACGCCGGGCGGATTGTGGTCAATGGTTCTACTTTCTATGACAGCGCCAACGGCATCAACCTGCCGCCGCAGCAGCGCCGGGTGGGGTATGTGACCCAGGATTACCTGCTTTTTCCGCACCTGACGGTGGCCCAAAATGTGGCTTTTGGCCTGATAAAGCAGACGCGCCAGGAGCGGGAAACCATTGTGCAGGAAGCGTTGTCCTGGTTGGGGTTGGAGCAGTTGGCACAACAACGGCCACGCGAGTTGAGCGGCGGCCAGCAGCAGCGGGTGGCGCTGGCCCGCGCCCTGGTCATTCACCCCCAGGTGCTGCTGCTAGACGAGCCGTTCTCGGCGCTGGACAGCCCCACGCGCATCCGTTTGCGCCAGGATTTACTGCGCTTGCAGCGGGAACAGAATGTGCCGGTACTCTTTGTGACTCACGATCTGGCCGAGGCGATGCTATTGGGGGAACAGATGGCGGTGATTGCCGACGGCCGTCTCCTACAGCTAGACACACCCCAACAGGTACGGCAGCGACCGGCCAGCCCATTGGTAGCGGAACTGGTAGGCAGCGGCACGGCCGTGCTGCCGGTTTAACCCTTTTTTCAGCACCAAATATATAACCATTTTGTGTGCTACTCGTGTTATACTCTTGCTCATAGCAAACAATAGAAACTCAGATGTTATTTAGGTTGATATGAAGATTTACCTGGATGTCTGTTGTCTTAATCGGCCGTTTGACGATCAGGCACAAACCAGAATAAGGCTAGAGTCAGAGGCTATCTTGTTGATTATCGCCCGAATGTAAGCCGGAGATTGGGAGTGGGTAAGCAGCGAGGTTGTTATTGACGAAATCGAACAAACACCTGACCCAAAACGCCAGGAGCGCGTCCATCAATTGACTTCATATGCGCATCAATTCCATGTTTTGACAAATGCTGACGTTGCCAGAGCCAAGGCTTTGCAGAATTTAGGCTTTAACAGTATGGATGCTTTGCACCTGGCTTGCGCCGAAAACAGCCACTGCGATGTTTTCTTGACCACAGACGACAAATTAAAGCGCCGGGCTATCCGGTTACAAAAGCAGTTGTACGTGACCGTAGACAATCCCTTGCATTGGCTCACCACGCAACAGGAGGCAGAATAAGATGGCAACTATGACTTTAAATGAGATTCATCAGGTTGGTTTAGCGGCATTGTCGCGCGAATTAGGGCCGGTGGGGATGGTGCGCTTTCTCCAGATGTTTGAAACTGGTTATGGTGATTACTCTCAAGAGCGCACTTTATGGCTTAAAGAACAACCGGTTGAAACCATTGCGGAACGAATCAAACGAAGGCGAATTGAGGCAGAATCGGAATAACAAAGGATTGCTGCGCTAAACTAACCCCCGCCGCACCGCTTCGGCGGCGGCCTGGGCGCGGGTTTGCACGTTGAGCGTGGCAAAAATCTGGCGCAGTTTACGTTTGACGGTGGTCTGGCTCATAAAGAGCGCCTCACCAATTTCGGCATTGCTGGCCCCCTTGACCAACAGGCGCAGAATGGCTATCTCTTCTTCATCCAGTGTGGACGGCCGTTGCCCTTGACTCTGTTCGGTCAGGGCATGGCGAATCACCTGGTCTGTCACCTGTG
The DNA here is from genome assembly GCA_013112725.1 of Chloroflexota bacterium. Lineage (GTDB taxonomy): Bacteria > Chloroflexota > Anaerolineae > Promineifilales > Promineifilaceae > CAADGU01. Next base: position 28,269 of record JABFFZ010000041.1, read on the forward strand.
AACTCAGCACCTTTTCGCCCCGATGCACGGCGCGAATGGCACTTACCAGTTGATCATCGGAGACGCTTTTCAGCACGTAGCCATACGCCCCGGAGCGCAGCGCCGTCATCACATACTCCTCATCATCAAACGAGGTGAGCATGAGGACACGGGCGGCCGGCTGCTGGCGCAGAATAGCCGCCAGCACATCCAGCCCCGACTCTCCCGGCATCCGAATATCGAGCAAGATCACATCCGGGTGCGTTGTCTGCGCCAAACGCAAACCATCCGCGCCATTGTCTGCCTCGCCCACCAGGGTAAATTCGTGATAATTGGAGAGCAGGCTGCTAATGCCCTGGCGGACAATGGGATGGTCGTCAATGATAATGATGCGAATGGGGGTCATAGTGGTAATTGAGTAATTGAGTAATTGGGTAATTGGGACGAACAATTACCCAATTACTCAATTACATTTTTACTTCGGTGTTTTCCAGGGTGGGCACAGTTAGTGTGACCCTTGTTCCCTGTCCGGGGGCGGTATCAATCAACAGGCTGCCGCCCAGGCTTTCGGCGCGTTCTTGCATGCCCAGCAGCCCCAGGTGACCGCTGTTATGGCGCTGCACGGCCGTCAGGTCAAAACCACGGCCGTTATCCAGCACCGCCAGCCGCAAACAATCCGGTTCAAAGACCAGCGCCACCTCCGTCCGGCCAGTCTGGGCATGGACCGAGGCATTTTGCAGCGCCTCTTGCATCAGCCTGTAAATGCTGATTTCCATGCGCGAAGGCAACCGCAGCGGTTCGCCCTGCACCGTGACCACACAGGGGATGCCGGTATATTGCTCAAAGCGTTCGGCGTAACGACGCACCGCCGGGGCCAACCCCAGCGCATCCAACGTCGGCGGGCGCAAATCATGGATGATGTTTTTAATCTCCGCCTCCACCCGGTGTAGGATGTTTTGCACCGTTTCCAGCGAATTTTCGGCCAGCGCCAGGTCGCCGTTGCCCAGCCGTTTGTGCGCCGATTTCAGTTCCAGCAGCGCCCCAATCAAGAGTTGGTTGGTGCCATCGTGCATATCCTGGGCAATGCGCTGCCGCTCCCGTTCCTGCACATCCACCGTTTCCGAGAGCAGCGTTTGTAACTGCGTCGCTTTCATGGCCAGCGTCTCTTTGGCCTTTTCCAACTGGCGTGTGCGCCGCCGAACCTTTTGCTCTAACGCCTCATTATTCGCCTGCAACTGCTCATACAACTGCGCATTGCGAATGACAATGGCCACCTGCGCTGCATACGTCAACAGCAGTTGTTCGTGGTCGTCTTCATACGGTTCGGGGCGGTTTGCCAGCCCAATCATACCGATGGGTTCATCCTGGAGGCGCAGCGGCACACCCAGGAATGTGCCTACCGGCGGATGGCCGGGCGGCTGGCCCACCCGGTTGGGTTCGGTAACGGCGTCAACCGAACGCACCGCCCGGTTTTCCAGCACGGAGCGAGCAAAGATGTTGGGACGGAGGGGGATGAGGTGGTTGTGATGGTAAAAACTGCTGCTGGGGTTGAAGCCTTGAATAGCAACGACATCGAGGGCCTTGCCGTTTACGGCCGTCAGCCCAATAAAGCCAAACTGCGATCCCGTCAGTTCCAGGCAGTGACGCAGCGCCGTATCCAGCACCGACTCCAAACTGCGCAGCGCCGACAGTTCCACTGCCATCTGGTAAAGCGCCTGTAAGCGTTGCACCTGCGCACCATTTACTTGAGTCATTCAGACAATGACGGCCGTGTTTTTTTGTGTGGGGTGTAGGGTACGGCCGTTACCTGCTCAACGCCACCCGCCCTGCTTCCGCAAAAATCGGCTCCTGGGCGGCCAGGGCCAGCATCTGGCGGGCCTGTTCCTTCTGCTGGCTTTCCAGATACAGCAGCCCAATAGTAAAGTAAGCGGCCGGCAGCCGTAAGCCGCCGTCAATCGCTTTTTTGTAGGAAGAAATCGCGTCGGCGATCTGGCCGCGCGCTTCAAAATCCATGCCCTGCCCCAGCGCCGCATCCCGTTCCAGTTTACTCAAACCATTCTCGGCCGAAACATCGCTGTCGTCCTCGTCGCGGAAGATTTCTTCGGCTAATTGTTCCTGCGCCGTCCGCCGCGCCAGACTAATGGGATCGGCCGCCTTGATTTCTGGTTGGCTTTGTTGGCTACGTTCCGCTTCAAAGATGGCAGCCATCTGGCGCACCGTTTCCGTCAGGCTGTCCGCTTCCGCCTGCGCTTCCTCAGAAATTTGCGTTTGAGCGGCCGCTGCCGCTTCCTCTTCTTCCTCGCGGAAAGCGGCTTCCCCATGTTGGATCAGTTCCAACGCCTTCAACACATCATCGTTGCCGGGGTCTAGCCTCAGGGCAGCCTGGGCCATTTGCATCGCCTTTTTCGATTCACCCTGCATCTGCAAAATGCGGGCAATGGCCAGATATTCGCGCACGGCGTCACGCACCTTGTTTTGCCGCTGGAATACCATCGCCAGCCGCCGGTGCGCCCCCAGCAAATTGGGGTCCAGGCGAATGGCGCGCTGCCAGTTACCAATGGCTTCATCGAGTTTACGCTGCTTGAGCAAAATTTCGCCGATAGCCATATAGGTGCGGCCGGCTTCGCTGAGCTGCCCCTGCCGTTCTTGAATGTCGGCCACCTTTTTCAGATAGGTAATATCCCCTTGGGAATAACGGGCGGCTAATTTGAAACATTCTAACGCCCGGTCTAGCTGTTTCAACCCCAAACAGGCTTCGCCCAGTCCGGCGTATGGGGCCGGTTCCTGTGGAAACTCGGCAATGGCTACTCGAAATGCGCCGAAAGCCTCCTGCCAACGTTGGGCGCTGTTATAGGCCAAACCGGTTCTCATTGCTTTTTGATATTTGGTGCGATCTTTTGCCATAACTACTAAGCCATTTCTGAATAATGGGCACTGAATGCCAGATTGTATTCACCTCTTGAGTGGAAGGTGGGGTAAACGCTTTCCACATCGGTCATCATGGCTGCCCCCTGGGCGCAAACATAACCATATACGATGGCTGCCAGCTTCGCAAGCGGGATTGTACTAATTCCTTAGGGATGAATGCAAACAACGGCCGTTCCTATGCTGCCAATCAATCCATAACGGGTGGGGTACGGCCGTTAGTAGTCATAATGTACTATGCGCTTCCTCTGAACTTTCACAGTTTTTTGATTGATAAGGCCCATCTTAATGATATTATGTAACTATCCAGAGCAAAGTTATTCAGTATGTTCTGTCTTTGATCCAAAATGGCAGGCGCAACATTGAGGTAATTATTTTAAGGAAAAGAGCAATCATGACATCATTTTACCAGTGGCTAACACACCAAAAAGAACGAGATGATATTGTGGGGGATTTCGCCTTTACTGTGGGGCAACTTGAAGAGCCACAAGCCAATCGTAAAAAAATAAGCGGCCATATGTTATGGGCCACCTGGTTGATTGACCATCGGGCCACTGATGAGGTGATTGAAGCGTTTAACAGAGCCTGGCGGGAATATCAGGAACATGTGGGGTTGATGGCGTAAACCTCAACCACCACGACCACGAAACAAACGCGGAAACAGCGCGGCTTTTCAGCCGCGCTGTTTTTTATTCTGTACTGCGGGGGCGGTATTGCAGAGCTTCGGCCAGGTGCGCCGGTTCAATGGCGGGCGCGCCGCCCAGGTCGGCAATGGTGCGGGCCACTTTCAGTACCCGATGGTACGCGCGGGCGCTGAGGCTCATCTGAGACATGGCGCTTTTCATCAGTCGTTTGCCTGTTTCATCAACCTGGCAAATTTCGCGCACTTGGCTTGGCCCCATTTCCGCATTGCAGTGCAAGCCGTACCGTTGCAATCGCTCTGCTTGAATTTGCCGGGCGTTTTCCACCCGTTCCCGAATCACGGCGGAAGGTTCGCCGCGATGGAGGCTGGTAAGCTTTTCAAAAGGGACGCGGGGCACATCTACATGCAGGTCAATACGATCCATGAGAGGGCCGGAGATGCGCTTCTGGTAGCGGGTGATCATGGCGTTGGAACAGGTGCAGGCATGGGTGGGGTCGCCAAAATAGCCGCAGGGGCAGGGGTTTTGGGCAGCAATGAGCATGAAGTTAGCGGGGTAGGTGACGGTGCCGGAAGCGCGGGAGATGGAGACTTCACGCGGCAGCCCTTCCAGCGGCTGGCGCAACACTTCAATCAGCCGCTCGCTAAATTCGGGCAGTTCGTCCAGAAAAAGGACGCCGCGGTGGGCCAGGGAGATTTCGCCGGGGCGAGGCCAGGCGCCGCCGCCCACCAGACCGGCATAGCTGATGGTGTGGTGAGGGGCGCGAAACGGCCGTTCCCGGATCAAGGGCGTATCGGCCGGCAGCAAACCGGCCACGCTGTAAATCTTGGTTACTTCCAGCGCCTCGTCCACCGACATGCGCGGCAAAATGCCGGGCAATGATTTGGAAATGAGCGTTTTGCCCGCGCCCGGCGGCCCACTCATCAGACAATTGTGCCCGCCCGCTGCCGCAATTTCCATGGCCCGCTTCACATGTTCCTGCCCCATGATGTCGGCAAAGTCGGCTGCGTACAGCGGATCGCCGCCAAAGACTTCCTTCAAGTCTACGGAAAAGGGTTGAATGGCACGCAGCCCGGTGAGGTGATCCACCAGTTCTTGCAAATTTTGCACGGGGATGACTTCCACGTCATCCAGTAGAGCGGCTTCCCCGGCATCGGCGGCCGGCACATAGACACGGCCGTAGCCCTCCTTTCGCGCCAACGCCGTCATGGGCAAAATGCCTTTGGTGTGCCGCGTAGAGCCATCTAGCGAAAGTTCGCCCAGGAACAACGCGCCGTTTAGTTTATCGGGCCAGATTTGTTGGGAAGCGGCCAAAATACCCACCGCAATGGGCAGATCATAGGCTGGACCTTCTTTGCGCAGGTCAGCAGGGGCCAGATTGACGGTAATGCGTTTGTTGCCGGGGAATTCCAGGCCGCTGTTTTTAATGGCGCTGTGAACCCGGTCGCGGCTTTCACGCACGGCCGCATCGGGTAGCCCCACCAGATTAAAAATGGGGCCACCACGCAGCAGGTCTACTTCCACCTCCACCAGTTCAGCTTCCAAACCGACAATGGCGCAACTGATGACTTTAGCCAGCATAGTTTACTTCCCTGACGCCAGATGTCTGATGCCCGATGTCTGAAGACCATCTCGACCATCGGATTACCGACTATGGCTTACCGTCCACCGGCAACTCCAAAACAAAGGTACTACCATCATTCTCGCTCTCTACCCAAATCTTGCCCCCATGCGCTTCGGCAATTGAATAAACTAACGCCAGCCCCAAACCGGAGCCTTCATCCCCCCCCACATCTTTGCCCCGATAAAAGGTTTCAAAAATATAGGGCTTGTCACTTTCGGCGATCCCCTCCCCTTTATCACAAACTTTGATCAGCACATGGTGATTATCCCCAGAAACAACAACTTCCACCATTTCATTTTCTGGGGAAAACTTGATGGCATTATCTACCAGGTTGCTAACCGCGCGCCGTAGTTGGGTGGGGTTTCCCTGCACTACGCCCTTATTACCTTCGGCCGTCAACACCAATGTTACCCGGCGCGATAAGGCCTGTATCTGATAATCCTCTACCACTTCGGTTGCAATTTCCAGCAGATCGCAGGGTTGTGATTGCTGTTCAAGCCCGGTATTGACTTTTGCCAGTTCCAGCAAACCATCCACCAACCCCATCATTTTCTCGGCCGCTTGCAAGATTTGGGCCGCAATCCGGTCTTGTGTCTCGTTCAAGTCGCCGGCGCCTGCTAAACTGCGAGCCAACTCACGGATTTGCGTCAGGGGGGCGCGCATGTCGTGGGACACAGTAGCCACAAAGTGGTCTTTGGCTTTATCCAGGTCACGCAAATGGGTGATGTCTTGCAAGATAAGGATACGGCCGTGACCCGGAATGGGCGCTACTCGTGACACCCACACCGAACCATCCGGCAGTGTCAGTTCAACGGCCGTTTCCAGCAACGGCTCCGTCAGCAATGCCACCACCTCTGGGGGATGAATAACCTGCGCCACCGGCCGGCCAATCGCCTCCGGCGCCAGATGCAGCCGCTTACGCGCTTCCTGATTGAGCAAAAGAACCCGTCCCCGCGCATCGGTAATCAGAATGGGGCTGCTGTTATGTTCCAGCGTCGCTTCCAAATGCTGCTTGCGTGTTTCCGCCTCCCGAAAAAGCAGGGCATTAGAAACGGCAATGGCGACGGCCGAAGCAATAGACAGCGCCCGTTCCACATCCTGATCATCAAAATCGCCATCTAGCTTATTTAGCAGCTCCATCACCCCCACCACCTGCCGCCGAAAAACCAGCGGCACACACAGCAGGGAACGGGTGACAAAACCCGTCAACTCATCCGCCTCGCGAAAATGCAGCGGATGGGTCGCCACATCATTCGAGTAAATCCACTTACCCGTCCGCGCCACCGCCCCGGCAATACCCTTATCCACAGGCAGCCGTACATCACTCAATGTCTCCGATGGCGTGCCCACATTTGCCAACACTTTCAGCGATTGTCCCGATTCGTCCAGCCACCACAAAGAAGAGGCTTCAATGCGCCAGCTATCATGCACCTGGGTAATGGTCAGGCGTACCACTTCTTCCAGTTCCAGGGTGGACGTAATGGTGCGGGTAATTTCGCCCAACACATTGAGTTCCACCAGGCGACCGGCCAATGCCTGGTCGGCGGCTTGAAATACCCGTGCATTTTCCAGCGCAATGGCGGCATAATCGGCCAGAAACGAGAGCAAAAATTCATCTTGTTTGCTAAACGAACGGAAAGCAACCAGGTTATTGACCCCCAACACGCCCAGAGGGACACCACGCAGTTTGAGGGGCACAAACAACACGGCGCGGGCGTAATAGTCATCCCCCAATTTGATGCCCTGACCTGAAGAGCGAGATTGTCGCCACGGCCGTCCCGTTTGCAACACCTGCCCAATTTGGGAATCCGCTACCAAGAACCGCTCTGGTTCGGTTTGCCCTTTCGCTCCATTTTTTCTGCCATAAACCAGCAGGTATTCACCACTTTCATCCAACTTCCAGATAATACTTTCCTCAGCGTCCGTTAGCTGCGTGGCTGCCTCCAATACCCGTTCCAATACCTGGTCTACACTCAGCAATGAAGCAATCGCTTTGCCAATGTTAGACAGCGTTCCCATCTCATGCGCCTGGCGGCTCAGTTCCAGCTTGGCCCGGCGCAGTTGCTCCGCCAAATCCTCTTTGTCATGCAGAAGACGGGGTTCCACCAAAGCCCGGTCTATCGTTTCCTTAATTTCATCTACCGTAAAGGGCTTGATAATGTAATCTTTGGCGCCTAAACGAAACGCATCAATGGCACTCTGTTCCGAACCATAACCGGTCATCAAGACAACCGGTGTACTCAATGACTCCTTAGCCATTTGTTGCAGCACATCCGTACCTGTCATCTCCGGCAAATGCAAATCCAACAGTACCAGGTCTGGGTTCCTTTCCCGAATAAGTTGCAACCCCGTCTGTCCATCGTAGGCATACAGGGTTTGATAGCCAAACGTAGGCAGCATGTACTCCGTCAGATGTTTTACAATTTCCCTGCTGTCGTCAACAATCAGGATAGTTTCGCCACTCATAAATCTTTCGTTTGGAGATGGCACAAACAACAGTTCCCACCCCTCTCCTCACACTCCATTTATATCGTTGTAGGCAAAATCGGCAAAATCTGGTACTTGTGTATTATTGAGATCATTTAACCCTCTTTGCCAGCGGATTATAACATAAGCAGTTGATTAGAGGCACAGTCTTTGAAGACCGGGCGTTGAATCCTATAATTTTAGGTAATAAGGCTATCGTTTCATCTTAAATTAAAACAACGTCGTAACGCGATTTGGTAAATCGCACGACATAGCAAGGAGAAGGAAAATGAACCGTGTTGTGCGCGCCCCTGTTGGAACTAAACTGCATTGCAAAGGCTGGCTGCAAGAAGCCGCCTACCGCATGTTGCAAAACAACCTGGACCCCGATGTAGCCGGTGATCCGCAAAACCTGATCGTGTATGGCGGACGCGGACGCGCCGCCCGCAATTGGGCCGCCTTCGACGCCATCCTCACTTCCCTGCAAACACTGGAAAACGACGAAACGCTGCTGGTGCAAAGCGGTAAACCGGTGGCTGTGTTCCGCACCCACCCAGACGCGCCCCGTGTCCTCATCGCCAACTCCAACATGGTGCCTCATTGGGCCACTCAGGAAAATTTTGACAAATGGGAGGCGGAAGGGCTGATCATGTACGGGCAGATGACGGCCGGCAGTTGGATTTATATTGGCACGCAGGGCATTTTACAGGGCACGTATGAAACCTTTGCGGAAGCGGCGCGGCAGGCCGGCTGGCCTTCGCTGCAAGGCAAATGGGTGCTAACGGCCGGATTGGGGGAGATGGGTGGCGCGCAGCCATTAGCCATTACCATGAACGGCGGCGTGGGGCTGCTGGTGGAGGTGGATGAATGGCGGGCGAACCGCCGTCTGGAACACCGGTATATTGATGAAGTCGCGGAGGATTATAACGACGCGCTGGCGCGAGTTGAACATTATGTCAAATCTGGTCAACCCCGTTCCATTGGGCTGATTGGTAATGCGGCCGAGGTCTTTCCCCGTTTGCTGGCCGAAGGGCGCATCCCGGACATGGTCACAGACCAGACTTCGGCGCATGATTTTCTGGCTTATTTCCCGCATACGCTCTCGTTTGACGAAGGCCGAAAGCTGCGTGACGAAAACCCCACTGAGTTTGCCCGCCTGTCGGCGCAATCTATGGCGGTGCAGTGCGCAGCCATGGTGGAATTCAAAAAACAGGGCGCAATTGTCTTTGACTATGGCAACAATTTACGGCAGCGGGCTTTTGACGAGGGGGTGACCGAGGCGTTTAGTTATCCGGGGTTTGTGCCGGCGTATATACGGCCGTTATTCTGCGAAGGTAAAGGGCCATTCCGTTGGGTTGCGCTGAGCGGCGACCCAGAGGATATATACGTCACCGACCGGGCCATCCTGGAACTATTCCCCGAAAACGAAGGGCTGCGCCGCTGGATCACCATGGCTCAGGAGAAAGTCCACTTTCAAGGACTGCCCGCCCGCATTTGCTGGCTGGGGTATGGCGAACGGGACAAAGCCGGGCTGCTGTTCAACGACCTGGTAGCGCGCGGCGCGGTGAAAGCGCCCATCGTCATTGGCCGTGACCATCTGGATGCCGGTTCCGTGGCCAGCCCCAACCGGGAAACGGAAGGGATGCGCGATGGCTCTGACGCCATTGGCGACTGGCCTATCCTCAACGCGCTGATCAACACCGCCGCCGGCGCCACCTGGGTCAGCTTTCATCATGGCGGCGGTGTGGGTATTGGCTACAGCCTACACGCGGGACAGGTGATTGTGGCCGACGGTACGCCAGAAGCAGCCGCGCGGTTAAAACGGGTGTTGACCGTTGACCCCGGCATGGGCGTGGTGCGCCATGTGGACGCCGGTTACCCGGAAGCCATCCAGACGGCTAAAGAGCGGGGTGTACAGATTCCGATGATGCCATCTGCCTGAATAACTTTACGTAACGCTAAAAACGTGCTATATTATGTTCACCTGTTATGTAAATGAATTAGTCGGCCTGGTGTGAATATGGACACGGCCGTCAACAATCAGCGGAGGTCAATTATGGTGTCCCGTCGAAAGCTCTTCAGTATCCTTGTTTTACTTCTCTCCATCATGCTCATGCTGTCAGCCTGTGAGATGCCCATTCCCGGCAGCAGCGAACCCACCGCCACGCCGGACCCCAATATCGGCGGCGGCACCGACGGCCCGCCGCAGACAGAACCGGGCGGCGAACAGACTCAGCCTGTTGAAGGTGGCGAGCAGCCGGGTGGTGAACAGGCTCAACCGACCGAAGGTGGCGAGCAAACTCAGCCGGCCGAAGGCGGCGAGCAAACTCAACCCGTTGAAGGTGGCGGACAAACCCAACCAACTGAAGGCGGCGAACAAACCCAACCAACTGAAGGCGGTGGGCAAACCCAACCAACCGAAGGTGGCGAACAGACGACAACCTCACCGCCGGCGACGGGCGGCGAACCATCGTCAGGGGGCGGCACAGTAGGCACACCACCTGCCCAGGAAGTCGTTCACATTGTGCAGCCAGGGGAAAACCTCTTCCGCATTGGCTTGCACTATGGGTATTCGTGGACGGTTTTGGCGCGCTATAACGGCATCCCCAACCCCAACTTTATTGTGGTCGGTCAGGCCATTCGCATTCCGGCGGCAGGCAGCAGCGAGGGCAGCGGCGGACAGCCGACTGATGGCAATTACACCTATTACGTGGTGCAACCGGGTGATAATTTGTTCCGCATTGGGCTGAAGTTTGGCATGAGTTGGGTTTATATTGCCGAAGCAAATGGCATCGTCAACCCCCATTACATTGTCACCGGTCAGGTGCTTAAAATTCCTGTTTCTTCATAAAAAAAGATTGGAGATTGGAGATTAACCAATCCCCAATCTCCAATCTCTCTTTTTTACGGCCGTAACACCAACGTATCCACCGCATTGGCCTCCACCGCTGCCCGGCTCCACCACAGCGGGTGGTACTCCCCGTTTAACCACAACTCAATTTCGTTGTCATACAGCGGGTGGCCCGGATGCCCACTCTGACCGGTGGGAATAACGGCGCGGCTGGCGTCAAAGTCGCTCAAATCCAAAATCATGCGCATCGAGGGGTGGCCGGTGATCGCCGCCGGATCACCCGGCGCCCAGCCCGTGGCGTTCACAATACTGCGCCCGCCATCGGCCGCAAATGGCCCACGATTCACCAACGCCTCAATATCGGCAATGCCACTGCTGCCCAGAGGCAGGCTGACAAACGTGGCCGTATGCAGTTTGCCCCAGGCCACTTCCCCTCCCTTATTTTCATCCAGCCAGGCCAGTGCCTCCGTCAGTGCTTGCAGCAGAATATCTTCGCGGCTTTCTTTCTGCGGCGTGTTGACATTATCCCACCAGGGAGACAGCACATCAGGGGCGATGGCGTGCAGGAAGATGTTGTTACGAATCTCACCAACATTCTCCTCGCCAATTTCATCGGCCAGAATAGCCGGGTACAGGTGGACGTAAAACAGTTCAAAAATGGTAGCGGCGGTGCTGTCCCGCACTTCTTGCCCATCCCAACTGCGCAGGGTGTTGATGGCCGCCTGCACCTGCGGATCAGCCGATTGCAGATTCGCCAGATAGGGCACATACGTTTTGGCTAAGAGGGAGAAGTTGTCGTTTTGGATGGCGGCAATGTCATCCATCGAGATTTTGCCGCCATTGGCAATGATGGCGTCAATCATTTCCACGATGCGCAAACCCCGGTCGCCATCGGCCCAATCGCGGGTGATGTAGTGGGGGTAGGCCCGGTCTACAATGGCGTGGTTGGCGGTGACAATGTAGCCCTGGTCAGGGTTGAAGAGAGCGGGCAATTCTTCAAAAGGAATCCAGCCTTCCCATTCATATTCATCTGTCCAGCCGGGCGCAGGCACCATGCCCATGCCGCTGCGGCGAATGGGCGTGTGCCCCGGCATCTGATAGCCGATATTGCCTTCGCGGTCGGCGTAGATGACGTTTTGGGAGGGAATGTCCCAATAGCGCAGGGCGTCACGGAATTCCTGGTAATTGCTGGCCTGGTTCAGCATCAGCACCGCCTGTAAGACACGGGATGGTTCCTGCGCTGCCCAACGCACGGCCAACACGTCGGCCGCATCGTCCAGCACATCGCTGATGATGGGGCCGTGACGGGTAATGCGCACCGGCAGGATCACATCGTCGCCGCCGTTGACCTTGATGACCTCTTCGATGATTTCCAGATCGTGCATGTCGCCCATGTACTCGTACTGGTTGCCGGCGACGCGTTCGATGTAAAGGTCTTGCACGTCGGCGCCGGTATTGGTAACGCCCCAGGCGATGTCATTGTTGTGGCCGATGATGACGCCGGGCACCCCGGCAAAAGAGAAACCGACCGCATCGTAACCGGGGGCGTGCAGCCCCACCTGGTACCATATGGCGGGCATCTGGATGCTGAGGTGGGGGTCGTTAGCCAGCAGGGGTAGTCCGGTGTTGGTGTGTTCGCCGCTAATGACCCAATTGTTGGAGCCAACAAAAAATTCACCGCCCAGGGTTTGCGGGGCCGCGCCGATAAGGGTGGTGTTGACGTTTTGCCAGTTCACGGCCGTGCCCCACCCCGCCGGTACACGCTGACCGGCAATCTCGCTCACCAACTGGTCGGTGGGGGCAATCACAGGCCGGTTGTTGTAAGGATAGGGCGGTACCAGTTCGGCTACCACCTCTTCGCCAAACTGGTCAATCATGCGGGCGTAGGCCAGTTCCCGGTCAATGTCATTGGCCAGGTCAAACGACATGACGACTCCCCAGCCAACCGTGTCAACCGGTTCCCAGGGTTCAATTTCCCAGGCTTCGTTGACGGCCTGGAGAACGGTATAGTTGAGCGATAATTCGCCGGGGGATTTATCGCCGATGTAGGCGTTGACACCGGCGGCATAGGCCTCCAACAAGGCATAATAGGCCGGTTCGTTTTCGCGGTAATACGCGACTGTGGCTTCGGCCATGCGGTTCCAGCCCATGGTGCGGATAAATTTATCATTGTCCAGGGTGGATTCCCCGGCAATTTCGGAAATGCGCCCCTGCCCAATGTGCCGCCACCATTCCATTTGCCAGAAACGGTCCTGGGCATGGACGTAACCCTGGGCAAACAACAGGTCTTCCAGGCTGCCGGCATAAATGTGAGGGATGCCGTATTCATCGCGGTAAACGGTAACTTCGGCTTTGAGACCGGGCACGGTTTGAGCGCCGGCGATGTCGGGGTACGGCCGTCGCTGTACCACCAGCAGCGCCACCACCGCCGCCAATAACAAAGCAAATACGCCCACTAAAATGTAGGCCAGGATGTGAAGTACGCGGTTCATTTTCTTCTCCTTATGTGAGTGGATGGTTGTTGGTTGCTGGTGGCTGGGGCAACAAGCAACCAGCCACCAGCAACCAGCACAATCATACCCGCTTTTGGGATGGGCCAAAAATGTGGCGTATAATTCGCTTATGACGATTTCGCTGTTGAATTTTATCTGGCTTTTGGTGGGTTTGCTGGCGGGGGTGGCTGTGAATTGGCTGGCCGATTATTTGCCGGCGGGGGCACGGCCGTCGTGGACTACCTGGGGCTGGCGGCAGCGCAAACGGCCGTATCTGGTGTTGGCGGGTACGGCCGTGTTGTTCTTCTGCCTGCCCTTGTGGATCACGGAAACGGTGAATCTGGTGGTGAACAGCCTCTACATCGCCATCCTCATCCTGATCATCGTTACCGACCTAGAACACCGGCTCATCTTCAACGCCGTCGTGTACCCGGCCATGCTGTTGGCGTTGGCGGGCAGCTTTTTGGTGACGGCCGACGAAAACAACATACGGCTGGCTTTAGCCGGGGGGGTGGTGGGGCTGGTGGTGTTTGGCGCGTTGTACGGGCTGGCGAATGTGATGTACGGCCGTGAGCGCATTCCATTGGGCATGGGCGACGTGAAACTGGCGGTCTTGTTGGGCCTGATGTTGGGCTGGCACCGCATCTGGTTTTGCCTCTTTTGGGCGGTCATGTTAGGTGGCGCAATCACGCTGCTGCTGCTGCTGACGCGCCGCGTGGGGCGCGACACGGCCCTGCCCTACGGCCAATACCTGGCCCTGTCCGGCATCGCCTTCCTCATCTGGGGCGCAGAGTACGCGCAGCAGTTTGTCAATTGAGCCGCTCCCAATGAGACATCCGATTTCTCCAAGAAATTGGATGTCTGGTAATACCGGCCCTATCTGAAATGGGGAAAGTCGGAGGAGAGCCTTCAGGCGAACCGCGCATCGGCTAAAGCCTCTCCTCCATTCATAACTCATTTGGGAGTGCTATCGCTCAATTACCGCCCGAATTCAGTGTAGGACAATTGGCATTCGGCCGGCTTTCCACTTGCGCATCGTCTATAAAAATATGCCCCACAGCCTCTTGGGAAATACTGTCATCTTCAGCAAAATAGCCATCAGATATCTGAAAGCTAAAAAAGGCTGTATTCGCCCCCGCCGGTGGACATCCAAAAGGGGTTGTGAATGATGACCAGTTGGTATGAATTCCACGTACAACACCAATAAACGTCACTCCTAAATACTCGTCGTCGTTAAACCAGGCAACCATCCCCCTCACATTAGAGTGTTCATTTATGTTAAGAGCTTTGCCATAGAAGCTTAATCTGTATTCAATTCCTACTGATTGGATGTGTATTGCAGAGCTTCTTAAAATGGTGACGTCGGGAACTGTTGAAGTTATTACCGCCATGGCGCTATGCAAATCACTATGAGCTTCGTTCATAGTGGGTAGCCAATACTGATTTTGTGGGTCCGGCGCTAAAACAATTGACCAACAATAGAATTCAGCTTCAAAGCCGCCGTTGCCAAAGGTTTCACAGTCCTCAAGCAGTTGGTTATTATGGACAAAGAAGTCATCTACGGTGGCGCTGGGGCTGCCCAGGCCGTGGGCTGAGCCGTTCCAGAACAGGCCAGGCACGAACCAGCAGTTCATGAAAATGCCGGGGGCGCAGATGAAAATGTCCGCACCATCACCGCTAACCTCCGTCACGGCAAATGACCCTGCCGTACTCAAGTAAATACTCCCATTGGCCCCCAACCAGACGCCATCTACATTCTCTGTCACCTCATTAAGGGCATAGTCTGACCCGTCAAAAAACAGCGAGGCTGATGTGTCGCTGTCGCTTATGAACAGGTCCTCGTCTTCAAAGATGTCGGGGCCAATCTCAGACTGCCCTTGTGTGCTGAGCAGGATTTTTCCCTGGTGGTTAAAGGCCAGCGCGTCCACATCTTCACCGGGAAACTCAGCCGGCGTCAGGCCAAGTTTTTCGCCAGGCATGAAGGCGCTCATCGTGCCGCTGGTGTCCTCGCCCAGCGAGGTGGGGTTGAAGCGAATGATGTCCGCATCCGTAAAACTGCCGAGGGGCGCATCCAGGCTGAAGTGAAGGTAGCCATCCCGGAAATCAACGGCGTCTATGTCCACGCCGGCCAACCCCACGTCCGAGCCGTCAAAAAACATGCGCCATTCGCCGGTGGCGGCGTCAAAGAGCAAGATGTCCTCATCTTCGTAGGGCACGTTGCCGGCGTAGCCGCTGCTGGCAAAAGAGACATAGAGGTACTGCTGGGGCAGCGGCATCGCATCGTCCGCCGGGGCCAGCATGATGGCATCGGCCAGCACATGGTTGCCGGCGTCACCGGCAAGCGTATCATCATATAGCTCGATGAATTCGGAAACGGCCGTGTCCATAGCAAAGTGGTAACGGCCGAGATAGGCCCAGGCGTTGTGCTCTGTGTTGTTATCCAGATACGCCGCCTGCACCACAATCGCCCGGCTGGTTTGCATGTTGTGCGTGATCGTATAAACCGCGCCCAGGGAGGCGGTGCTGTCTTCGGGGATGTGGACAAAAACGTCATACTCCCCTGGCAGGGTAAAAGCGTCCGGGTGAATCGTCCAACGGGCGCGGCAGTCGTTGGGGCCATTGGCATTGGCGCGGTGATAGCTGTTGTTGAAGCTGTCGTTGCCCGGTGTATATACCCAACAGGTGTCAATCGTAGAAAAGTCGGCCGAACCATCATCAATAATCATCCGCGCATTGTTTACCCCTGGATCGTTGACAGAAGTGCCCTGTGACCCACTGGCAATATACTGTGTACTTAACACAGCAGGCCGATTTACCCATAGATAATGACTGATTGTACCGTTCTGATGCTGCGCCCATGGGTCTGGAGTGCTGCTTATCCACCCATAAGGATTCACAAAGACGCCATTTCTACGGGTTTCAAAATGGAGATGGTGCCCACAATTTGGCCCACTAACAGGAATTGGCCCACAATCGTTTCCAGAATCATTAAAGACATGGCCGGTATTGCCACTGATTCCTATGATGCGATTTCTATTACCTGGATCGTTTGGATCTATATCAATTTCATCACCTGCTCTAACATTCAGTGTGCTTAAGTGCCCATATATGGTCGTATAGTTAGGATTAGCGTTATAAGACATAACAACATGCAGCCCATACCCAAGCCTATGGTTAGCCTCGTTTGACCACCCAGCAACTACAACCGCACCATTAGCGGAAGCTAAAACAGGCTCATAAACGAGGCTGTAATCAATACCAATATGCCCGTTGTACCCGTATTCGGCACCAGGGGGATCGTGAAGGGTAGAATCGTAATGTCTAATACGTCCTTCGGGATCGTTATCATAATCGCCAGGGATTTCATGATCAAATATTTTCCAAACATACTCTTCATCATAGTAAATCGGCCCTAAAAAAGGTGGCACGGGTGTAGGGGTGGGAGTGGGTGTAAAAGTTGGTGTTGCGGTTGGTTCTTGATAAATAAAATGCGCTTCTACGGAAGCGGCAGAATTGAATGGTAGCATCCATGCAATGATACAAAGACATGTCACCTGAATACAGACTGTGGCAATTAACTGCTTTTTGTTCATCCTTATCTCCTGAACGGCTAATGATGAGGGCTTGATTTTGATTTATGGAAGCCAATAAACATTTTCTGGCGCCGCCGTGCCCGTAAAATCGAGTACCACAAACGATTCGCCGTTAGTATGATTAACGATGGAAAAGGTGCGCTTGTCTTCTCCTGAAGCCTCAAACAGTATCCACTGCCCATCTGGAGACCAGCTTAACATTTCTAACGGCCACCGGGCCGGGCCAGGCTCTGGTACAGGTTTTGGGCCAATCAACAGCGTACTGGTGGTCTTGTTGTTTACATCAACAACAAGCAAGTTGGATTCTTCTTCGGCATTGAGTGCGATAGCGAGATAACGGCTGTCAGGCGACCAAATGGGCTGCGACACACGGCCGTAGCCCTCCAATAAAAGTTCGGTTGACAGCGTGTCTGGATTCCACAAATAAAGGTTTCCGGTACCTATCTGGGTTGTAAAAGCCAGCCATTGACCATCTGGCGACCATGAAGCAAAACTAAGCCCAGAACTTAGTTGGATTGAAGCCAGATCATTTATGGAAGCAACGGATAAACCCAGGTTGCTGCTGTCATGAGAAAAAGCAAACCATTGACTGTCTGGGGACCAATTAATTCTGCTTCCTCCCAATTTGCTAATGACTGTAAGCACTCTATTTGTTTCCACATCGTATAAATCAAGCCTGTCGGATTCTCCTCCTGGCGCAGATCCAGTTTCATCTGATAAACCAGAGACGATAGCCAGCCAATAGCCATCAGGTGACCACTGATGATCGTGTATGCGCCCTGGCAAACTGAGATATTTGTTGGAGGCCGAATCTTCCAAATCGAAAAGGTAGATGTCTTTCTCTACTGCGTAAGTAAATTGTTGACTATCTGGCAGCCAGGTGACTTCCACAAAGTCATTAGTTTTGACATCTGTTAATCGGGTTAGTGCCTTATCAGATAGTGGATACAGATAGATATTTGAGAGATCTGTGCCCTGAACAGAAATAATTCCGTCTTCATTGGTGTCCTCAAACTGCCTGAGAGTAAACTTTGTGTTGTCAGGCGATAAGTGCAGGTCAGCGCCATGTAACTCGGTGAGGGTTGTCTCCAATCCCCACTCCCCAGCGACATTGCCCGGTGCGATAAAATACAGGTTTTGGGGTTGCGGCCCGGTAGGATCTACAGGTTCTGGATTCCAAAGAAAAACAATCTGTCCTGGCGGTGGCGGCAACGGGATAGGGGTGTTTGCCGGTGTGGTAGTGGGTTGAGAGGGCAGGGTGTTGGTGGGGGCAACGGTTGAGGTGGGCACGGCCGTATCCGCGACCGGTAGTTGGATAGAAGTAGGGGCTACGGCCGTGTTCCTTACCACAGCTACACGGGCGGGCACGGCCGTACCGAGCGCAGTCGAAACGGCCGTAGCCGTTTCCCCCTCCACGCCACACCCTGCCAGCAGCAGGCAAAACACCACAGTCAAAGAGAAACGTATCGGTTTCATCATTTCCTCCATCTATGACAGGTGACACGGTGACACGGTGACATGGTGACACGGTGAAATGTCACCCCTTCACCGTGTCACCCCTTCACCAAGTCACTCTTCCACCAGCCACGCTGGATGGCGGGCGGTGATTGTTGTTTGCGTCAGTTGGGTGGGCGGCTCACCGGGGCTGAGCAGCCAGATGGTGTCATCAGCCGTAAAAGCCAGTTGACGGCCGTCCGGCGACCAGATGGCGTCATACAGTTCGATAAATTCGGAAACGGCCGTATCCATTGCAAAGTCGTAACGGCCGAGATAGGCCCAGGCGTTGTGTTCGGTGTTATTGTCCAGGTACGCCGCCTGCACCACAATCGCCCGGCTGGTTTGCATGTTATGCGTGATCGTATAAACCGCACCCAGAGAGGCGGTGCTGTCTTCGGGGATATGGACAAATACATCATAGTCACCAGGCAGCGTAAAAGCATCCGGGCGAATCGTCCAACGGGCGCGGCAGTCGTTAGGGCCGTTGGCATTAGCGCGGCGGTAGCTGTTGTTGAAGCTGTCGTTGCCCGGTGTATATACCCAACAGGTGTCAATCGTAGAAAAATCGGCCGAACCGTCATCAATGATCATCCGCGCATTGTTTACGGCCGGTTCAGCCAATGGTGTTCCGCCAGGATATTGATCGGTGTCTACAGCCGGTTCATTTTGCCATAAGTCGTAGCTGGTTGCTCCCCCAGGCGTTGGTGGAGGCGGATTGTAATTTGCCCAAGGATCAAGAGTTCCGGCTGGCGCAATCCATCCATAGGGATTAACTACCCCATAAATTTGATTCTTCCGCCTGACTTCAAAATGAAGATGTTGACCACAAGTTGGATCGTTTGGAACAGGGCCACATAGTCCGCCAGTGCCAAATGCTGCCCCAGTATTGCCGCTAATTCCCAAAATACGATTCCGGTTGCTTGGATCATTTAAGTCAATAGTAATCTCATCGCCCTCTTGCACCGAAAGAACGCTCAAATGCCCATAAAATGTTTGGTAATCTGTATCTGTATGATCGAGGACAATGTAAAGACCATATCCAGCACGATGATTGGATGAATTGTGCCAATTAGCATAATCAACAATTCCACTTGCTGCCGCTAATACCGGTTCATACTCAAGACTGTAATCTATTCCACCATGTTCATCATAACCAAAGCCACCAGGAATATACGGGTCTCCTTCAGGGGTAGGTGTGATAGGATCATGTTTGCTGCCATCATAATGAATAACATAAACATTTGTTGGCGTCCCTTGAGGGGGAGGAGGGACATCATCGTCACACACACTGGCACAAGGCAAATTATGATCAAAAACTTGCCATACATTCTCTTGGCCATAATAAATAGGTCCCATAAAAGGTTGTGGGGTTGTTGTTTGGACAAATGCATTTACGGGCAGGGGATTTTCTTTTGCCAAGATCAAACTAATCATTGCCCAGCAGAATGTTTGAATCAAAATCGTTGTGATAACTGTTCTTTTGCCCATCTTAAGCCCTCCGAATTGATTAACCACGACTTCAGCGTGAAGTGACTTCCGGCAGCCAATAAAAACCAATGGGATCACGACTGCCCGAAGTGTCTAGCACCAAATAAGACTCTCCACCATTTTTGTTAATCAAATAAATACCTGCCTCGTCATCTTGTGGAGACCACTCCTGTCCATTAAAAAAAAGCAGCCATTTACTGTCAGGAGACCAGTCGGCAATGTAAAATCGAGCAGATTCCGTGCTTTGCCACAAGTCCCGAAGTTCACCACTTTCGATATCAAGAACGTGCATTGATGCTTCTTTCTCCCGTTCAGTTATTGCCATTGCTAGTTGTGAACTGTCTGGTGACCACAGTAGGCTGTAAACCTGTCCTTGTGTAGTCAACGGCACCTGAGAAGATATGTCCGAGTTATTTAGTAGAAATAAGCCGGTGCCGTCAGGTGTTTCCTGAACAGCAGCTATGTGCCGATTGTCCGGTGACCAGACAAGATACCGAATTGGACTTGAGAGGTTCACGGGGATGGTTTCTAGTGATTGGGTATTTACCAAAATCAATTGATTGACTGACGGCTGGTTCAAAGCAAGCAACTGGCTATCTGCTGACCAAATCATCTCAGTAGCCGGATCGCCAATTTCATTGGCAATTGTTATTATTTCGCCAGTCCTGGTTTTTATTAGACTAACTTGGCCAGAGTTCTGGTGAGTGGCAATCATCGAACCATCAGGAGAAAGGGCGTTATTTCTGATTTCGTCGGGAACATTTTCTTCACTAATTACCTGTCGCCAAGAAAAATCATTAGTGTTAATTGCACGAAAACCAACAGCCAGTTCGTTATCGGACAACCAGCCTAAATAGCCTGAAAAATACTCGGATGTGAGGCGGGCAAATTCCCCATCTGTCAGGGTATAAGTAAAGATATTAGGAGCGTCTAAACCTCGGTCATATCCTTCGTTACTCACATCCCCATCACCATTTTTATCTTCCAAAATAGTAAATGCGAATCTGGTCTTGCCAGGAGAGAGGCCAACTTGTGGATGACCAATAATCTGCTCTACCAATGGTTGAATATCCCAACGTTCTGATATTTCTTTTGGAGTAGCCAAATAGAGGCTGTAAACAGGGTTTATATTAAGGTCACTTATGATTTTTGAATCCCAAAAGAAGTAGATCTCGCCGGGGGGTGGGGGTAAGGGGGTGGGGGCGATGGTGGGCACGGCCGTAGCGGGCAAGGATGTAGCGGTGTTGGTTGGGGAAGCCACGGCCGTATCCGTCACCATCGGCGTATTCGTAGAAGGTGGTTGGGTGGGGGTGGGCGTATTTGTTATCGCAGCCACACGGGTGGGCACGGCCGTACTGAGCGCAGTCGAAACGGCCGTTGCCGTTTCCCCCTCCACACCACACCCCATCAGCAGCAGGCTAAACAGTAAAATGAAAGAGAAAGTCATCGGTTTCATGGCAACCTCCAGAGGGAAATTATGAATTAGGAATTATGAATTATGAAGGAAGAGGCGTCTTCATAATTCATAATTCATCCTTCATAATTCCTAATTTTCCACCAGCCACGCCGGGTGGCGGGCGGTGATAGATTGGGTGAGTTGGGTGGGCGGCTGACCGAGGG
>JABFFZ010000042.1 GCA_013112725.1 Chloroflexota bacterium
GCCGCCAGTAGCGCCGTTGGCGGCGCTACTGGCGGCAATGGCCTTGGCTTCGCCTTTGGCCTGGTCGGCTTTACCTTTGGCCGTCTCCCCCACCTGTTTTTCCGCTTCTTTGGCCGTCTGCGACTTGGCCGTCTCCTGATGGGCTTCGTTGGCGCTCTGGTTGGCGGCGGCTTCGGCGGCGCGGGCGGCGGCTAAAGCCGCCGCTTTTTCGGCCTCGGTGGGCATGTCGTCCTGCCCCTCTTCCTCACGTTGGATGGCCGGAACGCCGTTAACCGCCAGGTGCCCATTGCTACCGTTGCTGCCATTGGCAGATGGTGGCGCAGGCGGCGATGGGGCTAACGTGGGTGCGCCGGCGCCCAAAAATTCCTGGCCCTCACCACCTTCACTTTCAGCAGCAGGAGCAATGTGGGCATGACCATTACTGCGATTGGCGCGGGCCAGATACCGCTGCACGGCCGTATTGCCCTGCTGCTGCTGCATCCGCAAAACGGTAGCCTGGCGAATACCACGCGATGAAGGCACAGCCGGCAGCCCGTTCAGTTGCGCCGGTTTTTCCAGACCGGTTTGCACAGGCGTCCATTCGGCAACAGGGAACTCAGGCAGGGGCGACGGCCGTTGCGCCTGCTTTTTATTCTCCTGCTGTGCTTGTTGCTCCTTACTCATGGTGTGCTGAAATCAGGATGTGGATGTTTTTGTAAGGTCATCTCATCCTGGAACAATTGTGAGCCACTACCTAATATCGGGTTGATAAACGTGGCGTCTATATCCGCCAGATAGGTATTCCCCTGACCTGCGCTTAAAGTCATCGTACCCGTGGCCTCACGAGAAATATACAACAATGCTTCGCCACCATATTCATAACTCACCTGCAAAGGCACAGTCGCCAGGTCAACGGGCTGGTTGAGCGGCGGCATGGAAGCAAACTCCAGGAAAATCGTTGTCTGACGGCCACGCCCGCTCACCGGCCCGCCACCCTTCTGAAATGAACTGAGCCAGACAATCCAGTGATCGCCGGTTTCTAATTGGGAGGGAGGGCGCGCCTGGGGATCCGGGTCTAGTAAAACCTGGGCCTTATCCAAATAAAATCCTTCAAACTGTAACTGAGCCGATCCCACGTTACAACCTCCTGCCAGAAAAACGACCAGCAAAAGCCCTGTTACCCACAGACCAGAAGCCCATTTCATGCCACAGCATCCGTAAACTGTTCATAGGTATCTGCATTATCTAATGCGTCCTCGGTACTTAAGGAGAACACGTTGGCAAAGTAAGCGTGGTCGTCCGTCCAGGCATATTTGTGGGTGGCTTCGTGCAGCACCACCAGCCCAATCTCACGTTCAGGCGCCCGGTTAATAAAGTCTGCACAGAAGTGCAAACTGATAAAGGGAATCGCATTCGGCGCGGTGTAAGCATTTGCGCCTGTACATTGAATACTGCCCGGCGGCTCACACTTCATGTCGGTGGGGCTTGATTGCAATCCGGCTACGGCTTGGCCCAGCCGGGAGCGCGCCGTGGCCACATGCTCGGGCGCATCGCTCATAAAGAAGCGCCGGAACTGGGTAGCGGTGGCGGGGTCTAACGGCGCAGCCGCCAGCTTGGCCAGGGCCGAATTGCCCATCAGAACAGCCTGGGCAGTGGCTCGTTCCAGCTTTTCTTGTTGGGCATCCTCACAGCCAGCAAAATCGGCGGTCAAGGGGTCGAGCAAGATGGTGCCCATCAGCGCCAGTTGTTCACGCAGCGACTGTAATTTCTCCTGCAACCAGGGCCAGCCGCCAAACCAGCCAGCAATCCAGTTCACGATGGTAAGCAGCAGATTGACAATCTGGCCCAACACCCAGACAACAGCCAGGACCACCCAGACAATGACACCCCAGATGAAAGTGAGGATGGCCACCAACACATCCCACAAAAAGCTGAGAACCCGGCTCACCACGTCTATCAGCAAGACCACCAGGTCGGTGATTAGCTCCCAGACAAAGTCAAACACAGCCGCCAATACACTGCTAATGGCGCCCAGAAAACCACTGATAAACGAACCTATGCCACTAAAGAAGTCGCCTATGGCATCCAGCCAACTGGCATGTTCAATTTCTTCAGCCTTTTCGTCAATGGCCTGCGCCAGGTCAATGAGGGCACGGTCTTGCTCGGCCAGGCCGTCGTCAATTTTCTTCCGCACGGCGTTCTGGCCTTCCGTTAACTCGTTGTCCCACTGCGTCGTGTGCTGGTCAATGGTCTTTTGCATCTCTGCTTCCAGGTCGGTGCCCACTTTTTCGATGTTCTGTACGCTTTTATCGGCGGTGGTCTGGGTTTCGCTCTGGACGTGGGTGACGATAGTTTGGGTTTCCGTTTCAAATGTGGTGACGACACTGCCAATCTGCTCGGCCAGGCCATCCACAAAAGCGGTGACCTCGGTGTGAACTTCCAGGGTGTGCTGTTGGAAGGATTGCTGTGAATTGGCTACGGCCGTGCCTAACTGACCCATAAACTCGTCTGTGTTTTGGGTCATCTGGGTACAGGCGTCGGCCTGGGCCGCTTCGGCGGCTGGCCCCCGCCCCTGGCTGAGTTGGGGCACAGCCTGGTCGTAAACAAAGGATTCCAGTTGGGCAATAGCCACGGCCGTGTCCTGGTCAATGCGGGCACACGTCGCCTGCGCCGCCTGTTCATACTCCGGCAGCGCCTTCTGCCCCACAGTCGAGAGCTTGGCCATCGCTTCCTGCTCATTTGTCTGCAATTGTGTCAAAATTTGGGTCGTTGTATTCGTCAACTGCGTCAGTGTATCATCCGTTACCTGATTGATGGCGCGGATCGCTTCATCACGTTCACGAGCAATTTCACTTTGGGCGTTGCGTAACAGCGTATCAAAATTACCGGCCGACTGCGCCGCGTCCTGGCGGAATTTGGCGGCCAGGCGGCCCATATCCTGGTTAGCCGTATTGGCCATATCCTGCCCGGCCGTGGTAATGGTGTTGGCTACCTCCCCGGCCATGCGGCGGGCAGCAGTGGCAATATCGGCCGCTTCGTCGTAGCTGCTGTATTGGGTAGCTTTATCCTCGCCCAGCTGCCGCGCCGCCGCCGCTTTCGTGGTGCAACCGGCGATAGCTCGCTGTGCCTCCGTCCGACCAAATGTTTCGGCGGCCACTGCTCTTTGTTCACCGTTTTGCCGCAGTTCATTTTTCTTTTGTTCCACCAGCAGCGGCAGGTTGATAAGCTGCGTTTCGGCGGCAGCGTTGATGGCTGTTGTTTGCGTGGTACGGTTGCTTTCCAAATTGGCTTTGGCGGTATCGGTGGCGATCTGCACCTGCTCGCGTGCCCCGGCATAGGTCGTTTGCAGCCGGGCCGTTTCCGCTTCAATGGCTTGTGACAGCGTCATTTGCTCTGCCTGAGCGTCAGCCATTACCTGCTGCCGGTTCTGGCTGGCGGCCATGAGCAACCGTTCCCGCTCCACTTCTACCTGATAATAGAGCGGATCAAGGGACATGGGTACCAGGCTTTCTTCTGGCGTGGGTGGGATACGGCAATCGGCCAGAACGTTGCTCAATTCAGGAGACTGCACCGCTATGTTGGCCGGATCACCACCACCAGCCCTGGCTTGCTGCGCCATCTCTAGAATACGGCCGGTAGAGTCCGGCGGCTGGGCGGACGTTACCAGATTTGCCAGTGGCGCGGCCCCCGCTCCGCCTGCGGCTGGCCCATTGGCTACGGCCGTTGGCGCAGGCGCATTCGTCTGGCCGGCCGGGGCCTGCGCACCGTTGACGGCTGGCGCCGCCACCGGTTTTTCGGTAGCAGTGGGCATTTGCGCGGTCGCTTCTTCGGGGATCGCGGCCGCTTTTTCTGTGGGAGTTTCGATGGTTTTTTCTACCAATGGTTTTTCGGCCGATGGTTTTTCAGCCGTTTCCGCTGAATTTTCGGCGGCCGCTTCGGCCGGTTTTTCGGCGGCCGTCTCAGGTTGCCCGGTCATTTCGGTCATTTCGGCAACTTCGGGTTGCGGTTCTTCTTCGGAAGCTGTTTCTGTCTGTCGCTGGATGTCAGGTACGGCCGTTTGTGCCCCTGCCTCCTCTTCTTCCGCCCCCTCAGCACAGGCGCAACCTACATGAACTTCACCGCCACAACGCTGGATATCCGGTGTCTGAGATTGGGCCAGCCATCGCTGCACGAATGCATTACCCTGCTGATGCTGCATCCGCAGCATGGTTGCCTGGCGAAGGGGACGGGTAGCGGCCTGACGGGGTAGGCTATGTAGTTGACCAGGGTTTTGCAGGCCGCTCAGGATAGGCGTTAATTCGGCCACTGGGGTTTCGGGGATGGGCGACGGCCGTTGCTGCGCGGGCTTGTCCGGTTGTTTTCCTTCTTGCGCCTTGTTCATGTCAGTTCACCTGGTAGGTCAACACCGTTGCCTGGCCGCCACCCAGAACAACCATAAGCAGTTGTCCGCTGAGGCAACCGGTAAAGTAACTATCGGCCGTAAAGTTGACGGCCGTGACCCCTTTCAATTCCGGTTGAATCGGGTCCAGCAGAGCCATATATTGGCTTAAATCAGGTAAAGGTATGCCATCCCGGTTCATCCCATCGCCCGCCTGCTCCGTTTGCCAGGCCAACACAATATTCCCTTTGCTGGCAGCCAGACAACGCAGCCAGCGAAATGTGGTTGGATAGTTCAGGGCCAACAACGTGTGCGCCTGGCCCACTGGCGAAAAATCGGCCGCCAATTTCTGTAGCCTGATTGACCGGGTCGGTCTGGATACCCACAGCAACAGATAGTGGTCTCCACGCCAGAATAAAAGCGGGCAGTATCCCTGTTCCGAACCTGCGATTGCCTGAATATGCCGAACACGACCGGCCTCATAGTGGATCAGTTCAAGATAGCCAGGAATTCCGACCGCGCGTAAAAATGCCAGTCCGGTAGGCGTCGTCGCGGCCACAAGTTCCAGGGTCAGATCAGACAAGGACGTAGTAGACAATTGCTCCCCTTGCTGTACATGAAGCTGACCTTGGGCATCAATCCAAAAATAAATGGTGGGGGAACCACAGGCTATTTGTGGCGTCAGTAACAAATCGGGGCCAGTTGATAACGCTGTCTCGCCTAAAACGCTCCCATTGTGGTCTAGGTGCAGGTCATAAAATGCCTGCCCACGACTCCCCAAAACGTGGATTTCATTTTCGCATGGCGTAATACCGGCCACAAATGGCACGGGAAGAGGTGAATGGCTGGTCATATTGCCTGCCGGATCGATAGAAGTGACCCACACCTGATCATTGGCCTCATGGCGACTGATAACAAAAACCCGATCTGGCAGGCAAGCGCAGAGGACGGGTGGCGTTGGGTGGTAAGGGAGTGTTGTCGGCGCGGCCAGCAGTCTGAATGAAGGGTGATGGGTGGTCTGGTTTATCGTCATGGCCCTTCACCTCGATCCTGCCGCAGTTTATCTGATAGCTGCACATAAGCAGATACTAACCCGGGCTGCACATCGGGCGTGGCGCTGGCCAAACCCCGCAGCAGCATCCGAATGCGCGCCAGTACATCCTTGCTCCACAACGATGGCGCTACCGCCAATTTTTTACCGGGGCCTGGTTCCCAGGTGGTGTTTCCCGATGCTTTGCTTACTTCCAATGGTTCGCGTAAAGCCCGGCCCATGATGACAAAGCGGTCATAGATGGCGGCAACAGCGGCCCGATCCTGATCACGGGGTTTGGTGGCATTCACGCTCAACCCAAATTGAGCCGCCACAAACTGCATGGCCTTAAGCACGTCTGGATCCCAGGCGCTGCTGGCAATGTCATCGTTGATGTTTTTGTACAACCAGATAAGTTGTTGGCGGCTCCTGGTGTTCCAGCGTTGCCCAAAAGCCAGAGCTTCGGCGATCTTTTCCTGACCGACTGCCGGAAGAGCGGATAGATCATCGGCTGGGGTTTCTGTGCCGGAAATGCCAGACAGCCCATTGTCCAACAGGACGAGCAAAGCAAAACTATCGGCATTGTCCAGGGCATGTGCCGGGGCAACCTGGCCGAGCAAGTTAACCAGGCGTTCCCAGCCATACGCCCGGTCGGTGACGCCCAGTCCCGGCGTCAGGTGGGCGGACTCGTGAATAAGGATATGAGCGCGCTTGAACAGGTCTGCTTCAAAGAAGGCCGGGCAAAGCGTCATTGCATCTGTGCCGCTGCTCACAAAAGCTAACGTGCCGCCCTGACAACTCTCATGGCAGGGTGTGCCCAACGTGGTGTTGTCGGTTGTTTTAGCGGACAGGGCGGTGTGAACCAGGTCCAGGCCATCGGCAATATCATTGATCGGGGCTGTAGGGCCAAAAATTTTCTGGGCCAGAGCCAGAGCTCCGGCCGGGGGTGGCGATTGGTGCAGGCTGTCGGCCGTCTTTTTGATCATGGTCAAACTGAGGGCTTTTGCCAGAGTAAAACCAATGGTTTGCATGAAGCTAAAGGGAGTAGTTTGGGACATGCCGGAACAATCCGGCCGGCTGGACGGGGCATCGTCTTTGAGCATTTCCACACCCCGCCAACGGCGGTAATCTATCCGCCCTTTGGAGGCCTCGCTGCGCGGCGTGCGCCTGATCGCAGCCGGATTATGACCGGCGGCGATGAGGTGTGCGGCAACGGCCGTCATCCGGTCATTCACCAATTGGGTATTAAAAGCGGCATCCCCTTCTTCACTGGCAAAACCAACCAGTTCCACCTGCTGCATCGGCGTATCCAGAGCAGCGGCAAAATCATCTATCTTTTTTGTCTCTCCCGCGTCTAAGGCGGCCGCGGCCAGGTCAAAAAGAACAAAATTATCGAACTTACCTGCTTCTTCTGGTCGTGGCTGATGACGGCCACGAACCTGGAAATCAGAGGGTGCGCGTTGCAGAGGTTGACTGGTCTGGCTGACCTGATCAGCTTCTTCATCGGCACAGTGGCAAGGGGTATCACCACAACGCTGGACGCTGGGGGGGGGTAAACGGCGTTGAGTGAACTTGTTACCATACAGGCGTTGGATTTGCAGGATGTGTGTTTGGCGCAACGGCCGTGCTGTAACAAAGTCAGGCAGCCCAGACAAGGCAGGGGTATATTCGGCAACGGGGGTGGTGGAAGTGGGCGACGGCCGTTGCGCCTTCTGTTGTTTAGATTCTGCCTGCTGCTCTTTACTCACACCATCACCTTATCAACCCATCAGCCAGGCGGTCCCCAGGTAAACGTCGCCAACGTCATTTCAATTTCATTCAAATTGATGCCCCCCGTTTCGCTAACGTGATCCTTCATCCCATTCACAAAATTCTGCGAAGTTGCCACCAATGTTTTGAACTCCGGGTTGTATTGCAATCGAGAGACATCAACCTGGCTCAATGCCGTGCGCGCCTGGATGATGGGATGCGTCACATTTTCCAGGGCGCTCTCGTCCGTATCTAGCGCATCCATATTCGTTACGTAGCTGTTAAACGCCTGCAGCGCATCAATCATGCGCTGGATGGGGGCCGAAGCGGCGGCTAAATCCGCCAACGGCGTGCGCGCTCCAAAGTAGGCTTCGCGCATTCGGGGGTAATCGGCCGTGTCATAATCACGTGATTCTATGCCTTCGTCGGTGGTAAAAGCGTTGGCCGCGCCCACAATTTGCGCCTGAATAGGCGGCACGGCTAAGAAATTGGGCAGCGCCTGCAAATTGGCCTGCAAATCGGTCACAAAATGCTGCCGCGCCAGCCGTTCGCCAATACGCACGTGGCCGTTCTCGTGGTCGCTCAACACCGACAGCCGGTCGCCGGTATATTCGCTGGCCAGTTCAATGGTAAAACTGAGCGTGACCGTCAGACCGATGGTGGTCGCCGTGCGGCTGATGACGTTGACGTTGTAGGCCGGTGTACACCACCCGGCAATACCCTCCGCGCCGTGGCTGGCGGAAATATCCGCTTCCGGAGAACGAACAATCGTTGGGGGATTAACAGTTAGGGTGATGTTGGCGGTGGGGCTGGCTGGAGCGGCTGCCGGGGCCGCACCGCCGCCATCTTCGCGCTGCACCACTGTTTGCTGCCCCTGGTCGCCATGCCCGGCCAACTCTTCTTCTTTACCCATCCCCTCGGTAGGCAGCGGCGTCTCGTCTTCTTCGGTTAATTGCACATCTTCCGGGTGCAGATGCCGCTGCACATAGCCATTGCCCCGCTGCTTTTGCAGTTGGAGCAGGGCATGTTGGCGCAACGGCCGTGCCGTGGCATGGTCCGGCAGCCCACTAAAAGCTGACATCCCCAGAAACGCCGGGAAGCTTTCGGCCATCGGGCCAGTTTCCAAGGTGGGGGACGGCCGTGCCACCTGCTCCTTCTTTTGCTTTTGTTGCCCTTGAGTTTCTTTTCTCATCTTTGTCTTTTATATGTCAGTTATTTAATGATGATGGTGCATTTGCTCGGAATTACGGGCCCGGATGTAATCTTCTAGCCGTTCTCGGTTGTGGGGTGCATTGCACCAGTTCAAAAGCGGCGCGCGCCACCAGGTACTATCATAAGGATGGGCAAAAATTTCTTGACGCACGTAGTTGAAAAGCGCCTGGCGCTCTGGCGACAGGTCTGACCGCCCAGGGGCAGCTTCTGCATGGCTTCCACCTAATTGGCTGTCCCACTCTCCGGTTTGCACCGGCGCTAACTGATGGATACGGCGTATTTGTTCCTGGCTGCGCAGTTGTTGCGTCTGCTTTGCCTCCACCGCAGCGGCCAATTCCTGCAAGCGACGACTAATCTGGGGCAACAGACGAGAGAGTACACCTGCCAAATTGGCCAAATTAGCTGCTATTCTGTCCAGTGTAGGATCTAATTCCTCAATACGGGTCGCTGCCCGGCGCAAGATTGATTGTGCCCGGCTTACCAACCCTTGCTTCTCACGCGCCAATTCGCGTAACCGGATTGCCAACTGTTGTAATTCAGCAATACTGGTGGCATGTGCCAATACCTCGGCAATCTCATCCAAGCCTTGAGGAAGTTCATCAGCCAGCGTTCGCAATTCGACGGCCGTCTCTGGGGCAATACGGGCAATCTGGTCAGCGGCCTGCCGTAATTGGGTTGGCAGAACGTTAAGTTGAACGACAAGCGCCTGTAAAGCATGAACAACGGCCGTATATGCCTCATCCACCCCATGTGATTCTTCCCCTTCAGCGATCCCCCCCTCACGCAGCAACACCTCACCTTCCTGACGGCGTTGCCACTCTTTGAAATGAGGAGCAGCTTCGGCGGCTTCTCGTGCTGCCTGGCGTTGCTCAGGAGTCATAGCACTTTCTGGGGTACCAGGCGGCGCCAATCGGGCAGCTACATCAGGCGGTATTTCTGAGGCATAGTTCTGTTGCAGCGTTGGGTCAGTCTGTGCATTGTGCCCTTCGGACTGCCACACCGCTACCATATGATTACGCAGTTCCGTTACTGCGGCGCTGGCCATTGCCGCAGCCGTGCCAAAAAAGGGTGAATCAGCATGATCTTTTGCAATCTGAGAATGAGAAGGTCCATGCCAGACATAATCCGGAGCCAGAATCATTTGCCGCAGTCGTTCGAAATCTGCGTCTGACATTTGCGCTCGCGCCTGCCATTCCGGGTTTTGGATCATGCTGCGTTGTTGTTCCGGGGTAGCATTCAAAATTTGTTGACGAGCTGCTGGGTCCTTAACATTTTCTTGAATCTGCTGTTGAATTTGTGATTCGATATTGGTAGCTGCCACTTCTGATTCAGCAAACGCTTTTTGAATGAGCTGCCCAATAAAACGCACGGCCGCCTGAATAATGCTTTTCAGCTGCTCGCGTAATGCCCGGAGCGGCGTTTTTACCAATTCCTTAATCTCATTGTAAAACGGTAATTGTTGTAGCCGTTGATCTACACTGTCAAAGAAATCAGAAATGGCATTTTTCTTCTCAATAACAAATTTATAAACCTCAACCAACGGTAAATTGCCAAATCTATTTACAGCGCCGGCGATCATTTCTTGTATCCAACCTGTATTCAATGCGGAACCTGCCAGTCGCAAAGCGCCGCCGACAATACGGCCAGCAACGCCTCTAGCAGCAGCGGCAGCACGCTGCCACCAACTGGCCCCTTCACCAGGTTGTTCCCCGGCTACAGCCTGCTGCGCTTTCTCGGCCAGTTTCTCCGTCAGGGTTGTGCCCAGCGCCGTCATACTAGACTGAATAATGAGTCCGGCCTCACCAGTTTGAGCCAGGGTTTCATAACGGCTGAGGATCATGGTCATCGTTTGCTGGCTACGTGTATCGTTTCCGACAGTAAAGGGATCAAACTCCTGTAAAAACGCGGTAATAGCTTCGGAAAGACTGATCAAGGTGTCGGCCGTTACAAATGTACCCGTCATCAAGATGGGGCGACCACCGACGGTACGCGCCGCAAATGTCTCGACGGGGTCTTGCAAGCCTTCCCCCCCTTCACCTTCGGGTCTGGTGCGATTATTCAGCTCTTCAGCAAGTTCAGCACTGATATTAGTTAGCGCCCCTTCCTGAAATAGTTTCCCTATGGCAATTTCGATGAAGTTAGAGTGGGCGGCCAAATCTTCCGCAGTATGCAGACCATTACCAAAGTGCATCAATCCATCTGCTGTTCGGCCCAAATTTGCAGCCTGGGTAAGCTCCTCTTCAACATACTGTATTGAACGCCCTAGATAGGCTGGCAAACCAGCTTCGTTCACTGTAAATAGGGCGCTAATAGTCGCCGGGTTTGAAATGTCCTCCTCAGGATTCTGCGGTTGCTCCCCGGCTCCAAATTGCAGAAATTCGCGTTGCCGTCCCCGTAACAAATCCAGGTTTGTTTGTCCGGCGGGATTATCAATATGCTCTCGTGGTGAATAAATGCCGAAATCGCGAGGGCTTAATTCTCGGCCAAACTTCTGCATGGCCACCGCATTCAATATTTCAAATACCAGTTCCTTACCAAAGGCATCTACGATGGGATTATTTGTAAAAGCTTGAGAGAGGTCCCGGCTCCAATTACCAAAGTATGTAGCTGTAGCTTCGGCATCCGTAAAACCGGCAGCCCCGCCGGGCATCGCACCACTGAGGCTGCCTCTCTCGATATGTTCGTGATGCTGCGCCTCAAATCGCTGCACGAGCGGCGCGTTTTGTCGAGAAACATGGATTGCAGATTGAATTTGGGCATCCTGTCCGTTTTTAAGACCTGGCGCTGGCCACTGACGTTCGTGGGTGATCTGCTCTGGATAACTGTGCTCTCGCTGCCCTGAACGCGCTACCAGATGCTGCACGGCCGTATTCCCCTGTTGTTGCTGCATTCGCAGCAAGGCCGTCTCCCGCAACCCTCTCGCCGTCTTATGTCCGGGCATTTCCAAAGGCATACCGGAAGCCATCTGCCGCATCACAATGCTGGTAAAAACGCTCGTGGTCGGATTCAGGCGCGTCTGATTGTGCGGTGTAGGAGATACGCCCGCTCCGGCGGTGGCCCGACCAACCGCATGTGATCCAAATTCAGCAGTCACCGTCTCCGCCGTTGGCGGTGGTTTCTGCGGCTCTTTCGCCTTTGGTTTCGGCTGGTTGCTCGTTTCGGTCGTCATTACTCATGGTCAAGACCCTAAGGGTTTCAGAAAACCGTTAGGGTCTGCTTCTTCAGGGCGAGATAACTGGCGGAACCACGGTCACCAGAATACCCGGACTGATAATAAGAATGGGTACAATGGGTTCATTGTAGATGTACAGTTCACGCACATGTCCCTTAAAAATGGTAGCGTTGGAATAGTTGATCACGCTCACGTCGCGGTCATTGTTATGATTCAAACTGAAGTTGACACTGCAACGCAATATCCTATCCAGATTTAGTCTGCCCACCGCGCCATCATAGGTCAGCAGAGCGGTATGCCATTCACCCGGCTGGTATGCACCCGTGCAACTTTCCCGGTTACTGTTGTTCGTCAGCAGGCTAATACTGCCATCCGCATTCAGTTCAAAACCTATCCACCGGAAAGAACGCCCCCCCACAACAACCGGCATCCGCTTGAATTCATCCGCATTGAACTGCACCTGAATGGAGAAAGAATTAAAATTGAACTCATTGAGATTAGGCGTGGAGATAGTACAAGGGTTTGGGTCACCTGATTGGGGATAAACGCCATTGCAATAGACGCCTTCATTCTGGAAAGGCGCGTTAGTCAAGGTCATGCTGTCTTGTTTGCCCGTGACATCAGCCGCATCAGTCGTCAGGGGGTAATGGGCCACCAGGCGGGCCAGGGCCGTAGCCGTAGCCGTCGCCGCCTGCGCTGTCTGGGTAGCGGCCGTTTCCGTTTGTTGGGCTTCGGCGGTTTGGGCAACGGCCGTTTGCGCTGCCACTGTCTGGACTACGGCCGTTTCTTGGGCCACAGCCGCATTTTGCGTCTGCTGCGCGCTCACCGTTTGTTGCGCCTGAACCGCCTGCTCGGTCTGCTGGGCGCTGAGCGTTTGTTGGGCCACCGCCAACGCGGTGGAAGTCGCCACATTTTCGGCCGCCAACGCCTGGGCGGTGGCATTGGCATTCTGGCTGTCTATAAACGATTGTGTGCCCTGCAAATCCGGGGTGGGTGTGTCTGGCAGCGGTGTGCCGGTAGCTTCCGGCGTGGGGGTGAATTGAGCAATGGTGGTCTGGATGGCTACGGCCGTCGCCGTCTGCCTTACCCCCGTTCTGTAGACCCAATATTGCCGCCCGCCAAAAACCAGGCCCAGGCAAGTAAAAATGCTCAATACCGGGATCAGCCACATCGCCCAAGTGGGAAATCGCGGATTTACCTCAATCATGCCCTGTTTGCGTTCAATGTCATCCTCTCCTGCCAGCACCTGTACCTGGAAGGAATAAGAGCGCGTCCGGCCGGTGAACGGCCGTGCCTTTGGCTGCACTCGCAGCATCACCTCACCCGCCTGGCCCGGCGGCACAGACAACGCACTTTGCTCGCCAAAAAGTTCAGCGCAGCGGCCGGGTCCCGCGCCTGTACCGCATACGTGGCCGGGCTGTTCCCCTCATTTTGCACTGTCACCCGGCAAAAGCCCTGGTTCGTCAACTGTGTCGGCTGCGCCTCCACTTTATACCGGGCAAACGGGGCGATGGTCACATTCCCCTTGATCGTCGCCACCCGC
The DNA here is from genome assembly GCA_013112725.1 of Chloroflexota bacterium. Lineage (GTDB taxonomy): Bacteria > Chloroflexota > Anaerolineae > Promineifilales > Promineifilaceae > CAADGU01. Next base: position 13,064 of record JABFFZ010000042.1, read on the forward strand.
TGCCGGGTAGATGCCGAAAAAATTTCTAACTGGTAGGGGTGGCGGCCGGCTGTGGCGCTGCTGTGGCGCGGCGGGTGAATGGTAAAGGGCAGGGAAACCGTCCCGCCGGGCATCAACTGCACTGGCTCCGGCGGTAATGTCACCCAGGCGGCGGGCAGCAGCGACAGGTGCAGTTCAAAATGGTCCACCAACGGGCCGTGATTCATCAATTCAATCTGGATTTCGGCCCGCCCGCCCGGCGTCACATCCACATTGGTCGGGTTAACCAGAATACCCAACTGCCCGTCCATGCTCAGCAGTTGGGTGACGCCGCTTTGCCCGGCGCGCACCGTGCGTGACCATTGCGGTTTGTCGGCTGCGGCCACGGCTGAAGCCGCCGCCTGCCAGCGCAAGAAAAATGGCCCCACCCGCACCACCTGCCCCGGCTCCAATGGCTCTGGGATGTTGGGCAAAAGCTGGCTGGTTTTCACAAACGTGCCATTGCTGCTGCCGGTATCCAGAATTTGCCAACCGCCAGTGGTACGTTCCAGGCGGGCGTGTTGGCGGGAAACCCCAGCCGCATCCAGCACAATATCGTTCCCCTGGCTGCGGCCAATGGTCAACTTGGATTTGTCCAGGCTGATGGTCAAATCTGCTTCACCCTGGCGCTGGATAATCAGGTAGTCCGTGCCTGCCGGAGCGGCCAGGCCGGAACTCACCGAGGGGGCAATGCCCTGGCTCATCTCCGGCATCAACTGGGTCACCAGGCTGACCACCGTGGCCGTCGTCACCCCTTTCGGCGCTGGGCTGGTGTCCACCGCCTGCGCTTCCAAAACGGTCATGTCTGACCGGGCCTGTTCGCGCAGCGCCCGCGCCATTTCCTCACCGGTCTGAAAACGTTCCTCTGGCTGCTTGGCGATGGCTTTGAGGATGAGGCTCTCCAGGGCCGCCGGTAAACCGGGGCGAATGGCATGAGGCAGCGGCGGCAGTTCGCGGATGTGCTTTTCGGCGGCTTCGGCCGGGGTGCGAATTTCAAAAGGTAAACGGCCGGTCACCAGTTGGTAGAGCAAAATGCCCAGGGAGTAGATGTCGGAACGGCCGTCAATATGCCGCCCCCGACATTGTTCCGGCGACATATACGGCATCGTCCCTAAAAATGTGCCCGTCTGTGTCTCCACCCCCCCTTCCAGCAGCTTAGCCAGACCAAAGTCCGTGACGACAGCCCGTACCGGCGGTTCACCCTCGCGGTCGGGCTGATCGAGGGTTTCCAACAGCACATTGTCCGGTTTTATATCCCAGTGTACCACCCCCTGGCGATGGGCATAGCCCAACGCTTCCGCTACCTGCGCCAGCAAAGATAACGATTCGGATAACTGAAGTATCTGGCGTGTTTCCTGCAAGCGGCGCACGTAAGTGCCCAATGTGGCTCCCGGCACATAAGCCATGGCCATATACAACAAGCCCTGCCGATTGCCAAAATGGTAAATCTGGACGATGGAAGGATGCTTCAGGCGGGCGGCAGCCTGCGCTTCCTGCAAAAATCGCTGCTGGAATTCCGGCTGCCGCGCCAGACTTTGTCTCATGATCTTCAAGGCCACCAGCCGGTTCAAATGCACATCCCGCGCCCGGTAGACAGTCCCCATCCCGCCCTCACCCAGGAGGGCTTCCATGCGGTACTGATCAATTTGCTGCCCGGTCAAATCATTCATCAATTCGCTTTCTCATCAAAGGCGGCGTTGGCAAGGTATCATTGAATCGTGGTAGGAATCTGCCCGGAGATGGTGGTTTGCAATAAGTTTTGCACCTGCCTGACCTCACCGTATTCAGCCGATAACAGGGTCGAGCCATCCGATTGACTTTGAACGCTCACGGCCGTGTCCCCATCCTTAAACCAACCCACCACAAACTGGACAAAGGACTCGTTCGTTACCCAATCTCCTGGCAATAACTGACCATACGGGTCAAGAGGCATTAAAGGCAAGGGCAGGGTGATGATTTCCGAGAACGTTTCACCAGGGGGCACGGCCGTCAAAAACGGCACAATCGGCGATTCCACGTCCAGATCATCCGGCACCGGCAATAACGCTTTAACCAGTTGCACCGTTTCCCCTTCCCTATTCGCGTAAATCAGGTTGGGATCAAGCGACAACCCATTGGCCGTCCACTGAAACAGGCGGTTCACCAGGTAAATCGTTTTATCCAGGCTGTTTGTGACCCGGTATGTCACCACCAGCGTATTGGCCTGCCTCTGCGCTTCTGCTTGCAGGGTCACGGCCGTGCCCATTGTTGCTTTTGGCGTCATATCCTCTACCGTCATTGTCTGCTCCATCTGCGCTGTCGGAGTTCCATTCTCCACAGGTGTATCAGTCAATTCTTCTGTGGCGGCCACTGTACAGGCCGCCAATAAACAACCAACTATGATCAAACATCCCCACCACGCCCCGGTAAAAAAGTTGCGGTTCATCATCAATAAACCGGACGCAGTGGCAGCCCAAATGCCGCCCGGAACTGATTTTCTGTTATCCGGGCCGTGGCAAATTCACCCAGGCCGGTCGCCTGCAATTCCCGCCGGTTCACGCCAGCGGCGTCTGTGCCCAACGCCCGCGTGCCATAAACACCTGTCCAGGCATGAACCATTTCATGCGCCAGACCAATGGCCGGCGGCCGATGGTGCCAATCCAGCGTTCCATCTTTGATAAACAACGTATTGGGATTATAGGTGATGGTAACATTTGCTCCGGGGCCGGCTTCCGGCGGACTGACCGGTCGCTCATACGAATCAGCATCCGGGTTGTAGGAAGTGGCGTTGCCGCCGCCGCCCATTTGAATGGTCACGGTGTGCGGTGAATCTTGAATTTCCTGCACCAACATCTGGCCCACGCCAGAAGTCATCAACCAGCCCAAATCCAGCATAACACCAGTCTTGAAATCATCTGTGCCGGTAACAATAAGATTGAAAGTGTTGTTGCTCACCTCGGTCAGCCGATCCATGAGGGCATCATACTCTGACTGCCGGATCGGCCAGGACTCGGCGCTGCGCACGCTCAACGGTAGCGGTCCCACAAATTCATCGGGGTACACGTCAAAACTGCCAAATTCGGTCGTGATGCCAATTGGCTCCACGGCCGGTTCCGTAGCGCCACCGCCTGGTTCCGGTTCTGGCGGCGCTTCGCCGGGCACTTGCAGCACGGGCAGCGTCAAAATGACTCCTACCAGGATCAGGTCGCCGCCACGAGCGGCTTTGCCTGGGTTCGCCCGGTAAATGTCACGCCAGTAACGGCCGTGACCATACGTCTGTTCCGCAATCCGCCACAAACTATCCCCGGCCACCACTTCATGTGTGCCGCCACCCCGGTCAACCATTGTCTCGCCATTCTTTTGTATCAACTCGGTCCCAGCGGCCGTTTGCATCTCTCCAATCACCTTTGCCAGATGATGATTCCCGCCAGCCTCGCCAATATGACGCGCCACTTCCTGGCGCTGAATGGGTGACAGATGGGCATGGTTTAATAACTGGCTTTGTGCCTGAATGGCAACATGAGAAGGCAAACCATCAGCAAACTCATTCTCCGCCGTTGACTCCGGTGGATCAACCAACGCCGTGTGCTGATTCTTTTTTTTTCCCTTTTTATTTACCGCCTGGCGCTTTGCCGATTTTTTCTTTTTACCAGCCATTATACGTCTCCACTTCGCGCCCCTTCGTGTCTTTCACGAAGTCCTTCGCGCTCTTCGCGGATCATCACACAAACTCCACCACATGCGTTCCGGAGGCAATGATGCCATGCGCCACCACCTCCACCGACTCCACCGGTTCACCTTGCGGCCCACTGCCTGGCTCGGTGATATACAGTTCCACCGAACGGATGAACTGCACATTCGGTGTCCCCTGCAAGCTCTGGTACACGTCTGACAGGAACAACTCCCGGCCAAAGGGCCAGCCATCACCACGCGGCCCGCCGGTGAGCGGGTTTAAGAACCGATAGAGGCGGGCCAGGATTTCTTGTTCAACGGCCGTTTGCACCGCATCAGGATTGGCCCGCAGCCGCACCCGCGCCGCCACCCAGCGGTAGGCCGGAGCGCGCACAAACAGGCGCGTCGCCAGCAGCCGCCGCTCATCCAGAAATGCTGTCAGCCGGCCCACGTCACCGTCGTCCAATTGCAACTCCTCCGGCGTCAGAAACCCTTCCGGCCGGCGCACACGCGGAATCACCAGCACATACACCTGCCCTGGGGCCACCCGCCCCCCTTCCGACGGCTCCGGCTGCAAGCAGCGCACCCGGCCAATAGTCACACCCGGCGTTTGCAGCGCCAGGTCTTCATAATCGGCCGCCGTCACCGCCCGGTCGCGGTGGCGCATAATTTTCGGCGCGCGCACCATGGCATCTTCCAGCGTCTCCTCGTCCAGGCCGCCCCAGGCTGCCTGCCGGTTGCTCACCCGATCCACATAGGGGATGGCCGTTTTTAGCGTGTTAATAATACCCGCTTCCACGTTGCCCTCTTCGCCACCGCCATAGCGGTACTGCTTAAAAACCAGGTTCGCGCCACGCGGCGGAATCGCCCCATATCGTTTAATCGCCCCATCCGGCTGGCGAATGGCCGGGCCAAATCGCAGTTCGCCGGTTACGCTGTCCAACGTGAAATGGCGGCTGTCCGCGTGGGAATCGGCAAAATCCTTCACTTCCGTCCACACCTGCGCCCCCTCGCCGCTCACATGCACCAGCAGCGTCTCGCCTTCCCGCCGCGCCAAAATGGGCGTCACCTGCAGAAAGAAACGCTGCCCTGGCGAGCCATCACTCTGCCCCAACAGTTCATCCCGAATCGCCTGGGCATGGGTGCTGAGGATGACGCCGCCATGCGTGGAAGCAGTCAGTTTGCGCAGCAGCGGGGAACTGGTATACGGCCGCATCCCTTCTTCCCGTTCCGCCCGTGTAATCTCCTTCACCCGGACGCGCACCCAAAATAGCTTTTTGCCGTTGACGGTGGTTTGGCCCATGGCGGGGGTGTGGATTTGAATACGGCCGTTGCTGTTCAATGCCCGCGTGTTATCAATCTCCGCAAAACAAAGTGCCCAGGGCCGATCCGGGTTCGGGCTGGAAGCTTCCCACACATAGGGCGGCAAATCAGGATTCGGCCCTCGCCCACCCGCATTGTCCCACTCCGTCTCCAGCCGCAAAATGTGGTGGCTGAGATCATTGTCAAAACCCAGATACAGCGCATCCCCCACCTGCGGCGTCTCCGAAAAGACGCGAAACTGCTGCTGCGCCGACAGCCCGGCCGCCAGCGCACTCAGCCGTGGCGATGAACGGAAATCGCTCTTATCCTGCCCCATCGTCTCTGAAAACACCTGGCTAAACTGCGGCGCGGTAATCGTAAAATCCGCGTCCGTGGTGAACACAATGGAACGCTCCGTCTCCGTTTGGGTGCTGGCTACCTCCGTGCCCGCCGGAATCACCACATCCGCCTCCACCGGCGCCGACAGCCAGAAGGTGACCGGCGCTTTGGCCGGAACCGGCGCATGGAGCGTCACACCTAGCATCTCCAGAAATTTCACGTAATGCCGCTCCGGCACACGATTCAGCCGGTAAAGCGTCGTCTCCGTCAGCCAGGCAAACAGTTCAATCAGCGTCACGCCAGGATCGCTAACGTTATGGTCCGTCCACTCACTGGTATAGTGCGGAATCCGCTTCTTCGCCTCATCTACCAGGTCTTGAAAGAGTCTGTCGTCTAGTTTGGGTGCGGCCAGGGGCATAAAAACCTCAATTATGAATTAGGAATTATGAATTATGAGGAGCCTTCATAATTCCTAATTCCTAATTCATTCCTCGGGTATCAAATAAAACGGATGCACCAGGCTCCGTTTGTCATGGGTTGCTTTGATTTCGTATTCAATGCGAATGGTCAGGCAGTTGTCCGTGTCCGGGTCAGGGTAGGCGTCCACCGTCAGAACGTTGATACGCGGTTCCCAACGGCCGAGCGCCTCTTCCACGTAGCGGCGCGCCTGACTGGCGGTGTGGCTGTTATTGGGCGCAAACAATAGTTCATGCAGACGGCAGCCAAACTGCGGCCGCATCACTCGCTGGCCCGGCGCTGTTTCCAGGATAATCTGGATGGCCTGGTTAATTTCGGCGTCCCCCTGCGCCAGCGCCAGTCCACCCTGCCGGTCAATCTGCGGCGGAAATGCCCATCCTTTGCCAATGATGTCTTGTTTCATACGATTATTAGGTAATTGGGTAATTAAGTAATTGGGTAATTACCCAATTACCCAATTACTCCATTACGGCACATTTGTGGTCATTTGCCCAGGGGAAACGACGGTAATCACGCCGCCCCAGGCACACATCAGAGTACAGGTATTGTTCAACGCCGGTTTGTTGCCAATCATCACCGTGAGTGAGCCGGGCGTCCAGGGCGCTGTTGTCACCGGGATGCACGGCTGCGGCGTCAGCACCCCCAGCGCCGCCGAAGTGGCCGCTGCTACCTGCGGATTGCTCAAAGTGATGCACATACCAAACGGCAGCACATTTTTCATGGGCACATTGTCCATAATCGTCGCGCCCGGCATATTGCTGGCATTCGTCCGGCCTTCCGGCGTAACAATCAGGCTGCCGGGTGTCGTGCCAAAGCTGCACATAATTTGGGCGTTGTTTGTAACTAACTGAGCCATAAAAACCCTTCCGTTCGTAGCAGGCGATTCATCGCCATCCACCGCCCCTAAAGTGGCTACTACAAACCTTAATTCAAATTCACCACCGCGCCTTTGACGCTGGCAGGGCCGGTAGCCTGCACGTCTATGGTGCCATTGGCTTGCAGTTTCATATTGCCTGTCGCCTTGAGGTCCATATTGGCCCCGGCTTCCAGGGTCATGTTGGCCCCGGCTTCCAGGGTCATGTTGGCGGTAGATTTCACCAGGACTTCGTTGCTGCCTTCGATGGTCAGTTTGTTGCCGCCGTCGTCCACCTTGATGATGATGCCATTTTTGCTCTTGATCTCAATTTTACTGCCGGCGTCATCCATCGTAATGGTATGGCCGCCGGCCGTTTTGATTTCTACTTTGTTGTCGTTGTTGTCGTGCATGGTAATGGCGTGACCGGTGCGGGAGTGCCAGGTGCGCACTAACGGCCGTTCCCCACTCCCTGCTCCCGCCGCCGTTGGCGGAATCTCATGTTTGCCATTCCACAGACCACCGATGACGGTCGGCCGGGAAAAATCCCCATACTCAAAGGCCACCACCACCTCATCACCCACATCTGGCACGGCATAAAACCCCGCCTTGGGGCCACCGCCCGGTCCCATCAACCGCGCCCAATCGCTCTCCACATCATCCGCCATCCAGGGAAACTTCACCTTCACCCGGCCCCACTGGTTGGGGTCTTCGGTATTGGTGACAATGCCAATAACCACACCGGGCCAGCGGGGGGACGGCCGTGAACCATTCGTCGCTTCCAATAGTGTGCCCGTGCGCGCCCCGTAGACCACAAACTGGCAGCGCAGCCCTTCCGGGTTGTAGATGTGCGTTGCCCGTGTTACCAGATACTTGCCGCTAAAACGACCGCCCAAATTCTCCAGCTTAATCCACTGCCCTGCCTTCAAATCCGGCCGGCGGAAGGCCACTCCTTCTGCCTGCACAAAAGCCCCGCTCAGTTCATTTAGCCGCGCCTCGGCCATTGTATTCGCTTCCGACTGGCTTAACACCGGCTGGTCTACCACCACCATTTTGCCCGCGCCAAATGCGCCGGCCCAGGCCGCCCCGTTTTTGGACTCGCCAATTTCCGGGTAGAGCTTACCCCGGCTTGCCTGGCCCACAATCGCTTTCTGCTCCTTTGGGTCCCATCCCCTGACAATCACCTCATCCACCTGCTCCGCCAGCGTCATACGCGGATAAAAGTTCAACAAATCTTCACCCCACTTCAACGTTACCCCGCCTCCACTTGCCGGTGGGTTGCGAAAGTAGAGTTTGCCTTCTTCTACAAAACATTCGTAGCCAATGCGCCAGGCCCGCTGCATCAAAAATTCCAGGTCAGACTGGTTGTGCTGGTAGATATGGTCATACACCGTGCTGGTTGCTTCCACCTGCGCCTGCAAACCGGCATTTCCGGCCAACTGCGTAGCCAGGTCACTATCTTTGATATTCAAAAAAGCCTGGCTCTTTTTCTGCCGGTACAGGCGATGCGATTTGTCATAGCCACGCACCCATAACTCGGCCACCATGCCTTCGCCAAAAGCCGGCTCCAAAGCCGTAATCTCGCCCGTCATCAACGTCTTCAACTGTTCCCGCGCATCACCCACCTCAATTTTCACCTCTTTCGTCAGGTCAAACGGCCCCCCGCCCAGCAGTTCCAAATTGGGATCAAGCAAGCGAATGGTGAACATATGCGGTAAATACGCATGTTGGTCCACCGTCAGTTCTGCCACCTGCGCCAGCACAGTCGGCTGCACCGGGCTGCCATCAACGGATATTTTTATCTGAGAAGAGAGCGGTTTTTGGTCGGGCATAAATGGTAACTGGGTAATCAGGTAATTAAGTAATTGAGTAATCTTGGTAATTACCCAATTACTCAATTACCTGATTACCTCCTATTTGACATCCTTGGGAATAATAATCCGCTGACCGGGGCGCAGCGCCAGTGGATTGTCCAGACCATTGTATTCGGCAATTTGCCGCCATCTGGTGGCATCTCCATACACGTCGGCGGCGATATTGTCCAGCCGGTCGCCGCGAATCACCTGCCAGGTACGCAGCACCGGCCCGCCGCCAGAGGTGGGGTTCTGCGCCTGGTTTTTGTAATCTTCAATGTCGTTGTATTGCGTAAAAGTAATGTCTACTTTGGCGCGAACGGGCGTGCCATCTTTTTTGAACAGGGTGAATTTCTGCGTCATATTGGTGATGACAGCCGCAAATTGAAAAGAACCCCATTTGAAGGCCACACGGGGTGGCTCTTTTTTATCGCTGTTAGCGGCCGCCTCGGTAGGCTGCATAAATTTCCACAATTGCCGCGTTTGCTGGCTTACGTCCTCACCCGTTTCGTAGGTGTCAAAAACCAGCGCCAGTTTCAGCGTTTGTGGCCCCGCCTTTTTGAAGTTGACCGAGGGGCTGTCGCTCTGATTTTTGGCCTCTTCGGAATAGTTATTGGTTTTGGACACGGTGTATTCAAACGGGTTGAACATGCAAGGCACTTCAAAGCCGATTTTTTCGCCGTTTTCGTCTGCTTTGTAAATGACAGCGGGTACTAAGTTGCCTCGTGTAGTTGCCATCTTTTTTGAGGATAATTGAGTAATTGGGTAATTACCTAATTACTCAATTACACAGTTACCTAATTACCTAATTACCTGATCACTCACCATTTGTGTACCAGCCGGCCCCGCTCACGTTCTCGATCAATGGTTAATTGCTGGCGAATGTGGGCGTAGACCTGGCGGGCTAATTCATTTATGTCAACCTCTTCATCCTCTTTTTTTTCTTCTGTTTCCTCGCCGCCCCCGTCTGGCGCAGCGGCGGGGCTGCTAGCCTCGCCCCCTTCCTCAAGCTGAATGTAATCGGAGAAATCAAGAGCGGGCACGGTAACAACGTCTGGTATGGGGGCCTCAGTCTGCGCTGAGGCCGTGAAAGTGGCCGTCGCCCCTTCCACGTCTCGTTTAGCCATGACGGTCTGATTGCCTGGCGGCGCCTGCGTCTCTGTGGCTACTGCTACGGGCGGCTGCTGCCCAATGAGCGTCCACAAATCGGGCGGCAAGGCGCCAATTTCGGTGGGTACCAATCCAACTTCGCTTTCCGGCTGGCGCTGAATGGTGGGCGACACGGCCACTTGGCCAGGCTCAGGGCGGGCTGTAGCGCCCATCTCTGCCATCAGCGCCGGCGTATCTGCGCCGGATACCGTCAGCCGCGACGGCCGTGGCCGGCGTGGCCGCAGCAGCGGTACCGATGAATCGGTAGGCATTCCCGGCGGCACGGCTGCCAATCGCTCTTCCACCCAAAAATCCTGCGGCGTGGGGGGGCGTACCGGCGGCTCGGTGGGCGTGGGGAATGGGCTGGCGGGTGCGGGCGGGGGTGTAACAGCGGGCGCTTCCGTGCGCTGCACCGTTTGCACCGGCCAAACCGCTTGCAATGGCGTATCGGCCAGCAGCGGTTCCTTGGCTACCGGCTCGGCCCCGCCACTGCCGGGCGGCACGGTTTCTGTGGGGGCTGCCAGCAAGGTGTCAGCAGCGGTTTCGGTCCGCAAAACAGACGGCGCGGCGGATAACGACGCAGCAGGCGAAACCATCGTTGTTTCTGTTGGCAGTGCGACCGGTTTGGCCGGTGGTGTGGTTGGGGCCGATATGACCGGGGCTGAGCTTGGCGCTCGACCACGGGCCACCGCCACCATGGGCGTTTCACGCGGCGGCGCTGCCGGTTGGCGGCTAACTGTGCCTGGCGCTGGTTTGGCCGCCGGCTTAGGACGGGCAAATGAGGGCAATGGCGGCTCGCTGCCGGTTGGCGGTAGCGGCATTGCTGTTCCCCCCTCAACCGCTGCCTGCGCCGCTGCTTGCTCCTTATGCCGCCGCATGATCGTCTCCAGACGCCGCCAGTTGCGGTCTTCTTCTGACGATGACGGCGCGGCTTCGGGCTGTCGCTGCACCGGGGCGGGCGACGTGACAAACGGTTGAACTGCTGCCGGCGGTTGTATCGCCGATGGCTGCGCTGGTAAGGGCGCAGGCGCTGTCAGACCAGCGGGCGCTGTGGGCATAGCGGGCGCCGTAGGCACAATAGATGTAGCTGAAACCGTGCCCATTGGCGCAGCCGGTATGACCGGCGCGGGAGCAGCAACGGCCGGTGGCAACGGAGTGGCAGCCGGAGATGGTACACTACCTGTTGTCGCCGGTGAAGCAGGGGCAATAAATTGCCCAGGCGCTACCGGCGGCATTTCTGGTTGGCGTTGTATCGAGGGCGCTACAGTGGGGGGCACGGCCGTCGCCAATCCTGACGTACTGACGGGGGGCATCACGGCCGTTTCTGGCTGAGGTATTACCGGGGCCGGTACGGTCGGCGGCGCGTCAGAAAAAGTGGGCACAATCGGGGCCTCTGGTTGTCGCTGTAGCGGGGCTGGTGCGGTGGGCGGCACGGCCGTAGCCATGGCCGATGTTTCTGATTGTCGTTGTACCGGCGTTGGGGAAACGGCCGTTGGTATGGCGGTCTTTTCTGGCGCAGGTGGCGCGGCAGGTGCAGGGGCAACAAACGGCACAGCCGTTACCGCTAAATCCGATTCGCCGTCTGCTGGTTGCCGCTGTACGGAGGCAGGCACGGGCATTGCGGTTGGTGACGGTGTGGGAACAGGAGCGGTGGGCACGGCCGTGTCCGCCGCCATTTCTGCCCTGGTGGTTGGGCTAAACGATGGTGGTATGGCCGTCGGCTGTGGTCGTGAGACAAGGCGGCCCAGTCGCTGCCCCATGCGGCCCAAGAGAGAGGGTGGCTTCCCGGTCGGAGGCGCAGCAACAGCTTTGGGCGCATTCGGTTCTGATACCGGAACGGTCGTTGCCAGCCCCGGTGTTGTGGTATCTGAGGGCATAAGTTGCACGGAGGTTGGCTCCGGCCCCGCAACGTGTCGCGGCACAGACAGCGCGGGCGCTGTAACCGCTGCGGTGGGGGTTGGTTCCGCCAAAGTCGGCATGGGGGTTACGGCCGCTGGCGCTGTGGCCGGTGGCGCCGCTACTCTAGCCGCTTCCATTGCCGGCGACTCTACAGGCGCGGAAATTGTCGAGCCAATCGGGGAAGATTCTGGCTGGCGTTGAATTGTTGGTGTGGGGGGGTTGGGTACGGCCGTGGCTTCACTGACGGCCGTGGCCGCTTCCGCCCTGTTGGCCCATAGTTCTGGCGTCCACAAAAAACCAGGCACCACCGGACCGCTGGCAGGTGTGGCCGTGCCGCTCCCCGCTTCTTCCTGGCAAAAAATAACCGACATGCCCGCATATCGCCGCGCCCGGTTCGCCAAAGGATTTGCCCGCGTTAATCTATTCTCAGCCATTTTGTCTATTGCTGGTGGCTGGTGGCTAGTGGCTGGTCATCTCACCAACCACTAGCCACCAGCCACTATCACCCTGTCGCTACCGTCACTTCATCACAGGCCAGTTCCAGCGATTGAATGGCCACACTGTTATCGCTGGATTTTAGCTGGGGGCCGGTCCATTTCAGCGGGTACGCACCCGCCAATGTCCAGCTCATCACCTTCTGTTTCATCGAATCCATCAGGGACACCGTCACCTGTTTACGTTCAAATGTTTCGCCCATCTGCTTCAGGCACCAGTTATATATTTCGCCGCTGCCCACGCCATTTTTTAGCGTCATTTTGGCCGCTTTACGCCGGCCGGGCAGCATGTGGGTATAGGTGTTTAGCCCCCCTTCCTTCACCTCTTCCATCTCCCACTCAATCATGGGCAACGTGCATTCGGTGAAGGCGGCCTGGGGCGTGCCGCCAATTTCCACCACAAAGCGGAAAGCGGGCACGGCCGTTTTGCGCAGGGCATCGGTCGCTAATCTATCGTTGGCCATATCGTTGTCTCTCTCGTTCCACTGCCAGGTCACGCCGCCACAAGGCCAGCACTGCCTCAGCTACCTGCCGCACCTGTTCCGGCGTCAGTTTGCCTTTTGTTTCTTGTTGTGTGGTTGATTGTGTCTCGGCCATAGTCAGTAATCCGTAATCGGGCAATCGGGAAACTGAGGATCACCTAGTCACCCCATCATCCCCTCATCCCCAGCGGCGCTACCTGCACCTGAAACGCCGTCTGGCAGGCCGGGCAGACAGCGCCAATGGCGACGTATTCGCTGCTGTTAAACCGCAAGTATAGTTCTTGCAGGTAGGCCAAGTCAGCGGCAAAAAGATGGGCAATCAGGTCGGGGGTCACGGCCGTGAGCGTCCCTATCTGCGTCACCACCCGGCTCAACAACAGCACCGGCAGATACGATTCATTCGCCCGTACACGGGGGTCATTCATCGCTTCTATCTCATCCATCGCCAGCGCCAGGCGCATACGGCCGTATTGATGCACCATACCCGCCGCATCCACATAACCCCTGGGGAGATAAAATTCCACTTCGGTCTGCATAATGAGTAATTGGCTAATTGGGTAATTGGGCAATTACGAAATTACCCAATTACCCAATTACACCCTACTGTACGCGCACAATATACTCATGCGCAATCGTCAATTCTTCCACGCCAATCTCGTTGCTGTCCGCTTTCGGCTGCGGGCCACTCACCTTCACCGGCCACGCATTTTCAAAATTCCAGCGCGCCACTGGCGCTAACTGCTGGTTATACATCACCACCGACCCATTGTGGCGGGCCGCGTCCACATTGCCATCTTCCACCTGCTTGCGCCAGTTCCAGATGTCCATGCTGCTGGTAATGCCCCGCTTCAAGGTAATATTTTCCCACTTCAACCGGCCGGGCAGTTTCATCACCACCTCCTGGCCGCTTTCGGTGATCACCTTATGCTCCACAATTTCCTGTTCTGAGCCTAAACCGGAACATTCGGTGAAATAACCGGTAATAACACCTTGAATTTCCACGCCGAAATGAAAACCAACAAGGGGGTCTTCACGATCTGCCATTGCATTTCTCCTTATCAGGAGGAATTAAGAATTAGGAATTATGAATTATGAAAGCTGACGGGTCAGCCGTTCATAATTCATAATTCATCCTTCATAATTCCCGCTACGCTTCCGCATCCGCGCCGGCCCACTGGCTCAGACGCAAGATCACGAATTCGGCCGGTTTCACCGGCGCCATGCCGACTTCAATGATAAGCTGCCCCAGATCACGGATTTCGTGCGGGTTCAACTCCTCGTCGCACTTCACGTAGAACGCCTGCTCTGGGGTGGCCCCAAACAGCGCCCCACTGCGCCAGACCACGCGCAAGAAAGCCACAATGTCCCGCCGTACCCGCGCCCACAGGTTGCTATCGTTGGGTTCAAACACCACCCACTGCAAACCCATATCCAGCGATTGCCCCACCTGGCTGAACAGGCGGCGCACGTTGATGTAACGCCATGAGCCATCGCTGCTGAGAGTACGCGCACCCCACACGCGAATCCCACGACCGGGGAAGGAGCGGATGCAGTTCACGCCAATAGGGTTGAGCGTGTCCTGTTCGCCTTTGGTCAGGTCAATTTCCAGGTTGGTGGCGCCCAGGATCACTTCGTTGGCCGGGGCTTTGTGAACGCCGCGTTCGGCGTCGGTGCGGTTGTAAATGCCTACAACATGGCCGCTGGGGGGCACAAACTTGCTGTTTTGTGGGCTGTCGCTCAGGTCGGCCACTTCGATCCAGGGGTAATACATAGCGGCATAGGAAGTATCGAAGTTGACGTAGTAACGCCAGTCGCGGGCGTCTTGGGCGCTGAGGCCGGGCGGCGTGTCCAACAAGGCAAAGCGGTACTGCATGTTTTCGCAGTGGGCGATCATCGCCGTTTGCACTTGCTTGACGCGCTTTTTGGCCTCTTCGGAACCATCGTACCCATAGAATACATCCGGGCAAACCAGCAGGCTGATGTTGCTGAACGCTTCCAACCCATTGATGCCGGTGCGTTCGGACACATCACCGATGAACTCTTTGGCCGTCAGCGGACCGAAGCTGGGTTCTGGTTCCGCTGCCGTCGCGTCGCCACCCTCGGCCGGGGCCTCATCCGCTTTGCCGGCCGGTTTGCGCGGCGCGGGTTTGGCTTTGGGCTTGGGCATCTCGGTGATGGCGCGCAGGCTGGTGACGTAACAGGGGCCACCGCCGTTGTTAAAGTAGCCGTAAACCGCATCGGGCATATACGCGCCTTCGACGAATCCGCCAAAGATGTTGGTATACTGCGTCCAGTTGGTGACAAGCATGGCGCGCCCCAAAACGGAGGAGTGCACTTCTTCGCCCTTGTCGTTGATGGACTTGATGCTGGCTTCGGCTGTGATGCCCAAAAAGGCGGTGATGGAGGTTCCCGCCGCCTCAATGGGCTTGGTGCCTTTGTCTACCTGTTCAACATAGACACCAGGAGTTGCGTATGCTACAGCCATATTTCATTCTCCTTGTGAACGTGGGGCTGGTTGGGTGAACCAGGCCGCCATAATACATAAAACGTAATGCGTAATGCGTGAACCGTAATCCGTATTTCGTAAACCGAAGTTCGATTACGGCTTACGGGTCACGGATTATGGGCCAGGCGGGGCGCGATTTTGGATGAGGTTGTGGGGTTTCATTTCGATTATTTCTCCTGCCTCTGTTCGTATTCGGCGATGAATCGCCGTCAAATGGCGATAAATCGCCGACTACGAACGGGGCTATAGTTCAATGTCGTAGTTGCCTTTGGTGTTGGGAACGGTGATTTTGAGCTCTTTAGGCTTGCCGGTTTCGGGGGTGGCGACCAGGGTGTAATTGCCTTCGAGTAGACCACCCAGGCGGAAACGGCCGTCGCTATCCGTCCTATCCACCAATCCCCGCTCACGAATCTCCACGCGAATGCCCGGCTGCGGCTCTCCCTTTTGCAGCACGTAGCCACCAATATAAAGCGCCTCGGCGGCCATGCTCGTGCCCGGTTCCAACGCGCTCTGGCGCGGGTCAGGAGACAGCCCGGTGCGCATGGTAAAGGTGCGTACCGGCGGCCCGGTGACTTCTTGCCAGGGATCCATGGCCACTGTGACCAGGTAGGAGATGCTGGGGCGCATCTCATTATCCAGGGCGCTCCAGACCTCGGCCGGATTGGTCAGCTTATCATGGCTGGCCACGCGCCCCTGAATTTCAAACGCCTGCCCCTGCATATCACCGACCAAAAACGTATCTTCCAGGATAGGGTTGCGGAACAGGGCCATAAGGACGCGGGAGAGCAGCCGGTGTTCGTCATCTGGTTCGGCGGCCCAGGTGGTGATCATGTAATAACAGTCCACGCGGAAGGGGGTGCGTTTTAGATGCGCCAGATCAAGATGCGGCCCGCCGTTTTGTTTGATTTGCTCCCATTGGTGCTGGCGCAACACCACGTTTTCGCGCACGTCATAGAGGAAGAAGTTGATGGTTGGTTTGGCCAGTTTGGCGCTCCATTCGCGCTTGGGCTGGTCAAACTTTACGTCAATCTCCCCATTTTTAATGGGAATCTCGGCGACGAGTAGTTTTTTGATGGATTCGTCCAGATCGGCGAGCATGGTGAAAGACCTTCGTAATTGGGTAATTGGGCAATTACCTAATTACTCCATTACGCAACCAACTCCTCTTCTTCCATCTCTTGCGCCTGGGCCAGTTCTTCTTCCTCTTCTTGCAGTTGCAACTCGTCTTCTTCCTCCTGGGCTTGAATCGGTTCTTCCTCTTCTTGAGCCTGAACCGGCTCTTCTTCCTCTACTTCCTGCATTTGCAGTTCGTCTTCTTCGGCTTCGCGCTGGATGTTGTCGGGTTGGGCCATGACGGTTTCGGCGACGTGGTCGGCTTCGGCCTCATACTGGTCGTTGGGGTCGTTGACGGCCATTTTGCCCTGGACAGATGGGGCCGACGCGCCTTGCTGCACCACATGGGTGAGTTCGTGGGCGATGAGGGTCTGGCCTTCGCTGCTGGCGGGATTGTATTCGCCAGCGCGGAAGAAGATGTCGTTGCCGGTGGTGAAGGCTTTGGCGCCGAGTTGGTGGGAGAGTTGGTCGGATTGGCTGTCGGTGTGGATTTTGACGCCGCTGAAATCCTGGCCCATGGTGGCCCCGGCTTTGGCGGCCATGCCATCGTCCAGACTATGGCCGCTGCCGCGCTGCTGGTTGATGGCGCTGGCGGTGTCGTCGTCCAGTTCGGTGGGGCCGCTACCGCTGCGTTGGGCCAGGAATCGCTGCACGGCCGTGTTGCCCACCGTTTGCTGCATGTGCTGTACGGCCGTGGCATCCAGCCGCCCCGCTAATGGATCTGCCGAAACGGGGGCGTTCTCCTTTTGGGGGGATTGCGTCTCCACTGCCGGTTTTGGCTTCACCTTTCCCTTATCTTCAAAAGCGTGTTCAGATGGCATGGTGTCCTCCAAAAAAGCTATTGGGATATTTGAGATATTGGGGTGCTGCCACTATCTCAATATCCTAATAGCTCAATATCCAGTCACAGGCATTGTGAATAACCGATCATCAATCAACCGGCCAATCTTCTGATACTCCCGGCGGGCGGCGTGCAGCAGGTGGGGCATACCCACGTGCTGGCCTTGTTCAGCAGCCAGGAACGCGGCAGCCAGGATGATATTGCGAATGTTGCCACCGGCTAACGGGTAACGCTGCGCCAGCAACGACCAGTTCACATCCGGGGCGATGGGCGTTTCCGCCGGGAAGTTGACGCGCCAGATTTCTTCACGGTCGGCCGCTTCTGGGAAGGGGAATTCGATGGCAAAGTGCAAGCGGCGGGTGAACGCCTCGTCTAGATTGGCGCGGAGATTGGTGGCCAGAATGACCACACCGTCATACGCTTCCATCCGCTGCAAGAGGTAGCTGATTTCGATGTTGGCGTAGCGGTCGTGGCTGTCTTTCACTTCCGAACGTTTGCCAAAAATGGCGTCGGCCTCGTCAAAAAAGAGGATGGCGTTGCTGGTGGCGGCTTCGGTGAAGATGTGGTCCAGATTTTTCTCCGTCTCGCCGATGTATTTGCTGACCAGGGTGGAAAGGTCTACCTTGTATAAATCCAGCCCCAATTCCCCGGCCATAATGTCCGCGGCCATCGTTTTGCCGGTGCCCGATTCTCCGGCAAAAAGGGCGCTCAGCCCTTTGCCCAAGGCCAGTTTGCGGTCGAAGCCCCATTCGCCGTAGACGGTGGGGCGCTGGCGTACGGTATTGACCATTTCGCGCAGTTGGTTGAGGGTGTCGGGGGGCAGCACAATGTCATCCCAGGTGTAGCGTGGCTGGATTTTGGCCGCCAGTGTGGCCAGGTTTTGGTTGGAATGGGCGCGGCTGGCGGCAAAGAGGTCGGCGGTGGTCAATGGCTCGCCGCGCCAACGGGCCAGGTCATGGGCGGTGGCGATGGCGTCTTCAATCTGGCCGGGGGAGAAGCGGAAGTAGGTGGCAACGGCCGTTAAATCCAACCCGTCTTGCTGCCCCAGGTGCGCCTGCCAAATGGCCAGACGGCCGTCAAAGTCAGGCGTGGGAAATGTCACGGCAAAAATAGGGCGCTGCCGCCAGACGTTGGCCGGCTGCCATTCCGTTTCACTGGCAAGGATGACGGTATGGGGGTAGGCCAGCAGGTCAGCAAAGAGGGATTGGGGCGGACGGCCGTCTTGCAAGACCACCTGCCAGTGGGTGAGGTAGAGGGTAGCCTGGTAGAGACGGCCGTCACGCAGCACCCGGCGCAATAGTTCCTCTCGTTCATCTTCCTGGGCAGCCATGGCCGCCAGGTTAGCCGTTAACAAGGGTTGCCCACAAAATTCGGCCAGCTTCAGGGCCGCTTCCTGCCGTCCCGTGCCGTAACCGCCGTAAAAAGCAAAAAAAGGTGGCTGCGCCAACCCCTCATACACCTGCGTCAGGCGGGCCTCAAATTCCGGTGACAGGCG
The DNA here is from genome assembly GCA_013112725.1 of Chloroflexota bacterium. Taxonomy (GTDB): domain Bacteria; phylum Chloroflexota; class Anaerolineae; order Promineifilales; family Promineifilaceae; genus CAADGU01. The sequence goes on from JABFFZ010000042.1 coordinate 31,536, forward strand.
GCGCAAGGATGTTTGGGCAGCAGGCCATAGACGGGCTAACCCATTGAGCCTGGGGTCAAGCTGGTCATCGTCTAACAAAAATTCGATGAGGTGCGGATACGGCCGTACTGTTTGTGCCAGGAACTCTTTATCCCCTTCGCGTTGCAGGAGGCGGGTTTGCAGGAGACGGCCGTTGTCGCCCAAGAGCCGCCGCTGCTGCAACTTGTGGCTAAAGTTGTCGGTGAGCAGGTTGAGGAGGAGGTCTACGGACGGCCGTTTGCGGGTCACATCATCCTGCAAATAAGCGTAAATCTGGGCATAACGGGGGTCAATTTCCGGGGCCAGCGCCAGCAAAAACGCCTCCACTTCTTCCAGGGTCAGGCTGAATGCCTGGGTCAATTCATCCAGACGCATCACCACCCCGGCTTCACGGGCGGCGCGGGTTTGCGCCTGCCACTGCGAACGGGCACGAGCAATCTGTTCCGGCCAAGGCGCGCCGGGATGGGGACTGTGTCCGTTCGCCCCATGACCATTCACGCCATGCCCGTTGGCCGACCAGAGATGCTGGCCGATGTCAAAACCCAATAGTTCGGTAATCTGGTCATCGGAAATGTAGAGGCCACGAAATTCATCCTGCGGATTCAAGCCATTGGCCCGCGCCCGCGCCACCGCCCAGCGCACACGCAAGTCCACCACCGCCAGCCCGGCCAACAATTGCGTCTGGCTGTCTGGAAAGCCAATTTGCGCCTCTTCGTAAACGCCTTCGCGGATCATCACGCGCCTCGCGCCCCCTTCTGGATGGGTTCAAACAGGTTGTCGAGTTCGGCATCCTGGGTGGTATAACGGGCGACAATACGGCTGATCTCGGCAGTGTCGGTGAAGTAATACTGGCGGTCAGATTGCACATGGCGAATCCAGCCGCGCCAGATGGGCGCATCAGGCACAGGTGTTACGCCATCCTCCCGATTTTCCTTCCAGATGCGGATGACAAAGGAGTGTGCCTCCTTTTCAAATTGGGACATCACGCCGGTATCTTGTTGTTCATCCATATGCACCCACCGATAACCGGTCACCATTTACCGATTACCGATGTGGAGTGTAATACGGCCGTCTCACAAAACTCTCACAAGCCCCCTGTCACGGCCGTTTTGTAATCATCTGCATAGTGTGGTTTTTACCATTACAATCGTGGCATTAATCAGGAGGCAAACGACCATGACCCGATTCACAACCATGATTGCTGCCGTGATGGGGCTTTTACTCACCGCCCTGGTATTCACCACCCCTGCCCAGCCCGGCCAACAACCGGGCAGCACTGCCAGGCAAAACGCCAACTCAGACGCTCTTTCCATTGCCCTGGCACACCTGGAACAAAACAGGGACGTTTGGGGGCTGACGGCGGCCGATCTGGCCGAAGTCAACGTGACGGACGTAACGGTCAGCCGTCTCAGCGGCGTCACGGCCGTTTACCTGGAACAGCAGTTAGACGGTATTGCCGTTTTTAATGGCCTCATCAATATCAGTGTGATGCCCCATGGTGATGTGTTGGCGATAGGCAACCGGTTTGTCTCTGACCTGGCTGGCGCTGTTTCGGACAGAACTGCCAGCATCACCGCCGCACAGGCCGTGCAGACCGCCGCCGCCCATTTGGGACTGCCGCTGCAAACACCCCTACAAACCATCGAACGAGCAAGTGGCGCGGCTCAAGAAACGGTGTTTAACGCAGATGGTATCTCCCAAAATCCCATCCCTGCCAGACTGGTGTATGACGCATCGGGCAATGAAGTGCGGTTAGCCTGGAATGTCATCATCTACCAGCTTGATGGTTTACATTGGTGGAACGTGCGGGTAGACGCCAATACGGGCGACATCTTGTCCCAAAATGATTGGGTGGTGTATGACCATTTTGAACTTCCTGAAGGCGGCGATTTGCATGGCGATCAACCCGTGTTTTATGCCCCCACGCCCGTAGCCGATGGCAGCAGCTATCGCGTGTTTCACCTGCCGGTGGAAAGCCCCAGCCATGCGTCCCCGCCCGCGCCGGCCGACGGCCGTACCCTGCAAGACCAGCCCGCCGATGCCATTGGTTCCCCCTTTGGCTGGCATGACACCGACGGCGTGACCGGCCCCGAATTCACCACTACCCAGGGCAACAACGTCCACGCCTACACCGACATTGACGGCAACGGCATCCCTGACCCTGGCTCCAGCCCCGATGGCGGCCCCGACCTGGATTTTGACTTTCCGCTAGACCTGACCCAACCACCCGGCGCCTATCGCCCCGCCTCTGTGACCAACCTGTTTCACTGGAACAACCTGATGCACGATGTCAGCTACCGCTATGGTTTTGACGAAATACATGGCAACTTCCAGGAAAACAATTACGATAATGGTGGCCTGGGCAGTGACTATGTGAATGCCGAAGCGCAGGACGGCATGGGCACAAATTGTGGTAATTTTGCCACGCCGCCGGATGGCGCAAACCCACGTATGCAGATGTGCGTCTGGACGGCTGCTACGCCCCAAAGAGATGGCGCTCTGGACAACGGCATTGTCGCCCACGAATATGGGCATGGCATTGCCAGCCGTATGGTTGGCGGCCCCAGTAATGTGAGCTGCCTGAACAACGCCGAGGCGATGCTGGAAGGGTGGGCCGACTGGCAGGCGCTCATCATGACCATGGAAAATGGCGATCTGGGCGCAGACCAACGGGGAATCGGCACGTATGTCTTGAATCAACCACCCACGGGGGGCGGTCTCCGCCCGGCCCCTTACACCACCGACATGACAGTCAACAGCTATACCTATGCCGATTTGCCGGGCGTTGTGGGGGCGCATGGTGTGGGGTTTGTGTGGGCGACGATGTTGTGGGAAATGAACTGGGCGTTGATTAACGCGCACGGTTTTGACGAAGACCTGTACCCACCCGATCCGCCGGTCAACACGTGGTCTGGCAATCAACTGGCCCATGCGCTGGTCACAGAGGCGCTGAATCTGACGCCTTGTGGGCCAGGGTTTGTAGACGGCCGTAACGCCATCCTCAATGCTGACATGGCCCTGACCGGTGGGGAAAACCAATGCCCCATCTGGGCGGCCTTTGCCAAACGGGGATTGGGCTTTAGCGCCAGCCAGGGCAGCCCGAACAACACCAATGATGGCACAGCCGCGTTTGATACGCCCTTGTTCTGCCAGGGGCTGGATGTGACCCCCACTTCACAGGATATTTGCCAGGGGGAGACGGCCGTTTACACCGTTGGCGTGGGCGAAGCGTTCAGACCGCCTGTGACCCTGAGCGCCACAGGCAACCCGGCCCCTTCTTCAGCATCTTTTGAGCCGAATCCGGTCACGGCCGTGCCCGCTACCACCGAATTGACCATTGCCAACACGGGAGCAGTGGCCGCAGGCAGCTACACCCTCAATATTCTGGGGGGTGATGGCACTGTGACCGATACCCTTACGGTTGACCTCACTATGCTGGCAGGCGCCCCCGATGCGGCCCCCGTGTTGACCGCACCCCCAGATGGCAGCAGCAACGTACCAACCTCACCCACTCTGATCTGGAATCCTACGGCCAACACCAGCCATTACCATATAGAAATTGCCACGGATGCCACCTTTAGCAGCATTGTCTACATGGCCGATGAACAAACCACCACCCATAACGTGGCAGTGGCTTTGGCGCCTGATACCGGGCATTACTGGCGGGTAACGGCCGTGAACTCCTGCGGCAGCAGCCCTGCTTCTACGGCATTCAGCTTCACCACTGCCAACATTATTTGCGCCACACCCCAGGCGCCCATCCCCGACAATAATCCGGCAGGGGTCAATGGCACCATCACCATTCCTATCAGCGGCGCTATTCTGGATATGGACATCATGGTTAATGCCACCCACCCCTGGGTAGGCGACCTGATCTTCACCGTCAGTCACAATGGCACGGCCGTTACCATTATTGACCGTCCGGGCCACACCACCAGCGGCTTTGGCTGCCCTGGTGATGACATTGACGTGACCGTCAACGACGAAGGGCCACATGGCAATATCGAAACACAGTGTGCCAATGCCCCGGCCATTTTTGGCGACCGGGTGGGCGGCGACCCACCCCATACCGGCCTATTGGCGGCTTTTGATGGCCTGGACATCGGTGGCAGTTGGACGCTTAATGTTTCTGATGCAGCCTCCGGTCAGTCAGGCACATTGGTGCAGTGGTGTGTGGCGCCCACCCTGGTGGTGGAGAGCAGTGGCGTCACCCTTTCGCCAGACCAGGCAGCGTCAGGTGCGCCGGGCAGCGCCGTCACGTATACCCTGAGCATCAGCAACACCGGCAATACCACAGACACCTTTTCCTTGAGCACCGCCAATGACAATGGCTGGTTAGGTGATCTTTCCGCCAGCAATATCATGTTGGCTGCCGGAGCCAGGGAGGCAGTGCTGGTAACGGTGCATGTGCCCACCACCGCCGCCAATGGTGAGATAAATGTGACCACGGTGACGGCCGTGTCTGGCAACAACCCCGCCGTCACCGACAATGTAACGCTGGTAACCACCGCGACGGCCGTGATAGCCCCCACCTACCTGATCTATTTACCGGCTATCTTACGACCAGAACCCTGACATATGGGTACACAGATTAAACGGATGAGACGGATTTTCACGGATGAATGAAAAAATCCGTAGGTCTTCAGGAATTCAGGGGGTTGACAACCCGTGAAACGTGAAACGTGACCAGAGAGACATCACGTTTCACGTTTCACGCCAAACCCCACGAAATCCCAAAGAGCCAAATCCGTGAGCATCCGTCTCATCCGCGTTATCCGTGTATCTACTCTTTACAGCGACGGCCGTGTGCGTTCCACCCACAACCGGATCAAATCCACATGAAAGCGATAGAGCGGGCTTTTGGCATCGTTGCGGGACAGGATGTCTCGGTTTTCCAGGCTGGTCAGCGCCGCTTTCCAGCGGTCGGCGGAATTCAGGCCGCGTTCGGTGAGGAAGGCGCGCAAATCTTTGGCCGTCACCCCTTCGGCGCTGACCAGCAACTCGGCCATGCCCTGTAGCACCTGCCGCTCTTCCTCGCTGGATTCATCCCAGATGTAGCGAAAATGCGCCTCCCCCCGGCCAATGATGCGGTCAATCACCTGGTCTACGTCTACGGCCGTCAGGTAAGACGCCTTCATCTCATTGTGGTACACCATCATCTCGTGCAGCAGCAGTTGGGCAAAGTAGGGATGCCCGGCGGTGACGCTAATGATGCGCTCCACTGCCAGCGGATCATACTCCGTGCTGTACTGTTTGATCGGCTCCAAAATCAGGCGGCGCATTTCGGTGGGGCGCAAAAAGGTGATGGGGCGGTAAGCAGCAATGTTGAACAACGCTGACCAATAATCCGCGCCCAACTCTTCCAGCTTGTGCGTCCCGGCAAAAATAAAGTCCACCTGACTGTCATGCTGCATCAGATTGCGCAAAAAGTGGAAGATTTCGGGCTGCAAACGGCCGTCTTCCACCCGCCGCTGCAACTCTTCAAACTCGTCAAACATCAACAATAAATTTTTGCCATTGAGATGTGGTTTTAGCCCGCGTATAAAGCGGGAAGTGAAGAAAAATTCGGGATTCTCTTCAAAATCGGCGCGCGGCGGCAGTTCGACGGAAATGCCCTGATCTTCCAGCGTAAACACAATATCGTCGGCAATGGCGTACAAAAATTCCGCTTCCCCCCGCGCCGGTTTGCCCTGCATATCAATCAGCACGGCGTAATGGGTATACGCCAACAGATGCGGCAGACGGTACAACACCGAGGTCTTGCCGGTGCGCCGCTGCCCATGCAAGATGACCACATTGTTCTGGTGCGCCCCCACCAACATCTCCTGCACAAAACCAAACACATCCTCCCGTCCCACAAAGACATCATCCGTTTTCAGCGGCGTGCCGGTGACGTAGGGGATGGGGAAAACGCGGGTAAACGGCCGTTCCGATTCCACAAACTCCACCTTATCGCCAAACGCCACCCGGCGCTGGTCATTCACCGCGTCGTCATACACCACTTCCCAGGCCACCCGCACCCGCGGCGCACCTTCACGGGGCATGATCAGCAGGTTGAGTGCCCGCTCTTCTCCCGGCGACAAAATTTCAATAAACCCTTCGCTCTTCACGCCCAGCAAATCATAATCATCACCGGGCAGCAGCTTGACCCGCACCTGCTGGGCCACGTTTAATCCCTGATTGCGCACAGACACCGGCAGCGGCAGTTCTGGCAGGTAAGTGGTGTGATTTAATTTGAGGCTGGAAAGGATGTCGGCGCGCCCTTTCAGGCGTTTTACGGCCGTGAGTACGATCTCCTCCCAATGTTTTAGCGAAACCTGCAAGGCGCTGGTCTGTGGTAGCGGCGTCGGCCAGCACTCCGGGTCGGCAAACCCCTTCTCCACAAATGTCTGCGCCTCGTGAATAGCCGCCAGCGCGTTCTCCAGAAAAATCAGCTTGGTGGGCAAATCATCGGTGCGCTCCACCTTCTTCAATTCCAACACAACCCGGCCAATGCGCTGCTGGCTTTTCACTACCAGCGGCGGCAGCGAGGAGGTGTGCGGCGCCGGCGGCGGCTCAATTTTGAGAATCTGCTCCAGCGAGCGGGCACTCATCACCTGATGCAATGTCTGGTATGCCCCGGCAAAATCGAGCGCCCAGCGCCACTGCCGGTTGGCCGTCAACGTCTGGCTGAGGTCGGCAATGGTGGCTGTGTACTCTTCTTCCTTTTTGCTGGTACCCAAGGTATGGTAAGCGGCAGCAAAACGGGACACATCCGGCAGCCGCCTCGTGGTGCAGGCCGCCACCTGCGCCAGCACATCATACGCCTGCTCATCCTTTGTGAACAGGGTGTACACAGCTGGTAAAATGTCATTGGAGTCACTCTTGAGATGGCGCTGCGCCAGGATGGCTTTGTCCACCGGCCGTTTGCGTATCATGGACAGGATGGGCACATAAATGATCGCCTGCAAACCGCCCACAATCACCCCCACCAGCAGCGCCGACAGCAGCATCACCCAGGGGAAAAATAGTACCGCGCCCAACACAAACGCGGGATCGCTAAAACCCATTTCAATCGCTTGCATGAAGTTGGTAATATCGGCGATGGTTTGGGGATCCAGGGCATGGGCACGCTCGCGCAACACCCAAAATGGAGAGAGACCCAGGTTGAAGTAAAAGAGGCGCAAGGCCACCGCGTGCAGAGCCAGGGAAATGGCGATCCCGGCCACCACCACGCCCCAGAATCGCGCCCGGAACCAGTTGGGGGGGTTTTTGATCAGGCCGATGACGGCCGCGCCAAAAGCGATGAAGGCAATGCCCAACAGCGGCGAGAGTAGCCCGGCCACACCGCCTAATGAGTCGGAGGCGATGATCCCGCTGTGGCTTTCTTGCAAGGCGGCCATCAATTCCGGCCAGTCCGAATAGACCAGGTAAGACCAGCCAGAGAGGGTCACGGCCGTCAACGCCGCCACCACCAGCCCGACGAGAATGCCCGTCCACACGGCCGTTTCATCCCCGGCAAAGTACCGTTTGGGGTGTTCACCTTGTTGGATAAGGGCAAAGAGGGACGGCCGTGCCGGGCGTGGCTCTTTGCGCCGTCGCCAGCCCACCCAGGCGCCTTGCGCTCCCCAAAAACAGGCCGCACCCACCAATACAACCTCCCCTTGAAAAGCGGCATTTTCAAAAGAAATGACGTAATTGCGCAGCACGTGGGGCGGCGGCATAAAAGAATCCACCAGCACATCCATGAAAGCGCCAACCGTGCCATAGGCGATCAGGGTGTTTACCGGCAAGATGAGGGTGAAATAACACAAACCGGCGGCGGCCAGACCGGCCACCATGCCTGCCTTCGCCCCTTCACGCCAACCGCGCGACGGCCGTGCGGCCACAAACCCAATAAGCAAAAACGTCGGCACCGCCAACGCCGCCGACGCCATCAACAAAACCCCGTGTGAGAGATCATCAGGCGCCGGTCTTACCCACCCCGCCAACCACAACGGCGCCAGCAGCCCGGCAATCGGGTACAACCCCGCCAGGCTGAGAATAATCCCGCCCAAAATGCCCACAACAATCGCCCGCCGAATCAAAGCATCCTCAATTAGCAATAGATTGGGACCAATCCTCAATCTTTAATGCAGGTACCTGCTCGAAATTGCGTCGGTTTCGAGTAATAAGCGTCACGTTTTGGCTCAAAGCAATCGCCGCGATGCGTAAATCGAGTGTACCAATACGAATACGAATCTTTTGCGACTGAAGCTGCCGAAACTGTTGTTGGGCGTCCGTGTCAAAAACCAGAACGGTCAAGCCGCAGAAATAGTCCACCGTAGCTTGCAATTGAGCATAGGCAACATGCAAATCACTCTTTGCACGGCTGACTTCTGCTAGACGGCCGCGCATTTGCTCTTGAACAGTAATAACTGTGATCGCCAAATCATCTGGCATACACTCTCGAATCCTACCTACAACCTGGGGATGGTTGCGTTGATGTAATGTAACGTGGTCAGTATCAAGCACATATTTCATGTTGGCTCTGCGGCTTGTTCTTCATCTAATTGACGACGGTAATCTGTCATTGCCTGGAGAAAATCATCCCAGGTAGGATCATCGGCAAACATACCAGCCTTAGCTATCCAGGGATTGTCCTTTTGCGTTTCAGACGTCTCAATGTCTACTTGCACAAATTGGGTTTGTTCAAGTAAATCACGAATCAAGGCACGCACACGTTCCAGAGCTTCTTGTTCAGTTGTCCCATAAACCGTTGAATCCGGCCACAACAAAGGTCGGGCTGTGTAGCCATCATTCATACGCTTCTGTAGAATCACATCAAAAGTCATTGTATTCACCTCCATATTTCACCGATCATTCATAAAGCCAGCGGTTCTAAGGCCTGGTCAGGGCAGCCAACCAGAGCAAAATTTGTCAGAACGGTATTGTCCAGCAAGACAGGCCCAGAGTTCGTCATCGTTCGTCAATTTTCTTCCAACCAGGCCGCTGCATTGGCTATATCTGCCTGAGCCTCAATCAGATTGGCCGGTGAAGTGTTCAAAGGTACATCCAGGCGCAAAAAGCGTGTGCGCAAATCCAGCCAGGGCAAATTTAACAGTTCGGCCGCGCGGCTCAGGCTGATTTCTTCCGCTAAATAGTAGGCCAGCACCAGGTCATATTGAGCCTGTAATGATGGTTGAGCAGTCACTTCTTCACTACTCAATCCGTTACCCATTTGCACTTGCGGGGAGTGCGCATGATAGTGAGATACAGCGCGGAGGATGTAATAATCCGCAATATCAATAAGAGCCACTTCTGGCTGGCCGTGATGCTCAATGACCACCGTCTGGCCTCGTTGGGCTGCCCGAATGAGTTGCCGGGTGTTACGGGCTAATTCCGTCTTGCCTGCATAGTAAATCGTTTCCATAGTGCCATGTCTCCTTTCAAAAATCGCATTTTACGTATTTTACACAGTTTGCTTCTTTTGAGACATATGAAATCTATTGTCCGTTCGAGATTCTGGCAGCGCGTTGGAGAGCGGCGGCAAATTGGCCGGCGGTGGCGTAGCGGTTTTCGGGATCTTTGGCCAGGGCTTGCATGAGGACAAGTTCCAGGTCGGGGGGGATGTGGGGGGCTTTGGCGGTGAGCGGGGGCGGTGTGGCCTGCATGTGTTGCAGCAGGAGGGCGACAGGGGTGTCGGCCGTAAACGGCAGTTCCCCGGTGAGCATCTCAAACAGCACAATGCCCAGGGCGTAAATATCGCTGGCGGCCTGGGCCGGACGGCCGTGTGCCTGTTCCGGCGACATATAATCGGGTGTGCCAATGGTGGCCCCGGTGCCGGTGAGCTGCGCCCCTTCTAACATGCGGGCCACGCCAAAGTCGGTGAGTACGGCCGTGTACTCCGCATTACCCGTCAATTGCGCCAGCCGCTCCTCCTGCCGCAGCATGATGTTGGCCGGTTTCACGTCCCGGTGGACGATGCCGTGGGCGTGGGCGTAGTCGAGGGCGGCAGCAATATCCCGCACCACTTTCACCGCGTCCGCCAGCGGCAGCCGGTGGTTCAATTCGCGCAACTGGCGCAGCCAATCCTTCAGCGATTCCCCCTGGATGTACTCCATCACCATGTAGGAGATGTCATCCTGCACGCCAAAATCCACCATCTGCACAATGTTTTGGTGGCGCAGTTGGGCCACACCGGCCGCCTCGCGCTGGAAACGTTCGATGAAAGATTCTTCGCCGCCCAGTGAACGGGACATCACCTTAATCGCCACGTAGCGATCTAGCGAGGGTTGGTACCCTTTGTAAACGACGGCCATACCACCCCGGCCCAATATGGAGAGGACGCGGTAGCTACCCAACGTGGCCCCGGTCAGGTCAGTGGTGCTGGTAGTCGTGCGCGAGTTGGTGGACGGCCGTCGTTCCACTTCTGCCCGCTGCACAAATTCACTAAACGAACGGCTGAACGGCCGTAATCGCCCCTCATCCGTCACTTCAACCAGCGCTTTTTCTTGCAAGGCACGGCGGCTGTCGGTATCGGCCGTGTGCAGGTGGCGCAGGCTGGCCTGCTCCACTTCGTCCAACTGCCGCCACAGATAGCGGTAATGGTCTTCCGCCTCCGCCAAGAACCGGCGCAGTACCAGCGCCTCTACTTCCGCATCGGGAATAGGTTCAGCGCGGGCGGCAAAGAGATAGGAAGCAATTACCTGCAAAAAAAAGGGGTGGCGACCGGCGTGATCGAGGCAAAAATCAATCTCTTTCTGGGTAAAGGGGCGATGCCCCCCTTTGCCAGACAACCCTATTAACAATTCAACCGCCTCTTCGCGGGGCAACAAATTCAACCGCTCTTCGGAAAAGATGTTGAAAAAGGGTGAGGAGAGGGTGTCGGCGTACTGGTAGGTCAGGTCATACAAACCCTGCTTGGAGGTGGTGATGTAGGTCACGCCCAATTCACCCGCCAGGCTGCGCAGTTCGCCGTAAAAGCTGGCATCAAAGGCGGCGTTGGTCGCCAGGCTTTCAAATTCATCCAGCATGAGCACTACGCGCAGCCCAGCCCGTTCCACACGGCGCAGCAGACGGCGCACCTGCATGAAGCGGGCATCGGCTTGCAGGGAGAGCGTTTCAGCCTGCTCCCGTAGTTCAGCCTGGCTTTCGGGCAGGGCTAACGCCATTTGATCCAACAGTTCCGGCCAGAATTCGTCATAGCCGATGTTGGACATGCCTTCCAAATCCATATAAATAAAAACGAATTGGGCGGGGTCAAACCCGTGCCGGCGCAGCATGTCCGGGCAGGAGATAACCGTGAGCAGGGAGCTTTTGCCAATTTTGCGTTCGCCGACGATGGAGCGGCTCTGGCGGGTGGCGATGGCGCTATAGAGGTTTTCGACGGATTGGGCACGGCCGTAAAAATAAGCCGGGTCTCCGATGCGCTGCCGGTTAAAAAAGGGGTTGTCGTGATGATGATGGCTATGACTCATAACGGGCAGAAGTATAACACGTTACAACGCGCTCACCGGACAGACACAGGGGCAAATGCCGCCAATAGTACCACTGTCCTCTGGCAAGCCGGTTGACAGGTGGCCGTTCCATCCGCTATAAGCAGAACGTTCAATTGGTTCGTAGTAGACGCTTTAGCGGCGTTGAGAGCGATAAATCGCCTACTACAAACAAATAGTAAGGAGCAGAATATGTCCCCACGAAGTACGTTCAGATTGATTGTTCGTTTCGGTATTATCTTACTTATTTTGATTTTAATCAGCGTGTTGGTCGCCCGCGCGCCCCGCACCAGCCGCGCCGTGGGCCAGCCCACCACCGCGTATCCCATCCTCTTTGTCACCCAACTGCCTATTGCCGGTGACTTCACCACCATTGGCTCCACCTTTGGCAATCACAAGGCGACAATGCAGTCGGTGGGGCGTGGCGGCGACCTATGGATTCGTTACCCGGACGGTACGCTCAAGAATTTGACGCAAGCCGCCGGGTACGGCGTCACCGGTTTTCAGGATGACAACGCCATTGCCGTGCGTGACCCATCGGTGCATTGGGACGGCAACAAGGCGATTTTTAGTATGGTCATTGGCGCGCCGGAGATTCGTTACCAGTGGGAAACCTATTACTGGCAATTATACGAAATTACCGGGCTAGGGCTGAACGACACGCCGGTCATCACCAAAGTGCCCAACCAGCCGGAGAATTTCAACAATATCAGCCCGATTTATGGCACGGATGACCGCATCATTTTTACTTCTGACCGGCCGCGCAATGGGCATATGCATCTGTATCCGCAGTTGGATGAGTATGAATCCGCGCCGACAAACACGGGGTTGTGGAGCCTGAATCCGGCAACGGGTGATTTGCGGCTGCTGAACCATGCCCCGTCGGGGGATTTTACGCCGACGATAGATAGTGACGGCCGTGTCCTTTTCACCCAATGGGATCACCTGCAACAAGACCAGCAGGCGGACGCCGACCGGGACAATCCGGCCAACCCACCCTATGGCTCCTTCAACTACAGCGACGAATCGGCCAACGCCACCATCCTGAACAGCCGCGCCGAAGTTTTCCCGGAGCCGCGTGAGGCTGTGCCCGGCACCAACATCGTCGGTCACACCATCAACCACTTCTTCCCCTGGACGATCAACCAGGACGGCACGGATGGCGAAATTTTGCTGCACTTGGGGCGGCATGAGCTGCACAGCTACATTCCCAATGCTATCAGCGACGACCCAAATATCGTGGAATTTTATAACCAATATCCCCGCACGAACCCCAACTCGATATTAAATATGTTCCAGATCAAGGAAGACCCGCTCAGTCCGGGCACTTTTTGGGGAGTAGATGCGCCGGAGTTTTATACCCATGCAGCCGGGAATATCATCCGGCTGGCGACGGCGGGGCTGAACGCTGACCAGGTGGTGGTGGAGTATGCGACGGATGTGGATCATGGCGACGGCCGTTACCGCGAACCCCTGCCCCTTTCCGACGGCACACTATTAGCCATCCACACCGATGACAGCGGTTATGAAACGGGCAACGGCGTCAATTCCAGCTACGAGTTCCGCCTGAAACTGCTCGCCCCGACCGGCGGCGGCCAATGGGCAGCCAGTACGCCACTGACCAGCGGCATCAGCAAAGAGATCAGCTTCTGGGACCCGGACAACATGGTCACGTTCAACGGCGTCCTCTGGGAACTGAACCCGGTGGAGGTACGGCCGCGCTCCCGCCCCACCCCGCCCACCTTTACCCTGCCCGCGCCGGAACAACAGATGTTTGATCAGGCCGGCGTCTCATTGGCCGAATTGCAGGCGTTCATGGCCGCGCATGGCCTGGCGCTGGTGGTCAGCCGGGATGTAACCACACGTGATGACCTGGACCGGCAGCAGCCGTTTAACCTGCGCGTGCCTGGCGGCGCGCAAACCATTGGCGCGCCAGGGCAGATTTATGATGTGCGCTATTTGCAATTCTTCCAGGGGTTGCAGATTCGGGGTTACACGTGGGGTGGGGATACGCCGCGTGACGGCCGTCGCCTGCTGGCACAGCCCGACGGCAGTGGCTATAACCCACCCAACACCGGCCCCACCGGCAGCGTCACGCTTGGTTCGGATGGCTCCATGGCCGCCTTTGTGCCCGCCGGGCGTGCCCTCACCTGGCAGCTAACCGACCCTGAGGGCGAAAGTGTGGTGCGTGAACGTTACTGGCTCACCTTTGCCCCCGGTGAAGTGCGGGTTTGCACGTCTTGTCATGGCCTTAGCGATTTAGACCAGGCCGGGCACACGGCGCCTACCAATCCACCTCAGGCGCTCTTAGACCTGCTGGAATGGTGGCAAACGATGCAATCATTGACGCCCCAGGCTTATTTACCCGCAGTCATGCGCTAATCAAATAATGTGACTGGTGGCTGGTGCAAACAACCAGCCACCAGCCACCAGCAACTATTTCAATAAGCGTAGCCCAGAAATTTCAGTTTCCGGTCGTTGGTGGGTTCGTCAAACAGTTCGGCGCGCCCGGTCAATTGAGCCACAACCTCTGGTGGGGCGCAGGCAAACCATTCCGCTTCAACGCCCTGTTCGGGGTCCGTGTAAAGAAACATGACACAGACCAGACCGATAACACAGTCGCCCGGACAGTCAGGCAGGCCGGCGCCGTTAAGATGCAGGCAGTCGGGGATGTATGTTTTGTCGCGTAAGAACTGCTCATACTCGGCGCGGCTGACGCGCACGACCACCTGCGGTTGATGGGTTTGGCGTCTACTCATCACAACCTCCATTTGCCCGTAATCCGTGATGCGTAATCCGTGATCCGTAATCTGCTTACCGCTTACCAATTACCGATTACCGATTACCACCATCAGTGTAATAAATGACGCGCCGGTTGGAAATTGTGCAACGGCCGTATTTCTTTATGACAATCATCACCTCCTCCTCACACCATTTTTCACTTGTGGCTTTATGGCACGTATGGTCTAATGGGGCGCAGGAATAGGAAGGACACGGCCGTGTCAGGAGGCACACAATGGCTGAGGAAAACAGTACCGCAAAGCCCGGTATTCCCAAGAAAGACAAACGACGCATTAAACATGCCCATCGTCAAGAGCGCAAAGAAGAGCAGCGCGAACATCACCATGAAAAGATGAAAGCCACCAAACACACCCGCAAACCCAAATCGCGTCCCAAGCAGGGGAAACGGGATCGGTAATCCGTAATCCGTGACCGGTAATCCGTGACCGGTAATCGGTAATCGGGCTTCGGACTTCGGTTTACGATTTACGGATTACGGGCAGTTGGCTGACAATCCGGCCATATCGGGCTAGACTAAAACCTGATATGAAAGTAGCCGTTATTTCTGATATTCATGGCAATCTGCCGGCGCTGGAAACGGCCGTGGCCGACCTGGACAAATGGCAGCCCGATGTGGTGGTAGTGGACGGGGATATTGTCAACCGGGGGCCATGTTCGCTGGCCTGTTGGCAGTTGATTCAGGCACGGGCGCAACAGGATGGCTGGCAGATCGTGAAGGGCAACCACGAAGCGTATGTGCTGGAATGTGCCCACCCCCTCAATGACCCACATGGCCCCTCGCTGCAAATTCGCCAGTATGCCCAATGGACATATGATCAGCTAAACGGGCACATCGCCGCCCTTGCCGCCCTGCCCGACCAATATAGCATAACCGCGCCGGACGGCCGTGAACTGCGCGCAGTTCATGCTTCCATGCAGGACAACCGCACCGGCATCTACCCAGAAACGGCCGACGCCGACATCGAAAAATTGATCGCCCCACCACCCGCCATTTTTGTCACTGCACATACCCACCGGCCGCTGATGCGCCAGATTGGGCCAACGCTGGTTGTGAATATCGGCGCAGTAGGCGCCCCTTTTGACGAAGACAAGCGGTTGAGTTACGGCCGTTTCACCTGGACGGCCCGGCACGGCTGGCAAAGTGAAATTGTGCGGCTGGCCTATAACTGGCAGCAAACCATCCGCGACTATGTGACTTCGGGTTTTCTGGAGCAGGGCGGGCCGCTGGCGCAGATTATGCTGGTGGAACATCGCAAGTCGCGCGGCCTCATTTACCGCTGGGCCAGCCGCTATGAAAGCGCCGTGCGTCAGGGTGAATTAACTCTGGAAGAGAGTGTACACCGGGTATTGCAGGATGAAGATTTACGGCCGTACCTCGGCCCGCCTGGTTGGGATAGTTAACAGGGCTTTTCAGTAAAAATCAGCTAAAGAGTTGGCTGGCAATGGAAGCATCAAAGTAACGACGCGCCGAAGCCAGATTGGAGTAACCCAATTTCTGCGCCAATCCGACAACAAAGTTGTTGATAAG
>JABFFZ010000043.1 GCA_013112725.1 Chloroflexota bacterium
CCGCTGCCGCCTCCGCGACGGCGACGCCCGAAGGAACTGGGGCGGCAGGCGCACCTGTAGCAGCCACCACGGCTGTTACCGGTACGGTCTCAACCACTTCGACTATGACCGGCGCCAGCCTGACCGCCACGGATGCCACCGATGTTCCGGCGACGGAAACGGCGACTGCCAGGCCAGCCAACACACCGCGCCCCACGCGCACACCTTCCCCAACGGCCGTGCCTACTGACACACCTACGGTTACGCCTACCGATACGGCAACGGCCGTGCCGCCCACGTCCACCACCGAAGTGGCCGCCCTGCCTCCGCCGACTGTGATCCCACCAGTGATAGAGGAGACGGCCGTAGCCGGCGTCATTCCGGCCGATCAGGCATCCTATTGGTTCCTGGGCGTTGGTCTGAGTCTGGGTTTGCTGTTGGCGGGAGTGGCATTCTGGCGGCGGCGGTAGAATGCGATAATGAGATATCAGGATATTGATGAGATCCCTGATATCCCAGTATCCTCATATCCTTCAATTCAAAGCATGATACCTGGACGGCTCATTCACCATACAAATTTCCCCTCTCATCAGGTACCGGCGCGTCCCGTAGATGTATGGCTGCCGCCGGGATATGATGCAGCACGGCCGTATCCCGTCCTCTATATGCACGATGGGCAAAATTTGTTTGATCCGGCGCTGGCCTATGGCGGCGTCACCTGGGGTGTGGCGGAAGCATTAACCCAATTGATCACTGATGGCGTTGCGCCGCCGACGATTGTCGTCGGGGTGTGGAATGCGGGGGGGCGGCGCTGGCAAGAGTATTTACCGCAACGGCCGTTTGCCAGCCCTGCCGGTCAGCGAGCATTAGCCGCCATAGACCCCACGTTTTTGCCCGGCCCACCCGATTCAGACGCTTACCTGCGGTTTTTAGTAACAGAGGTGAAGCCATTTATTGACCACACCTACGCCACCCGGCCAGAGCGGGAACACACCTTTACCATGGGTTCCAGTATGGGTGGACTGATTTCCCTGTACGCCTTGTGTGCATATCCGGACTTGTTCGGCGGGGCAGGCTGTGTCTCCACACACTGGCCGGCGGTGGGGGGAGTGCTGCCCGAACTGCTCAAACAGTTGCCCCCGGCCGGCCGTCACCGCCTCTATTTTGACTTTGGCTCCGAAGAACTCGACGCCCAATACGAGCCATTCCAGCAGCAGGCGGATATTCTCATCGCCGCTGCCGGTTACACTCAGGGGCAGGATTGGATCACGCACAAATTCCCCGGCGCCAACCACTCCGAACAAGCCTGGCGGCAGCGGGTACACATCCCGCTCACCTTCTTATTGAGTAACTAACCTGCGTATAAAGCATCAGGCAGGCCAGTAGCATCCGTTTCCAACACAAGCAGGCTGCCCGCCAGTGGTTGTTCGGCGCGTTCGGCGGCGGAGAGGCCGACGCTGGCGCTGGTGATGTACAACTGGTTGAGAGCGGGGCCGCCAAAGGTGCAGCTTGTCGGTCGCTGCACGGGCAGGGGGATTTCGCGGTCAACTGTGCCATCGGGGGCGTAGCGTACAATTTTCCAGCCATCCCATTTGGCGCTCCAGACGTAACCGGCGGCGTCCACCGTCAGGCCGTCCGGGAAGCCATCGCTGTCCTCGGCAAAGATACGCTCGTGGCTGATCTGGCCGGTTTCCCCATCAAAATCGTAAGCCACAATGTGGCGGGTGGGGGTGTCGGTGTAATACATGGTGTGGTTGTCCGGCGACCAGCCCAGGCCGTTGGAGCAGGTGACGTTGGGGCGCATGAGCTGGCAATTTCCCGCCCCATCCAGCCGATACAACGCCCCCACCGGCGCGGCCACTTTCAACTCCATCGTCCCGGCCCAGAAACGGCCGTACCGGTCACACTTCCCATCATTAAAACGGGTGCCCCGCTCCGGTTCCGGGCGGCAAATGTTGTGCAACGCGCCGCTGTCCAGGTCAAAGGTATACAGCCCATCGCGCAGCGCCACTACTGCCCCGCCACTCTGCCGCAGGGCAAAACTACCAATCTGGGAGGGCATGGCCCAGGCCGTGTACGCACCCGTTTCCGGGTGGTACCGTTGCAGGCACGGCCGTTCAATATCCACCCAATACAACGCCTGCTCCCCCACCGACCAGATCGGCCCCTCGCCCAATTTATCCTCCGCTGCAAATGCCACTTTCAACTTCATCTTTTCTCTCCAACGGAACGCAGATGAACGCGGGTTTTGGGGATTTGCCAGATAAAAAAATCCGCCACAATCCTGTAAATCCGTGTCCTATTCCGGCAGCCACCGCCACAACAACAGCGCCGCCGCCAGCGCCAATACCCCACCAAACAAGAAGGGCGCGGCCATGCCAAAACCGGGCCAACTGCCCACCCCTTGCCACAACAAGCCGGCGATGAGGCTGGCCGGCAGGGCGGCCAACCCAATCGTACCATTAAACCAGCCATAGGCCGTACCCCGTTGATCTTTTTGCACCAGGTCGGCCACAAACGCTTTGGCAATGCCTTCGGCAAAACCATAATATACACCATAGGCCACAAAGAGGATCAGCAGATGCCAGCTTTGCTGCGCCAGGGCAAACCCCAGATAAACGAGCGCATACAGCAGCCAGCCCGCCAACAGCACCCGCCGCCGCCCCCAACGGTCAGAAAACGCCCCAATGGGGCCAGAGACGGTGGTGTATAACAGGTTAAACAGCAGCAGCAGCCCCAGAATGGGCAGCAGTGCCAGGCCGGTAGTCTGGGCGCGCAGGATGAGAAAGGCATCGGCCGAGTTGCCCAGGGTGAACAGGAGCATGATGAAGAGGAATTGGTGAAACGGCCGTCCCAATGCCCCCCAACTCATGCGGGAAGAATCCGTTTTGGCCGTTTGCCGGGCTGTTTCTCGCACCCCCACTACCAGCAAGATGACGCCCAAGGTCGCCGGGATCAGGCTCAGCCAGACCAGGGTGTTAAAAGTGGCGCGGGCCAGGGTGGGGGTATTTCCCTGCCACTGCCAGATGACCAGCATGGCCACCAGCAGCCCGAACACGGCCCCGGCGGTATCCCCGGCGCGGTGCAGGCCAAAAGCCAGACCACGCTGCCGGGCGTTTATGCTGTCGGCAATCAGCGCGTCACGGGGGGCGGTGCGGATGCCTTTACCGGTGCGCTCCACAAAACGAATGGCGAGCACGGCCGTCCAGCTATTTGCCAGCGCCAGAAATGGTTTGGCCACCGCCGACAGCCCATACCCGGCTACCGTCAGCCACTTGCGCTGCCCCAACCGGTCAGAATACCGCCCGGAGAGCAGCTTTACCAGGCTGCTGGTTGTTTCCGCCACCCCTTCGATCAGGCCGATAGTCAGCGTGCGCGCCCCCAGCACGTTGGCCAGGAACAGAGGGAGCAAATGGACAACCATTTCGGAAGAGAGGTCGGTGAGGAAGGAGACGGCCGTGAGGACCCACACATTACGCGGCAGGCGTCGCCAATGAGTTTTCTCCGGTTGCGGGGTTGTCTGGGGGACAGTCATGTTAGGAGTAATCGTGCCTTATCGAATGGCTGCCATTGCATTGTGTCATGGTGTTTCCAGTAAAGGGAAAGGCCACGCCGTTCAAGCTGGTTCACCAGATCACCAGGGGAAATCCAGGTGTGAATGGGTACGATGCCCGTATGGGGTAGACGGCCGTTTAGCAGCATCTCAATCGCTATTCCGGCGAGTACAGAAGGGATTAAACCACCATCCTGCTTTGCCATCAAGGCAACACGGTGTGTTTGCAACGTCTTATCTACCAAACCGCTCACTTCAAAAAAGACCCCACCTTCGTCCTTGCCAACTCGCCCGGCCAGCCAGGATAGAGCTTGCACAAACACCGTAAAATTCTCCCAGGCAGGATACCCTGTTTTCTGGCGAATGGTAGCGGTCAGGCCTCACATCCGGTTCAGGACCACGTGTTCCGTGCCCGCCTTAAACTCCACAGTTTCCACGCCAAATAAAGTTGGCAAATAATCCAGGTCAGCCATTTCTAACACCAGGTAGGTCAGCCGTTTGCCGATGGGAGGGGGAAATTCTACCCATTCCGGTTCTGCCCAGCCGGCGACTTGGGCCAGGTCGCCGCCGCGTGGTTGCCGAAACGGCCGTCCCACCCCAAACAACATGGTATGAAACATGGCCGCCCCGCGATGTTTACGTGTGTCAGGTGCGGCAAAGGTGCGCACGGCCGTCAGGCGGTCAAAACAGGGTCGCAGCATTTCCGCAAACAGTGCTTCCATAGCCGGCGCCACGGAAAAACCGCTGCATACCGTCATACCGGCTGCCTGAATTTCAGGCGCCAGCTTCTGCGCTTCACGCGCAAAGGCACGATCTTCGCTGATATCCACGTAATGCGTTCCGGCCTGGATGGCGGCTTTAAGGGGGTTGAGCGGCAGATAGTGGAAAGGCCCGGCACAATGGGCCACGATGTCACAACCTGCCGCTAATTTTTGTACAGTTGCCAGGTCGTTCAGGTCACAAACGGCCGTGTACACGCGCTTTCCATCCGCCATATCTGAAGGCGGTTTACGGCTGGCGACTGTGATGTGGGCCTCGGTGTGTTGGAGCAGATCGTTGATGAGATAACGGCCGTAAAACCCACCCCCGCCAATCACCAATACTCGTCCTGCCATTTGTCTATTCTCCCCGCAGCAAAGTGACCAATCCCCGTTCTCTGGCTACGTCGCGCACATACAGCATGAACGACGGCCACCAGATCAGATCATTGGTCAAAATAATCCAGCCAAAAGCCAGTGACAACTGCCCCCTGCTCACCGACCAGACAAACCCCATTGGCCCCAACATCTTGCCCGCCAAACCTATGAGGATCAGGTGCGGATGGCGTTCCGGGTAGCGGCCGGCCCACCAGTAAGCGGGCGCATACACCAGCACAAACATACCCACCACCTGCCACAACGGCAAATAATCCGGCGGCGGCATCCCGATACGCTGAAATAGCCACTCTGGAAACAAGATATTGACGCTCCCCCACACCAGATTGTAAATAGCCGCCGCATAAAACCAGGGGCGATAACGCTGGAAGTTTGTAACTGGAGCCACTGCTGAAAGGTTGCTATTTTTTGATCAGGCCATAGCGATAGTCATCGGGTTCTCCTCAAGTTGTGGAGCTTTGAGTCAACTGCCAAAGCTTGCCAGGGCTGAGAGGGATTTCGCGGATTTCCAGGGTGGGGTGGTGCAGGGCATCCTCGACGGCCTGGGCAAAGAGGGGGCCGGTGGGGATGGCCCCGGCTTCACCCGCGCCTTTAATGCCTAGCGGATTCAGCGGCGAGGGGGTGACTTCGTGGCCGATTTCGATGCGAGGCACGTCGGTAGCGGTGGGGAGGAGGTAGTCCATGAAAGAGCCGGTGAGCAACTGCCCCTCTTCGTTGTAGATGATTTGCTCGTAAAAGGCGTTGCCGATCCCCTGGGCCACGCCGCCCTGAATTTGCCCGTCTAGTATGAGCGGGTTGATCACCCGGCCACAGTCATGCACCACCACGTATTGCAAAATTTTGACGGCGCAAGTGTCTGGGTCTACTTCGACGATCATGGCGTGAACGCCAGCGGCCGTGGCCCCATATTCGGGGCCAAAGTAATTAGTCGCTTCCAACCCTGGCTCTGTGCCCGGTTTGACCGCGCCGCGCATGGGGTTGGCCCGCTGCGCCAGTTGGCCAAGGGGGATGGCTTTGTCCGGTGCGCCTTTGACGTGGACACGGCCGTCCGCTAACACCAGATCCTCTTCCGCCGCTTCCAAAAAGTCAGCCGCCAGCTTGAGGATTTTCTGGCGCACGTCCCGTGCCGCCTCGTTGATGGCGTTGCCCGCCACCACCGCCCCCCGGCTGGCAAACGTGCCCGCGCCCCAGTGGAACTGGTCTGTATCCCCGGTCACAATGTCCACATCACTCACATCCACCCCCACCTGGTCGGCCACAATTTGGGCAAAACTGGTGAAGTGCCCCTGTCCCTGCGTGCCAATACCGGTAGCTACGCTGACGCGACCGCTGCTCTGCACCTGCACCCGCGCCCCCTCATACGGCCCAATGCCCGTGCCTTCCACATAAGCCACCACACCTAACCCCAGATGCCGCCCTTCGGCCCGCGCCTGGGGCTGGATTTCACGGATGAATTTTTCGTAGCCAATCATCTCTAATGCTTTATCCAGGATGGGTTCGTAATTGCCGTTGTCGTAGGTGAGGGGGGCAAAGTCCTGGTAGATGATTTCGTTGTTGTAGGGGAATTTGTGCGGCGGAATGAAGTTGCGGCGGCGGATTTCGGCCTTATCTAGGCCCAGTTCGCGGGCGGCAATGTCCAACAGCCGCTCGATGACAAAGACGCCATGCTGCCGCCCCGCGCCGCGATAGGGAGTGACGAGCGTTTTGTTGGTGAACACGGCCGTAAACTCCGATTCATAATGGGCAATATCATACGGCCCCAGCAAGGTACACTGGCTGTTCAGCGCCACCGTCAGGCCATAGGGCGCGTAAGCTCCCTGGTCGTGCAAAAAAACGTCGTGAATGCCCAGGATACGGCCGTCCTTTGTAAACGCCGCCTCCACATCATGGATTTGGCCGCGCTCGTGGGTGGTGGCCACAAAATTCTCGGCGCGGTCTTCAATCCACTTGATCGGCCGGTTTAGCCGCATCGCCGCCCAGGGAATAAGCACCTCCTCCGGGTAAAACATCATAATTTTCGGGCCAAAACCGCCGCCAATAAAGGGAGCAATCACCCGCACCTGGTTTTCCGATAACCCTAACAGTGCCGCCATGCCGTTGCGAATGAAAACGGGCGCTTGTGTCGTATCCCAGATGGTCAGTCGTTGGGCGCGGCGGTCCCATTCGGCCACCACGCCCCGGTTTTCCATGGCGGCGGCGATGCCATGATCGTAATGAAAACGACGGCTGATGAGCAGGTCGGCCTGACTTTTGGCACTGGCGTACTCCCCTTTTTTTTGCAGCACATGGGCAGAGATGTTGCTGCCCAGGTCGTCATGCACCAGGGGCGCATCGGGTTGCAAGGCTTGCTCCAGGTCGGTCACGGCCGTGAACGGTTCATACTCCACAAACACCAGTTCGGCGGCATCTTCGGCGACGTAGCGGCTTTCGGCAATGACCAGGGCTACCGGTTCGCCCACGTGCCGCACTTTGTCCTTTGCCAGCGGCACCTGGGTGCGCTGGTTGAAAACAATATCCTTCACCGGCGGCGGCGGCACGAGCAAGGGGCCTGGTTGCCAGTAATCGCCCAGGTCTACGGCCGTGATCACCGCCAGCACCCCCTCTTTCTCTAGCGCCATTGCGGTATCAATGCTCAGGATGCGGGCATGGGCATAGGGGCTGCGCACAAAAGCAGCGTGGGCCATGCCCGGCAGGTGGACATCATCCGTAAACAACGCCTGCCCGGTCAGCAGCCGGGGGTCCTCATTCCGTTTAATCCGTTCGCCAAAAAATTGTGTCGCCGTCATAGGATCCTCGTTTTTAACCCAAAGGTGCAAAGAATAAAAGGAGGCAGAGAAAAAGAGAAGAAAATATAGGAAACTATAGCCAGCTATCAAGGGGCAGGCAACCCCAGGGTAATCGCATATTCCTCAATGCGGCAGATAAATCTGCACCGACAGAAGGCAAAGTCGGCCTTCGCCGACTGGAACCCAGCCCACGAAGGTGGGCTTTGCCCTCTGTAGCCGCGATTTCAATCGCCGGGAATTGAGGAATTGAGTATGCTCGATCTACGGCCGTACCCGCAGCAACCGCATCCCGTTCAACGTTACCAGCAGGGAAGTGCCCATGTCGGCGGCGACGGCCATCCACATGGTGCTCTTACCGGTCAATACTAGCAGCACAAAAAAGAATTTTACGCCAATGGCAAAGGCCACGTTAAAGCGGATATTGTTCATTGCTGCCCGGCTCAGCCGGTAGGCAAAGGGCAGCATTTTCAGGCCGTCGCTCATCAAGGTGATGTCGGCCGTCTCCATGGCCTGCGCCGTGGCTCCCGCGCCGCCGATGGCAATGCCCACATCGGCGGCGGCTAGTGCTGGCGCATCGTTAATGCCATCGCCTACCATGGCCACCTTGCCAAACTGCTGCTGCAATGCACGCACGGCCGTGACCTTATCCCCCGGCATCAACTCCGCCCGCACATCCGTCACCCCCACCACTTGGGCCATGGCCTGGGCCACCGCCGCCTGATCGCCGGTGAGCATGATGGTGTGGGTAATGCCCGCCGCCTGCAACTGGCGCAGCACCGCCGGGCTGTCCGGGCGCATGGTGTCCGCCACGCTAATCGTCCCCTGATAACGGCCGTCCACGCTCACCAATAGCGGCGTATAACCTTGATCAGCATCATCTCGTGCCTGCTCACAGGCCACGGCCGTGTGGGGCACATTGGCCTCAAAATAAGTATGGCTGCCGATGGTGACAGTACGGCCGTTTACCTGCCCTGTCACCCCCTGCCCGGTCAGCGCCATCACCCCCGTCGCCGGTGCAAATTGTTGATCCAGGCCGCGCACGGCTGTTTCCTGCACAATCGCCTGGGCCAGCGGATGTTCGCTCTGCTGCTCTACTGCTCCGGCCAATGCCAGCAAATCGTTACAGTCGGCGCATGACCCATCGTCACACACGGCCGTGCGCAGCGCCACCACCGCCGGTTTTCCCTGCGTCAACGTGCCCGTCTTGTCAAAAGCTATGGCCTGCACCCGGCTCAATGCCTCTACAAACGCGCCGCCCTTAAACAAGACGCCGTGCCGCGCCCCATTGCTGATGGCGCTGACAATGGCCACCGGCGTGCTGATGACCAGCGCGCACGGGCAGGCCACCACCAGCAGCGCCAGCCCGCGATACAACCAGCCAAACGTCTCCCCTTCGTTCAAAAACGGCTGCCCGAAGAAAAGCGGCGGAATCGTGGCGACCAACAGCGCCAAGACCATCACCGCCGGAGTGTATACACGGGCGAACTGGTCTACAAAGCGTTCGGCGGGCGCTTTTTTCTCCTGCGCCTCTTCCACCATCTGGATGATGCGGCTGATGGTGTTGTCGGCTGCCAGATGGGTCACTTCCACTTCCAGCGATCCTGGTCCGTTAATGCTGCCCGCAAAAATGGCATCGCCCGGCTCTTTTTCAACCGGGACGCTCTCGCCGGTAATGGGCGCTTGATTCAGCACAGAGCTGCCGGCGCGGACACGGCCGTCCATGGCCACCCGTTCCCCGGGCTTCACCAAAATCACATCGCCAATGTGCAGTTCCTGGATGGGGATGCGTTGGGGACGCCCGTCTTTGAGCAACGTTGCCTCTTGGGGGGCTACCGTCATCAGGCTGCGAATGGCATGGCGAGCGCGCCCGGCCGTATACCCTTCCAGCGCCTCGCCGATGGCAAACAGTACCATAACCATGCCCGCTTCGGTGTAGGCGCCAATCAGCACGGCCCCCACCGCCGCCACCGTCATCAGCACGTTGATGTTGATGTCGCGGTTCAGGCGCACGGCCATCCACGCACTGCGGGCAATCGGCCAGCCAGCAGCCACCATCGCTGTTACGGACAATAAATTGACCCAGGCCAACTCCCGCCCGCCAATTTCCACCAGCAGCAAACCGGGCAAAATGAGCAACACGCCCAGCAGCGCCAGCCGCGTCTCCGTTCGCTGCCACATGAATCGCAAAAAGTTGGGTGGGGACACGTCGGGCAAGGGGCCATCTGGTCGGTCTGGTTTCACGTCGTAGCCCAACTGCCGCACCTGGGCGATCACTGCTTCCCGGCTGACGTTGCCTGCCAGCGTCATCTTTTCGGTGGTAAAATTGATCTCACATTGGGTAACGCCCGCCAGTTGCCCCACCCCTTTTTCCAGTGTCCGGGCACAGCCGGCGCAGTCCATTCCTTGAATTTCAAACGTGTATGTTTGTGTGTTTGTCATTGTGTATTCCCGGTTGCCACATGCTGCTTGCCACGTGCAGCCTGCCACAATCCTACACCTTCAAGGTAGGTTGAAAGTCAAGCCTGTTGTTCTAATGCCAGAAAAAGGCGGGCGTAAATGAAGGCGTTGGCCCCCCGCACAATGAGATGATGGCCGTTGGTATCGTGGTGGGTCACGGCCGTTAAATCGGCATGAGCGGGCGCGTCACAGTTATCTTCCAGCCGGGTCAGATCGGCCAGCGCCCGGCCAATAGCCAGGTCGTGATTGACGATGAGGATGTGATAGCCTTCGTCCTCGCGCCAGATGTGGCTGTGCTGCCCGGCAAGTTGCTGCAAGATGACCTGCCCGGCCTGACTGTGCAACTGACACCCGGCGGCTTCAATCAGCCAATCCAACCAGTTACGCGCCGTTTGCTGGTGGGGATTGAGACAGATATGTTCCAACAATTTGTCTACATGATCCCGGCCTGAATGATCGGCGGCGGTTGGTTCCCCATGTTCATGGCGGATGTCTTGCAGAAATAAGTCCAATTCATGCTGGTATACTAGCAGTTCCGTCAACTGCTGTTCCAGGGCGATGGCGCGCGCCTCTACCACCTGGATGATGGTTTCGTCGCTGAGAGTGCCACTTTGATAACCGGCTAACAGGCGGCGGATGTCATCCAGCGATAGTCCCAACCGTTGGGCGCGTTGGATGAGGCGCAGTGTCTGCTCGGCCGCCGGGCCATAGAGGCGGTAGCCGGATTCGGTACGGCCGTCCGGCGCCAACAGCCCTTGTTCCTCATAGTATCGTAAGGCGGACGGCCGTAGCCTTACCCGTTTCGCCAATTCACCAATCGTCATCAACTTTGTCATGCCTCCATCATAACCCGCTCCTTGAATGCAGACCAAAATATCGTCAAGAATGTCGTAATATCAATATCTTGACATATTGACCGGCGTGTGATATGCTTTCCACCGTAACATAAACTATGTGACGGGAGAATGAGATCATGTTTTGCCATCAGCAAACCAAACGCATATCAATTGAAAAGCAAAATGATTTGGCGTCCGGTCAATGGCTCAGCCCGCGCACAAGTGCATGTTCGTCCGTGCCACATACGTTGCCCAACCAGCGGTAACGTTTCCACACCAGGAACAGCAGCAACGTAGCGCGGGCAACACAGCCCGCGCTTTTTATTTCTCGCCAATTCCAGGCCCAAGACTGTCCCAATTGACGATAGGAGCAGAGTCAACGATGCCTTGTTCAATCGCCCCAAACGAATCGCAGTCACGGCCGTGTGCAGCATGGCACGTTAACAACCACATACTGCCCTTTTTAACTTTACGCTGAGGTGCTTTGGTGCAAAGGGTGAACCCTTTGCGCGCCTGTGCGCCTGTGCGCCTGTGCGCCTGTGCGCCCTTTGCAGATCAATTCCGGTCTCGTGGGCAAGTCTGGAATCCCACAGGTTTGTCACGCCAGAGATCGTCGGTTCAAATCCGGTCGAGACCGCCAACGATGCAAGATAGCTTAAAGGCAGAGCTGCCGACTGTTAATCGGCACAGTGCAGGTTCGACTCCTGCTCTTGCAGCCTTTGGGAACGTAGCTCAATTGGCAGAGCACTAAAAACCCGATTGCTATTCCTTGACCATTTTTATGGGCCGGCTGTAGCCGGTTACCATCCGTACTGGAGAGGTTGCAGGTTCAAATCCTGCCGTTCGCATACATTCAGGGCTGGTTGTCCAACGGGAAGACGCTGCGCTTGCAGCGCAGAAATGTGAGTTCAATTCCCGCGCAGTCCACACATTCAGGTGAGTAGCTCAACTGGCAGAGCAACGGTCGGCGTTTTCTAAAACGCACAAAACCGCAGGTTGTAGGTTCAAACCCTATCTCACCTGCAGGCGATCACTTGTGGGGTGTCGCCGATTTTTCTTCCTCTTCCCTCCTTCTTGTGGGGCAAAAGCCTCAACTCCTTTTTTGGGGTGAGACGGCCGTTTACGGCCGTCTTACCCTCCTCTTCTCACCAATTTGGTACGGGGTCGTCTAACTGGCAGGACCGCTGACTTTGAATCAGTAAATCCAGGTTCAAACCCTGGCCCCGTAGTTTTAGAAGTTAGCAGTGAGCGGCAGGCAGTAAGCAGTAAGGGGTTGCTTCGCACCGCTCACCAATTCAGGGTGTGGTGTAATGGGAACATACGGCGCCTGGGACGCCGAGCCGGAAGTTCGATTCTTTCCACCTTGACTGTTGGCTCAACCATCTCCGAGAGGGTAGTGACCCATTTCGTCGCTGCATCCCCGAAGCCTCTCGGAGCACCTGCGGAGATAGTTCAACCGGCAGAACCTCTCTGTGCCATAGAGAAAATGTGGGTTCAATTCCCGCTCTCCGCTCTGGAGATGAGACGGGGAGATTGAGAGATTAAGAGATTCAATCTCCCCATCTCTCAATCTTCTCATCTTCCTGGATCATCTTCCTGGAAGGGTGGCCGAATGGTAAGGCGCTCGTTTGCTAAGCGAGTTTGGTGAAATACCCAATGCAGGTTCAATTCCTGTCCCTTCCGTCAACTTCGGGCCGGTAGCTCAATCGGCAGAGCAGTGGTCTTTTAAACCACAGGTTGGGGATTCGATGCCCTCCCGGTTCACAGCCAATAATCGGTAATCCATAATCGATAAACCGAACTGATTACCGTTCACCGATTACGGGTTCTTGCCCCTGTAACTCAACGGAATGAGAGCGCCTGGTTTCGACCCAGAAGGCCGCGAGTTCGAGTCTCGCCAGTCACCCTTTTGGTAACGGCCGTTAGTGCAACGGCAGCGCATCCGTCTGATAGGCGGAAGAACCTGGTTCAATTCCAGGACGGCCGACTTTTTGGCGAATAGCTCAATGGTAGAGCGCGGGTCTCATAAGCCCGTCGGTGGTGGTTCAATTCCACCCTTGCCAACCAGGAAAAGCAGATGGCGGGCCGGAGAGCGTGGGTTATCTCACCTCCCTGGTTCTGTTGTTGGAGAGGAACAGCCGGTCGCAAAGATTTTGTGGGCCGGTATACCACCCACTCTCACATTTGCCCGCCCGTGCTCCTCACAGGTGGCGTATTTCAAATCAAATGGTGGAGTGGGCATCTTCAGATGCCCACCCGTTCGCATCTGAGGATGCGAACTCCGCCATTTGAAATGCAACATGTCGTTAACCAAGCATAGGGCGTTGCCGTTCCCAATTCTAGACCGGCATAGCCGGGCCGTCGGCGAACGGTTATCTGGAGAAGCGCGCAAGCGTGAGCGAGTTCGACCCTCGCACGCCCCACTAGTGGGCCGGCGCTGGTGGGTTACCAGACTGTTAATCTGACTTTACCCCATCGGCAAACCTTACTCGTGAGACAAATTTGACAACTCTAGAATTCGCCAGACTCCAGTACTCAATTACCTAATTACCCAATATCCCATGAAGGGTAAGTTTTCAGACTTGACAAGTTTTTCACCAGAGGCAGTTGCCGCAATTTAGGTGCAAAAACTTGTCAAGTCTCCAGAGGAACTGAACGGTTACCATTAAGGAGGTGCAGCATAACGAAACTGCGACAACTTTTTTCGACGCGGCAAACGCCGCAGAGCCAGCTAATGCCGGGCAGCAGCCAGGTGGCTAATTCGGCCGGTGGCTATGCCTGGGCGGTGGATGACTGGATGCAGCTTGACCGCTTCCTGGTGCTGGGTTCAGAGGGCGGCACGTACTACATCCAGCCGCAGAAATTGACCCGCGAGAATGCAAAAGCGGTGCGGCGCTGCCTGCAAACCGACGGCCGTCGCGTGGTCGCCCGCGTGGTAGAAGTGTCCGAAAACGGCCGTGCGCCCCGCAACGATCCCGCCCTGTTTGTGCTGGCCATGGCCGCCGGTCTGGGCGACGAAGCCACCCGGCAAGCGGCCATCGCCGCCCTGCCGCGTGTGGCCCGCACCTCTTCCACTTTATGGAGTTTGTGGAAGGGTTCCGCGGTTGGGGCCGGGCACTGCGCCGGGGTGTGGCTAACTGGTACACCGGCATCGACGCGGAACGGCTGGCTTACCAGGCGGTGAAATACTAACAACGGGACGGCTGGAGCCACCGTGACGCCTTGCGGCTGGCCCATCCGCAGGCGCCAACGGTCGTACACAACCAGCTCTTCCACTGGATGACACAGGGTTGGGACGCGACCACTTTACCCGCCACTGCCCCAGATGACAGCGCATTACAAACCATCTGGGCCTTTGAACAAGCCAAACAAGCCACCTCGGTGGGGGATGTGCAGCGGCTGGTAGAGGGCTACGGCCTGCCCTGGGAAGCGATTCCTACCCAATGGCTGGCAGAAGCGGATGTGTGGCGGACGCTGCTGCCACATCTGCCGCTGACGGCGCTGCAGCGCAACCTGGCCCGGCTGACGGCCAACGGTGTGCTGCTGCCGCTGGCCCCGGAGACGGCACAGGTGACGGCCCGGCTGTCGGATGCGGAGCAACTGCGCTGGGCGCGGGTGTATCCGGTGGCAGTGCTGGCGGCGCTGCTGACCTACCGGCACGGCAAAGGGGCGCGTGGTGGGCTGACATGGAATCCGGTGACGGCCGTGAGCGATGCTCTGGATCAGGCGTTTTACCGGGCGTTCCAGAACGTGGAGGCCACGGGCAAACGGCTGGTGCTGGCGCTGGACGTGTCCGGCTCCATGAGCCTGGGCGTGGTGGCGGGTGTGCCGGGGCTGACGCCGCGCGTGGCTTCGGCGGCGATGGCCCTGGTGACGGCGGCCACGGAAGAACACGTGATTGTTGTCGGCTTCTCGCACCAGATGGTGCGGCTGAACATCTCGCCGCGCCAACGGCTGGATGATGCCGTGCAGGCGGTGAGCGGTTTGCCCTTTGGCGCAACCGATGTGGCCCAGCCGATGCTGTGGGCGCTGGCAAACGGCGTGCAGACAGATGCGTTTGTGGTGTACACGGACAGCGAAACGTGGTACGGCAATGTTCACCCATCCCAGGCGCTGCAAGAATGCCGCTGGCGGACGGGTATTCCGGCCAAACTGGTGGTAGTGGGCATGGTGGCTAACCGTTTTTCTGTTGCTGATCCCAACGACGCTGGTATGCTAGATGTGGTGGGTTTTGACACGGCCGTGCCAACGCTCATCGCTGACTTTATTCGAGAGTGATACGTGATGCGTGACGAGTGAGACCGTCACGTATCACGCATCACGGAGATTATCATGGCAGCAATCCTGCTCTTAAACGCCACATACGAGCCACTGGCAGTAATTCCCAAGAAACGGGCGCTGTCGCTACTGCTGCGCGAGGCGGTGGACGCGGTGACGGATGAGGTGGTGGCGCTGGCGGGTATTACGGAAACGCGCCCGATTCCGACAGTGCTGCGGCTGCGGCGGTATGTGAATGTGCCGCAGAGGGGTATACGCTGGAGCCGCCAGGGAGTTTTGAAACGGGATGGGTATACCTGTGTGTATTGTGGGGTGCGCGCCGGGGAGAAACGCCACGGCCGTGTCCTACACCCCAACGACTTCACCATTGACCACCTGCTGCCCAAGAGTCGCGGCGGGCGCAATACCTGGGTGAATACGGCCTGTGCCTGTGCGGATTGTAACGGCCGTAAAAACGACCGCACCCCGCACGAAGCCGGCATGACCTTGCGCTGGGAACCCAAAACCCCGCGTGTGGATTACCTGGTAGCCTCCGGCAATGTGCCCGAAGCGTGGAAGTTTTATCTGGAAATTTAGAGATTGGCGATTGGAGTGTATCTAATCGCCAATCTCTTTTTTTTGCCCGCTTACGGCCGTCCTTTATAGTTCGTGCAGTCCCCCCAATTCCTGTTAAAATCAGGTAACTTTTGGCGCGGTTTGCCAATCCCTCTGTGCCTCCGCGCCTCTGTGTTCAATTAACCAACGGAGAAAATATCATGTCCTCAGATTTCATTTTTCGAGGCAACCTTGAAGAGCTAGACCCGGAAATAAACCATATTTTAGAAGCGGAAGACCGGCGACAGGACAGCACCATTATTTTGATTGCCAGTGAGAGCGCGGCGCCGGACGCGGTGCGCACGGCCGTGAGCAGCACCTTTGCCAACATCTACGCCGAAGGCTACCCCCGCGAAGAGAGCCGCCGCCAGCGCGAAGCGGAAATTATGGATGTGCCCCTGGAACTGGCGCACTACCGCCGTTATAGCGACCCCCGCTATTACAAAGGCGTGGAATACGCCGATTTGCTGGAAGCCCTCACCCGCCGCCGCGCCGCCGAACTATTTGCCGCCAATGGCGTCAGCGCCGACAACCTCTATGTGAATGTGCAGCCCCTCAGTGGTGCGCCGGCCAACAGCGCCGTCTATACCGCCCTTTTGCAGCCCGGCGACACCATCTTGGGGCTGAATTTGAATGATGGCGGGCATCTATCTCATGGGGCCAAGGTAAACCGTTCCGGCAAAGTGTATAACGGTGTGCCCTATTTTGTTGACCCACAAACCGAATTGTTGGATTACGAAGACATTGAGCGCCGCGCTTGGGAAGCGAAGCCGCAAATCATCGTTGCCGGTTACTCTGCCTATCCGATGATTGTAGATTGGGCGCGTTTTCGTCAGATTGCGGACAAGGTGGGCGCGTACCTGTTGGCCGACATTTCGCACATTTCCGGGCTGGTAGCAGCCGGGGTGCATCCCTCGCCCATTGGCATTGCTGATGTGGTGATGACCACCACCCATAAAAGCCTGTGCGGACCACGTGGGGCGATGTTGCTGACACATCGTAAAGACCTGGCCCCCAAACTGGACCGCGCCGTGTTCCCCGGTGAGCAGGGTGGGCCGCATCTGAACACCATTGCCGCGTTAGGTGTGGCTCTGAAGCTGGCGCAAACGGAGCAGTTCCGCGCTTTGCAGCAGCGCATTGTGGACAACGCGCAGCGGCTGGCGCAAAAACTGGCCGAATATGGCTTTCGCATTGTCGGCGGCGGCTCCGAGACCCATTTGTTGCTGGTGGATACCAAGAGCGTGACCCATAACGGCGTGCATCTCTCGGCCGATATGGCGGCCCGGATTCTTGATTTGGCGGGCATTGTGTTGAACCGGAACACCATTCCGGGGGATGTGGGCGCGCTCAACCCCACCGGCTTGCGCATAGGCACGGTGTGGATCAGCCAGCTTGGGTTTGGCGAGGCGGAAGTTGACCGGCTGGCCGAAGCGATTGCTACCGTGCTGAAGGGGTGCAAACCGTTTAGCTATATGGCCATGGGCGGCAAGACGCAACTGCGGGCGAAGGTGGATTTTACGGCGCTGCAAAAGGGGCGGGCGATTGTGCAGGAGTTACGAGGGGTGGGCGGACGGCCGTTAATCGGTACCGTCGTCGAAATTCGGGGCGCAGCCGCGCCCCACCTGCTCAACCACGCCCTCACCAGTGATGTGTCCGGGCTGGCGGTGGGCGCATCGCAGCCGACGCACATTTTTGGCCCCGACCTTGATTACGATGCGGTGCTGTATCGCCTGGCTGAGGACACCTACCACCTGCAACTGGATGATGAGGCGGCGGCGATTCTGGCCTGGGATTGGCTGGCGGCCTTGTCTGATGGCTACGTGGATTTTGGTGATTTGTATGCCAAGCTGGATGGGCCGGTGGCCGTGTTCCGGCTGCCGTTTGCGCCGGAGGATGAATTAAGCGAGCCGGTGGCCAAGGCGCATCAGTCGCGCAGTGTGGCTGGCGTGGCCCCCTTTGCCGACAGCAAGCCGTTTTTTGTGGGCATGGGGAACCGCACGGGCGGGGAGCCGTTGCCCGCCTTCACCTGGGAGGAACCGGCCGATCCGCCTTTGAAGCGCACCACGTTGTACGAGACGCATGTGAAGTTGGGCGGGCGCATGGTGCCCTTTGCCGGGTATGAGATGCCGGTGCGTTATGAAACGTCGGTGGGGGAGGAACACACGGCCGTACGCACCGCCGCCGGCCTCTTTGACGCCACCCACATGGGGGTGTTTGATGCCGCCGGGCCGCATGTGGTTGACTTTTTGAACACGGTGACGACAAATGATGTCAGTACCCTGGAAGTGGGCGAATCCCATTACACCTACCTGCTGCTGCCCGATGGGGCGGTGATTGATGATTTGCTGGTATACCGGCTGGGAGCCGAACATTTTATGTTGGTGGTGAATGCCTCGAATAATGACAAGAATTGGGCCTGGCTGACGGCCGTAAATGAAGGGCGGGTGATGATTGATGCGGCACGGCCGTATGCCCGCATCCAACACCCCGTCATCCTGCGTAACCTGCGTGACCCGCAATGGGGGGATGAATGCCGCGTGGATGTGCCCCTGCAAGGCCCCAAATCGCTAGACGTGCTGCTGGCGCTGGCCGATGACCCGGACGTGAAAAAGCGGATCAAGGGGTTAGGCTGGGCGCGCCTGACCCAGGGCTACCTGGCGGGCATGAACGTCATCATCTCCCGTACTGGTTATACCGGTGAGCGGGTGGCCTATGAACTGTTTGTCCACCCGGACAGAGCGCCGCAGTTGTGGGAGGCCATTTTGCAGGTGGGTGGGCCAATGGGCGTGAAGCCGTGTGGTCTGGCGGCGCGGGACAGCCTGCGCACCGAGGCGGGGCTGCCGCTCTACGGCCATGAACTGGCGGGCGCGATGAGTTTGAACCCGGCGGATGCCGGTTTTGGTAGCTATGTGAAGCTGTGGAAGCCGTTTTTTATAGGGCGGGCAGCTTTTATTGCCCATGAAGCCACCCGGCAACATGTGGTGGCCCGTTTCCGCATGAATGAGAAGGGGGTGCGCCGGCCAGACGGCGGCGACCCGGTGCTGGATGCGCGGGGCAAAGTGGTGGGGCGCGTAACCAGTTGTTCGCTGGACAGCGAGGGCTATCTGTTGGGGCAGGCGTTGCTGCCGGTGGCGATGAGTGAGCCGGGCACGGCCGTGTGGCTCTACCAGTTGGGCGGTGGCAAACGGGAAATCCCCCTGCCGAAGGAGATCAAACCGGGCGCGAAACTACCTATACCCGACGCGGCGACGGTGCTGACGCGCTTTCCGGTGAAGAAAAAATAACTGTTCGTAGTAGACGATTTATCGCCGTAAAAAGGCAATAAATTGCCTACTACGAACATGGAGAGGGAGGATTGCTGTGACTGAAAAACATCGTCTTGACCATGCACCGTTTATGGTGCCGCCGGGGAAGAAGATCAAGCTGACGGATTATGATCCGGGGTATACGGCCGGGTTTGCCAATAAGAAGGAAGCCAAAGAAGCACTGTTGGAAGATGTGACGGAACTTTCCGCGGCGCAGGAACTCATCTGGGCCAGTGGGCAGTATGCGGTGCTGATTATCTTCCAGGCGTTGGATGCGGCGGGTAAGGACGGCACCATCAAACACGTCATGTCCGGCGTCAATCCGCAGGGGGTGGACGTGACCAGCTTTCGCGCGCCGACGGATGAGGAGCGCAAGCACCATTTTCTGATGCGGCCGATGCGGAAGTTGCCGGAACACGGCCGTATCGCTATCTTCAACCGCTCGTATTACGAAGAGGTGCTGGTGGTGCGCGTACATCCAGATTTTCTGTACAGCCAGTGGCGGCCACAGCGTTTGCACACAGCCAGCCTGGACGAAGTATGGCGCGCCCGTTACCAGGAGATTAACGAATTTGAGGACATGGTGGCCCGTGCCGATACCCTCATCCTCAAGTTTTTCCTGAATGTGTCCAAAGAAGAGCAGCGGCAGCGCTTTTTAGACCGGCTAAATGACCCGGCGAAACAGTGGAAATTTGCCGTAGGGGATTACCACGAACGGCAGTATTGGGAAGAATACCAGCAGGCGTATGAGGAGATGCTGCGGGCGACGAGTACGGAGACAGCCCCCTGGTATGTGATCCCGGCCGATCACAAATGGTTCATGCGCGCCTGCGTGGCGGACATTATCACGGCCCGTATTCATAAGCTGCACCTGCCCTTGCCGGTGGTTAGCGAAGAAAAGATGGCGGAGTTGACGGCCGTGAAACAGCAAATCGAAGCCGAAGCAGAAACATAAGCACCGACCGGGCAGTCTGGCAATTTGCGCAACAACACGGGATGATTTTGTTGACCAATAACCGGAATATGGATGATGCGGATTTTCTGGAACAAACCATACGCGAAGAGAATATGCCAACCTCATTACGAGTCTTGACAGTAGCCAATGTGGTCACCTCCTCACCCCCCCACCTCATCACCCCCTCACCTTATTGTCCCCCGCTTGTTCCCCTGCCGGGATTCTGATAAACTGCCTGCGTGATGAGACGCCGCTTTCGATTGCTCGCCGCGGGATGTCTGCTGCTGGTGGGACTGGGAATTTGGGCCAGCAGCCGGCAGCCGATGGCTGCCCAGGTGTTGGTGGTCAGTGGGCTGGCACAGGTTAGCGATTCGTTGCAGTTGCAGGTGTCATTGTCGCCGCCGTTTAGCCAGCCGGGGACGCTGTTGCAGCTTCAGGCTATTCTAACCAATGTAGGCACACAAACGGCCGCGCCCGAAGTCGTCTTCCAGCTACCGGCGGGGGTGGCGCTGGCCGATGGGCTGTTACCGGCGGGGGTGACGGTGAATGTGCAAAGCCGCAGCCTGATCTGGCTGCCGGTGGCGCCGCCGGGCAGTTTTGTCCAAATCGCCCTGCCGCTGCGGGTGGAAACGGCCGATGTCCAACACCCGGAACAGGTGGTCACGGCCGTACTCAAATTCAACAACGCTCAGGAAAGCATCACCGCCCCCTTCTGGGCCGGTATTCCGCCACAGATCAACGGCATCCTCAGCCCGCCGCAGGTGTCGGTGGGGCAGCCCTTCCAGCTACGCGCCCAATTGAGCGGCTCCGGGCCATTTAGCCAGGAGTGGGATTTGGGCGACGGCCGTGTCCTCAAAGTGATCGACCCCGTTATTCTCTATTCCCAACCGGGCATTTACGAAGTGCGGCTGCAAGCCAGCAACCCTATTGCCAGCGCCGCCCAAACGCGGCTCATCACCGTCGTGCCCCATCCCACTGCCCAATTTACTTTGGATGATATGACCCCCGGCGTGGGGCAAACCATCACCTTCATCAGCCAGAGCGGGGGACAGCAGCCGCTGCAATATGCCTGGGACTTTGGCGACGGCGTCACCAGTATGGAAGCCAATCCGCAGCACCAATACAATGGCCTAGGTACCTACCAGGTGCATCTGCGGGTGTGGAATCAATACGGCCAGTCGGACGCCTATTGGCCGGTGACGGTGGGGCAACTGCCCACCGCCGATATGGTTGCCCCGGAAAGTATCCCCGCCGGGCAATGGTTTAGCGTACAGGGCATTGGTGATGCTTCGGTGCAGCGGTTTGAATGGGATATGGGCGACGGCCGTTACCACGAAGGCGTGACTATCAATCACCTCTACACCCGCACCGGGGACTATTACATCACCATGATCGCCGTGAACGAATTTGGAGCCACGCAGTTGGGGCGTTGGATTCATGTAGACCCAGGTGTGTTGCGACTTTATTTGCCCTATATTGCTAATGGGGATGGGGAGGTGACGGCCGTAGGCGAAGACCCCCTCGCCGGTTTGGACCTGCCGCCGGTAGAACTGGCGAACCCCTTTGCCCTGGCCCCGCTGGAAATTGCGCCGGGCACACCACCGGCTGAACAACTATTCCTCTATATTAACGAAGCGCGACGGCAGTTTGGGCGCTCCACCTTAACCAACGTTTCGCCGCTGAACGCCGCCGCCCAAAACCACGCTGCGGACATGGCGGCGTATGGCTATACCGCCCACACCGGTTCCGATGGCTCTATGCCCGCCGAACGGTTTATCTGGCACGGCTACGGCGCTGGTTATGCCGGGGAAACGACAGCCTGGGGTTTTGAAGAGGCGCGACAGGCGGTGGAGTTCTGGGTCAACAGCCCGTCGCACCGGGCGATTTTGCTGAATGAAGCGGCCACCGATGTGGGAGTGGGTTATTTTGCCGATTACAATGCGCCCAATATCTGGTACTGGTCGGCGGAGTTTGGCAATGCCTTTGGCGCGCGCCCGGCGCCGGCTGTGCGCCTGCAAGAACCGGCCCAGAATACGGAAGCAATGGTGACTACGGCCGTAACCTATGCCTGGAACTGGCCGATGCCCCTGAACGGCAATCAACGCTTTGTTTTGTACCTGCACACGCAACAAGGCTCATTCCCCATCGCCGAACTCAGCCAGCCCACGCACGGCACGTATTATGTCGTCACGCTGGCGGCGGATAGTTTCACCACCGGCAGCAGCCGCTTGCAAGTGCTACCAGGGCGGTATGAGTGGCAGGTGCGGCTGGAAGAAGGCGGCGTAGTGGCCGAAGGGGAGCGGCGCTCTATCGCTTTCCTGGAAGACCCCAACGCGCCGACAGCCACGCCCACACCCACGGAAACGGGCACGGCCGTGCCGCCTACTCCCACCGTGCCCACCGCCACCCCTACCCTGGCCTGGCCCACCGACACCCCGCCGCCGCCACCACCCACCGAACCACCGCCGCTGGTGACGAGTACCCCTTCGCCATGATGTAATTTGGTAATTGAGTAATTGATTGGAGAACCATTTACCCATTTACCCAATTACGCAATTACTCCCACAAGTCCCATGTTCACCACCCTCATCTCCCCGGAATCTCTGCTGCTTCATTTGTCTGATCCCGCTTGGGTGATTGTGGATTGCCGGTTTGAACTGGCAGATACGGAAGCGGGTCGCCGCCAATATGCCGCCGGGCATATTCCGGGGGCGTTGTATGCCCATTTGGACGAGGATTTGAGCGGGCCGCCGGTGACGGACAACGGCCGTCACCCATTGCCCACCCCCGCCGCCATGACCGCCCTCTTTGGCCGGTTGGGGATTGATGAGCGTAAGCAAGTGGTGGTGTATGACGCCGGAAATGGGGCGTATGCGGCGCGGTTGTGGTGGATGTTGCATTATATGGGGCATCAGGCAACGGCCGTACTCGATGGCGGTTGGGCAGTTTGGCAGGCGGCGGGTCTGCCGGTGAGTGATGAGGTGGGGACGCCGCGCCCAACTGTTTTCACTGGCGCGCCACATGGTGAGTGGCTGGTGCAAATGGCCGATGTGCCCGGCGTGCCGCTGCTGGTGGATTCCCGCGGCCCGGCCCGTTATCGCGGCGAGATTGAGCCGATTGACAAAAAAGCGGGGCATATTCCGGAAGCGGTGAACTATTTTTACGAGCAGAATTGGGGAGCAAACGGTCGTTACCTGGCACCCAATCAACTACGAACCCAATTGCAGGCGCTTCTAGGGCAGACGCCGCCGGATGAGGCGGTTTTTTACTGTGGTTCCGGGGTGAGCGCCTGCGTGAACATTCTGGCCATGGCGCATAGTGGGTTGGGGTACGGCCGTCTCTACGTTGGTTCCTGGAGTGAATGGAGCCGCCAACCGGAAAATCCGGTGGCTGTTGGTGGAGAACCGTGATTTGTAATCGGTAATCCGTGACCCGTGAGGTAACCGTTCAGACCTGGCAGGTTTTTACCAGTTCAACTTGAAACTTTGCAGGCCAAAAACCTGTCAGGTCTCTTGAGGGACTGAACACTTACCCCGTGAGTCCACTGAAGAAAGCCACCACAGAGACACGGAGGCACGGGCTTCGGCTTATGGGCATCATTCAACCAGGACGGCGCCGGTGAGTTCGGGTAAATGAAAATTGGGCGGCCATTTGGTGTCTTTGTTGTAACGCGCTTCTCTTAAATCTGTGCCGGTCAGTGTGGCGCTACTGAGATCACATCCTCGTAAATCGGTGAAATGCAGCCGGGCCTTGCTAAAGTTACAGTTATTCATGTTCGCGCCCTGCAAACTGACTTTCCCCAGGTAGGCTTCTGTCAGGTCTGCGTTTTCCAGATTGGCTCTTTTGAGCGAGGCCATAAACAGTTTGGCTTTTTTCAGGGAGGCATTGGTCAGATTTGCCTCTACCAGCGTTGCTCTCTCCAATGACGCGCCATCCAGGGTGGCATTTTTCATATTTGCCTTTTTAAGATTGACGTCGTTCATTTTCGCGCCGCTGAGGTTGATGCCGCTCAAGTCCATCTTCGATAGATTCTCGCCATTGAGGATGATGCGGTCTGAGCCAACGACGCCGGCTGTTTGTTCAATCTGGTGGCGCCGCTCGTTGCGTTTTTTCTGGTCTTTTTGTTCTGCGGTCTCTACAGGTATGCCAGGAATATGTGAGGGTAAAGGGGTGTTTTCAGTTTGTGGCGCTTCTGAGCTCATGCTGGTTTCCTCGGTGATGTGATGGTCAATTTTTATCACGAGTTGTGTGATCATGGCAAGCAGCCTGGGGTTTCTATTCCCAGGTGACTTCACAAGCTGGGCTTTACAGGATTTCATGGGGTTCGGCGTGACGAGTGACGAGTGATGCGTGTGGTCTCTCTGGTCATGCATCACTCGTCATGCATCACAGCCTGCCATGAGCTTGTCGAAGGGGCCTGTCAACCCCCTGAGTTCCCAAAGAGCCGCTGCCCACAAGCTGATCTGGTTTGTCATGGTTGGCGGGGGCTGTTATAATTTCGCCCGCAACGCCAGCTTAGCTCAGTCGGTAGAGCGACGCACTCGTAATGCGTAGGTCAAGGGTTCGACTCCCTTAGCTGGCTTGGCATGAAGGTCAGCTTTAGGCTGGCCTTTTTGTTTTTAAGCTGTTGGAGATTGGAGATTGGGTGATCTCTAATCTCCAATCTCAGGATGGCATGGATATGAGCAGAAAAAAGCCGGTGGTGTTTGGGGTGGCGGGGGGCACGGCGTCGGGTAAAACGACGGTGGCGCGGACAATTTTAACGGCCGTCGGCCAATCCCAGATCGCCTATTTGCCCCATGATGCCTACTACAAAGATCGCCCCGATCTTTCTTTTGCGGAGCGGGCCGCGGTGAACTATGACCATCCCAATTCGTTAGAGACGAAGCTGCTCATCCAGCATATCAAGCAGTTATTGGCCGGGGAGTCGGTGGCGGTGCCGGTGTATGATTTTACGCTGCACCGGCGTACCGAGGAGACGGTGCGGGTATCACCGTGCCCGATTATTCTGGTAGATGGGATTTTGATTTTTACACGGCGCAAACTGCGGGAGTTGATGGACATCAAGTTGTTTGTGGATACGGACGCCGATGTGCGGTTTATTCGCCGTTTGCAGCGAGATATGCAGGAGCGCGGCCGTTCGCTGGATTCGGTGATTGCCCAATATCTAGAAACGGTACGGCCGATGCACATCAAGTTTGTGGAGCCGAGCAAACGGTTTGCCGATGTGATTTTGCCCAATGGGGGGATGAATGAAGTAGCGATTGCTATGGTGGTGTCGCGGTTGCAGGCGTTGTTGGCGGAACGGCCGTAGGCCGTAATCCGTGAGCCGTAATTCGTAATCGGTAATCGGTTTACGGCTTACGGGTTAAGAAAATTGGCGGTAAAGATTGAGGGTGGCCACGGCCGTAGCTCGCCAGGTGAATTGTTGCGCCTGGGCCAGCGATTTTTGCCGGTATTCGGCTATGAGCGCGGGATTCTGCAGAAAGTGATTGATTTGCCGGGTGATGTCGGCCGTGTCATGGGGGTTGGTGTAGAGGGCGGCTTCTGCGGCGACTTCGGGCAGGCTGGAAATGCTGCTGGTGATCACGGCCGTGCCACAAGCCATTGCCTCGATTACTGGCAAGCCAAACCCCTCATATAAACTAGGAAATATAAAAAAGTGGGCGCCGCTGTATAAAGCGGGCAGGTCGGCGTCGGACACCGGGCCAATAAAACGGATAGTCTCGCCAGCGCCCAACTGCTGTGCCCGTTCTCTGGCTTCCGGGTAACGGCCGTCCCAGGCGCCGGCAATGGCTAAGGTGACTCTGTTGGAATGAACGGCCGTCCATGCCTCCACCAGCCGTACCAGATTTTTGTGCGGTTTATTGATTCCCAGATACAACACATAGGAAGCAGGAAGCTGGTATTGTGCCCGTATCCGTTCTACTTCGGCGCCGGGTTGTGGCCTAAAGCGGGGGTCTGGGGCCAGCGGCACGGCCGTGACACGCGCTGGCCTGATAGCATACCGTTCTAAAACATCCTGCCGGGTGGCAGTTGAATCCACAATCAGATGGTCGGCGCTGCGCAAGGCCAGCCGGGTGGTCAGTTCAGACAGCAGCCGCTTCCAGGCCGGGAAATAGGCGGGAAAGAGTTGCGGGATGAGATCATGGATGGTGAGGATGGTGGGCAGGCGGGGCCGATAGGGCATCAGATAAAAGGGGCTGTGGTATGCAACCGCGCCATGCTGCCGCAGCAGCCGGGGAATTTGCCATTGTTGGGACAGGTTAAAAGGGGAAACGGCCGTAACAACCTGCCGTACCTGCGCTTGAGGTGGCGGCAAGGGCCAGGGCGACGGCCGTGATCCATCTACCAGTAGCGCCAGTTCTTCACCGGCCTGCAATTCCGCCACTATCGCCCGCGCCAGATTGCTGACATAGCGGCCAATGCCGGGAAAATGCTCAGTGGCGGTTCGGGCGTCTAAAAAGTAGCGCATAGGTCATTTTTTTGAGATTAGAGGTTAGAGACGGGGATCACCTCATCACCTCATCACCTGCTCACCCCACGCTGCATCACCTTACCAACCTCCCGGGCGGTGCGTTGGATGGTGAAATGGGTTTCGGCGCGGCGACGGCCGTTGTCCCCCATCTGCCGCCGTTTTTCATCATCGGTCAATAAGCCGATAACGGCTTCCGCCAGCGCTGGAACGCTGCCCGGTGGGGTGAGCAGACCCGTCACATTATTCTGCACAATTTCTGGCAGCGCGCCGTGTGCAAAAGCGACCACCGGTCTGGCCATGGCCATCGCCTCAATGTTTACCAGGCCAAAAGGCTCTGGCTCACCCGGATGCACAAAAACATCCATCGCCGCCAGTGGTGGGCGCACATCATCGAGCATACCAGTAAAAACGACCTGACCGGCAATGCCCAATTCCTGCGCCAGATGGGTCACTTGCCGGGCATAATCGTCCTCTACAGCAAAGTTTGCCCCGCCCACCACTACAAAGTACACCTCTGGCTGCTGCCGCAGAATGTGTGTGGCCATGTGCAAGAATGGAAGTTGGCCCTTCCACGGCCGTAAACGCCCCACCATGCCCACCAATGGCGTATCTTCAGGAATACCATGTTGGGCGCGAAACGGCCGTCCGTCCAGCCTCGGATCAAATTTGTCCACTTCAATGCCGTTGTGAACGACGGCTGTTTTGCCCGCACAGGGCAATTGTTGGGCCACCGCATGGGAGTTGGCAATGACCTGGGTAGCAGACGCACAAAGCAGGCGTTTCACGGCCGTGTCTGCCCGGATATGGCGCGGTTTTGTTTCTGATAGCCAGAAGTCGCGCATGTGCCAGAAGAACGGCCGTTTTGCCAGCCGGGCGGCGGGGGCGGCATACAACGCAGCCCGGACGGTATTGGCGTAAATGGCGTTAGCCTGCACCTGCCGCGCCAGCCTTGCCAATTGGCGGGCACTTCGCGCCCCATCGGCCGCAAAACGGGGCGAGCGACGCAGGCGCGGCAAAGAGAACAAGTGACAGGGCAGCCCGGCGCGCATGGCGCGGTCAGCCAATTGCCCCGGCACGCAGGCCAGATGCGGTTGCCACTCCGCCCGATCCAGGTATTGCAGCAGCAGCAGCAGGCTTTGTTCGGCCCCACCCAGCACCGGAGCATGGTCTACAAAAAGGACAGAGCGAAAAGGTGCGCTTTTTTGAATCATATCGCTGGCTGGCTGCCGGATTGTGTTGTTCTTATCTGCACGCATACAGTATCATTTGCCATCAAACTGGCGCTGATCATACCTGGAAGTGGCCAGGAAACAACGATAGGGGCTGGTGGCCGGTACAAATCACCGGCCACCAGCCCCTATAAAGGGATCACATTGCGGATATTACACATCTACAAAGATTATTTTCCGGTCTTGGGTGGAATTGAAAACCATATCAGGCAGTTAGCGGAAGCGCAAACGGCCGCCGGCCACAACGTCACCGTCCTCGTCACCAACCCCAACCAGCAGTCAAAACAGGAGCAGCTAAATGGCGTCCATGTGGTGCGCGCCTGGCGGCTGGCGACAATTGCCTCCACCCCGCTTAGCCCGTCGCTGCCGCTGGCTACCCGCCGCCTGGCTGCCGATGTGGTGCATGTGCATTCACCTTATCCGTTAGGGGAATTGAGCCAGTGGGGATTGGGCCGGTCACGGCCGTATGTCATTGGCTACCACAGCGATGTCATCAAACAACAAGGAATTTTGCGCTTCTACCGGCCATTGCTCAAGCGGGTGTTGGCCGGGGCGGGGCAGATTATCGTCGGCAGCGATAATTACGTGAATAGCTCCCCTTTTTTGCGGCCGTTAGCCAACAAATGCGCCATTGTCCCCTATGCTGTAGACGTGGCCCGTTTTGCCGGGGCACGGCCGTTAGTCCCTCCCGCCAATGTGCCCACCCTCCTCTTTATCGGCCAGCACCGTTACTACAAAGGTGTGGATGATCTGATCCGAGTCATGCCGCAATTGGAGGCGCGGCTGCTCATTGGCGGCGATGGCCCCAAACGCGCCGAATGGGAAAACCTGGCGCAGCAGTTGGGCGTGGCCCACAAGGTTCAGTTCCTGGGGCGTATCCCAGATGAGGATTTGTCCGGATTTTATGCCAGCGGCGACATCTTTGTGTTACCTTCCAACAGTCGCGCCGAATCGTTTGGATTGGTATTACAAGAAGCAATGGCGGCGGCACGGCCGTGTGTCACCACCGA
The DNA here is from genome assembly GCA_013112725.1 of Chloroflexota bacterium. Lineage (GTDB taxonomy): Bacteria > Chloroflexota > Anaerolineae > Promineifilales > Promineifilaceae > CAADGU01. Next base: position 28,615 of record JABFFZ010000043.1, read on the forward strand.
ACTGGGCACCGGCACCTCCTGGCTCGTCCAACATGATGTCACCGGGTTGGTCGTTCCGCCTGAAAATCCCGCCGCCCTGGCCGCCGCGCTGGCCTCGTTGTTGGCCGACCCCGACAAACGGCGGCAAATGGGGCACGCCGGCCAACAGCGCGCCGGCGCCGAATTCACTGTAACCGAAATGGCCGCGCGGACTGAAGCGATTTATCAAGAAGTGATTGGAAATTTGTAGGGCGATTTGCTAAATCGCCTTACCCCTACAAAGGAGTTTTAATGACAGACCCAACCCCCAAAATCCAGTCGGAACAAACCTTGCGCAACTGGCAAAAAATAGTAGCGCGTTATCAAGTACCGGATACACGCCGCAGCGTGTGGCAAATCGTCAACACCCTTGTGCCCTATTTCATCGTCTGGGCGCTTATGATTGTGGCGCTCAATGTTTCCTTCTGGCTAACTATTCCCCTCATCATCCTGGCAGGATTATTGGCTGTGCGCATCTTCATCATTTTCCACGATTGTGGGCATGGTTCGTTTTTTGAATCGCGGCGGGCCAATGAGATCGTCGGATTCATCACCGGCACACTCGTTTTCACTGCTTACTATGCCTGGCGGCATGAACACGCCATCCACCATGCCTCGTCTGGCGATTTAGACCGGCGTGGGCATGGCGATGTGTGGATGATGACCGTCTCCGAATACCAGGTCGCCTCGCCGGGGCAGCGTCTGGTGTACCGCGTTTACCGCAACCCACTCTTCATGTTTATGATTGGCCCTCTGATCATGTTTCTCATCTTAAACCGCTATCCGGTGAAAGCGCGGCGGCTGCGTGAAGTGCGCAGTATCTATTACACCGACCTGGCGTTGGTAGGCATTTTCATTGGCATGAGTTTTTTGATTGGTTTTTGGAACTTTGTCATCCTGCAATTATTGCTCTTGTTGGTTGCCTCTTCCATTGGCGTCTGGCTCTTTTATGTGCAGCACCAGTATGAAGGCGTCTACTGGCAGCGGCACAATGAATGGAATTATGCCGAGGCGGCCATTCAAGGCAGTTCGTTTTACGAACTGCCCAAGGTGCTGCAATGGTTCTCCGGCAGCATTGGCTACCATCATATTCACCACCTCAGCCCGCGCATCCCTAACTACAATTTGCAGGCGTGTCACGACGAAAATCCGCCATTTCAGATTACGCCCATCACGCTGCGGCAGAGCTTTCGCTGTGTGCGGTACCGGCTGTGGGATGAAAAGAATTACCGGCTCATTGGTTTTGGCGACCTGCGCCAGATGCAGCCAGGACCGGCTGGATCATAGTCACAGTTTCAGCCAGCGCTGCCCGTTTACCCAATTACTGCTCCCGTCGTTTTGACATAACGTAACAATTGATGTAATCTCAAGCCTATGTTTGTTGTCTTTGCGGCGTAGACTACCAAATACCGATTACAGATTGCCGGTTACTGGTTTTTAGAGTGGGAAAAGCCTATGAAGAAGAATGGTCCAGTTCTAAACATCGTCCTTGCCATCCTGGTTGTGTTATTTTTGTGTGTCGGTGCGGCGCTGGTCTGGCAGTTGATACGGCCGTCTACTGCCACACCTACGCCCGTCCCCACCGCTACCTTGCCCGAAGGCCAGTCAGGTGATGCCTGGCAGCGAATTCAGAGCAACGGCCGTATCGTCGTTGGCACCTCGGCCGATTACCCCCCCTTTGAGTATTACGATACCAACTTTCAATTGACCGGCTTCGACATCGCCCTCATGCGCGAAATTGGGCAGCGGTTGGGCCTCACCGTTGAATTCCGTGACATGGCCTTTGACGGCCTAGGCAACGCCCTGACACTAAACAACATTGACGTGGCCGCCGCCGCCATCACCGTTACCGATGCGCGTGACCAGTTTGTGGATTTTTCCAACACCTACTTCATCAGCGAAGACGCCGTCCTGGCTAACACTGCGTCTCCCATCAACAGCATTGATAATGCCAGCCAGATCGTCAATCAGCGCGTGGGTGTACAGCGTGGCACCGTCTATGATCGTTGGATCAACTCCAATCTGGTGGCCACCGGTGAGATGCCCGCCGCCAATCTGTTGGTGTATGAAAGCGTACAACACGCTCTGCGGGATTTACGCGAGGGGCGTATTGACCTGGTAGCATTGGATCTGGCTCCCGCGCAAACGGCCGTTGCCGAAGGTGGCGTGAAAATTGTGGGGCAAGGGCTGAATAAACAGCAGTTAGCCCTGGCTATTGGCAATGGGCAGACCGCTTTGCAGGCGCAATTAAACAGCGCCCTTACTGCCATGATCAACGAGGGCCGTATTAGCGCCTTGATCAAAGAATATATGAACTTTGATGATGCCAACATCGTCCCCTTGCCTACCCCCAACCCCACTTTGCCTACGCCCACCCCCGTGCCTACCGCCACGCCACAACCGTGTATTGACGATATGGCGTTTATCCAAGACTTGAACTTGAATGACCAGAATATGACCGCACCGCCGCAAATGTCGCCCGGCTGGCCGTTTACCAAAGGCTGGCGGGTGCGCAACAGCGGCACCTGCCCCTGGAATAGCGGCTACCGGCTGGTGTATGTGGCCGGAAATAATCCGGCGGCGCAAATGGGGGGGCAGCCCACGCCCGTGCAAGGCACGGTGCCCGCCGGTCAGGCCTATGACTTCTTTGTTAATCTGGTTTCCCCGTTGCAGCCAGACGTTTACCAGGGCTTCTGGCAGATGATCAATGACCGGAATACCCCCTTTGGCCAGCGTATTTGGGTGGGGATTGAAGTGGTAGCCCCGGCCACAGCCACGCCCATGCCCACCCAAACACCGGCGCCCAACATCCAGTTTACCGTAGACCGCACCAATATCCGCCAGGGGGAGTGTGTGGTCTTCACCTGGAATGTAACGGGGACGCAGTCAGTTTTCTTCTCGCAGGCAGGCGCGACAACGCAGGCCGCCGGCGCCAATTTCCAAGGTACCAGCACGCAATGTCCACAATCCACCACCATATATGAACTGCGCGTTGTCTGGCCGAATGGTTCTACCGAGGTGCGCCAGATTACCATCACGGTAACGCCCGCGCCGCTGGCACCGCGTATTGATCGTTTCACTGTGGATCCATCCGGCCAGATTAGTGCCGGGGCGTGTGTGGTGATTCGCTGGACGGTGACAGGGCAGGTGAACCAGGTGTCCATTGCCCGCAATGATGCCGTGTTGTGGCCGCAAGCGCCTTTGGGCGGTGAAGTACAAGATTGTCCACCCGGAACAGGTCAGGTGACGTATCGCCTGACGGCCAATGGACCTGGCGGCTCGAACCAGGCGCAGCAGACAATTAATGTGGTGCAACCACCGCCACAGCCGCCTACAGCCACACCAGCGCCGCCAGCGCCGCCGCCAGTCATTAACAACTTCTCGGTGTCACCCGTGCAAATCACAGCCGGGGAATGTGTGCTAGTTTCCTGGGGCGTGGGTGGCGGTTCGGTGCGTACCCAGATTCAGCGTAATGGGCAGGTGATTCTGGACAATGCCCCGGCTGCTGGTTCGCAGCAGGATTGCCTGAATAGCGCCGGCAGTTATGCTTACCGTGTGCAAACATGGAACAGTATCAACGAATCGGCCGTTGCCGACCAGACAATCAATGTATCGCCGCCGGCCATTCCGCCAGGCTTGACCAATACACGCTGGACTCTTTATTCCTATTGGGATGGCGTGTCTGATGTGCCGCCGATTCCGGGCCGCGAAGTGTGGATTTCCTTTGCGAATGCGGGTACTTTTAGCGGCAGCACCGGTTGCAATAATTACAATGGCAGTTATCAGGTGCAGGGTAATTCGCTGCAAGTGACGGGGGAAATTGCCAGCACAGGCAATATGTGTGCAGACCCGCCCGGCATTATGGAGCAAGAAAGCCAATACTTTAACAATCTGCGCGCCATACGGCAATTTACCTTGCCCAATGGCGAATTACAGTTGATTGATGGCAACGGCCGTATCATCTTGCGGTATACCGTGCTGACCGCGCAGCCACGCTAAACGGAATGGTTGCTGGTGGTTGGTTGCTGGTGACCGGCACAAGCCACCGGCAACCAGCCACCAGCAACCCAACCACGAAGGAGGAAATTTATGAGCCGGAAGCAAAAAAACGACATTTTGTTGGGGTTGCTGATTGCCGTTTTTGTCATGGTGTTGGCCTGGTTGGTCTGGCTGTTGTTACGGCCGTCGCCCGCCCCGCCGGTGTCCACGCCAATGCCGGACGCCTGGTCACGGATCCAGGCCAGTGGGCAAATCGTGGTAGGCACATCGGCCGATTATCCCCCCTTTGCCTATTACGATAGCAACTTTGCCCTGACCGGCTTTGACATCGTCCTTATGCGTGAAATCGGCCAGCAGCTAGGCATACAGGTGGTGTTCCGCGATATGGCTTTTGATGGCCTGTATGACGCCTTGCAACTCCAACAAATTGACGCCGCCATTTCTGCTATTTCGGTGACGCCGGAGCGGGACCAGGTGGTAGATTTTTCCTCGGTCTATTTTGTTAGTGAAGATGGTATTCTGGCGCGGCCAGACGCGGGCATTGTGATCAATAATGTCAACGACATGGCCCCCTACCGGCTGGGCGTACAGGCGGGTACGGTGTATGAACGAGATGCGCAAAGATTGTTGGTGGATAACACGCAGATGCCGCAGCAAAATCTATTTGTTTACCAGCAGGCAGACACGGCCGTTGCCGACCTGATGGCCGGGCGTGTTGACCTGGTCTGGTTGGATTTGCAGCCGGCGCAGCGGGCCGTTAGTTTGAATGGGGTGGCGCTGGTAGGGCAGGGGTTAAACCGCCAGACCATGGCCATTGCTATGCAAAATGGGGAGACGACGCTGCAAACGAGATTTAACGAGGCGCTGGCGATTTTGCAGAGCCAGGGACGCATCAGCCAGTTGGTACTGGATTATATGGGCATTCCGCCTGACCAGATCGTGCCGCCGCCAACGGCCGTACCCTCTGCCACGCCTGTCCCTACCGCTACGCCCCCACCTTGCACAGATGGGATGCGCTTCGTGGCCGACCTGAACCTGGACGACAATAACATGCGGAATCCACCGGTGGTGCAGCCCGGTACACCCTTCCAAAAGGGGTGGCGCATCCAAAATACCGGTACCTGCACCTGGCAAACCAACTATTATCTGCTTTATGTGAACGGCAACACCCCGGCAGCGCGCATGGGTGGGCAGGCGACCTTTGTGCCCGCCGCCGTCTCCCCGGGGCAGGCGGTGGATATGTGGGTGAGCCTGGTGTCCCCCTTGCAGCCAGGCGTCTATAAGGGTATCTGGGCGCTGCATAACAGCCAGGGGCGGGCCTTTGGCGACCGCATTTGGGTGGGCATTACCGTGCCCGCGCCGCCCACCTCCACGCCGCCGCCCACACAGACGCCTTCGCCTAACATTCAGTTTACGGCCAACCAGACGACGATTACAGCCGGGCAATGCACGGTGTTTAGCTGGAATGTGACGGGGGCGACGGCCGTGTACTTTTACAGCGCCGGGCAGAACTGGCATCAATATCAGGTGCCGCCCCAGGGCAGTCGCACGGAGTGCCCATCGTTTACCACTACTTATGATTTGCGGGTCTTGTGGCCTGATGGGAGTACGGAAGTCCGGCAGATTGTTATTCAGGTGATTCCCGCACCTACGGCGCCGATTATTGAGCAGTTTTCACTCTCTCCACCTACAGAGATTTTCGCCGGGCAGTGTGTGAGTGTTGTCTGGCGTGTTACCGGGAATGTGACCGGCGTTACCCTGCTGCGCAATGACACCACCATTTACAGCAATGCTCCCATTAACGGCTCGCTGGCCGATTGTCCGCCGGGTTCAGGGACCACCACCTACAGTCTGGTGGCGACCGGCCCCGGCGGTACTAGCCGCCAGCAGCAGCTCCTGAACGTCATCTTGCCGGCGACACAGCCGCCGCCGCCCACGGCGACTTCACCCGCGCCGCCGCCAACCATTGATTCGTTTACGGTACGGCCGTCGGAAATTACCCGGGGTGAATGCGTCAATATCTCTTGGCGGGTGGGCGGCGCGGCCACGCTTATCCAGATCAAGCGAGATGGCATGGTCGTGCTAGACAATGCCGGGTTTAGCGGGGTAGTCAGTAATTGTTTGCAAACACCTGGGGTGGTCACGTTCCGCATTGAGGCCAGCGGTAATGGCTTTGCTTTCCAGGAGGCACAGGTTTCGGTGCAACCGGATGCCGGAACGGGTTTACCCCTGGTGGGTACCAATTGGCGGCTGACGGATTATTGGGACGGGCAGGGGGCGGTGGTAGCGGCGCTGCCGGGGACGACGGTGACGGCCGTGTTTGGCGCGGACAACCAACTCACCGGCTCGGCCGGCTGCAACAACTACACTGCCGGGTTTAGCTTGCTGACGATTTCCAATTCCCTGACCATTGGCCCGGTGGCGGCTGGCAATGTATTCTGCGCCGCGCCGGAGGGGATTATGACCCAGGAACAAGTTTACCTAGGTACCTTGCCAACGGTGACAGGTTATCAGATTAACGGGAATGTGTTGGAACTGCGGGATGGCAACGGCCGTGTCGTGTTGTGGTTTCAGGGTTCATAAAAAATAAAAGCGCCGGACAGTTCGTCCGGCGCTTTTGCTTTTTACCCTTCAATGACTTTGCGTTCGCCCGTGGGCTTGATGGTGATGCGTTTCGGTTTGGATTCCTCCGCTTTGGGCAGCGTTAGCGTGAGAACACCATTGGTGTGAATGGCCTCAATCGCGTCCGCCTTGGGCGGGGTGGGCAGTGTCAGCGTGCGGGAGAAATGACCGTAACGCCGTTCACGCACATGGTATTTCTCCCCTTCGGTTTCGATGTCCCCTTTGCTGGTACCGCTGATGGTCAATACATTGTCTGTCAGCGTAACTTCAATGTCTTCGGGGTTGATGCCCGGTACAGAAGCCTTGACTATGTAGGCGTCATCGTTCTCGCTTACGTCTACCGCCAGGCCCCATTGAGTGGGGGTTTCCCATTCAGATGAGGTAAACGGGGCAAAGAAATTATCAAAGAGCCGATCCATTTCCCTTCGCATATTCAGCATATCACGGAAGGGTTCCCAACGTACTAATTCTGACATTTTTATTACCTCCTTTTGTCTAAACAAGTTAAACTCACACTCCAGTTGATGAGCTGAAGTGTGCGCTACTTTTGTCAGAAAAAAGTTAGCGATACCTCAGAAAAATATAAATTTTGGGCAGGCGTTCAGACTTGACAAGTTTATTACCAGAGGTAGTTGCCGCAATTCAGGCGCAAAAACTTGCCAAGGCTCCAGAGGAACTGAACGGCTCCAATTTTGGAAGGAAGTGGGTATGGATTTGAAGGCTTCCATTACGGTGTGGCTGCGGGTGTTAAGCGGCTCCCATGAAGAAATTTTTGCGGAGGAACTGCAAAAGCCCTATGCGCGGCTGGCTACGGCCGTGATCTGGCTGGTAGCGGCGGGTCTGGTGGCGGTGCTGGTATGGATATTGGTTTTTATGCTGCTGGACCCCATGGGCCAATCTATGGAGATGATGCCGCAATTTTTAGGGCAGATGGGTTTTTCGGCAGCGGAAAGTGCCGAACTGATGGCCCAAATGGAAAATACGGCCCAGGCCAGTATGTTTTTGATGTTGTGCGGCCTGTTGGTGGGCATTCCCGGTTTGGCGCTGGCCTGGTCAGGGGCGCTGTGGCTGGCGGCTAAATTGCTGGGCGGCAGTGGCAGTTATGAGGAGCAAACGTTCCTGTTGGCCGCTTTCATCACGCCGTTGGTCATGGTGGGTGTGTTGCTTTATTTGTTTCCGTTATTGGGGCCGCTGCTGGTCATGGGGCTGCTTGTCTATGGTCTGTATTTAACCTATTTTGCGGTGAAGGTGGTGCATGGGTTGGCGGCGCCAAAGGCGTTTACAGCCGTTGCCGCCCCTGTGATCGGTTTTTTGCTCATTGCCTGTTGCGCCGGGATGTTGTGGCTGGCGATGCTGGGCGCCGCTTTGGGCGCAGCCTGATAGTTGCAGGAAGTTCGTCTTGTAACTGAATCACTGTCGTAGAACGCCCCTGGCGCCCCCAGAGGCGTTTTTTTGTTTATACTTCGGCGTTATGCAAAAACGAATCGTTACACTCAGTATACTCCGTTATTCTTTGCTTATTATGCTTCTTCTGGCGGCGTGCCAACCTGCCAATAGCGCCAGCCGTCTGGCGACGGTGGGTATTTACAAACTGTTGGCGGCAACGGCCGTACCTCTCATTGGCCCACCGGCTCAGCCCATTACGGCCGTTGCTTTGCAGCCCATTATCACCACCGGTTTGCGCAAGCCCGTTTACCTGACACATGCCGGCAACAACCCTACAGATGAGCGGTTGTTTGTAGCGGAGCAGGACGGCCGTGTGCGCATCATCGAAAATGGCGAACTTTTGCCTGAACCCTTCCTGGATGTGACCGATTTACTGGCAACTGATGGTTCAGAACGGGGACTGCTGGGCCTGGCCTTCCACCCACAGTACGCCCAAAATGGCTATTTTTACATCGTTTACACCAACCAGGATGGCGATACCGAGATCAGCCGCTACACCGTTTCGGCGGCTGATCCTGACCGGGCTGACCCTGAGAGCGGGCAACGTCTATTTTTAATTGACCAGCCCTATGGCAACCACAATGGTGGGCAGCTTGCCTTTGGCCCGGATGGGTATTTCTACATTGGCCTGGGCGATGGCGGGGCGGTAGGCGACCCCTATGGCAACGCCCAGGACCCCGGCACACTGCTCGGCAGCATTCTGCGCATAGACATTGACAGCGCCACTCCCTATGCCATTCCCCCAGACAATCCTTTTGTGCATGATCGCCAGGCAAGGGGGGAAGTCTGGATGATTGGCCTGCGCAATCCCTGGGCTTTTAGCTTTGATGCCCTGACCGGGGATTTGTACATCACTGATGTGGCTCAGGCTGGTCTGGAAGAAATCAATTTTCTCCCCGCTCACAGCCCGGCGGGGGTGAACTTTGGCTGGCCTTACCGGGAGGGCAGCGACTGCTATGACGCGGAAAGCTGCGACATTCCCGGCTTGCGGATGCCCATTTTTGAATATGCTCATGGCGAGGACGGTTGCGCCATTATTGGCGGGCATGTGTACCGGGGCAAACAGTTCCCGGCTTTAGCCGGCAATTACTTCTTTTCTGACTTTTGCAGCGGGCGCATCTGGACGCTGCGTTATGATGAGTCGGCGGGGCAGTGGCTGCGCACGGCCGTTGCCGAAACGCACACACCAGTTTCCACCATTGGCGCCGATGCAAATGGGGAACTGTATGTGGTGGATTATGCGCATGGTGCGGTCTGGCAAATTCAGGCGGCAACTACCGAATAAGGAACCCTAACTCTTGGAAGGACGAGAAGCGGCCGAGCGTGAAGCCGTTCGCATGAGGCGGCAACTACTGAATAAGGAACCCTAACTCTTGGAAGAAGAACGCCTCGGCTGCTATCGCTACGGGCAAGAGGCGATGATAATGTTCTGGAGTCACTAATTGATCACCATCCCAACATGCGAACATCTCAACCAGCTTGACCCGCTTTAATTGCCAGGTGAGATAGTTAGCAAACGCATCCAGGGAGGCCCGCTTAAGTTGGCGATCCTCATCCTCGAACTCTGGATACTCAACATATTGAAAGCGTAATAGACGTAGGCTGATGGAATTGTTGGCGGACCGATACTTCGGGCTTGTTGATTTCAGTGGCGTGAAATGCTGGTTTCTTTGGGTTCCAAGAAATCAAGTCAAGTGGTTGATCCGCCGAGAGGCAAATCCACTTGCAGGTGACGGCCGTGTTCATCTTCCTTGTAAATTATAGCCTCCGCATTCAGCGCTTTTGCCTTTTGTAGGTGCAGATTTATCTGCCCCCGGTAAGTGTTCAGTCCCTCAAGAGACCTGACAGGTTTTTGGCCTGCAAAGTTTCAAGTTGAACTGGTAAAAAACCTGTCAGGTCTGAACGGTTACTGCCCCCGCCAGCCAAATTGAGAATGGCTGACATCATAATGTCGAAACGGGGTCAATATCTACCAGCCACGGCCGTGGCACGGGTAAATCTTCTAGCAGCCGCATGGGGTCGGGGGAACGGACGAGGAGTTGCCAGCGGTAACGGCCGTCAATGCGATTAAAATAGGGCGGAGTCGGCCCCAAAATCTCCGTCGCCCCCAGCGCCTTCTCCCGAATATGCAGCCGCAGCGCCTGTGCTAGCTTCTCCGCCTCTCGTTCGCCGCGTTCATTCACCGGGTCAATATACAGCAGCCGCGCTAACCGGCGGAACGGCGGCAAACTGTGCTGCGTGCGGAAGCGAATCTCCTCGATATAAAACGAGGCAAAATCATGCTCCGCCGCCGCCTGAATGGCATAATGCTCCGGCTGGTACGTCTGCACAATCACCCGCCCGCCCAATAAACCACGCCCGGCGCGCCCCGCTACCTGCGCCAAAATCTGAAAGGCCCGCTCCCCGGTGCGGTAATCGGGCAGCCCCAACGACACATCGGCCGAAACCACCCCTACCAGCGTCACCAGTGGCAAATCCAACCCCTTGGCAATCATCTGCGTCCCTACCAGAATGTCCGACTCATGGTTGATGAATGAGGCTAGCAGTGTTTCATGGGTGTTCTTCCCCGCTGTCGTATCCCGGTCCCAGCGCGTCAGCCGCGCCTCTGGCCACCGCTGCTGCACCTGCGTCTCCACCTCCTCCGTGCCCAGGCCAAAATGTTTGATCCGCTTCGATTTGCACTGCGGGCACTCGGCAAAACTGCGTTCGCGCCGGCCGCAGTGGTGGCAGACCAGCATCATATCCGGCCGATGATAGGTCAGCGGCATGTCACAGCGGGGGCAGCGGGCCACGTAACCACAATCCCGGCAAAAGACGTAGGTATTGGTACCGCGCCGGTTCAAGAAGAGAATGGCCTGTTCGCCGCGAGAGAGGGTTTCGGTCACGGCCGTGTTCAATACCCGGCTAAAAATGGAACGATTGCCCGCCCGCAGCTCCTGGCGCATGTCCACAATCTGCACCGGCGGCAGGGGGATGGAAAGGGCATCATCCGGGTCATCTGGGGTGTGTTGGTAATGACTAATCGCCTGCACCCGGTCCGCCTGGCTCTCAATGCGCAGGCGGTGGCCCATCACCCGGCGCGGTAGTTCCAGCAGTTGGTAACGTCCACCCCGCGCCTGATGGTAGGTAACAATATCTGGCGTGGCGCTGCCCATGATCAGGACGGCGTTGAGAATTTGGGCCAGGGTGACGGCCGTTTCCCGTGCATGGTAATAAGGGGGGGGCACCGGCGGCGTCTGTTTGTAACTGGGGTCATGCTCCTCATCTAAAACAATTACCCCCAAATTCGGCAGCGGCGTAAACAAGGCGCTGCGCGGCCCCACGATAATGTCAAACAAGCCCTGCCGCGCCCGCCGCCAGGTATCATACCGTTCGCCATCACTCAGGCGGCTGTGCAGCACGGCTACCCGCCCTGGAAAACGGGCGGCAAACCGGCGCACCGTCTGCGGCGTCAGGGCAATTTCCGGCACCAATACAATCGCCTGTTCCCCATCCGTCAACGCCTGGGCAATCGCCCGCATGTAAATTTCCGTCTTGCCGCTGCCCGTTACGCCGTGCAGGAGGAAGGGGGTGGGGGAAGATTCGCCCAAATCTTCCCCTGCTCCCATCATCTGCATCTTAATCCGCCCCCACACCCGCGCCTGGTCGGGGGTGAGCAGCGGCGGCTGGGCGGGCACAAAGTCCCGGTCGGCCAATGGGTCACGCCACACCTCCTCCGCGCCAAAACGGATCAGGCCCAGCTTTTCCAACTTCTTCAGGTGGGTCACATTCGTATCTGTTTTTGCGTAAATGTCGCTGATGTTGACCGGCTGCGCCTCCTTTTCCAAAAGCGCCAAAATGGCGTAATAACGCTGCGCCCCCCGCAGCGCCAACAACCGGCGCAGCGCCTCTTTGGGGGTAACTGTCAGGAAAACCAGAGCGGGCTGTTCGACAACCAATTGGCCATTTTCCATTGGCAATTGATCAGTGATCATTGTCACGGTCTGGGCGGGGGAACGGCCGATCAGCCCGGCAGCGGCGAGTTCTTGTAACTGTTTTTCGGTGGTGTTGGTGGCGGTGAGTACGGCCGTCTCCGCCGGCAGCGGGTCATCACTTTGCAGCAAGTAGGCCAGCACGTCCGCCTGTTTGTTGGCGCGCCCCAGAGTGGTCACGCGTTGATGCCAGCGTTCCGGTGCGGCAATCAGTTCGGCGGTACGGATGGTTTTAGGGCGAATACGCGGCGGGTCGAGGATGGTGGCTTTGCGCAAAATATCGCGGCGAGCGAGTTGGTTCACGGCTATTTGCCAATCCCCCTTCTCGCCTTGTTTGCGCAGCGCCTGCTGCAACTGCCGCCCGCGCATATCCCCCTTTTCGCGCACAATTTCAATGATTTTAGCTTGTAGGTCGGTGAGACGGCCGTGTCCATCCCAATAGGGATTCATTGCCACCGTCGTATCTGCCCAACGCGTCAACCCCGGCGGCAGCATCAGCCGCAGGCAACTGTTCAAAGGGGACAGATACCGCTGGCTGAGCCACTGCGCCAGTTCAATTTGCCACCAATACAAGACTGGTTCCGGGTCTATCAGGGCGATAATCGGCTTCGTCTCCTCCACCGGGGCCGTATCGTCAAAGGCAATAATCACCCCCTGCGCCAACCGCTGCCCAAACTCCACCTCCACCAGATGCCCCACACGCAACATGCGCTGTAAATCGCGCGGCACATGGTAATGGAAAGTGCTTTCTAACGGCGCTTCTATGTTGATAACCAGTTCGGCAAACATACGTTCTAAAGCGTAATACGGATTACGAAAGGCGTCAAGGAATTAGCCACAGATTTGACGGGTGGGGCGGATGACAACGGATAAAAGAAAATCCGTGACAATCCGGTAAGCGTTCAGACTTGACAAGTTTTTTACCAGAGGCAGTTGCCGCAATTCAGGTGTAAAAACTTATCAAGTCTCCAGAGGAACTGAACGGTTACACAATCCGTTTCATCCGTTCGATCCATGGTTAATCAAGATATAATCTTGTTCATTCTGAAAAAGGCAGGATAGTGCGATGCGTATTTTGATTACAGGCGGGAAGGGGCAGTTAGGGACAGCTTTACCGGCGGCGTTGACGGGGCATGAGGTCACGGCCGTAGACGTTGACGAGTTAGATATAACCAGCCGAGATGCTGTGTTCGCGGCCGTGTCTACCATCCGCCCTGACCTGCTCATCCACTGCGCCGCCTACACCAACGTAGACGGCTGCGCCCGCGACCCGGCACTGGCTTACCGCGTCAACGGCCTGGGCACACAAAACGTGGCCCTGGCCTGCCAGCAATTCGGCGCGGAGATGGTGCATATCAGCACTAATGAAGTTTTTTCCGGGCAAGAGCCGGGTGGGTATGAGGAGTGGATGGCGCGAAGCCCGGTGAATGTGTACGGCCGTTCCAAAGCCGCTGCCGAGGTACATGTGCAAAACTTCCTCAACCGCTATTACATTGTGCGTACCGCCTGGCTCTATGCCCCCGGTGGGCGCAATTTCATCCACGCCATTCTCAACCGCGCCAGGGAAACGGGGCAGGTGCGGGTGGTTACAGACGAAATCGGCAACCCCACCTACGTCAATGATCTGGCCGAAGCTATCGCCCGGTTGATTGAAACACATCAATACGGCATTTACCATTTTGTGAATAGTGGCGCTTGCTCCCGCTGGCAGTTTGCCAACGAAATTTTGCGGCTGACGGGGCTAACCGATGTGGTGAATATACCCATATTGAGCCGGGAATTTATACGGCCGTCCACCCCACCTCCCTTTGGTGTTTTACACAACATTGCCGGGGCCGCGCTAGGCATTACGCTACGGCCGTGGCCCGAAGCCCTGGCCGATTATATGAGCCGTGATGCGTGACGCATGAGATAATTCTGGTCACGCATCACGCATCACGCATCACTGCCCCTACCCTGTAACCGGGCCAATTCCGCTCGCAAACGTTCTAGTTCCGCTTCGGCATTATCGGCGCGCTGGCATTCCATTTCAGCGCGCCGGTACTCCGCTTTGGCTTGCTGTTGGGCTGCTTCAGCGGCAGTGGGAATGACCTACCTGGCCATCTTCATCAAACAAGCGCAGCCACACCGCTTCCTCTTCGAGGAATTTGCCTTGCCAGAGACCTAACCAGGCATCCAGTTCACTGCTCCAGAGACGGCCGTGTTCATCCGCCTCTTCATCCCTGGTGGACTCCGACATCAATTCCACAATCACATTTGGGAAACGGGCATCTTCTTCCCAAACTACCCACTTCTGGCGCGGATAACTGCCATCAATCCCTTTCACCACAAAAAAATCTGGCCCCTTGTAGTTCCGATTGCGCACCTGGTTCATACTGTAATAGACAAACATGTTGCCGTCGGTGAAAAAGTCCCGCCGGTCTTGCCAGCGGTGGCGCACCACGTCAACCAACAAATTCATCTGGCTGCGATGCCAGTTTGTCTCCATGGGGACCCCATCCTCCTCCGGCAATTGGCTGCTATCAGGCAAATCGGGCAATATATACCGCTCCACAACTTCAATTACCTGACTCATCATTCACATCCTTTTTAATCACAGACAAATCGTAACATTATCTACCATCGCTCATGCAGACGCTCCCCATTGTAGCACAAGCACCCCATCAAAACTCGCCGATGTCGGCGTAGCGGAAGCGTTCGATAGCGATGAAACCGGCGGCGCTGACAGCCATGAGGATGACGCTCATGGCCATGGCCTGGCCGAAGTTGAGTGCGCCGCCGGGTGTGCTGAGAAAGCGTGCAATGGCAATGGGCATGGTCAAAAAGCCACTGTTCGGCCGAATGATGAAACTGGTCGCGCCAAATTCCCCCATGCTGACGGTGAAGGCAAAAACAGATGCTACCAACAGCGCCCGGCCAATGATAGGCAAATCTACTTCGCGCCAGACGCGCCCCGGTGTGGCTCCCATTACCGCTGCTGCCTCACGCAATCCAGGCTGGATGCTCTGCATTACCGGTAGCAGGCTGCGCATCACAAAGGGTAGCGCCACCAGCGTGTGGGCGATCAGCACCAGGGCGGCCGAGGTGCGCAGGCTGCTATAGGTGACGACGTAGCCAAAACCGAGAGTCACGGCCGAAGCGCCTAACGGCAGCATGAATAACGGGTCAGCCCAGGCGCGCCACCGCGCGACCCCTACTGCTGTGGGGTTTGCCAGCGCCACTGTCGTCATTAGCCCCAGGCTGCCTGCCAGCAGCACTGTCAACAGCGCATAGCCAATGGAGTTGCGCACGGCCGTGAGCGGCGGAATAAACACCACGCTGCCCCGCCGTGCCTCGGAAAGAGCCTGGTAATAAGCCAGCGTTAGATTGCCGTCCCGGTCTACCAACGATTGCCACACCAGCGCCAGCAGCGGTGTCACCAGAAAAAGGCACAGCCCACCCATGATGGTGGCCACCGCGATCTTTTCCGGCCAGGTAGTTGGCCGTTTCAGGTTGGCTTTTTCGGCGCGCATGTCTAGCGACACGGCCGTATTTTGCTGCCAACGTGTATAAACCATCATCACCACAAACGTGAAAACGATTTGAAACAAGGCCAAGACGGCCGCAATGTCCGGCCGTAAAAAGTTGACGTATTGGCGGTAAATTTCTGTTTCCAGGGTGCCAAACATGGGGCCACCCAGCAGCAAGATGACGCCAAAACTGGTGAAGGTGAAGAGGAAAATGAGCAGGCTGGCGCTGAGTAGCGACGGCCGTAACAGCGGCAATGTCACCTCCCGAAAGGCGCGCCAACGGCTGGCTCCCATCGTGCGCGCCGCTTCATTCAGGCGTGGATTCAGGTGCGCCCAAAAACCACCCACCAGGCGCACCACAATCGCCGTGTTGTAAAAAACGTGCGCCAGCAAAATGATCCAGATAGTCTGATCGAGCCGCAGGGGCGGTCGCGCCAGGTCAAACAGCAACATCAATTCCTGATTGAGCAGCCCCTGCGACCCCAACAAGGCGCGGAAAGCAGCAGCCACTACCACCGTCGGCATCACAAAGGGCACGGTAGTGAGCGCCCGCAGCAGGGAGCGGCCGGGGAAGGTATAGCGGGCAAACAGGTAAGCGGCGGGCAGTCCCATCAGCAGCGTCAGCCCGGTGGACAGCACCGCCTGCCACAGCGTAAACCAGAGCGTCTGCCGGAAATACGGCCGTACCAGCACCACCTCCACGCCCACGGCCGTCACACTCAGCCGCAAGATATTCGCCAGCGGCCAAAAGAAGAAGGCAGCCAGAAAGAGCAAGGGGATGCCGGCTAACAAACCGGTATAGATGAGGTGGTGGCGTTTTGGGGACATTTGGTGTGTGATGCGTGAGCGGATAACCTTCACACATCACGCATCACTTCTATAACGGCCAAAATATCGGCAGGAAAATAATCATCAAAATCCAGATCAAAATCTGTAATGGCAGGCCCACTTTGGTGAAGTCAAAAAAACGGTACCCGCCCGCCCCGTATACCAGTACGGACGCCTGGTGGCCGATGGGGAAGAGGAAGGAATTGGAGGCAGCAATAGCCACGCCCATCACGTAGGCGCGAGGGTCAGCATCCAGGCCAACGGCCGTGCTAATGGCAATTGGCGCCACCAACACGGCCGCTGCGGCGTTACTCATAAACTCAGTGATCAGCGAAGTTAGCACAAACAGGCCAATCAAAACGGCCGCTGGCCCCCATCCGCCTACCGTGTTAATAATCAAATTTGCCAGAAATTGCGCTGTGCTGGTTACTTCCATAGCAATGCCCATGGGGAGCATCCCAGCAATCAGAAACACCGATTTCCATTCAATCGCCTCATATGCCTCATCCATTGTCAGGCAGCCGGTGAGGATGGAGAGGACGGCGCCCATCACGGCTGCCACCGAAATATGCAATTTCCCGGCAGCCACCAGACCGATCATCGTCACAAAAATAACCAGGTTAATAGCCGCCCGGTTCAGGCGGCGGTTGGGCTTTTCCGGTTCGCGCAGCAGCAGGAAGGCATCTTCCTGGCGAATGGCTTCAATGCGGTCCCGACGGCCGTGTACCAGCAGCGTATCCCCCAAATGCAGTGGTGTACTGGACAGTTTCTGCTGTAACGGCGCTTCCTCACGCCAGATAGCCAACACCGTCAACCCATACCGCTCCCGAAAATCCAACTCTTTCAATGTCCGCCCTAAGAACCACGCTTTCTGGCCGATGACCACCTCGGCCATAGTTGCCTCCGGCGATTTTAAATCGGCA
Organism: Chloroflexota bacterium; assembly: GCA_013112725.1. Lineage (GTDB taxonomy): Bacteria > Chloroflexota > Anaerolineae > Promineifilales > Promineifilaceae > CAADGU01. The sequence continues at coordinate 45,931 of JABFFZ010000043.1, forward strand.
TCCTGCACAAAGTCTGGCAAGATGGAAACGCCCATCTCGTCGTGTAACTGCAAGAGACGGCCGTGAGACCCCCGCGTAAACAACACATCACCAACCTGTAATTCAATGTCGGGTAACAGCCCCATATACCGATGACCATCGCGCTGCACGCCCATCACGTTAATGTCATAGCGCGCTCCCAGGGCGCTGGCTACCAGCGTTTGCCCCACCAGCGGCGAATTTTCCTCCACCCGCAGTTCGGCCAGATAATCTTTCAAGCGGTATTCAGTCGTTAGCTGCTCTGCCTGGTGAGCATGAGTGATCTTTTCCCGGTGTGGCAGTAAATGGCGGCCTACCAGCACCATGTAGATAATACTGGAAAACATGATGATCAACCCCATCGGAGTATAATCAAACAGACGAAACGGCTCATAACCGGCAGCCGCCAGGGCGTTGCTGGCCAGCAAATTGGGCGGTGTGCCGATCAAGGTGGTGATGCCACCCAGTAGTGAGCCAAAGGCCAGGGGGATGAGTAGTTTGGAAGGAGGGATGTTGGCCTTTTGTCCCAGGGCAATGACAACAGGCAGGAGCACGGCCGTTGCCCCGATATTGTTCATAAAGGCAGACATGGCTCCCACCACCACCATGATCACCAGAATCAGACGCGCCTCGCCCGTCCCGGCAATGCGCCCCATATGCACCCCAAAATAGTCGGCGATACCCGTGTGCGTCAGGCTGGCGCTGACGATGTAAATGGCCCATACCGTGACCACCGCCGGGCTAGCAAAACCGGAAAACGCCTGTTCCGTCGTCAGCAGGCCGGTCAGCAGCAAGGACAGCAGCACCATCAAGGCCACCAGGTCTACCCGGAAACGCTCCGTGGCAAACAGCACAATCGCCGCTGCCAGAATAAAAAGGGTCAATCCAATTTCAAAGGTCAATGTGCCCTCCTACAATCTAACGGCCGTAATTATACACCTACCCCCCTGCATAAAAAATGCCACCATTGACGGTGGCATTCAAGCAGGTAATTATACCTTGAAAGGGCATAAACTGACATTCTGATCTGAAACCCACTTGGCAGCAAACAAGAGAAAGCTATACTCCGCGGTTTTTATTGAGGAGTTAGAAAAGGACATGATCAAGCTGAGTTTCAC
>JABFFZ010000044.1 GCA_013112725.1 Chloroflexota bacterium
GTGTGAAACTCAGCTTGATCATGTCCTTTTCTAACTCCTCAATAAAAACCGCGGAGTATAGCTTTCTCTTGTTTGCTGCCAAGTGGGTTTCAGATCAGAATGTCAGTTTATGCCCTTTCAAGGTATACAGCAAAGCCAGCGCCTGGTTGCCGCAGCACAAGAACGGGAACGTTTCAAGATCGCTCAGGAATTACACGACACCGTTCAACAATTTCTGGGACATTTACCTTTTTACCTCGATCTGAGCCGCCAGGCCGTAGCAACGCAGCCGGCAAAAGCAGAACATCTTCTGGAACAATGTATTGTGAACGCGGAACAGGCGGCTCATACTATGCGCGAGATTCGCGCTAACCTGGCGCCAAGCCAGCTAGAAAATGGTCTTATGCAGCCGATTCTTAGTCTGGTTGAGCAGTTCGAGTACCGCACCGGTATCAGAGTGGAATTTGCGATGCACCCGGCTGTGGACTCCTGTTTGCCGCTTGAACCCCGCCATATGCTTTACCGTGTTATACAGCAGGCGCTAGAAAATATAGCCATACATGCCAGCGCTGCCCACGTTAAAATAGCGTTTGATTGCGAAGACGGCCGTGTCATCTTTACTGTGGCAGACGATGGGCGCGGATGTTCAGAACAACAATGCCGACAGGCACAGGCAGAAGGAGCATTTGGTTTGCGTTCAATGACCGCGCGTATCGAAAGTGTCAACGGTCAATTTATATTGAAATCTGCGCCGCAGCAAGGAACGCTCGTTCAAGGATGGCGGCCCATTCGTTGTTGATATTGCGAAAGAAGATGCTGGTTACCGGCACGGCCGTGGGCCAGGCTACGCCACAGTTTTCAAATTACGCATAAGGATCTGCTTTGGTGGTGGCTGGTGTTGTCTGTGTTTCATTGACCACGAAGTACCTGAGTAATACGAATATCACTGGCATCTACTTCGATAATCAGATCGCCACCACGACGGCCAATATACTCTTTGGGGCCATAGTTTACACGCCAGCTTGGGCCGTTTTTATAACTCTGAGTGATTGTAATGAAACTTTGCAGAACATCTACATCTAACTCGCGGGCCCGTTTATTGGCCACGGCAAGAACACGGGCGAGCAGCATGGCCAGATCATCCTGAAGAACGTCAGCAGTCAATGTTGCACTCATAACATACCTCCTATCCTGCAAATATAGCCTGGGTGTCATCTACCTCACGTACCTGTCCAGTTGGCGTTACAAGATAAACGGTTGCTTGAGAGATCACAAACTCACCCACATAGTTCGCACCTTTCAAGTCAGGGTCATCACGCACAGCCCGCTTGTCGGTTTCGCCAGGTTTTTGAAGGAAATCAGCGCCAGTGTTGGGATGCGTGTGAAATGACGCCACAATCTCTTGCCCCTCAATTTTACACCCGTAGTGAGGTGGGACAAGAATAGAGTTCTGTAAACCTTTCGGCCAACGTATGATTCTCACGTTGTCTGCGGCATCCTGCACCACAAAACCGCCTTCTTCGTGCCCGCCTGTGACTCCGGGATTTGAATCCAGCCAGGCCTGTTTGAGGGCAGCGCGAACAATGGCATTACTCAAAACAGATTTCGGTGAAAGTGGCATGGATACTTCCCTCAAAGACAATTTGTAGAATTATATGCCCTTTGGTCTGGTACGCTACTTGTGTTGCTTCTCGACCCCCTGCACTCTCTATGCCCATGACCCAAACAACGGCCGTACCCCAACCACATCAACGATTCGGTTTCTGACTTATTCTCGTTTCAGAACAGTTCAGACATCTGATTTTTTAGAGAAATCAGATGTCTCTTTCCCGGAGGCAGCAACTATTCCCGTGTCACCAATGGCAAATAGGTAATATGCACACCCCCCTCTGCCCCCACCACTACCACAATATCCTGCGTATACTCCTGGTAAACGATGTGAATGGCGTAATTACCCACGCCCGGCAGCATAATCCGGTAATCGCCCGGCTCCTGGGCATACGCCACCTCCACCCCATTCAAGTAAACCGTGCCCGGATACAGCACCGTCAGGTAAATCCCGCTCACATACGCCCGCGGAATCGGCTCCTCCGACGCCGGATAAATATCATCCACCCGAAACCCCCAATCCACATAAGTCCACGACCCTGAATTAGAGGTCAAACGAACCTTTACGATTCTGCCAGGAACATAGTCCGACCAAACGTCAGTGAGATGTGTGTTGGCACCAAAAGTTTGGATAACCGTATCATTTTGATCCATTACGCGAACAGTATCCCCTTCCGATAGATCAATTCGGTTAAAGTGAATCTTACTAGACGTTGCATTGATGTTCGGATTTACAAGCGTCCAAACCTGATCCATTGCAAATTCATATGGATGGTTAGATTGAGCCAGCCCTGGTTTTTCTACAGAATCAACAATGGCATCTGCTCGAAAACCCCAATCAACATAGGTCCATGATCCTGAGTTGGAAGTCATACGGATTTTAACAGTTCTGCCTGGCACATAGTCTGACCATGTATCAGTCAGGTGAGTATTACCCCAGAAGGTTTGAATTACTACATCATATTGGTCTAGTATGCGAATGATGTCATCTTCAGCTAAATCCATGCGACTGAAATGTATTTTGCTAGATACAGCGTTGGGATTGGGATTGATAATTGTCCAGATCTCATCCATTGCAAAACTATATGGATGGTGAGATTGGGCCAAACCAGGCAGAGCGACAGAATCAACAATTGCATCAACACGGAATCCCCAGTCTGTATATGTCCACGGGCCTGAGTTAGAAGTCAGCCGAATTTTTACAACCCTGCCTGGCACATAATCTGACCACACATTTGATAAACTTGTGTGAGCAAATGTCTGGATGACGACATCGTTCTGATCCATCACACGTACAATATCCCCTTCTTCTAGCTCTATTTGACTAAAGTGAACTTTGCTGGAAACGGCATTTACGTTGGGATTAACAATTACCCATGTTTCATCAGTTGCAGGGAGGTAGGGATGATCGGATTCGGCGAGGGCGACGGGGAAAATAGGTGGGGGGTCGGGGGCGCCTGGGGAGGCGGTTTGGATGGCGTTTATGTTGTAGCCCCAGCGCTGCCCGGAACCGTCGCTGACGTGCCGGAGTTTGATCACCGCACCGGGTACAGCTTTTGAGGTAAATCCGGACGGATGAATGCCGGTGATCCACTGGTAAGGGTTGTCGTCGGCATCCATGATGATGAGATAATCTACGTCCTGTTCCAATTCTATGCGGTCAAAATGGAGGCGGGTGCCGGCCGGGTTGGGCGCCGGATTGAGAAAGGTGCGAATGTCGTTGTAGTTGTTAGGATAGGGGTGGGGGCTGTAGGCAATCGTGGTGTAATTCAGGTATTCAATTTGCTCGACGGCGAAACCCCAGAAACGGCCGCTGCTATCACTCTTCAACACAATCTTGATCAGCGACCCCGGTACCACGTCTGACCACATCCCATTTGGCGCGCTGGTGGTGATTTCCTGGATGAGCGTATCATTTTGGTCGCGGATTTCGATTTTGTCTACCGTGTTTTCCAACTCAATGCGGCTAAAGTAAACGCGAGCCGCATTTTGGCCGCTGTTATTGTTGATCACCCAATAGGTATCTACGTCGTTGGCATAAGGGTGTTCGCTTTCCACAATGGACGTGTTGGGGATCATGGGCGACTGGGCCGCCGCCCGGCCATCTGATGAAAACAAAGCTGCCCTCATGGGCAGCAAAAACAGGCCAACCAGGGCCAGAATGACTAAACTTCGCTTGTTGTACAGAATTTTGGTGAACATTGCTTCCTCCTTATTGCGCCAGCACAGAACGTTCCATGTGTCCACAAATGTTGCTACAGGGTAGCAATTCTAAATTCAAGATGAGGCGCAGGGGCGGGACAGGCGGCCCAGCGCCCTGGTTATAACAATCCTCCTTGTCCCCGCCTGTCTCGCCCGTTTGGGCAGGTTTGGGTGAGACGGCGTAGAGACAAGGCCCCTTGTCATAGCCAGATTGTACCCGCGCCGTCTCACCCTTATACCTTTCCCCTGCCGCCACAAACGCCACACTTAACGACCCCTGAGCCATTGCAATTGCTGCACTTCATCGGTGAAGCCAGCGGCCCACCACTGCGCTGGCCCTTGCCAGCGCACTTTGGACATTTCACTCCCCCCGTGCCCTTACAGGTATTACACGTAGCCATCTTTCACATCCTCCGGTCACCTTCGGAAAACAACCCAGGCTACTTCGGCCGGCGGAAGGTAACGACAAAGTATTGGACGAGCGTTTGCTTCGCGCCAAAAAGACCGGCCAGGCAGCCAGGTTGGCTGACGATGCCTACCGTATCTACGCGGTAAAATTCCCAGCCTTCCTCTGCCTGGGCATTTGCCAGCGATTCCAGATAGACGGCCGCTTCATGCCCCCGTTCTTCTTTGGCCTTCACAATAATAGTAGGTGGCATCTGCACCATTTTGTATTCGTAAACCATGACTGACCTCCTGATTGATGGTACTGAACTGGTTGCCCCATATATGATTGAAAAATCTGACGCAGGCAGTATACTGGGAGCTGGTTTGCCAGGTAAACAGATTTTGGACATGGATCGGACAGGAATGGGACGCCTGCCAGGGAAAGGTAGTTGGTAGTCGGTGGGCGGTAATCGGTGAGTGGTGATGAAGTTAGAGGAGATTACAACAACGGCCGTTGAAGAAACACTTTCCGCCTGGCGACACGGCCGTCCAGGGCCACCCACCTTACTCCAACTGGCGGCGTTGCGTGAAACCAGCGGCCAGCCAGACGAGATGGAACGGCTGGCGCTGCGCCGCCTGATAACCGCACTGGTTGAAGCCCAGTTGCAGCAGCAGCGGCAGCGGGCGGGCGGGGAGACGAAGCCCGCCGGCAGCAAAGAGGATGTACTCACGGCCGTGCATACCGACTTCCAAAAAAACCATCCCCCCTTATCCGGCTGGAGCGCCGTCTACTTTCGCTACCTGTGTCCCATTGCCCTGAGCGTGTCCGAACTGGCCAGGGCCGCTGCCCTCAGCACCCGCCACTTTCGCCGCCACGTCAGCCAGGGCATCGCCCAATTAACCGCCCACATCCGCCAGGCCGAAGAAGCCGCCCAAAAACAGCAGCAGCAGGGGCGCTTACAACGATTTTTGCCGCCGCCCGAATTCACCCGGCTCTTTGGCATGGAAGCGGTGGTCGCCGGCCTGGCGGCCCGCCTGACCGGGGCAGACGGCCCCCGTTTTATCAGCATTGAAGGGCTGGGCGGTATTGGCAAAACGGCCGTCGCCCAGGCCACCGCCTGCCATCTGGCCGCCCAAACAGGCTGGCAAGAAATCCTCTGGATCAGCGCCCGGCAAGAACGATTCACCACCCATTGGCAATCTGAAAAAATTGAAGACCCCATTCAATCGCTCGAAGACGTCGTCACCCGGCTGGCCCACCAGCTAGGCCAGGAAAACCTGGCCGGTTTGTCCACCAATGACAAACTCGCCAGCCTGCAACCCATCCTGGCGGTGCAGCCCCACCTGATCGTCATTGATAATCTGGAAACGTTAAGCGACACCCAGGCGCTGCTGCCCGCCCTCTACCCCCTGGCCGGGGATACCCGTTTCCTGCTGACCAGCCGTTACAGCCTGCGCGACGTCGGTTTTGTCCACGTGCTGCCTCTGGCCGAACTCTCCTTTGCCGCCAGCCAATCGCTGCTGGAAAGCGAACTGGCGCGGCACGGGCAGGCCGCTGCCCTGCCGCCGGACGCTATGGCCGCCATTTACCAGACGCTTGGTGGGCTGCCGCTGGCGCTCAAACTGGTGGCGGCCCAACTGGGCGACTTTCCCCTGGAACACGTACTGGACGGCCTCACAGCGGCGCGGCGGCAGGGGGCGGAGCGCATGTATACCTTCATCTACGGCCGTACCTGGCAACTGTTATCCGACGCCGCCCGCCACCTGCTGCTGACCATGCTGCTCGTCTCTCCCGACGGCGAAGACGTCTCCTGGATGAAGCTGATGAGCAAGCTGGCGCCGGCCGATTTTGACGACGCCCTGATGCAACTACGCCGCTACTCCCTGTTAGAAACGGCCGGCAGCCTGGCCGCCCCCCGCTACCGCCTGCACCGCCTCACCACCACCTTCCTGAAAACGGAAGTGCTGCTGCGCTGGCAAGAAGAACATTAGTTTTTTCAGACAGGATTCGCAGGATTTACAGGATGTGACCAATCCTGTAAATCCTGCGAATCCTGTCAATTCTTGATAGGATCATGATTGCAGCATCCTTACTGGCCCATGACGAGCGGGAAAAGTGGACCCATGCCTTTGGCGACCATCTGGCCGAACGGCTGCGCTGGCTGGCCGGTTACGTGAACGAACACCGCCGCCAACCAGCGCAGCTTAAACCCTATGCCGACAGCCTCATTACCCTCATCCGGCAGGCGTCCCCTTACCCATCACTGGCGCAGCCCGTCGTCAATCTGATTCTGGCGCTGCATCCCCTACCGGAGCGGTGGGGCTACTGGACGGCCTGGGAAGAGGTGCTGCAAACCGGCGCCGATATTGCCGCCAGCCACGCCTGGCAGCAGCAGCAGGCCGAACTGCTGGCCTACCGGGCACAGTTACTGTGGTCATGTTACCGCTGCGAAAAGGCGGTAACCGTAGGCCGCCGCGCCCTGTCTGTTGCCGAAGCGGCCGGGGCGGTACGGCCGTTAGGCATAGCTGGCGGCGCGTTGGTCAATTCATCAGGCGTGTTGGGGCAGGTAGCAGCCGCGGAGGAATTGCTGGCGGACCTGCTGCTAAAAACGGCCGTCCTCCGCCCCACGGCCATCGAAGCCGACTATGACGCCGCCATGCTCGCCCTGGAAAACAGCCAGGCGCTCCTGCTGCGGCAGCAAGGCCGCCAAAACGAAGCCATCGCCGCCACCCAACGCATGGTACAGCGCGTAGCCGGTAAAACCCATATTTCCCCCTACCAGTTGGGCGACATCTATGTGGAACAATCCACCATGTTGTGGGCCGGTGGGCACTACCAGACGGCCGTCCACGCCCTGCAAACCGCCATCGCCCTCTTTGAACAGGTGGAAGATACGGCCGCGGCCGTTTTCGCCAGGGGCAATTTAGGGCTGGTGTATTGGAGCATGGCCCGCTACGACCTGGCCGAACAGGGGATGCAGCAATGCGCCGCCTACTGCGAACAGGTCAATGCCCGCTGGCGGCTGGTCAACGAGATAGGCAATCTGGCCGTCGTTTACCTGGGCCAGGGCAAACTGCGCCGGGCACTCCACTATGCCCACCGCCACCTTGATCTGGCTCAGCGCACCGGCCACACTCGCGAAGTCAGCCGGGCAAAGCTGAACCGGGGGGCCATTCTCGTTTACCTGGGCGAATATGAAACAGCCCGGCAGGAGCTGGAGGAAAGCCTGGCGCGCGTCACCGGCGAGGGCCGCCAGGAATTGATCGCTTCCGTGCAACTTGATCTGAGTCTGTGTTACGCCGGCCTGGGGCAACATGAGGCAGCTTACGACATGGCCCAGCAAGCCTATACCAGGGCTATGGAAATGAGCTTTCCCGGCCTGTCGATCATTGCCCTGCGCACCCTGGCTCTACATGGGCCACCAGAAGGGTGTATCCAACATTTACAACAAGCTCTCTCGCTGGCGCGGCAACACGGCCGTTTATCGGACGAAGCCGGCTGCCTCTTTTCCCTGGCCAGGCTGGCAACAGACAAAAAAGAGCAAGCCCGTTGCTGGCAGCAAGCCACCCAACTGCTGCAAAAAATGGGAGCCACCGCCTGGCTGGACGGCCGTTCCCCGGACAATCCTCCCTTTTTGGCGCTGATGCTGTAGCCGGATTAGATGGCAAATAGCAAAAAGTGCGTATTATTGACATAATCCTCAATTTAGTCTGGAGACCTGACAAGTTCTTGCGCCTGAATTGCGGCAACTACCTCTGGTAACAAACTTGTCAAGATTTTGCTTTTTTGCCCGATTTATTATCAAAAGGCGAGTCCACAATCCGTAATCTAACCTGGCTTACGGATCACGGAATACCAATTATGGATTATCGGTTACGGATCATCCGCACCCCCTTCACCCTCACCATCTTCATTACCCTGGCCTCACTAGACAATGCGGCGGCGGGTGCATTGCCGCCGTTGTATGCCATCATTGCCCGTGACCTGGAAACAACCGAAGGGTCATTGGGGTTGGTCACGGCCGTATACCTCTTTGTTGTCGCCCTGGCTGCTATTTTCTGGGGGTACCAGGGCGACCAAAAACAGCGCAAACCATTGCTCTTTTTCAGCACCCTGCTTTGGGCAACGGCAATGGTGTTCACCGCCTTCGCCGAATCGTATGCTCAATTTTTCTGGTGGCAGATGGTCACGGCCGTTGGCGTGGGCGGCATCGCCTCTGTTGGTTTTAGCGTCGTCAGCGACCTGGTACCGGCAGCGCGGCGTGGGCTGGCGCTCGCTTTTTGGAGTATCTCACAGGGTGTAGGCGGCTCTTTGGGATCATTGCTGGCGGGCACCATGGGTGCGGGCGACTGGCGTTTGCCCTTCTTCTTTATTGCCGGATTGGGCTTCTTGTTTGCCTTCCTCTACCTTTTCACCTACGAACCCAAACGGGGCCAGGCCGAACCGGAACTGGCAGCCGTTTTTGCATCGGGCCGCAACTATGATTACCGTATTCGCCGCGAGGAACTGCTGCCCATGCTGCGGCAGGGCAGCACCCGCTGGCTGCTGGCCGCTAGTTTCACCTTTGCCCTGGCCTATGGTTCCACGCTGTGGATACCGCGCTGGGCCATTGCCCGCGTGCAGGTGGATGGTTATGACCTGGAAACGGCGACGGTGACCGGGAATATGTTTGTGGCGCTGTTCAGTCTGGGGGCGTTCACGGCCGTACTCAGCGGCTACCTGGGCGACAAATGGCAGCGGCGCAACCCACGCGGCCGGGCATTGCTGGTGATGGGTGGGCTGCTGGCGGCCATCCCCTTTTTCACCTTGCTCTACTTCGTCCCCCTGCAAGGGCTAAATTTGCCGGAAGGGGCCACTATGTTGCAAACGGCCGTGCATATTGTCCTCATGCTGTTCACCAACCCCTGGGTGCTGCTGGCGTTCCTGGCGGCCACGCTGGCCCTCATCTTTCAGGCGGTAGATGCGCCCAACTGGGCGGCGATGATCACCGACGCCAATTTGCCGGAGCATCGCGGCACCGTCATTGGCCTCAGCCGCCTCACTCGCGCCGCCGGCAGCGCCCTCAGCGTAGGCATTGCCGGCGGGCTGCTGGACCGGCTGGCTACGCCCGCCCCCCACAACTACGCCATCACCCTGGCTCTCTTCCAGTTGGTCGTCATTCCCACCGCCTTCTGCTACTATATGGTCAGCAAAACCATCAGCCAGGACGTAACGGCCGTCCGCCAAACTTTAACAGCGCGTGCGACTAATCATCGTTTGTAGTAGGCACTTCAGTGCCGTTAGCGGGCGATAAATCGCCGACTACAAACTCTCAGGAGGATATTGATGCAAAAGTTCGTGTTTTGGACAGGCGTGTATAACCTCATCGTGGGCAGCGTTTTCCTCATTCCCGGTTCAACAAACTTAGTTGGTATACAAGCGCCAGAAGTGGCGCTATGGCTCTGGCTACCGGCGATTCTGGTAATTTATCTGGGCATCCTGCTCATTCTCTGTTCACGCCGCCTGGCCGAACGCGCCTCTCTCGTCTTTTGGGAAGGTATTTTGCGGATTGCCATTTTTTTGCCGCTGGCCTGGTTTGGCTTTTTTACCAATGTAGGCTTTATGGTGGGCGTCATCGGCGTGATTGATTTGCTCATCGGGCTGACCTACATCATCGGTCTGCCCCGCGCCCTGCACGTCCCGGCCAGAAACCTGTTGTTGGATCGGTGAGTAGTGAACGGTAATCGGTTATCAGTAATCGGTAATCGGTGGACCATTCATAATTCATAATTCCAAAGGAGATTCCCATGCCCCACAAATTACAAAACTTATTGCGACCGGTGCCGAGTGACATTGAGATCGCCCAGGCCCAAGAGCCATTGTCCATTACTCAGATTGCTGAGGAAGTGGGCATTTTACCGGAAGAGTTGGTGCCTTACGGCCGTGACAAAGCCAAAGTGCGCCTCTCCGTGCGGGATCGGCTGGCCGACCAGCCCAACGGCAAATACATCGTCGTCACCGCCATCACCCCCACGCCGCTGGGCGAAGGCAAAACCACCACCACCGTCGGCGTCAGCCAGGCGCTCGGCGCACATTTAGGCCAGAAGGTGATCACCTGCATCCGCCAGCCCAGCCAGGGGCCAACCTTTGGCATCAAGGGCGGTGCAGCAGGGGGCGGCTACAGCCAGATCATCCCCATGGAAGAGTTCAACCTGCATCTGACGGGCGATATTCATGCCATTACGGCCGCCAATAATCTGCTGGCGGCGGCCATTGACACGCGCCTGCACCATGAACAAACCGCCTCCGATGCTACCCTTTGGAACCGCCTCTGCCCGCCGGACAAAAACGGCAGGCGCCGTTTTGCTCCGGTTATGCTGCGGCGTTTGCAAAAGCTCGGCATCACCAAAACCGACCCCGATGACCTGACGCCAGAGGAAATTACCCGCTTTGTGCGCCTGGACATTGACCCCGACTCCATCACCTGGCGGCGCGTCACCGATACCAACGACCGCTACCTGCGTGGCATCACCATCGGCAAAGGGGCGCAGGAAAAGTTCCAGCGCGAGACGGGTTATGACATCACCGTCGCCAGCGAGATTATGGCCATCCTGGCGCTGACCACCAGCCTGGCCGATATGCGCGAACGGCTGGGACGCATGGTCATTGGCGTGAACAAACAGGGTGAACCGATCACGGCCGATGACCTGGGCATTGGCGGCGCATTGACGGTGTTGATGAAAGACGCCATCATGCCCAACCTGATGCAAACATTGGAAGGCACACCCGCCTTTGTTCATGCCGGGCCGTTTGCCAACATCGCCCATGGCAACTCCTCCATCGTCGCCGACCAGATCGCCCTGAAACTGGTGGGGCCGGATGGCTACGTGCTGACGGAAGCGGGTTTTGGCGCGGACATCGGCATGGAAAAGTTTTTTAACATCAAATGTCGGTACAGCGGCCTGATCCCCAACTGCGTGGTATTGGTAGCCACCATTCGCGCTCTGAAAATGCACGGCGGTGGGCCAAAAGTGACCGCCGGCGCGCCCCTGGCCTCGGAATACACCGAAGAAAATCTGGAACTGCTGGAAAAGGGGTGTGCCAATCTGGAAAAACATATTGCCAATGCCCGCTTGTTTGGTGTGCCGGTAGTGGTGGCCGTGAACCGCTTTAAGGATGATACGGATGCAGAAGTGGCACTGGTGCGCCGCGTCTCCATTGCTGCCGGGGCGGAGAATGCGGTGATGAGCAACCATTGGGCCGACGGCGGCGCGGGATCGGTGGATTTGGGCCGGGCGATTATGGCCGCCTGCGAAAAACCATCGGACTTCCACTTCCTCTACCCGGTAGAAGACAGCATCAAGACCAAAATTGAGACCATTGCCAGGGAGATGTATGGCGCAGATGGCGTGGAGTATCTGCCGGAAGCGGAGGAGAAGATCGCCCTGTACACGCGCAATGGCTTTGACAAGCTGCCCATTTGCATGGCCAAGACGCACCTGAGCCTGAGCCACGACCCGAACTTGAAGGGACGGCCGTCTGGTTTCATCATCCCCGTCCGTGATATCCGTGCCAGCGTAGGCGCCGGTTTCCTCTACCCGCTGCTGGGCGCAATGAGCACCATGCCCGGCCTGCCCATTCGGCCGGTGTATTACGAGATTGACATTGACCTGGAAACGGGCAAGGTGGTGGGTCTGTCCTAAAACACCCATGTTCGGTAGAGGTGGGACGGCGCGGTAAAATCTGGTCACAACGGAGAACACCATCCGCGCCGTCTCACCCCATGCGCCCAAAACGGGGCAAGGCAGGCAGGAGACAAGACATTTCTTTATGGGCAAGACCCCACCCGCCTGTCCCACCCTTACACGTTGCCGTGTGGCGCAGTTGAAAACCAGTCACAACCAGGGGGGCTGACATGCTGTATAATGACTTGTGTCTAAACATGAAAAGGAGAACCGTTATGTCAGTAATCACCTATCAAGGCACAGTTGAAAAGGGACGGATCAAATTGGCGGGCAATGTTCGCTTGCCAGAAAAGGCCAAAGTGTTTGTGGTCGTGCCCGATTTTCAAGAAAATGCAGTTGAAACTAAATTTGATCTGGCAGAGCTTGTGGCCCGTATGCCCCCGGATTATCAAGTCAGTGAGGTTGATTTTGGCAAACCTGTCGGGAAGGAAGAATGGTAAATGGCTGCTTATATTCCCGAAAAAGGCGACTTCATTACGCTTTCTTTTGATCCACAGTCCGGTCATGAACAAAAAGGGCGTCGCCCAGCCCTTGTCATCAGCAATTTTCTTTTCAATCAGGCAACAGGATTGGCCATTGTCTGCCCAATCACAAATACAAACCGCAACATCCCTTTCCATTTGCCTGTTACTGGTAGTTCATCGTTGACAGGTTTCGTGATGGTAGAGCAAGTGAAATCGGCCGATTACAAGGCCCGAAATGTCAAGTTCGTGGAAAAAGCACCGCCAGGATTGGTTAGTGATGTGATTGCCCTGGTCGAAGTCTGCATTAAGTAATGCCAGTTGTGTAAAGGTAGGTTCTTTATAGCTGTGGCTGGTGGCGCCATCGCACTAACCTCGGCAGATGAGGGAGTGGCACGGTTGGGAGAACGGTCGTAGCCAGAGGGATATATGCTGCTAACAAACGAAAAGGTGAAAAGCTACGAGTTCTTGCGTGATATGGCGGAGGATAACTACTTTCCCTCTCAACTCGTAGACAAAGGGAAGGCTATTCTGCTTGATCTCTGCCAGGAGATCGAAGCCAAATCGCCGAGATCGCTTGCTGAACTCTATGTGCTGACACATGCTGCCACAGAGCAATTCAACCAATTGAGCGAGGAGTTTTGGGAAAACGGCAGTGAGATTGAAACTGTTGCACGGGAGAATATCGGGGCCGACTTCGCATTTATTGCGAGTGTATACAGTTTTGAAGCGGATGTGGAGGAGCTTATCGCTACACGCGAATGGTAGGCCAAGTGCGGCCTAACTCTTTCATCGAGCGGTGAGTTGAGGGGCGCAGACGGTCAAACGGATGTCCGTCAAGAGCTAGAACACCTTGATCAAGGATCTATGTTGGACGGGGGTCTACGGCAAAGATCGCAGCCACTATGAACAGGCCGGGGGACGCGCACGAGAGAGATTGGGCGACGGCCGTCCACCTCCCCCACCTCTTAATCCCCTTCGATTGGTTCAATCTGGCAGATTGAACCAATCTTCTCCCCCATTGACTTCTCCCCTCTTCCTGGTAAATCGGCTTTATCTATAAGTTGCAGCCAGTTAGAGTGTTAATTGCGATAGGCATCTTTTCGATGGGCGACGCGGACGATTTCAATGACCAGGGTGGCCGAAAACACGTTGTAGATCACCCGATAATTACCAATGCGAATGCGCCAGGTCTGATCTGAACCAGCCAGTTTGCGGCAACCGGGAGGGAATGAATTTTCACTCAGGGCGTCAACAGCTTCCATGATTTTTTGGATCATCTCCGCAGGCAATTTCCTTAACTCTTTTTGCGCGGAGTGTTTCCACTCAATCTGATAGAAGTCCATCGCGTTTTAGCTCTGCTTTCAATTCTGCATGGGAAATGGTTGGTTCATGCTGGCGCTCGACAACAAGCGCCATGTCTTCCAAATCTTCCAACAAGGCTTCAAAATCCTCAATGGAAAGAATGACGCCGCTGCGTTCACCGGATTCATTGGTAATGTATTGAACGTTTAATTCCTTGAGCTTAACCATGTTTTTCTCCTGGAATGTCATACACGGCAGCATTTTAACATGGCTCTGGCAGCAGGCAATATGTATGTAGTTGTGACCGATAGGCCAACAATTGACATCTCTCTTATTGCCAGTAAACGTGCCCGGTATAAAAAGGATCCAGAATATGGAGGCAGCAATCCACAAACGCCAGAAATTGAGTGAGGCCATTCTGGTGTTTCTAGATGACTTGAATGGGGATTCGCCAGTAGACATGGAGTCGGTCTTTGGGTTGAACTCATGCTGTTGGCATTGGTATGAGGAATAAAAAGATTTGGCCGGGGTGGGTGTGGCCTGTGACAAAGACAGCAGCCAGTATGAGCAGGCCGGGGGGACGCGCACGAGTGAGATTGTGAGACGGCCGTCCACCGCCTCCACCTCTTGATCCCCCTCCGATTGGTTCAATCTGGCCGATTGAACCAATCTCTTCCCTGTTTGCCCCACCTGCTAAACTACGCCACAATAACGGGCCATGCCCGCCGCCCATATACCCGCCACCCCCTCCCCTGCCGCCCGCCGTCGCAACTGGCTGGGGCTGCTGCTGGTGCTGGTGTTGGACACGGCCGTCCTCCTCTTCCTCATTCGCCACATCCTGGCCTTCCAACAGTACCCCTTTGACGCCGACGAAGCCAACCACGCCCTGGCGGCGCAGCAAATGGCGCTGGCCTTAGGCGCAGGCGACCTGGGTGAGTTCGCCCACATTTTTGCCGCGCAAAACTTTTACCCGCCGGGTCTCACCTGGCTCAAGGCGTTGCTGTTTTTGCTCTTTGGCGGCACGGCCGTGACCGCCCGCCTCTTTAGCGCCTTTTCCCTCTTCCTGACCGTGCCCGTCCTCTACGCCATCTGCCTGGAAATTGACGAGCAATATGGCTGGCTTAGCGGCCTCATTGCCGCCGCCCTCACCCTGACCATGCTCTCCCTGCTGGTCAATGCCGCCCTGGTGATGCTGGAAACGCCAGGGCTGCTCATCAGTATGCTGGCCTTGTGGGCCTATTTGCGCGCGCTCAAACGGCCGTCCCCCGCCCGCCTCCTCTTTACCAGCCTGCTGCTCACTCTCACCATCCTCACCAAATACACCTACGGCGCGGTGACGGTGACGGCCGTTGCCCTGACCGAACTCACCCTGGCCTATCGTTCATTCCCTCACGCATCACGCATCACGCATCACGCATCACGCACATGGCAACGCTGGGCATGGCTCTTCGGCCCGCTGGCTCTGTCCCTGCTGCTCTGGCTGGCCCGCCCCGGCGCTCTGGGCGGCGCTGTTGATTATGCGCAGCCATTGGCCGCCAATGAAGCCTGGCTCTCCTGGCGCGGCCTGGTTTATTACCCACTGAGCCTGGCCCGGTTTGAAACACCCGCACCGCTCTTTGCCCTGATCAATCTGGCCGGGTTGTTCTGGGCCATTGCCAACTGGCGCATACCCGGCATCCGGCTGCTGCTGCTTTATTTCCTGGGAGGCATGGCGCTGATCATGTTCATCAATCACCCTTTCAACCCCCGTTTTATTGCCACCTTCGTGCCTGCGCTGCATGTGCTCACGGCCGTGATGCTCACCCAGGCCCTATATCACCGGTGGCCGCAAACCCCACCCTGGCAACGCACCGCCATCTTCCTCATAGCCGGGCTGCTGCTGCTGGCCGGCTGGCAGAGCATCCGCGTCCTGTCTGACCGCTTCCGCCAGTTTGGGGCAACCATGGAAGTGGAGTATGAAACGCATCCCGCCCTGAATGATCTGGCGGACTGGCTGCAAAACGAAATCCCACCGGACGCCCGCTTTTTCCTGGTCAACCCCTGGGATCAATTCAGCGGCGAAGCCATGTCCTGGCGGCTGGCCACCACTAACCAGACCACCTGGACGGTCCCCTATGCCATCCTCTCCACCGCCACACCGGACAGCCTGGCTCAATTCCAACAAACCTTAACCGCCAGCCAGGTAGCATACGTGGTCATGCTGGAAGGTAGCCCCTGGGGTGCGCCCGCCTGGCCGGAATACACGGCCGTTATCGAAAACGGCTTCGACGAAATGCGGCGCCGCCAGTTCACCATCCCCGTACATGGGCAGACGCCCTGGCAGATTCAGGCAATCATTTATGAACGGGAGAATTAGAGATTGGAGATTAAATCACTGCTCACCGCTAACTGCTTACTACTCACTGCTCACCCCCTCACCTGCTCACCTGCTCACCTCCACTTCCCCCACCCGCTGCCCATCTACCCAGTTATACACGCCCACTTGCACTGACAGACCATCCTGTGCGGTACGGGGCAAGGTGCGCTGCTCAACGATACGAACGCCGGGCGGCCAGTTCGCCATAGGCAGCGCGCCGCGCCAGGTATCCCCATCTGCCTGGGCCACGGGCGGCTGACCGGGCTGGCCCAGATGGGCGAAGATGGTCAGGTGGGGCGGCAGGGGCACGGCCGTAGACCACACCAACGTCACCTCATATCCCTCAACGGTCTCCACCACCTGCGCCTCATGCAGGCAAATGTCTTCACCAATGAGGGCGAACGGGCAACCATCAGCCGCACCCGGCTCTAACCGGCCCGCGTATTGCCACTGCCAACGGCCGTCCGCTCCATAACGCGACACATACACCCCATCCACCTCTGCTGCCAGCGTCGCCAGTTCATCCGGCTGAATAATCACGCCGCGCATATCCACTGCGTAATCGCCGTTCTCCCGTTCCGCCTGATCCAGCCAGGGCATCGCCTGGGACACTGTTTGCGCCTGCCTACCCGTCCACACCCGCTGAAAATCGGCCAGTTCCACCACCACCGGCGCCAGCGTCAGCCCCCAATAGCCCACCGGGTACGGCGGGCGCGTGGGGGCATAACGGTCGGGGAAATTGAGGAACAGGTAACGGCCGTCGCCCACCTCATCCAACGCCGCCACCGCCGCCCGCAAATGGTCGGTTCCCTGCCGCCACACCCCTTCAAACTGGCGCAGCAGCCAGACGCTTTGCAGCAAAATCAGACCCATCGCCAGCACACTGCCCACCTGCACCCAGCGCCGTTCGCCCGCGCGCGGCCACAGCGCGCAGCCCCACAACAGGCAGATGCCCATCGCCGGCGCATAGAGCAGCCGCGCGGCCAACGCCACATAGGCAAAACCGAGGCCCACCAGCATGGGCAATACCGCCGCCAGCGCCCAGGCAAAACCAAACAGCGCCACCCGCCCCCGCCCGCGCCAGGCGGCCAACCCTAACAAAACGGCTACCATTGCCAGCGCCAAAACCGCCACCACCCACTCAGGCCACACCGCGCCCGGCGCGTACCCTTGCGGCCGCCCAAACAGGGGAAAAGCGAACCCTTGCAGCACATAAGCCAGGTTACGGCCGTCAAAAAACACCCCGGTAATGCCCGCCTTACGCGGCACAGCCAGCCAGACCAGCACATAGCCGGCCGCCAGCACCGGGTAAACCAGCGCCCAGGTATACGGCCGTAACCAATCCGCTAAGGACGCGGAGGGTACGAAGGGGGTTCTCTTTGAACTCTGCGCCTCTGTGCCTCTGTGGTCGGCAGGCATTGCTGATAAACGCCCACCGGCCCACGAGCGCCGCAGCAGCAGTTCATACAAAAGTGGCACAACAGCAACGGTGACGCTGCTCTCCTGCGTGGTCAGCGCCAGGATGAAAAAAACAAAACTGGCGATCAGTCCCCAACGGGAGTGGCGTGGTGGGAACAGGGGGGGTAACGGCCGTGCCCAGAAATAACCCAACCAGGCGACATTCTGCCACACGGCCGTGAGCGGCTGCTGTGGCGCAGCCCAGGCCACTGCCTGGTAGGCCATCGGGTAAAAAGCAAACAGCGCCGCCACCGCTACGGCCACACCCCGCCCCAAGCCCAACCGGCGGCCGATGGCAAAAGCCAGGGCCACATTCAGCAAATGGAAGCCCAACTGGAATCCATGCGCTGTTTCAATGGCAAATGTGCCATCGGCGCGGTGGAACAGCCAGAAATAGAGCATGGTCAAGGGGCGGTAAAACTGGAAATCAGCGTTGGGCAACAGCGTTTGCCACCACGCCTTGCCCAGGGCGTGGCCAAACCAGAGCGGGTCATCCCAGATGAAACCAAACGCCAACGAAGAGGCATACAGCAGCACCGTGGCCAGCAGCACGGCCGTCAACGCCAGATACACCCACCGATTTTGCCCTTCAAAAGTCGCCTTCAACATGTCTCAGAAATAGGATCACGGATGAAACGGATAAAACCGATTCTCGCGGATTTTTACATAACCCCTTCGCGCCCACATGGCTTCATGCACCTCCACGTCCTGCGCCGATCATCCCGTTCACCGTTCACTGCTAACCATCCGCTGCTAACCGCTCACTGCCCACGGCTCACTTCGATAAAACCAGGCAGCACCACCCGATCCGTCCCATCGGCCAGCGTCAGGCGCACGCCGGTAGCCGGATCATACAGGCCCACGGCAATTTGCGCCGGGCCGGTGTAACCCGGTTCGCGAAAGGTAATGGTGTGCGGGTCGGTGATGTATTCGCCGGTTATCCAGCCGGTGGTAGGGCGGTCGCCGTTTGCCGGGGGGGCATCATGTTGGCCGATGAGACGGCCGTCTGCCGCCAGCAAATGCACAAACACCGTATAAGCCGCCGGTACATTGTCACCCACAGCCTGCCAGTACAGCGTCAGGGGGATTGGCTCGCCGGCCATCACCTGAAATGGGGCATCAAACCCAACCAGCTGCGCCACATCGCCAAAGGTGGCGCCCAGCGGCATCTGCGGCGTGGGCGGCGTAAAATTGTGGTCAGAAGCGACGATTTCCACCTGCCCGATGGGAATTTGTTCTCCGTTCAATGTCAACAACAACACGGCCGTACCACTTTCCACCCCCGCCGGAATGGCCAGCGTGTCATGTTCCAACACCACTTCACCAGCCCGCCACCGATCTATTGGAAATTGCACCGTAACCGGCGCATCGGCCAATACCTGCCCGTTTTGAACCAGTTGCAGATGAGGATTCAGCGCCGGTAGTAGTGACGTGGCCTGCCATTCCAGCACCACCCGCAAAAGCTGCCCGCCACCGATCTGCCCACGATCCTGACCGACGGCCGTCAGCCACAGCCCCTCCGTCACAGCAATGGATGCTGGCAGCCGGGGCAGTTCGGGCGGCAGGGCATAAGGATTTCCGCCGGGCCGGTTGGCGGGCTGCACAGTAATTATTTGTGGCAAATCAACCATAACACCTTGTGGCTGCCCAACGCTGTTACGCGCTTCAATGGAGCCGGCGGTACGGTCGTTCACACCCAGGCGCACTGTCACCGGCTGTGGCAGCGTACCCCAGGGTAGCGGCAAAACGTGCGTTGTTGTCACCACTTCACCAGTTGACCACAGTTCGGTTGGACGGCCGTCGCCAGCCACCAACACGTCATCCCACTGCGCCAGCGGCAGGCCAGCGGCATTCAGCAGTGACAATACGGCCGTGTGACGGTCCGGTGAAGGTTGGTTTAGCTGCCAGCGCAGCGCCAGGGCCACGGCCGTGTCCGCTGCCGCTCCTGGTTCTGCCCAAAAGCCGGTCAATTGTAGTGGGCCAAACCAGATGTCCAGCGGCGTCCAATCCGGCGCTGCGGCCGTTCGCTCAATTTCGTAAATTTGCACGATGAGGCCGTCAAACGGCCGTGTCTCCACCAATGACCCCGCCTGTTCCAAAGCAAAGCGCACCACCGCCGGCCCCTGCGCCAGCCCACTTGCCGCCGACACCAGGGCGATGCGGCGCTGGGGTACGGCCGTCCATTCCGCCAGCCGCGTCCATAAACCGTCGGGATCAGACAGGTGGGGCATGACAACGGCCGTGTCGCCCGCATATTCAAATGGAAAGGCCCAGCCAGCGTCAGGCACGATGATCAGGTCTGCGGGAGTTAGCGCCACCGCCAGATACTCCGCCACACCGCGCATATCATCCTTCGCCATCTGGGGATCAAAAAAGTACAACCTTAACCCCACCAGCGACAAAATCACCAGCAACAAAAACAAGACGGCCGCCAACAAACGATCAACGAACCGCAGCACCCGGTTACGCGCCGCCACACCCGGCGCCATCAGATAAGCCGCCAGAGGGATGAAACTGATGGCGGCAAAGGCGATGTAACGCGGATGGGAAAAAGAGCGTACCGTCCACACCAGCAGCGCGCCGCTGAGAGGGAGCGCCCATTGGAGAAGGAGACGGGTGGCAGTAAGCGGAAAGCGGTGAGCAGTGAGTGGTGAGCGGACAGTGATGAGGCGGAGGAGGGTAAGCACGGCCGTGACCACCAGCAGCAGCGCGGACAGTTCCCAGACGCCAGGGCGGGCCAGGGCGCCGGTCAGGCCAGTGTGGTGAAAGACCCACACTTGCCTGAACAAAAAGTCCAGCGGGGCCGGCTCAGATAGGTAAGTACCGGCATTGGCTTCGGCTTGCACGGCCGTCCAGTTGCGCAGCACGGCCGTAAACCAAGGTAAACAGACGATCCCCACCACCACTTGTGTCACCACCAGGCGGCGCAGGTCGCGCCAGCGCCGCTCTTTCAGGAAAGCCAGCAGCAGCCAGCCGCTTACATAGACCACCGGAAACAGCATCACATAATGCAAATGCAGGGCGAACCATTCGATCAGGGCCAGGGCGAGCCAATAAGAGATGGGAAGATGGGGAGATGGGGAGATGGGCGATTTACTGCCAATCTCCAGTCGCCAATCTCTAATCTCCCAGGTAATTGCCAACAACGCCAGCGTCGCCAGCGGCAGCAGCGCATACGCCCGCGCTTCCTGAGCGTAGATGACGGAGAGCGGGGAAATGGTGATGAAGAAGGCAGCAAGAAGAGGAGTGAGCGGTAAGTAGCGAGCAGTGAGCGGTAATCCGTAATCGGTAATCCATAATCCGTAATCGGGCTTCGGGTTACGGTTTACGGCATACGGGTTACGGAACCAGCGGCGGCAAACGGCATAAACGGCCGCTACTTGCAGCAGGCTGGCGAGGGTAGAGAAGTAACGGCCGCTAAAGGCATTCAGCCCGGTTAGCGTTGTCCAACCCTTGAGCAGAAGGAAGTAGAGCGGTGGATGGATATTGTTCAGCCGGTCAGCCAGAATCGTGGGTAAGGGTGAACGCGCTAGATTGAGGCTGATGCCCTCATCCCACCAGATGCTCTGGCTGGCCAGCCCGTGCAGGCGCAGGGCGAAGGCGATGAGGAGCAGAGCGTAAAGCATAATCCGTAATCGGTAATCCGTAATCAGTAATCCGTAATGGGTGGTCAGTGATCGGTCATCGGACTTCGGCTCACGGTTTACGGCATACGGATGACAGCTCACGGGATACGGATAACAGTTCACGGTACGGTCTCCAGGGGGAGGGTGATCTGGTTGTTGGGTTGGCTACGGCCGTCGGCGTCAAACGCAGGCAGGCGCAGGCCGTTAGCCGGGTAATAAAGGCCAATTGCCAGATGGTAGGGGCCGGGAGGAGCGTCAGCAGGTAACGTTAATGTATGGCTATCGGCGATCACCTGCCCGGCCACCCACAAATGGGCAGGCAGACCACCCGGCCACTGATCAGATTGAACCACCATCTGGCCGTTTTCATCCAACAGATGGACAAAGGCAGAGACGATCTGGTCTGACTTTTGCGTCACCAGCCAGTAGAGGGTCAGGTTGATCGTTGCCCCGGCAGTGAATGGTGCATTGAGCAATTCTACTCCTTGTAACGTCATCTGCTCGCCAAAGCGGTCATGGCGGGGCATGGAAACATCTGGCGGCAATACAAATTGCCTGTCCAGGGCAATCACTTCCACCTGTCCGGCTCGAAACGCCTTGCCTAACGGTTCGCCGTCAGCGGCTAACGGCCGTACCCACAATTCAACCACCCCACCGGGCATATCGGCGGGAATGGGCACGGCCGTTTTCTCGTGGATGATTTCGCCGGGCCGCCAGTTGCCGGTGTCAAAACGGCTGAGGGGCTGGCGCATCGTCACGTCCCCCAAAATTACTTCCACGTGCAAGCCAGGTGGCAGCACATCATCGGCGCGCCAATACAAATCCAGCAGTAAATTATCCCCATTCACCACCGACGGAGGCGGAAAGTCACGCTCGCCCAACAGGCACAGGCCGCCCCAATCCTGCATCAGGGCGATGGGTGGCTCAAATTGGGTGGCGGAAACGGGTTCTGGTCTTAAGGGCGTTGGCATCGGCCCCACCGGTTGGGTCATACCCACAAACGCACCGTCGGCGGCAAGCAGCGGCAATTGTGCCTGTGTGTCGGCGTCAAACAGCGCCACTTCCACCTGATAGGCGGATGGCGGCAGGCCAGGCGGCAGCGGTAGGCGATACTGAAGAACCGGTGTTGCCGCGGCGGCCCAATGTTCGGGATAGAAATAGACATCGTTGAGCAGAGGTGTTTCCAGTCCGGCCCAATGTTGCCCGGTTTCATCTACCAGACTGAGTTTGATAATGTAACGGCCGTGCGTCGGCTGCACCAACTGCCATTGCAAGGCAACGTTAACGGCTGTCGGCGTCGCTTCGGCCTGGGCTGCCAGCAAGGAGATGGCGTCACCAAAACGAACGGGGGAAGATAGCGGCGGGGGTGGGGTGGTCACGGCCATGGGCGTTGCCCGGAAGATCACGGCCCAATCGTGCCCATTGAGTTGGATGGTGTGAACGGGCGCTGCGCCAGAGACGGGCGGTTCTGGTTGCACATTGCCGCTATCCAACGTGGTAATAAAGTAGTCAGCCTGGGGTAGATTGTCTGGCGTCCAGGCCAGAACGCGACCGGGAAAAAAGGGCGCCAGTGCAGGGGACATGCCGGCAACGGCCGTGCTGTCGGCAGCATCGGGTTGGGCAGCTAACCAATGGGCGGCGGCGCTCGTACCTTCGCCCCAATCCAGTTCCATCACCTGCCGGGCAATGGCCGTGCCGCCCAGCAGGGGGTTCGCGGCCGTCAACGGATACGGCATCACCCACAGCAGCCAGAATAGCTGGATACCGGCCAACACGAAAACCACAGGCGGCAGGCGCGTCTTGAGGGGGGGCAGATGCGTCAAACTCAAAGAAGCCACGATAATCAACGCGGGCACGGCGGGCAGGGCATAACGGTCGTATTTTTGGGCGGCCTGGGTCACGGCCGTGACAAACAGCACCGGCCAGAGAATAAAAATCCAGGTGGGTAACAAGAGCCAGGGGTTATATTCAACCCGTCGCCACAGGGCGCGGGTGATAAGAAAAATGGCAAGGATGAGGCCACACAATACCACCGGGCTAAGGCGAAAAGCAAGGGTGAACGGGTAAAAAAGCGGGCCAGGGTCATGGGTGATCTGGCCCAGAAAGTAAGACGGCCGTAGCGCCTCGCCCGCATGTTCACCAAACGTCCCGGTTAACTGCTGCACCACCGGCAGCGGCGACGCCCACAACGCCGGGAACAGCGCCACCAACAGCAGCACGCAGGTGGCCAACCAGGACAAGCCCTGCCCTACTATCTGTTTGAACCGAACCATAGAAAGGTTTTCCCGACCCGTGAACATTGACAAGAAAATAAAAAGCGCCGCAAACGGCGGCAGCAGCAGCGCCGGGCTTTTGCTGAGAATGGCCAGGGCCGCCAACGCGCCGGACAACACCGCCCACAGATATGGACGGTGGCCGGTGGTAGCCAGCGCCAGCGTGAGCAGGGACAGGGTAGTAAAAGTGGTCAACAAGCCGTCCACATGCAGCAAGCCAGACAGCCCCACCAGAAAGGGGTCAAAGGCCAGCAAGAGGGCGATGAGCAGGGCGGGGATACGGCCGTACAGCCGCCCCGCCAGCCAGAAAACAGCTACTACGCCCAGACTGTTGACCACCGCCACCAGCAGCCGCGCCCCGGTTAAAAAGGCATAGAGTCGGGGCAGCATGGCCGTGTTTTCCGGGGCGTACCAGGCCAGATGGGTAATCCAGTGATAGGTGGGCAGGTCAGACGGCCGTAGGAGCAATTGCCCGCTAACGGCCAGCGCCCCCAGCCAGGTGGTTATCACTCCCGGGTGCCCGGCGGTGAGCGTATCCGCCCATTGCCCGGCCAACAGCGCCTGCCGGAATTGCACCGAGCGTAACACCCAGACCAACTCGTCGGGCGTTACATAACGGTCAATGGCCGCCAGGCGAGGCAAAAATGCGGCCAAAAAAAGGGCGCTCCCCCATAACAAGGCGCGTATGTGTGGCCGATTTTCCAACCATTGCCGGTGTGACATGAAGGCCAATAATAACCTATCGCTTTGGGGCACGCACACGGCCGTATGAATTGTATTAGCGGCCCAATTGTATTATTGCCAACATGCCTGAACCCAGTATAATCGAGACAAAAGTGTAATGTCATAAAGGATGGGAAGAAAGAATTTGGTTAATGAATTAACCTACACAGAAAGTGAAGCAGGCCACCCCATGGATTTTTTGTTGGGTGAGGATTTTAACCTGCCCGCAGTCGGGGAAACTCGGAAAGGATGGGTGGTGGCGCACCGGAATAACGAGATATTGGTGGATATTGGCGCCAAGTCAGAAGGGATCATCCCCATGGCGGAGGTGCAGACATTGGACGCCAATACCCGCGACCGGTTGGCCGTTGGCAACGAAGTACATGTCTATGTTGTGTCTCTGGAAGACGAGCAGGGAAACCTGATTGTGTCGTTCACAAAGGCAGTGGAATACCAGGACTGGTCAAACATGGAACACTGCTTACGCGCCAAAGAGGCATGTCAAGGGCAGATTGCCGGGTACAACAAAGGCGGGCTGCTGGTGCAAATTGGGCAATTGCGTGGTTTTGTGCCCAAATCCCAATTTAGCCGGGAGCGGCAGCAAGCGGTGCAGCAAAGCCCAGGCGCTTTACAAAAATCGGTGGGACAGCCGATTACCGTGAAAGTAGTAGAAGTGGATGCGGAAAGAAATCGCCTCATCTTGTCTGAAAAGGATGCCGCCTCAGAAATACGCCAGGGCAAACGAACCAAATTGCTATCGGAAATAAAAGAGGGAGATGTGTTCAACGGCCGTGTCATTAACATTGCCAACTTTGGCGCTTTTGTGGACATTGGCGGGCTGGAGGGGCTGATTCATCTGTCCGAGATTAGCTGGAAACGCATTAACAACCCTAATGAACTGCTAAAAACAGGCCAGGAAGTGAAAGTCCAGGTTCTCTCCATTGACCAGGAAAAAGAACGGCTGGCATTGAGCATGAAAAGATTGCAGCCTGATCCCTGGACGACCATTGACGAGCATTATCAGGTGGGTCAGCTTTTTGATGCCACACTGACCAAACTGGCCCCCTATGGCGCTTTTGCCCGGCTGCATGATGATTACCAACTGGAAGGCTTAATACACATTTCGGAAATTTCAGAAACACATGTCACCCATCCACGTGACATTGTAAAAGTAGGTCAGGTAGTATCGGTTCGTATTATTCGTATTGACGCGGAACAGCGACAGCTTGGTCTGAGCATCAGGCAAGTCGTCTCTCCAAAATTCGTCGAGTCTGACCTGGCTTTGATCAGTGACCAGTAATCGGTGAACGGTAATCGGTAACCAATTACGGATTACCGATTACGGATTACGGATTACTGATAAGCGGGCGAAGAACGACGAACCAAACCGAGGTAAACACCGGTGAACTCAAAGAACTGGGAACGATTTACACAACGCGCGCGCCGCGTGTTAAGTCTGGCGCAAGAAGAAGCCGAACGTTTAAATCACAGCTATATTGGCAGTGAGCATGTACTCATTGGCCTGCTGCGCGAAGAAGGGGGTGTGGCCGGGCGAGTGCTGCGCGAATTAGGGTTGGATGCGGCTCGCGTCCAGGCCATGGTGGAGCGTCTGTCTGGCGGGCCAGGAACCCGTACTCCTTTTACCAAAATTGAACTTTCGCCCAGCACCAAACGGCTGCTAGAATTGGCGGTGGAAGAAGCCCGGCGCATGGGCCAGCATTACATCAGCACGGAGCATCTGCTGCTGGGGCTGGCACGGCAAAATGAAGGACTGGCCATTGATGTGCTGCGCAAATTCGGCATCAGCCCCGAGCAAATCCGCCGCCAGACCCGGCGAATGCTAAAGGAAAGCCCGGTGGCGGCTACAGAAGCGGCCGCCCCGGCCAAACGTGGCGGCTCTACCACCAAGAAAGAGAAGAGCAAGACGCCCATGGTGGATCAATTAGCCACCGACCTGACGGCGATGGCCGAGGAAAACAAACTGGACCCGGTGATCGGCCGTAACATGGAAATTGAGCGCGTCATCCAGATATTGGCCCGGCGCACCAAAAATAACCCGGCGCTCATCGGCGAACCGGGGGTGGGTAAGACGGCCATTATTGAAGGGTTAGCGCAGCGAATTGTAGACGGCCATGTCCCGGATATTCTGCACAACAAGCGCGTGCTGCAACTGGATGTAGGCAGCCTGGTGGCCGGTACCATGTATCGAGGCCAGTTTGAAGAACGGCTTAAGCGCGTCATCGAAGAGTTGAAATCCAGCGACGCCATCCTTTTCATTGATGAAGTGCATATGTTGGTGGGGGCTGGGTCGGCCGGTAGTTCTGTAGATGCGGCCAATATCCTTAAACCGGCTCTGGCGCGCGGCGAATTGCAGACCATCGGCGCTACTACTCTGGAAGAGTACCGCAAATATATTGAAAGTGACGCCGCGCTGGAACGCCGCTTCCAGCCAATTTATGTAGATGAGCCTTCCCCCGAAGAGAGCATCCAGATTTTGCAAGGGATTAAGGGTGCATATGAGCAGCACCATAATCTGTTCATCACCCAGGAAGCAATTGAAGCAGCCGTCAACCTTTCCACCCGTTATGTCACCGACCGCTTTTTGCCAGACAAGGCAATTGACCTGATTGACGAGAGCGCCTCCCGTGTACGCATGTATCGTGTGCCGCAGGTGGCCGATATTCGGGAAACGTATGACGAACTGCGCGAAATCCGGGATGAACGGACGCAATCTATCGAAGACGGCCGTTACGAATATGCGGAAGATTTGCGCACCCGCGAAGAAGAACTACAACGCCAGCTAGATACGTTGCGCGCCAACACCGAGGGCGAATACTCGGTCAGCGTGACAGCCGAAGACATTGCCGAAGTTCTGTCCATGTGGACAGGCATCCCCGTTTACCAATTCACCCACGAAGAATCCGAACGGCTGCTGCACATGGAAGACGAACTGCGCAAATCCATTGTCGGGCAGCAAGAAGCGATTGAAGCCATTTCCAAAGCGGTGCGCCGCGCCCGCGCCGGCTTGAAAGACCCCAACCGCCCCATCGGTTCGTTTATCTTCCTCGGCCCCACCGGGGTGGGCAAAACCGAATTGACTAAGGCGCTGGCGATGTTCCTGTTTGGCAGCGAAGAAGCGCTGGTGCAACTGGACATGTCTGAATTCATGGAACGGCATAACGTAGCGCGGCTGGTTGGTTCGCCGCCCGGGTATGTGGGCTATGAAGACGCCGGACAGTTAACCGAAGCGGTGCGACGACGGCCGTATTCCATTGTCGTCTTTGATGAAATTGAAAAGGCGCACCCGGAAGCGTTTAACCTGCTGCTGCAAATCATGGAAGAAGGCCACCTGTCTGACGCCAAAGGACAAAAGGTCAATTTCCGCAACGCCATGATCATTATGACCTCCAATGTGGGGGCCGATACCATCAAGCGCGGGCCAAATCTGGGCTTCTCTTTCCGCCGCGACGATGTGGCCGAAGAAAACCAACAGTATGCGGAAATGCAAAAGACGCTGCTGGAACAACTGAAAAAACAGTTCCGGCCCGAATTTATTAACCGTGTAGACAGCATTGTCGTCTTCCGGCAGCTAAGTAAAGAGAATATCCGGCGCATTGTGGACATTATCCTCAATGAGGTCAATGACCGGTTGGCGGATCATGAATTGACCATTGAGGCTACCGATGCCGCCCGCGATTGGCTGGCGGAACATGGGTATGATGCGGAATTTGGGGCACGGCCGTTGCGCCGCCTCATTCAAATGGAAGTGGAAGATCGCCTGTCTGATGCCGTCTTGGCCGGTAATTTTATCGCCGGGGAAACAGTCTTCCTGGATGTTCAGGACAATACCATCCTGCTACGCCATAAAGAAGAACCGGGACCGATGCCCGAAGAAGAAGCATTGCCCATGCTGACCATGTAATTGCTCTCCTTCCCCCCATTGCGATAAAAAGCCCACAGCGAGCTGTGGGCTTTTTTTTGATGGTCTCTCCGGTTGATCATTCACAGGGGGGAATGTACAACACCTGACCAACCTTAATTAGATTATAGTTTGAAATCCGATTCGCTTTGGCAATGGCATCTACTGTGACGCCGTATTGTTTTGCCAGAATGCCCAATGTTTCCCCTGCCTGCACAATATGCACCGACCGGGTACCACCAATAATATACAGGCTGCCGCCATAACCCATGGCGATGGGCGTAAAGGTAGCCGGTAGGGTTGGCGTAGGCGTGGCTGTGTTTGTCGGCGTGGGCGGAATGACTTCCACCACCAGTTCCGGATCGGTCGCCTGACTGCCGCCATCGCCAATTTGCCCACACGCGGCTATTAACAACGCCAATGCCAACAGGGATATTACAGCTATTGCAGGTTTTCGCATGATGCCTCCTCGATTTGTTCTACACACCCCATCGCTACAATTCAACATAAGGTACGAAAGCCATTATAACAGAGCATGTCTGATTTTTGAAGCATAACAAATGGGTGATCGGTCATGGAAGTTGTATAGCGCATGACGCATGGCATCATACGCCATTTAAACAGCGGCCCCTTACTTCTGTACTGTTTACCTGCCTCTCCGTGAAAAAGTCGCTAATTCTGCATTGTTGCCCATTAGCTGCTTCCTATACTTTGGCAATGATGGTACCTGAAACGATCGGCCGTTATCGAATTCAAGCAGAACTGGGTCGTGGTGGTATGTCAACGGTTTATCTCGCTCATGATCCGCATTTTGAGCGGGAGGTGGCTATTAAATTACTGCCGGTGGAGTTGTCGCATCACCCCACCTTTCGCAAGCGATTTGAACGGGAAGCCAAAGTTGTCGCCGCACTCGCCGACCCTGCCATTGTGCCTGTGTATGACTTTGGCGAAGAAAAGGGGCAGCCCTACCTGGTGATGCGCTTTATGACCGGTGGGTCGCTGGCTGAGCGGCTGCACCAGGGGCCATTGAGCCTGGTAGATGCGGCCTTTGTTCTGGGGCGATTGGCACCGGCATTGGATGAAGTACATACCCACAAGGTGGTACACCGTGATCTAAAACCGAGCAATATCTTGTTCGACCAGCGAGGCGAACCGTATATCTCTGATTTTGGCACGGTGAAAATGACCAAGGCGACCACGCAGCTAACCGACACGGGTGGCGCCGTGGGCACACCCGCTTACATGAGTCCAGAGCAAATTCAGGGGGAGACAGAGTTGGACGGCCGTTCCGACATCTACACCCTGGGCATCATCCTCTACGAAATGCTCTCCGGCAAACATCCGTACCAATCTAACACGCCTATTGCCGTGGCCGTCAAACATATGTTTGAACCCACGCCCCGCATTCTGGACGCCCGAGCAGACCTGCCGCCGGAAATTCAGGCCATCATCAACAAGGCCATGGCCAAACAACCAGACGAACGGTATGAAACGGCCGTCGCCTTTGCCCAGGCATTATGCGCGCTCACGCCCGACGTGGCCACAGCCACCGTTGTCGTGGAACCACCCCATGCCCAGGCGGGGCGACGACTGGCGCTGATCATCAGTAACAGCGAATACCAGGACCGAACCCTGGCCAGCCTGACCAGACCAACCGCTAACGTCCACCGGCTGGTTGACGTGCTGCGTGACCCGCACATTGGCCGGTTTGATCAGGTCACAACGCTGGTAGATGAATCCGCCGACACCATCCGGCGGGCAATCGCTCATTTTTTTGCCGGCGGCGCTAAAGAAGACCTACTGCTGCTTTATTTCATGGGACATGCCGCCGTGGGCGCAGAAGAAAAGCTCTATCTGGCGGCCCATGACACCGAACATAAGTTACTGCGGGCCACCGCGATCCCCGCCACCTATCTGGCCGAAATCATGGACGACAGCCCCTGTTGGCAGCAGGTGATGGTCCTGGACTGCACCTTTAGCAATGCCAGCAGCCGGGACAGCCGGGAATTGATTGGGCGGGTGGCCACAACGGATGATGCCTTTAACCGCAATGGGCACGAAAGGGTGATTCTATCGGCAGCAGACCGAGTGCATTATGAATGGCGCGATGAGGGGGTTACAGGCTCAGCCATGCCTTCGCTCTTTACCCATTTTTTCATTGAAGGGTTGAAAACGGGCGCGGCCGATCAGGATCGCAACGGCCGTGTGACCATTGATGAGGTTTTTACCTACATTCACGAGCAATTACAGCGCAAAACATCGCAAAATGGGACACGGCCGTATAAATGGGCTTCCTTTGCCTACCAGGATGCCAGCCGTATTGTGATCGGCCATCATCCACAAACGCCGCCCCCCACACCCGTCCTGCCCCTGCTGCCCCCACCTGCTGCCGCACACCAGACGTCTGTCTCTCGTGAAAAACCGGCGCTACTTTTGGCGCTGCTTCTGGTAATTCTGCTTGCCATGGGTGGCGGCTGGGTCTGGCAACAATATCTTTCACCGCCAACGGCTAATGCGGCAGCCGCTATCGTTGCGCCTACGGCTACACCAACGGAAACAACGCCACCGCCGGCTGCCACTCCCCAACCGACACAAACGGCCACGGCCACTTCGGCTGTACTCAGTGGCAGCGTACCCAGCCACACCCCAACGCCAATAGCAACAGCCGTGCCTGCCCAACCGGCCACGCCTACCACTCAGGCCACTACTACCCCGGTGGCAGTGGCGCATCTGGCCTCCAGCCTCTTCACCGAACCAGATGCCAACGCGCCCGAAATTACCTTCATCGGCATTGGCGAGACAGTAGTCGTCATGGGACGTTCCGAAAACGGCGAATGGCTCTTTGTGGAAAACAGCGAGGGCGCACAGGGTTTTGTCCATGCGCCGCGCCTGGATTGGGCCGGGCAAACAGACACGCTGCCGGTGATAGAGACGGTTGTTACCACCATACCTCTATCTGCCCTCTCCCCTACACCCACCATGACTTGCCAGCCCGGAGGCTGCCCCCTCTTATCGCTGGATATATACCCCATCAATACCCCTCGCTGCGAGAACAACATTTACTACCGGACTGTTTTTATGCTGGGGCACGGCGGCAACGGCCGTTACACCTACTATTGGAACGGGCAAAAAATGGCCGGGCCGCTGCTGAATAATGGGTTTGGTTTTGAAGTCAGCAGCCCCGATCAATCACCGGTCATTGGCATCGGTAAAATCGTTTCCGGGGATGGTCAGGCCGTAGAAAAAGAGCTTTTTGTGTCAGACTTCGGCTGCCAGTAAAATCGGGGAATCCGTAATCGGTTATCGGTAATCCGTAATCGGACTTCGGGTTACGGATGACGGGCATCGGGCTTCAAACTATGGCAGCTTTTCGTTATCAAGACAATCAACTTTGGTGTGAAGATGTGCCGTTGGCGGAAATCGCTACGGCCGTAGGCACACCCATTTATATTTACAGTCAGGCGGACTTGCAAGAGCGGGCGGTAGCATTTGTTACGGCCGTACCATCCGCCAATACCCTCGTCTGTTATGCCGTGAAAGCCAATAACAATCCGGCCATTTTAGGGCTGCTGCGGCAGGCAGGTCTGGGTGCAGATGTGACCAGCGGCGGTGAACTGTTTCTGGCATTACACGCCGGTATCTCACCTGACAAGATCATTTATTCCGGCGTGGGCAAACGGCGCGACGAAATTGAAATGGCGCTGGATGCCGGAATTCGCGCCTTGCACGTGGAATCGGCGATGGAGTTAGAAGCGATTGCCGCCATCGCCGGCGAACGGCAGCAGGTGGCACGTATCGGCGTGCGCGTCAACCCGGATATCCATGCCGAAACGCACCCTTACATGACCACCGGCGAGAAGTGGCACAAATTTGGCGTGACCCCGGAAACGGCCGTCGCCCTCCTGCACACCGCCCGCGAACACCCCGCCCTGCACCCGATTGGTCTGGCGGCGCACATTGGCTCGCAGATCACGGCAGTGCCTCCCTTTGTGCAATCCGCTCACTTCCTGGTGCAAATGGCCGATGAGCTAGCCACCAGCGGCATCCGGCTGGAGTATGTGGATGTGGGTGGGGGATTAGGGATTGATTATGAAGATTGGCGATTGGGGATTGGAGATCCGCCTCAACAATCTCTAGTCCCTAATTTCCAATCTCCCCATATCTTTGAGTGGGTCACGGCCGTTACCCAGCCTATTCTCGCCGCCGGATATGGTGTGGTCATGGAACCAGGCCGGTCCATTGTGGGGCCAACAGGCTGCCTGCTCACCCGCGTTACCTACACCAAAAGCCAGGGCGGGACGCAATTTGCCATTGTGGACGCGGGGATGAGCGACCTGATTCGCCCCACCCTGTATGATGCTTACCATCCCGTTTTGCCCGTTACTCGGGCAGCCGCTGAAGCGTCACCCGCCCCCTACACCATCGTCGGCCCCATTTGCGAAACGGGCGACTGGCTGGCAAAGGAACGCAGCCTACCGGCACTGAAACCAGGCAATGTGCTGGCGATCATGCAGGCAGGCGCTTATGGCTATGCGATGGCATCTAATTACAACGGCCGTCTCAAACCGGCTGAAATCCTGGTTAACGGGAACCGCTTCACCCCCATCCGTAAACGGCAAGATTACACCCACCTGCTCGACGGCTGTCAA
Organism: Chloroflexota bacterium; assembly: GCA_013112725.1. Lineage (GTDB taxonomy): Bacteria > Chloroflexota > Anaerolineae > Promineifilales > Promineifilaceae > CAADGU01. The sequence continues at coordinate 32,672 of JABFFZ010000044.1, forward strand.
GCACCTGAGTAACCTGCAGTCCCACGAAAAAATCCGTGATTCTCCGCTCAATCCGTGTCATCCGTGGTGAATAAATCCGGGTCAGACTGGCGCAGATAATCCCACGTATAAATGCCCGTATAATGCCCATCGCTCCACTGGAATTGCAGCGCGTAGCTGCCCACCGCTTGAATCTGTTCAATGGTCACCCCTTCATTGGGTGTATGGCGCATGGTCTCCAGGTCGGGCGGCGTGCCCATGTAAAGATGCCCTCCTTTGCACTCCACACAGGGACAGTTGGCGCGCAGCCCAGCGTAGGGTAGGCGGCTGGTGTGCCCGTCATCCCACTGGATAATCAATAAGCGTTGGGTTTTATCGGCGGTCACGGCCGTTGCTTTTATCGCTGCCATCGGTTTCTCCTTTTTTCAGCATGAGCCATATTTTCAGCCATCAGGCGTGGTTGGGCAACGGCCGTTGCCCATCGCCCAAACAACCATCTCCATAAATTTTTCTCCCGGTAAAACCAATGGCTACTATTCACGCCAATTATGAGCATAGGCCTCGATAACGGCCGTTTCTCTGGCTTTATATAAAAATAGGTGTATGCTGTGTCCTGTTATATTGGTGTCCGGAGTAGGAACAGAAATGAACCGGTGCCGGCTTTTAGTTTAGGAGACAGAGTAAATTGTCCAAAAAATTGTATGTAGGAAATTTGTCGTTTGACGCCACCGAAGATCAAGTTCGTGAAATGTTCGCTGAGCATGGCGCCGTGGAGTCCGTAGCTATGATTACAGACCGGGATACCGGCCGCTTTCGTGGCTTTTGTTTTGTAGAGATGGAAACATCAGCCGCTAATGCCGCAATCAAAGCGTTGGATGGCAAAGATATGGACGGCCGTGACCTGCGCGTCAACGAAGCCAAACCGCGTGAAGAACGTTCGGGTGGTGGTGGGCAGCGAAGTGGCGGCTCGCGCGGTGGTCAATACGGCGACAACCGTAACCGTCGCAATGACAACTCAAGTGGGAACCGTCGCTGGTAGCCACCAGCCATTATGAACCACCCCTAAACAGGGCAGCCTGTTCATAAGCAAATATCCAGACGGCCGTTTCGGGAAAATCCCCAAGCGGCCGTTTTTTTATGCCAACGCCTGGCTGCTGACCTTCTCTCTACCTGCCCCAAACAGGCCAATATTTTGCCCTTTGAAGTTCAGGCGAAACGGCCTCACCGTGTGCCCCCAATGCAGCACGTAGGCCGCCAGACTTTCCAGCCAATGTTCGCCGGCAGGCGGCACAAATGGCTCGCCGATGACACAACATGGAAACAGCACAAAAGTACAACCAAACTGGGCCGCTGCATCAATAATTTCGATATTGCAACCGTGCGCATGCATCCCTACCAACAGGTCAAACGATTCAGCCATCTCTCTGGTAAATGGTTTGTTGATGTGGGGCACGTAATCCGTTTGTGCCAGCTTCACCCGCTGGCCGGTGGCTATATCTTTATATTTTTCGTTAAGCGGCTGATAGTGGGGATCAATTACGGTAACTTGCCAGCCACTTTCTTGCAACAGGTAAGCCAGCAGCCCCTTACCCCCGGCAATATCTGCTACCCGGCAAGGGGTAAAATGCGCTACCAACCAGCGGTGCAGCAGTTGAAAGCGAAACTTTTTCATTTTGCGCAGTTCCTGAGGGTCAGTTAAACCCGCGCCTCCGGCCAAACCGGCCGTTCCTGCCAGTTGTTCCAGTTTCACAAACAGGTCTTGCCCAAATTCCCGATCTTTGTGTTTTACCATTACCTGATTATCTTTGTGTTTGCCTATTGGTTCAATCTTGGAGATCAAACAAATAGAACACTTGTTTTATATCCAAACTTATGGTACAATACTTGTAACCAATTGGTTACATATAATGAGACGAGATGTATTTCAAGCTATAGCCGATCCGCACCGGCGCACGATATTGGAATTGTTGGCGCAGCAAAACCTGACCGTCAATAGTGTGGCTGCCTACTTTGACATCAGCCGCCCGGCCATTTCTAAACATATCAAAATCCTGGTTGAGTGTGGGCTGGTGATCATGCAGCGTCACGGCCGTGAGCGCATCTGTGAAGTCCAACCGGAAAAGTTGAACGAAGTCACGAATTGGCTGGAACAATATCAACGTTATTGGGAGCAGCGTTTTGACCGTCTGGACGAACTGCTGCAAGAACTACAAAAAAAGGAGAATGGACATGACAACTAGGAAGAACCCAACTATCATCACGGCCGAACCCGGCAAGCAGGAACTTTTTATTACCAGGGAATTTGAAGCGCCGCGTGAACTGGTATTCCGGGCGCACACCGATCCTGACCTATATGCCCAATGGCTGGGGCCACGTGGCCTGAGCACCACATTTGAGATATTTGAGCCGGTCAGCGGCGGTCGGTGGCGGTTCACCCAAAAAGATGAAGCCGGCAACGCATACGCCTTCCATGGCGTGTACCATGAAGTGAAAGCCCCCGAACGCCTTATCGGCACATTTGAATATGAAGGGCTGCCGGAGAGCGGTCATGTCAGTCTGGAAACCGCCAGTTTTGAAGAGTTGCCCAACGGCCGTTCCCGAATCAGGAGTCAATCCGTCTTTCAGTCCGTAGCCGACCGGGACGACATGATCGCGTCAGGCATGGAACAGGGCGTTAATGAAGGATATGAACGCCTTGATGAGATATTGGCGGCTGGTGATTAGTGGTTGGTGGCTGGTAGCTAAAAAAACAACCGAACACCAGCCGCCTCAAGCATAAAGGAAGCAAAGTGATGCAAAAAATAGTTCCCTTCTTATGGTTTGATAATCAGGCAGAAGAAGCGGCAAATTTATATACTTCCCTCTTCAAAAACTCCAGCATGGGCAGCGTTTCGCGGGGGCCAGATGGAACAGTGTTTATGGCCACATTTCAGCTTGATGGGCAGGAATTTATGGCCTTGAACGGCGGGCCGCGTTCCCAATTTACGGAAGCCGTCTCGTTTTTCGTCAATTGTGAAACGCAAGCGGAAGTAGATCATTTGTGGAACAGCCTGACGGCCGATGGCGGCGAAGAGAGCATGTGCGGTTGGCTAAAGGACAAATATGGGCTATGGTGGCAAATTATTCCCACGATTTTAGGCGATTTGATGCAAGATGAAGATGGAGAGAAAGCCGGCCGGGTCACACAGGCGATGCTTCAAATGAAGAAGATTGAGATTGCGGATTTGTTGCGGGCTTACGAAGGGGCAGTTGCGTGAAACGAAAGGCGTGATGGGTGAAACGTGATGCGTGTGGGCTTCCCGGCCACGCATCACGCATCACGCATCACTGATTATGGCACGACTGCAACTCTGCCAGTATCTGGTACCGATTTTTAATGGTGGTCACATCGGTAATTTGCTCCACCCGCACCCGGTAGCCATGGCTTTCCACATATTCAATCCAGCCGCCACAACAGCCACAGGTCGGTGACTTATAGACGGTGATGATCGCCGGAGCAATTTCGCTTTTCCAGACAACTCAAGAATTCAGCACAGAAATAGTCAAGCCTGTATCGTTTTGCCAATCCCTTTGTTGTGCTACAATCGCCTACGCCACAACCCAATCATCTAATAAGGCAGGCCATGACCCAAGTACACCAACTGTATCAACTGCAAGAAACCGACCTGGAAATACGCGACAAAAAGCAACGGCTGGGCGAAGTGCTGCAAACCCTGAAAGGCCCGCCCTGGCTGATAAAGGCCAAAGCAGATTTAGACACGGCCGTGACCACCCTCAACACCTTGCAAAACCAGCGCAATACGCTCAACCTGGAACTACAAACCCTGCGCAGCAAAGCCAAAAGCTCCGAAACGCGCCTCTATTCCGGCAAAGTGGTAAACACCAAAGAAATGGCCGATTTACAGCATGAAATCGAGTCTTTGAACCAGCGCGCCAGCGGGATCGAAGACCAGGTTTTGGAACTGATGCTGCTCATGGAAGAAGCGGAAGCGGAAAAGAATGAAGCCACCACCACCGCCGCCGCGGCTGAAACGCGCTGGCAAAAAGAGTCTGTGGAGCTAGAAGCGGAAAAAACGGAACTGGCAATACGCCTGAACCGGCTGCTGCAGCGGCGGCAGGAGCAGGCCAGCGTGGTAGATGCCGCCTCGCTAAAAGAGTATGAACAGTTAGCCAAAAAGAAGGGAGGCACGGCCGTGACCCGGCTGCGCGTAGATATGTGCCTGGGCTGCCGCATGACCGTCTCGGCCAACAACATAAAAGAAGCCAGAGAAGGGAAAAAAACATACTGCGGCAGTTGTGGCCGCATTCTTTACCCGTATGATTAGCTTGTAATCGGTAAATGTACCAAACATCAACTCACCTTTAGGCCTGCAAAATCGTTTCAATTTGCTGCAATTCATCCGGCATAAACGAGAGATGATTGAGAACACCCACAATGTCCTCAATCTGGCTGGGGCGGCTGGTGCCGAGCAGGGCAGAGGTTACGGCCGGCTGCCGCAGCACCCAGGCCACCGCCAACTGCGCCATCGTCTGCCCCCGTGCCAGGGCAATTTCATTCAGACGGCGGACTTTACCCACCTTTTCCAGGGTTATGTGGCTCTCATTCAGGAAAACGCCAGAACGCCGCACCCGCGAATCGTCAGGAATACCGTGCAGATACTTGTCCGTCAACAACCCTTGCGCCAGCGACGAAAAGACAATACAGCCAATCCCCTCGTCGGCCAGCGTGTCCAGCAAACCATCCGCCTCCACCCATCGGTTGAACATACTGTAGGAGGGCTGGTGAATAAGGCAAGGCGTACCTAGTTGACGCAAAATGTGGGCAGCGCGGCGGGTCTGCTCACTGTTATAGGAGGAGATACCCACATAAAGGGCGCGACCGCTGCGCACGGCATAATCAAGCGCGCCCATCGTTTCTTCCAACGGTGTGTCTGGGTCGAAGCGGTGGCTGTAGAAGATGTCCACATATTCTAGCCCCATCCGTTTCAGGCTTTGATCCAGGCTGGCAATGAGATATTTGCGTGACCCCCATTCGCCGTATGGTCCCGGCCACATATCATAGCCAGCTTTCGTGGAGATGATAAGTTCATCCCGGTAGGGGGCAAAATCGTGCCGGAAAATGTGACCGAACATCTCCTCGGCGGAGCCTGGCGGCGGCCCGTAATTATTGGCCAGGTCGAAGTGGGTAATGCCCAAATCAAAGGCACGGCGCAGCATGGCACGGCCGTTGGCCAGCGTATCTACCCCGCCAAAATTGTGCCACAGTCCCAGAGAAATGAGCGGCAGCTTTAACCCGCTGCGGCCACAGCGTTTGTATGGCATGGTGTCATATCGCGTTTTAGATGGTTGGTACATGATCATCTCCTTTGTGGCTGGTGGCTAGTACCAGCCACCAGATTATAACCACTCTTTTTTAACTTGCCTGGACAGGGCGATGGGCTTACAATGTCGGTTCTGACGAACCGACAAGCGACCCAATCTGGACAACAGGATGGCACGCCACAGGCGTGTTTTTTTGGGACAACGTGCCGGGCGCCAAAAATCACTGCTGAATAGAGGACCATATGATGATTCAAGAGTGGCCGCGCATGTGGCAGCGTGAGTTCGCCAATTATAACCGGGATAAGCTGCAAAAAGATGTACTGGCGGGGATTACCGTCGCCGCCGTGTCACTGCCGTTGGCGTTGGCGTTTGGGGTGGCTTCGGGGGCAGATGCGGCGGCGGGGTTGGTCACGGCCGTACTCGCCGGCCTCGTCATTGGGCTATTGGGCGGCGCGCCTTACCAGATTTCAGGTCCCACCGGGGCCATGTCCGCCGTGCTCATTGTTCTGGTCAGCCGGTATGGGTTACAAGGTATGTGGCTGGCGGCCGTGCTGGCCGGCATCATGCTGACCCTGCTCGGCATCTTCCGCCTGGGGCGCGTCGTCGCCCTCATTCCCGCGCCGGTCATCTCCGGCTTCACCAGCGGCATTGCCATCATCATCGCCCTGGGCCAGCTTGACAACTTCCTGGGCATCAAAACCCCACCCGCCGAAAGCGTCGTGGAAAAGCTGCGCTACTACGCCGAACACGGCATCACCCCCAACCCAGAAGCCATGCTGCTGGCAACGCTGGTAGTGGTGATCATGATCGTCTGGCCGCGCTTTAAGTTCGGACAGCGGCTGCCCGGATCTCTCTTAGGCATCATCGTGGCTACGCTCATCGTCGCCATCACCCATTGGGATGTACCCGTTATCGGCGCCATTCCACGCACCATCTTGCTAGAAAATCGGCTTTCTCTCAGCCAGATTCCCTGGGCTGACCTCAGCAACCTGATTGTGCCGGCCATGTCCATTGCTGCCCTCGGCGCCATCGAAAGCCTGCTCTGTGGCGCAGTCGCCGGTAATATGACCGGCATTCGCCTGAACAACAACATGGAGTTAATTGCCCAGGGTATCGGCAATCTCATCATTCCGTTGTTTGGCGGTGTGCCGGCTACAGCCGCCATCGCCCGCACCAGCGTCAACATTAAAAGCGGCGGCGTCACCCGTGTGGTACCTATGCTGCATGGGGTGGTACTACTGCTGGCGGCGCTGCTATTGGCCGGGATTATTGGGCAGGTGCCGCTGGCGGCGTTGGCGGGTGTGCTGTTGGTAACTGCCTGGCGCATGAACGAATGGCACACCATTCGCTTTTACGTGGATCACCGCCTGAAACATGCCCTTATTGCCTTCTTCATTACCCTGGTAGCCACCGTCGTGCTGGATTTGACGCAGGCAATCTTGATCGGTTTTGGCATCAGCACGCTCATTTTTATGGCGCAGATGAGCGAACTGCAAATTTCACGCAAGCCGGTGGAAGTGGAGCGGCTCACGGCCGTAGGCCACCAGTTTGTGCATCCGGGCCAGGACGTTGCTGTCTATTATTTAAGCGGGCCGCTCTTTTTTGCGGCGGCACGGCGGCTGGTGGAATTTGTAGAAAGCCACGATACGGCCAATGCCACCTTGATTTTGTCTATTCGTGGTGTGCCGCTGGTTGACGCCACCGGTGTGGAAGTGATTCGTGAGATCATAGACCGCCAGCGTCATGGCGGTGGCGATGTGTTGCTAACCTCGATGGATGATCGGGTGCGCCTGCTGCTAGAACGCGCCGGTGTGCTGGCTGAGTTAGGCCCAGACCACATCTTTTGGAGCGCGGATAAGGCGATTGCGGCGTTGGGGGCCACCGTTAGCAGCGAACCACCCGCAGAAATAACGGAACAGCCGATCATGGAAAGCCTGTTGATGGCGCCCTTTGCGGAAAAGATGGAACCGAGCCGCCCTGCGCCAGACGCGCTTGATCGCCCCGTGGCCGACGTGATGCGGACGGAAGTGGTAACGGTTTCGCCGGATGCCTCAGCCGCCGATATTGTGGCGCTGCTGCTGCAAAAGGGGTATCGCAGCCTGCCGGTGGTTGCCGAAAACGGCCGTCTCCTGGGCATTATCACCGACGGCGACCTGTTGCGCCGCGCCAATTTAAGCACCCGCCTGACGCCCGCCGGTGATGATTGGGGGCAGCGGCTGGCTGAAGTAGCCGACAAGTCCATGACCGGGGCGAACTTGATGACGGCGCCTGTCGTCACCATTCCGGCGACGGCGACGCTGCGTCAGGCGATGACGCAGATGATCACCCACAGCCTGAAACGGCTGCCGGTAGTAGACGGAGGGCGGCTGGTGGGCTGGATCAGCCGTATAGACATCTTGCGCGCCATCGGGCAGCATCAATCGTTGGATGAGCCGTTAACTTACCAGACGGACGACATCCTCGTTGACCGCCGCGTTATCACAACAGCGGATCTGATGCATCGGGATGTACCGGTGGTTTCGCCCCAGGCCTCACTGGAAGAAGTGTTGCAGGCGCTGGAACAAGATCGCCGCCGCCGCGCCGTTGTCGTAGATGCGGAACAGCAAGTGCTGGGCATTATCACCGATGGGGATTTGTTGGAACGCAGCCAACATGCCGTCCATCCTGGTCTGCGAAGCCGTTTGCATGCGCTGATCACAGGCCAATCATCTGCTCTTCCATCTACATTGGCAACGACGGAAACGGCCGCCGACCTGATGACGACGCCGGTCATTACCATTGCCGTAAACGCCACGCCGGACGAGGCGCTGAGGCTGATTATGGAACATGGGGTTAAACGGCTGCCGGTGGTGGATGACAACGACCGTCTGGTCGGGCTGTTGGGTCGGGCCAGCTTACTGCGAGGTTTGTTGGGAGAGGCATCAGACTCATCCTAATCAATCATGCAAAAATTCAAGCGGTGAGAAGTGAAACACGGCCGTGTCCCCAAAACTCTGGCCAACTATCCCAACTGTTGTGGGTTGGATGGGTAAATCGCCGGCCCACAACAACTCCCGATTCAAGCGCACCCGTATTTGACCCTCCACCACATCCAACCAAATCTCATTGGCGGCGTCATCAAGGCGCACATGGGGCCAGGGCTGCCAGGGGAGTGCGGTGGGCAGTGAGCGGTGAACAGTGGGCAGTGAGCAGTAAGTGGTGGTTGGCGGGGTTTGTTGGATGGTGGTGTAGCCGAGAGGGGAGAGGGCGATGATCACGGCCGTACAGCCATCCCCCAATACCAGTCCCGCACCACTGTCCAACTCGCCGCTTTGGTGGGTAATGGTAGCGCGCACCGACCAGTTACCAGATGGCAGCGGCTCTGGCAGCCAGACGATGGTCTGTTCTCCCGGAGGAATGGTGAGCGTTTGGGGCACGGCCGTCCAGGACAGTTCACCCACCGGTTGGGGATCAAACAGGCCCAGGGCAATGAGCGAGATAAGGAGGACGGCCGTCACCGCCAACACCACCGCCCCCACGCGCAGCCAAACAATTTGCCTCATGCCACCAAGTCTAACAATCCCTTCACCTCCTCACCCCATCACCTCATCACCCCCTCACCTTGCCGCCCCATCGCCTTGTCACCTGGTGGCCTAACCACTACACTTACCCTCATGCCTGATGAAATCAGCTTCACGATTGCCGATCAAATTGCCACGCTGACGGTAAACCGGCCCGAGGCGCGGAATGCGTTGAATTGGGCCGCACAGGAACAGTTTGCCGCCTGTGTCACGGCCGTGTCGCAAAATCCCTCCATCCGCCTCCTCATTATCACCGGTGCGGGGCAGCAGGCATTTGTAGCCGGGGGTGATCTGAAGGAGTTGAGCGGCCATCCTGAACCAGAGGCCGGGGTGCGGCTGAACCAGATAATGCGCCGCGCCTTGCAGCAGCTAACCGAACTACCCATCCCCGTCATCGCCGCCGTGAATGGCGACGCTTTTGGCGGCGGTTGCGAAATTTTGACGGCATGTGATTTACGCATCGCTGCCGGCCATGCCCGTTTTTCGTTTGCCCAGGTGAAAAACGCATTGGCCACCGGCTGGGGTGGCACAGCGCGGCTGGTGCGGCTGCTGGGCCAAAGCCGGGCGCTGGAACTGCTGCTCACGGCGCGGCTGCTCACGGCTGTGGAAGCGCAACAAATCGGCCTGGTGCATCGGGTGGTTAACACAGGCGCGGATTGGAACACGGCCGTGAATGCCTGGGCGCGGGAACTCTGCCAGCTGCCAGGGCCCACATTGGCCGCCCTCAAACAACTAACCTACGCCGCCGCCCATTTGCCCCTTGCCGAAACGAACCGGCTGGAAACCGAACTCTTTGTCCACCTCTGGTCACACCCCGACCATCTAGAAGCAATGGCCGCCTTTGTAGAAAAGCGCAAGCCCCTGTTCAACAGGATCACCGATTATCAGACGAACACAAATTTGACCGATGAAACGAATTATGGCTAGGGGTGATCCGTTGAAATCCGTTCTATTCGTAAAATCTGTGATTAAATCCAAATCAATTAATTATGTTAACCAGACTCCTTTGTGTTATCTCTTTTTCCATTTTTCTAGGGGCGTGTGCGGTGGAAGCAGCGCCAACGGCCGTACCCGACAGCGCAACACCCATGCCAACAGCTACGGCCGTGCCGCCCACCCCCTTCCGCATCATCGGCTATGTCACCGACGCCGTCATCGTGGAACTGGTACCGTTTGAAAAATTGACCCACATCAACTACGCCTTCGCCATTCCCAATCGGGATGGCACACTCAAACCAATGGCCAACGGCTGGAAGATGGACAATCTGGTGCGGCAGGCGCACGAACATGATGTCAAAGTCCTCATTTCCGTTGGCGGCTGGGGGCACGATGAAACCTTTGAGGTGTTGGCCGCCGACCCCGCCGCGCGAGACCAACTGGTGCAAGCACTGGTAGCCCTGGTGGAAAAACACAATCTGGATGGCCTAGATATGGATTGGGAATATCCTGATCCGGTCACTTTGTCCCCGGATTCGGCCCAAAACTATGTCCATCTGATGCAGGCGTTGGGCGCAGAGATGCGGGCGCGGGACAAGCTGCTGACAGCAGCGGTAGTGGCTCTGGGTGAATATGGCGCGGGCATTGAACCGGCCGTTTTTGACGAAGTGGATTTCCTCAACGTGATGGTATATGACCGGGGTGGCGAGGGGCATCACTCCTCGTTTGAGTTTGCCCAGGAGTCGTTGGCCTACTGGCGGGGGCGAGGGCTGCCACCGGAAAAAATGGTGCTGGGTGTGCCGTTTTACGGCCGTCCCAATTACGCCACCTACAAACAACTCGTCGCCGCCGACCCGGCCCATGCGTTTACCGACGAAGCAACGTGGAACGGCCGTACCGAATTCTACAACGGCATCCCCACCATCCAGCAAAAAACCCGGCTCGCCCTGGAACAGGCTTCCGGCATCATGATCTGGACGCTGGAACAAGATACCCAGGATGACACGTCCCTCCTGCAAGCCATCCATCAAACCGTTCACCGCGCGCCTTAAACGGAGGTAGTCTTATGCAGCATATGTTTGCTTTTGCCTCTTTTTCGCTGTGGCTGCGCCTGCTCTGGCAAAATGGCGGCATCGAACGGCCGTATCGGCGGCGGCTGGTCTTTGTGCTGCTGGTCAGCTTCCTGAGCTCGCCCCTGCGATGGTATGAACGGTTGCGGTACGGCCGTCGGGTGAAACAGCAGCACATCCATCCACAACCTATCTTTATTTTGGGTTACGGCCGCAGTGGTACCACCCATATCCACAACCTGCTCTGCCAGGACCCCCGTTTTGCCTATGTCACCACCTTCCAGGCGCTGGCGCCCGATTTTTTCCTCATTGGTCAAGGCCGCTTAAAAACGATATTAACCCGCTCATTACCCACCACCCGGCCCATGGACAACGTCGCAGTCGCTTTAGAAGCGCCTCAGGAAGAGGAACTGCCCATCGCCGGCGCCTCCCCTTACTCTTTTTTGCACCATCTCTCTTTCCCCAAACAATCCCTGGCCTATTATGACCGTTTTGTGCTGCTGCAAAATCTGGATGCCTCCACCCGTCAAATATGGCATGAGCGTTATTTGCACGTTTTGAAAAAGGCCAGTTTTTTTATGCCTAGCAAGCCGCTGCTATTAAAAAACCCGCTGAACATGGCCCGCCTGCCCGACCTGCTGCAACTCTTTCCCCAGGCCAAATTCATCCATATTTACCGTAACCCTTACGTGGTATATACCTCCATCAATCATATGTATGACAAATTGTTACCCGCTCACCAGATGCAAACCATTGCCGATAAGGAAATGCGGGCAAATATTTTGTACTTTTACCAGAAAACGATGCAGGCTTACCTGCGTGACCGGGCGCTTATCCCACCCAAAAACCTGGTGGAGGTACAGTTTGAGGAATTAGAAGCTAACCCTTTGGCCGAGATGGAAAGAATCTACCAAACCCTAAAAATCGGTGATTTTGCCCCCGCAAGACCACTTCTGGAACGGTACTTGAATAATTTATCTGGCTATCGTAAAAATAAGTACCCGACAAATGAAACGGCCGTCAACGTGGTCAACACCCATTGGCGCTTTGCCGTAGATGAGTGGGGTTACAAGCCCATTACGGGCGACAATACAATCACTGGCTAAAACGAGGAGCCAAAACACATGAGCGAACAAACCATAACCACACCTGACCATCTCAAACAACCCCCGTTAGCCACCGGGCTGCCAGTGTTGGGCAATGTCCTGGACCTGGCCCAAGATACCCGTGGCTTTCTCACCAAAAAATATCTGGAAATGGGGCCGATCTTTCGCGTGCGTGCCCTCAACCAGGAATTTGTCGTGTTGGCCGGTACCGAAGCCAATCTTTTTATGACTAGAAAAGGCACGAAATATTTTCGTTCCCATGAATTCTGGCAAGGTATGGATGACGAGTTGGGCGCCGCGCGTTCCATGATCAGCATGGATGGCCCGGAACACGTTCGCTTTCGCAAAGTACAGCAAAAGGGCTACGGCCGTACCGTCATCTGGCAGCACCTCCCCGAAATCATCGCCATCACCCAAAACGAAATGCGTCAATGGCCCCTTAACGAACCCCTGCCCGGTCTCTACTCTCTGCAACGCATCATCACCGAACAGTTAGGCATCCTGGCTGCCGGCTATTCCCCCCGTGAATACCTAGACGACATGATCAAATTTGTGCGCATTATGCTGCTCACCCGCGTCACCAAACAGCGCCCCGATTTGCTCCGTTACACCCCCTCCTACCGCCGCGCCCGAAGCCGTGCCCTGGATCTGGCGAAAAACGTCCGTGCTGTCCACCCCATCGAAACCGTCCACGAACGTGAACCAGACCTGATTGATCACCTGCTGCAATTAGCCCATGAATATCCCGATTTTCTGCCTGAATCTGACCTGATGCCGGCGATATTGGGACCATTTATCGCCGGTCTGGACACAGTTGCCAGCACATGCGCATTCCTGCTATACGTCTTGCTCACAAAACCGGATATTCTGGCCCTGGTGCGGCAAGAGGCCGACGACGCCTTGTTCCAGAAGGGCACACCCATAGCCCAGGATTTACGCGAGATGGATGTCACCCACCGGGTCATCCAGGAAACGCTGCGGATGTATCCCATTGCCCCCGCTTTGCAGCGCACCGCTACCCAAGATTTTGAATTTGCCGGATATCAAGTCAAAGCGGGTACGGCCGTTATTATTGCCACCACGGCACCTCATTACCTGCCCGAACTCTATCCTGACCCAGAGCGTTTTGACATTGACCGGTATACAGATGAGCGTAAAGAACACAAACAGCCGGGGACATTTGCCCCGTTTGGTCTGGGCGCGCACACCTGTCTGGGCGCCGGCTGGGCCGAAGTCCAGATTATGGTGACAATGCTCACCATCGTTCATGCGGTAGACCTGGTAATGGTTCCATCTGACTATGAATTGAAGATTGATCCCGCGCCAACACCCAGCCCCAATAACGATTTCCAGATCAAACTTATGGGTTGGCGTCAGCATGGGACCCTGCCTGGATAAAATAAGATCATGCTGAAATCCCGTTTTGAATGGATTATCCTGATCATGATTGCCGCCCTGCTGGGGGGCGCCTGGATTATGATGTCGCAAGAACCGGCTACCGCCGGATCAGGTATCCTCACCCTGGCGGAAGCGCCCATTGTCGGCCACCCTGCGCCAAACTTTACGCTGCCGAACACCTTAGGCCAGGAAGTGACATTACATGATCTGGCCGGGCAGCCGGTGGTACTCAATTTTTGGGCCACCTGGTGCGCCCCCTGCCGGGTGGAGATGCCCGCCTTTCAGCAAGCCAGTGTGCAGTACAACGGCCGTGCCACCATCATTGGCATTAACCAGGGCGAAGCCGCCAAAAATGTGACCGGCTTCGGCGCAGAATATGGCATCACCTATCCCCTGCTGCTAGACACCGACCAGCAAATCAGCCGCCTATACGAAGTGCGCGGTCTGCCCACCACCCTCTTCATAGACGCCAACGGTATCGTCCGCGAAGTAGTCATTGGCGCCATCACCCCCGCCGTCCTGCAAAACCGCGTGGAACGCCTGCTGGCCGAAGCCGGGAATCCGTAACCCATGATGCGTAACCCTCTCCCCACCATTCATAATTCATAAGTAACTATACAGGTGTGAGTTGAGGCATGAGAACATTATCGTCAAACAGAGACCCTAATGCTTCCCACACATTGAGACCTTGTTTACGAATCGTGGAAATATAGGTGCGCAGTGAACAGAATTGTTC
>JABFFZ010000045.1 GCA_013112725.1 Chloroflexota bacterium
GCCTACGGCCGTGCCCACCGCCTTCTTCCCCCAAAATACGGATTCACAGGGAAACAATTCCCTTCCCGAAGCCGTGCCCACCGCCGCCGGCAACGCCAGACAGCGGTGGCAGGGGCGCCAGTTCGCCGGTGGGCACGGCTTCGGGAAGGGAATTGTTTCCCTGTGAATCCGTATTTTGGGGGAAGAAGGCGGTGGGCACGGCCGTAGGCAGCACCTCATTCCCACCACAGCCCACCAAAATCAACAGCCCCAAGAAAACGAACAGTCGTTGAATCACAGCGGTTCTCCAGTTCAAGTTGAGTAAGGTCATGGGGCTGATGATAACGTATGGATGAAGGGTGAACAAGCACGGCCGTACTCATCTGGCGCAGCAGGTCTTTATGCCAGGCAGGCCCTTTTGGCGGGCCATCTTCCAGTTGGTAGGTGGTGAATTCCAGCAGGCGTTCCAGGCCGGCGTAGAAGCTGTGTAGGTTGAGCGCGGCCGAGTCTATGAACATATCCTGGTCGGCCTGAGCCTTTTCCGCCGCTTCCCAGGCGCGGCCAACCCGATGGACGCTACGTTCCAGTTCCACGATCTCGTCCCGTATGCGTTGCGCCAACAAAAGATGGCCGGGAAAATCATAGCTCCTTGCCCGCCTCGGCAATGTGCTGGCGTATGCGATCAGAAACGATAGCCAGGTCAATCAGGTCTATCTTGAAGGTGGGGAACAGCTCTTCGACTGCATGCCACGCCCGCAGATAGATAGGTGCAGTATAGGCAGCACGGCCGTAACCGGCAATCCCCAGCTGGCCCGCAGGCAGCCAAAGCCTTTCAAAATGTTGCGGGGTACGGCCGTAGCGCCGCAACAATTCTCAATTTACCAGGAGCCAGCGATTAAAATCGCGCCTACAGAGAGCAAAGCCCACCCTTCAACAGGTTCAGGGCAGGCACTGCGTGGGCTGGGCGCCAGTCGGCGAAGGCCAACTTTGCCTTTTGTAGGTGCAGATTTATCTGCCGCCGCCAGCCAAATTGAGAATTGCTGATAGCGCCGGAAACGGCTTGCCCAGTTTGTGCCCGGTTTTACCAGCAGTTGCCCTCTGCTATAATTAGCACAAAGTCATTGTTCTTCAGTTAAGGAAAAAATGCTATGGAGACACACAGTGTTACCATTCCACAAATAATAGAACGGTTACAAAAACTTTCTACAGAAAGGTTGTGGGTTGCTTATGACTTTGTATCTTACCTGGCTGAAAAAGAAATGGAAAACACATTTCTGGAATCCGATTCCGCTTTTCAGACCATGTTGGCTACAGAAGCAGTCTTAAAACGCGATTGGGAACTTGCTGAAGAGGATGAAGCATGGGCAAGTTTGTAAAGGGTGATGTGGTCGTTGCCCCTTTCCCATTTTATGACTTAAGCAATTCAAAACGCAGACCTTCTCTGGTTATGGCCGCGCTCACTGGTGATGATGTGATTTTGTGCCAGATTACCAGCAAGAATGTCTCTGACAGCTATGCCGTTTCCTTGTTAAGCAGTGATTTTGCTGAAGGCAAGTTACCCCAAGACAGTAATATCCGACCAAATCGCCTGTTTACGGCAGATTCCAGCATCATTCTTTATCGTGCAGGCAAGCTAAAGTCTGCAAAGCTCAAAGAAGTCACTTCTAAAGTCATTCATATTCTGAACACGTAACGGCCGTTTGCCAACCTTACCACGCGAGGAGAAATGATGATGGAAGTCACGACCGTTACCCAGACCCTTTTACACGCCAACCAGTTGAAACGCACCGCCCGCACCGGCTGGGTGCAGCGCGGCGTGCCAGACGCGGAAAGTGTGGCCGCGCACAGCTTTGGCGTGGTGTTTACGGCACTGACGTTGGCGCAGGTGGTGGATGAGCCGCTCGACCTGGGCAGGTTGTTGGCGCTGGCGGCGCTGCATGATCTCCCCGAAGCGCTGACCACCGACATTCCCACGCCCGCCTGGCGCTTCCTGCCGCCCGACATCAAAACGGACGTAGAGCGGGACGCGCTGGCGGAAATGCTGGCAAATACGCCGTTTGCCGCTGATTGGATGGCCTTGTGGGAAGAGCTGCATGAGGGGAACACGGCCGTTGCCCGACTGGTGCATGACGCCGACAAACTGGAGATGTACCTGCAAGCCAGGGTCTACGAGCAGCAGTTTGGCAATGCCTTTCTAGCTGAATTTTGGGCCACTTTGCCCACTTTTCACTTTGTCGAGGTACAGAGGATTTATGAGGAGATTAGAGATTGGAGATTAGGAGATTAGGAGATCCCCTCATCACCTGCTCACCCCCCACCTTGTCACCCTCTTGCCCTACCACTATACTTCCGCCCGATGAAACCAAGAAATATCTTGCATGTGGAAAGTGGGCAGACGTTGATTCCGGCGGCGAAGTGGTGTGATAGTTTTCTCAGCAACCTGCGCGGTTTTACCTTCCGGCGTCATCTTGGCCCAACCGATGGCCTGGTGTTGGTCTATAAAAGCGACAGCAAAGTCAACACCGCCATCCACATGTTTTTTGTCTTTTTTGATCTGGGCGTCATTTGGGTGAACGATGCCGGGGAAGTAGTGGGCACGGTGCTGGCGAAACCCTGGCGGCCATCGTATGTGCCGCCGGCCCCGGCCCGCTACGTCATCGAAGGCCACCCGGACATCCTGTCTCAGGTTGAAGTGGGAGACCATATCCAGTTCCAGGTGTGCGAAGCGTAATGAATTGCCTCAAAAATCCGCGAAGGGTGCGAAGAGACGCGCAGGACATGGCCTGGTATTGGCTCGTCATTGTTGCTGGTATCCTGGCAATTTTGCTGCCGCTGCGGGTATGGGCACAGGAAGCCACACCAACGCCCCCGCCAGATGACGCGCCGTCCGGCGCCCCGATCATTCCCCTGGTGCATACCGTTCAGGAAGGGGAGAATCTGACTTTTATTGCCAACAGCTATGGCGTGACGGTAGAGGCTTTGCTGGCGGTGAACAATTTAAGCAATGCCGACGCCCTGTCTATTGGGCAGGAACTGCTTATTCCCGGCGGTGAAGGGGAAGCGGTAGTCACGGCCCATACGGTGCAGGCGGGGGATACGCTGGCGCACATTGCCGCCCTGTTTAACACAACGCCGGACGAGATCATGGCCACAAACCGGCTGCTCAACCGGATGGCCTCGCTGGCCATCGGTCAGCCGTTGACGGTGGTCAGCCGCACCGGATCGGCACAACCGCAGCCGGTGACGGGTACGCCCCATGTGGTGGCAACCGGGGAATCACTGCTGACCATTGCCGCGCAATACCGGCTTTCCCCGGCGGAAATCGCCTTTGCCAATGGGCTGGTTTATCCCTATTACCTCTTCCCCGGCCAACGGCTGCGCATTCCAGGCACGGCCGTCTACCACGACCTCCCCGGTGAATGGGTGCAGGTGCGGGTACGGCCGTTGTCCCTGCAACAGGGCAGCACCGTGTCCATCTATGTGCAAAACCTGTTAGACGGCGCCCCCAGCGGCAGTCTGGCCGGGCAGCCGCTGCGCTTTTTCCCTTATGAACAGGGAT
Organism: Chloroflexota bacterium; assembly: GCA_013112725.1. Lineage (GTDB taxonomy): Bacteria > Chloroflexota > Anaerolineae > Promineifilales > Promineifilaceae > CAADGU01. The sequence continues at coordinate 3,539 of JABFFZ010000045.1, forward strand.
ATGTGGCTCTGGCAGGCATAGATGCCTTCACCGAACCGGGCCGGTATACATTGCAATTAGCCGGTTCTGGCAACCGCCCCTGGACACCCTTCCAACAAGAGATACCCATTGCATCCTCTGGTTTTGGGGTGCAGCAGATTGTGGTCTCCGAAGAGCTAAATGCCTTGCTAGACCCCCAGGTACGCCAGCAAGAAGACATCTTTTTGGACGCCATCTACAACCAGACGGCCGATAGTCCGGCCTGGGACGGGTTGTTTCAATTTCCGGTAACGACACCGGTGGTAACGGCCGGTTATGGCGACGGCCGTTCCTACAACGGCGGCCCCATCGAGATTTTCCATACCGGCGTGGATTTTGCCGGGGGCATTGGCACGCCCATCCTGGCTCCGGCCAACGGCGTGGTCGTGTTTGCCGCCCCGCTGCAACTGCGCGGTAACACCGTCATTCTCGATCATGGGTTAGGGGTAATGACCGCCTATTTTCATCTGTCGGAAATGTTTGTAACGCCGGGCACGGCCGTGACTACCGGGCAACCCATCGGTGCTGGCGGTTCCACCGGCCTTTCCACCGGTCCTCACCTGCATTGGGACGTGCGCGTGAATGGCGTGCCGGTTAATCCGGTACAGTGGGTGGAGATGGGGTTTCCGTGAACCGTGAACCGTGAACCGAAGCCCGATGCCGGACATGGGATTACGGATTACGGGTACTGGCAACGATCTCACGCCATTGGTATAATTCTCCCTCGTGATAGCGATTCCATCTCAGCGTGTTAAGCGTAAATCGAAAGGGAATGGCATCCCTCACAAAAACGTCACCCCTGTTGAGAGGAGATTGTTGTGATTCAACCCCGCATACAAACAGCCGAATACTGGGGTCCGGGTTTCACTCTGGCCGAGGCTGACATTGAGCAAATTTATAACCATTTTCTGGAAGTTGAACGGCCGCAAACGGCCATTGACCTGGCTCAAGTCATTATCCGTTTTCGGGTAGCAAACGAGCATCTGCGCATCAAAAAGCTGCTTTCCGGTCGCGCCGTCTACCAACCCAAAAACAACTATGCCATAGGCGACGAACTGGTATTCCCGGCACTGCAATTTGTCAGCGGTACCATTACGGCCGTGCGTGACGGCCGTAACCCCCAACTTGGCCCCTTCCAGGTGATTGGCGTCACCATAGATGGCAAAGAGCGCCAATTTGCCGCCGCCCTGAAAACCGACCATGTCTTGAACGCCAGCGATGGCGATACCCTCACCAGCCTGGTAGATGTCGATGTAGAGCAGGTCATCGCCGCGCATGGCGAAGCCATTGCCGCCAAACTGGGCGCAGAGTTGAGCAAACGGGCTGAATTTATGCAGTTGGGGCAGCAGTGGTTTGTAAAGGGGTTAATGGCCGAAGTAAACATCGGCCATTTACATCTGGCCGAGGCCGTGTTAGAAATGTTCGATGGCGGCCCGCTGGGCACAGAACAAATTGTGCCCCATCTGGATATGGATGCCGGGGTGCGTCAGGAAGTGCTGATCTTTTCCCTGAATTATGCCCTGCTGCAAGACGGCCGTTTCGACGAAGTGGCCCCACGCGGCAAAGTAGCCTGGTTCCTGCGCCGTCTAGAGCCAGAAGGGGTGCAACAAATCCCTGACCGCCTGCGTTATGACCCCATCCCCTATGATCGCGCCCTGATCAGCCCACAGTTAATTTTGCTGGAACGGGAACTGGATGACGAATGGTCAGAGGTGGAATCGCCGCAAAAAAAACAGTTGGTGGTGTTTACCCTGCTCTTCCCCCACCGGCTGCTAGGAACCATTCCCTTGAGTTCGTGCATACGGCCGTTATTCCCCGCCAGCAATTCCGCCCGCCAACGGGTGCTGCTGGTAGACGATGAGACGAATGAGGAAATTCAGGCCTGGGTGGTGCGCGACGGCCGTTACGTCTTTGGCCTGGCCGACTGGTATAACAAAAATGAAATCCCCATTGGCGGTTTTGTGCATTTGCAGCCCGGCCCAGAACCAGGCGTCCTCAGCCTGGGGTATGACCGGCGACGACCACAGCGTGAATGGGTACGTCTGGCAACGGCCGTAGACCATCGCATCCAGTTTGAACTGAAACGCCGCGCCGTCGGCTGTGGTTATGACGACTTAATGATTGTGGGCACAGACACCATCGCCGCCATTGACGCCCTATGGCGCCGCGCCGAAAGCCAGCAGCGCACCGTGGCTTCCTTGCTGGCCGAGATATTTCCCCAATTAGCCCAACTCACCCCCCAAAATACCGTCCACGCCAAAACATTATACAGCGCCCTGAACATGATTCGCCGCGTCCCACCCGGCCCGCTATTTGCTGAACTGGTGCGTCACCCCGCTTTCCAACCAGTCGGCGACCATTACTGGCAGTTTGATAAAAGCCGCTGGCAGGAGTCATAGATTTTGAGCAGCAATCCACGTCCCCAAATCAAAGGTTTGTCCTTAAAACGGGTTACGGCCGATACTCCGTTCACCATTGATTATGAATGGTGGCAGAAGTCCGAACTGGACTTAAAGACCTACCTCTTTTCCCGACTTTCCATAGAGGCCGAGGTGGAGATGGACAGCAGTAACGATCAAGTTGATCTGGTAGATGCGGAAACGGGTGAAGTGGTGACGGTGGATGGTTTTGAGTTTATGGTGCAAACCTACTTCAACCAACTGCCGGAAGATTTCGCCGAGCGTATGTCGCTGGTGGATGCCGTATTTTGCGTATTGCTGGCGAATGCTAACCGGCCCATGACCGTCTGGGAAATAGCCAACAAAGTCAAACGCCCGGTAGACACCATTTTGCGCACCGTTGGCGGGCCAAAAATTTACCTGGGTATTCGGCCGGTGCCAGAAGAAGAGTGAGCTGGCGGCTGGTAGCTGGTTGTTATTACCAGCCACCAGCAACCATATGCCCCCACCATGGAAATTGAGGTAAAACTATACGGACAACTGCGCCGGTATCGGCCAGAGGGGGCAACCGGTGCGGCGCACCAGCCGTTTGCCTGGCCGTTAACTGCCGGCGACACGGCCGTTTCCCTGGCACAGGCATTGGGCATCCCCGATGGGTTGGTGAATGCGGTGGCGGTGAATGGCACGGCCGTACAGCCTGATACCCCCCTTCACCCCGGCGATAAAGTCAGCCTGTTTCCCCCTTCTGCTGGCGGCGTTTAGCTTATCAGGTGAAATAGCATGGTCAAAGATTGGGAAAAGCTCAACAGCGAAATTCTGGGGGACTACCGTATTTTTCGCTCCCGCAAAGATACACGCCGCTCGCCGCGTACCGGACATATCCATCAGTTCTATGTGCTGGAAGCGGCCGATTGGGTGAACGTGATTCCCCTGACGCCAGATGATAAGGTGGTGATGGTGCATCAGTTTCGTCACGGCCGTGAAACCGTTTGCCTGGAAATCCCCGGCGGCATCGTGGACGACACCGACGACACCCCCGGCGAAGCCGCCCGGCGCGAACTGTTGGAAGAAACCGGCTACATCGCCGACCACATTATCTACCTCGGTAGCGTAGACCCCAATCCCGCCTTTCTGAACAACCAGCTGCACACCTTTCTGGCCCTGGGCGCGCGCCAGACACAAAAACCGGAGTTTGACGGCGCCGAAGACATTGCCATTGAAGAAATTCCCCTGTCAGACATCCCCACCCTCATTCGCAACGGCCGTATCACCCACGCCCTCGTTGTTGCCGCGTTTTACCACTACGAGAACTTTGTTTCCGGTAATCAGTGATCAGTAATCGGTTACCGGTTGCCCCACCGATTACCGATAACCGATTACCCATTACCAAAGAGGGGCACCCATGCAACCAACCAACAACCGCAAACGATTGAGCGAAGACATCCACCTGTTAGGTGACATTTTAGGGCGCGTCATTCGCCACCAGGCCGGCATTGAAATTTTTGAACTGGTGGAACGCCACCGGGCGCTAACAAAGGCGCGGCGTGTTGACCCACAGATGGATATTGACGGCCGTCTGGAATCCCTTGTCGCCGGTTTCACCATGACCCAGGCCGAACTGGTATCCCGCGCTTTTGCCACCTATTTTGAACTGGTGAACCTGGCCGAAGAGATCAACCGGGTGCGGGTGCTGCGGGAACGGGAACGCGCCGCCCACCCTCAACCGCTCAAAGAATCTATCGCCGCCGCCATTGCCGAACTGCGCCAACTGGGGGTTGACGAATACGAAATGGGCAAATTGCTGGACAAGCTGCGCCTGGAACTCGTTTTCACCGCCCACCCCACCCAGGCGAAACGCCGCACCGTGCTTTCCAAACTGCGCCGCATCAGCCACGCCCTGACGGAACTGCACATGCGCGAACTGCTGCCGGTGGAAGAAGAAAAACTGCTGGCGCACATCCGCGCCGAAGTCACCTCCCTCTGGCTAACCAATCGCACGCGCACGGCCGTCATCACCGTCACCGATGAAGTAAAAACCGGGCTGTATTACGTAGATAACACCATCTGGCAAATCATTCCCGATGTGTATGCAGCGATGGTCACGGCCGTGAGCGAAAATTACCCCGGCCTCAAACCGCCGCGCCAATTCCTCACCTTTGGCTCCTGGATTGGCGGCGACCGCGACGGCAACCCTAACGTCACCGCCGATGTCACCGCCGAAACCTTGCGCCTGCATCGCGGGCTAGCCGTCGAAAAACACCGGGGCACGGCCGTACACCTCAACCGCTCCCTTTCCCTGTCCGATACCCTGACGCCCATCCCCCCCAAATTTTTAGCCGCCCTCACCAAAGTTAAAAACCAATCCACCCACCTGGCCTTCCTGGCCGACCGCTATCCCAACGAGCCATACCGTCTCTGGGCCGCTACCCTGGCCGAAGACCTGGCCTATGCCTCACGCGGCGATATGGTGTCCAGACTCAAAGGGCTAAGTAACCGCCCCTTGCGCATGAAAAGCAAGGACGATTTGCTCCGGCCACTGGACTTGATGAACCAGACCTTGCACCAGACCGGCCTGGAAGATATTGCCCACGATGACCTGGCCAACTTCCGGCGGCAGGCGCAGGTATTTGGCCTGCATGTAGCCGCCCTGGACATCCGCCAATATAGCGATTACAACACGGCCGTGTTGGATGAACTGCTGCAAAAATTGGGGCTGTACCATGGCTTTGGCGCGCTGGAAGGGCATGATCGGGCCGCCGCCCTCTCTAACCTGTTGGCCCAACCCAACCCTGACCTGGCCACGCTGACCGGCCTCTCGCCGGAAGCAGACGAAACATTGCAGCTATTCCGTATTCTCAAACGCGGGGTGGATTTTTACGGCCGTGAAATCCTCGGCCAATACATTGTCAGCATGACACACGGCCCAGAAGACATCCTGGCGCCGCTGGTTTTAGCCAAATGGCACGGCTTTTGCCTGCAACCAGACAACGACCAGGAGGGTTTGACCTTTGTGCCCCTCTTTGAAACCCGCGACGATCTGCGCCGCGCCCCCGAAGTAATGACCCACCTCTTCACACACCCGGCCTATGCCCCCCATCTGGCCCGCGCCGGCCGCCAGCAAACCATTATGATCGGCTATTCAGACAGCAACAAAGACGCCGGTTATATGGCCGCCAACTGGGAACTGTACCAGGCGCAGGAGACGCTGGCGGAAACGTGCCGGGCGCATGAGGTGGAGATTATGCTCTTTCACGGCCGTGGCGGCACCATTGCGCGCGGCGGCGGCCCGGCCAACCGGGCCATTTTGGCGCAACCGCCGGGCAGTGTCAACGGCCGTATCCGCATCACCGAACAGGGCGAAGTGATAGACGAGCGGTACGGCCACCCGGCCATTGCCCGCCGCCACCTGGAGCAAGTGGTCCATGCCACCCTGCTGGCCAGCGCCGATCCCCGGCACGGGGCGCTGCCCCGTGTGCAGCCAGAATGGCGAGCCGCCATGGATGAACTGGCCGCCATCTCCTACCGCGCCTATCGCCAGTTGATATACGAAACGCCGGCGCTGCTGGAATACTGGCAGCAGGCCACACCCATTGCCGAAATTAGCCAGATGCGGATTGGCTCACGGCCGTCGCGCCGCACCGCCAAAGCCACGTTTGACAGCCTGCGCGCCATTCCCTGGGGTTTTAGCTGGATGCAAAGCCGCCACGTGCTGCCCGGCTGGTACGGCGTGGGCGCAGCCCTGGAAACCTTTGGCCAAACCCCTGCCAACGCCCAATTGCTGGCCGATATGTACCACCACTGGCCCTTCTTTCAGGTGGTGCTGGACAATGCCCAGGTCTCCCTGGCCAAAGCGGATATGGGCATTGCCCGCCTTTACGCCAGCCTGGTCAGCGACACGGCCGTGCGTGAACAAATTTACGGAGAGATTAAGGCCGAATTTGACCGTTCCGTCGCCTGGATTTTGCGCGTGACCGGGCAGCGGGAACTGCTGGATAATGACCCCACCTTGCAGCGTTCCGTGCGCCAGCGCAATCCTTACGTAGACCCGTTGAACTTCATCCAGGTGGGGCTGCTGCGCAAACTGCGTTACCTGGCCGAGCAGGAAAGCCAGACCGCCCAGGAGCTACTGCATACCATCTTCCTCACCATCAACGGCATCGCCTCCGGCCTGAAAAACACGGGGTAATCTCCGTCCGGGTGTGCAGCGGGGAAGGATGCCCAATTGACAAGGGGGTGAAACGTATTAAACGAAAACCTGATATTGGCCATTGACCTGGGCACCTCTGGACCAAAGGTGGCGCTGGTGTCGGTTCACGGCCGTGTCCTTGCTTGCCGGGTGGGGACAATTACCACCCATATTTTGCCCGGCGGCGGCGCGGAACAAGACCCGGAAGAATGGTGGACGGCCGTGAAAACCACCTCTTGCCAGCTTCTGGCCGACCATCCCCATGCGGTGGCAAACATTAAAGGTATCGGCTGCACCAGCCAATGGTCGGGCACGGTGGCGGTGGATGGCAACGGCCATCACCTGATGAACGCCATCATCTGGATGGACTCGCGCGGCGCGCCCTACGCGCAGGCCATTACCCTGCACTGGCTGACGGATAATCGGGATATTGATCACATCCACTATGACCCCACCCTGCTCCAGTATACAACGATGGACCGGGACAAATTGCCTGACCTGAAACGGACTGTGGACATTTTAGGCCCTCTGCAAGCAGAAGCAGCCCAGGAATTGGGCTTGCCGCCCCACATCCCGGTGATCATGGGCACACCCGATATTCAATCGGCAGCGATTGGCTCTGGGGCGGTGCGCGACTACGAACCCCACCTGTATATTGGCACTTCCTCCTGGCTAACCTGCCATGTGCCGTTCAAAAAAACGGATCTGTTTCACAACATGGCTTCTTTGCCATCGGCCATCCCCGGCAAATACTTCATCGCTAACGAACAGGAAACGGCCGGCGCTTGCCTGACCTTTTTGCGCAACAATATTCTCAATGCCAACGATGCCCTGGCCTGCGACCCGCCGGTGGGTGATATGTATGCGGTGTTTGATGAAATGGTGGCCCAGGCGCCGGTGGGCAGCGAGAAAGTGATTTTCACGCCCTGGCTACATGGCGAACGCACACCGGTGGAGGATCATCTGGTGCGCGCCGGCTTTTATAATCTTTCCTTACGCACCACCCGCGCCCATCTCATTCGCGCCGTTTTTGAAGGGGTGGCTTACAATTCGCGCTGGCTGCTGCGGTATGTGGAGAAGTTTGCCAAACGGCCGTTAAACAACATCCACATGATCGGCGGCGGCGCCAATTCGGCCATCTGGTGGCAGATTTGTGCACGGCCGTGAACACCGTCAAATCGCAACCACAGGCCGAAGGTGGCATGGCCCCTGTTTACGGAATGGCCGCCACCCTTCCCCTGCGCGGCGTCGTCGGTGAACTGCTCAGACGTTACATGGATGTGCTGTATAAAGTGTAAATGGCTGGTGGCTGGCGCCAGCCACCGGCCACTATTTCATTTCCAGCGAAACAACGCCATCATCCAGGCGCGCCAGACCAGCGCGCACAATGCGCCACACGGTCAGAACGATGGGAATCAGGGAAAGCGTCCAGAATAGATAAGCTGTGCCGTGCAGCATCGCCTGGTAATCGGTGATAAAGATGCTGGCCCACAAGAAGAAGCCGCCGAGATTGACCATCAGCAGACTGAACCAGCTACCCCCCAGCCGGGCCGGTTCGTGCGGCAGGAACAGCCGGTAAAAGAAGTAAGGAATAAAGGCATAACCAAATTGCAGTACCCAACCGTAGATGAGGGCCTGCGGCGCGTTTTGCTCAATGCCAGCGCCGGGAAAGCCGGGTACGCCCAAGATAATCAACGGCGCCACCAGCACCGGGGCTAAAATCCAGAAGTAGGCGATGACCAGATGCCACAGTCCCGGCTGCGACCAGGTTTCCCGGTCCCCCCACAGTGGTTTGATGACGTTCAGCAGCAGCCAGAAGGTGGCGCCCAAAAAAAGGATGATGCCGGGCACCGAAAAATAGTTGGATTTGACCCAGGGGCCAAGCACCAGCCCCAACGCGCCGATGGTCAACATCCAGAAAATGGGGGTGATGCTGCGGGGCCAGGCCAACGGCCGTCCCGCCCATGTCGGGTACAGGTCCACCAGCAGCCCGGCAAAAATCAGGCTCAGAAAGCCCCAGTTATTGGCGTGGATGTGAACTTCGACAGGCGTCTGGATTCTGAGCCACTCACTCCAGCCTAACCACAAACCGGTACCGACGATGATACCCAGCAAAAAGTAGCTGAGACCGGCAATGTAAAATTTACGGCCGTAGTGGGTGCTGTTTCCCTCAGCCACGCCTGCCGGTTTCTGAGCCGGCAAGCCGCGCAATTGAACGATCAACAGCATCGTGGCGATGAAAACGAGCGTACCGCCCACAAAAATGAGTACCTGGTTGACAATGGGAATACCGATAAGCAGCGTCAGCAAGCCGATATTTAGCGTCAGCCAGATGTCCCAGCGGAATGCCGGTCGCGGCCGTCCGGCGCGAATGGCCACAATGACCGGCAGTAAGCCAAAGAGCGTTTCCGTTATCGCGCCCAGTGTAATGAAATGCACGCGCAGCCAGCGCAGCCCACTAAACCAGGGCGCCAGCGTAAAGCTAGCCAGCGCCGCATCGGCAGCCATTAAAGCCGCCATCAAGATAAAAATCGCCGTCATCAGTAAATAAAGATTCATCAATGATCACCCTTTTGCCGATCGGTGCAATCTTAAAGATTGAACCAATCTGACCTTTGCCTACAGCGGCCAATCACGCAGGATGCGTTCGGTTTCTGTGGTTGTATCTGGCTGTAGTATAGGCGTCTGGGTAACGGCCGTCGCCGACTTTTGTCGGGTTTGGCAGATTGAATACGGGCTGATGGGCGGCTCACTCTTTGTGGGGCATCTGTTCTTCGTCACACAGCTTACAATCCAACAGATAGCCCAGAAAACGTTGGCGACCGGCGGCCGTTTGCACCCAGGGCCGATTAACCAGCGGTGGGTTGTGCCGCACGTGCTGTCTGTGTCCACAAGCAAGGATGGCCCGCCAATCCCCCACCTCATCCAATTCAAACTCTACAATGGCCTGCTGCATACGCTCACCTGGCCCTATCATCTGGCTGGTGGGCTGGCAGCATAGCAATCTGCTGGCGCGTGGCGCGCAGCCAGAGGTGATCACCATCCAACCGATCCAGCAAATCAAGCGGCATGAGGCGGTACACGGCCGTTGGCGGTACCTGCCCCAATAAAATATGGCTGATGGTCTGATCTGGCTCGCTGTGCACAACGGCGGCGACCGTGCCCACCATGCTGCCATCCTGGGCCAGCACCGGCATACCGCGGGCGACCTCGCCGCCCACCGGGTCAACCCAACCACATACCAGCAAGCGACCAGGCGCTGTGGTCATGGCGCGTACCTCCAGCAGGTCAATCTCGTTAAGCGCCAGCTTGCCGCCGGTAGCCGGTAACCAGGACAAAGACGGTAACAACCGCCGCCACCACATGTAAAAAAGCGGTGACGGTGCTGGCCAGGAAGGTTTTATATGCCACAGGCAGCAGATAGTCGGGGATGATACTGAGCACCAGCACCACCGCCGCGATTTTGAGAAAGGCAGGTACCGGGTCAGCCTGGCGGCGAGCTAACCAGGCCAACAGAGCCGTGGCGGCTATAGCGGGAATCGCCGTGAAAAGCGCAGCGCGGGCGTAACTGTCCAACGGCTTAAAGAGGGCGATATCGGGCCAGATGGCTATGGCCACCGCCTGGACGATAAGAACGGCCATCACGCTGACTACGGCCGTTACTGCCCCCAGCCGCACCCACTGATTCCGGTCAAGCTGTGTATTCAGTTGCATCTGAATGGTCGTCATCTTATCTACTCCTTTTCGGGGTTTTTGCCCCATAAAACAAATCACTCATCTAATAACAACAGTTTATCCGGTGAGCGCTGGAGCGTCGCCGACTTTTGTCGGATTTTGCCAAAGAGGTTCGCTGAAGGAGAATTCATGGGCAGCAGGTTCGCAGCAGGCGCTTTAGTGCCGTCAGCAGGCGATGAATCGCCTGCTACAAACGTATTTTCAGAGAAGTTAGAGGGCGATTTCGGCCAGGGTCGGCCGATCCAGAATACGAATTTGCTGACGATCCACGGCGATCAGGCCATCACTTTCCAATGTGCGCAGGGCGCGCTGCATCACATCGGGCACGGTACCTAGCCGCGCCGCCAATTCAGCCTGGGTGTACCAGCACGGCCGTTCTAATGCATCCCCAACGGCATCCTGGAGCAGCAGGCGGGCCAGGCGGCCCGTCACCGGGCGCAGCGAGAGGTCTGTGACCAATGAAACCAGATACAACATACGCTCTGCCATGTTGGTAATGATGTGCTGCCCAAAGTCAGGGTGTTCTTGCAGTAAGCGCAGCAGCGCGGCGCGGGGGATCAGCCAGACGCCAGCCGGTTCCAGGGCAATGGCGGTGGCCGGATTGGGCTGGTTGGCAAAGACGCCAATTTCATTGAAGGTGTCGCCTGGTTCCAAAAAGCGCAGGATTTGCTCACGGCCGTTCGGGGATACCTTGACAACCTTCAGCCAGCCATATTGCAGGTAGTAGAGACTGGGGTGGGCTTCGCCTTCTAGCACCACTACTTCGCCTGTTTCATATTCGCGCCAGCGCGACGCCTGCGCCAACTCTTGCAAAGAGGCGGCGTCTAACCCGGCAAAAAGGGGAATGTGGCTAATTTGCTGGATTATCTGCGCCAGAACAAAGCCTTGCATCGTCATAGTACGATTATAGCAGGCAGCATTGATGAAGATCAAAGTTCGCACGCGATGCGTGAGGTCTCTCTGATAGTGCATCGTGCATCACAGCTTGCCCTGAAAGGTAATGATTCGTCCCCCACCTATTTTTAACCACGGATGACATAGGGGGTGAACGCTTACCCAAAGATCTGTATTTTTTGCGTAACCGTTCAGTTCATCTGGAGACTTGACAAGTTTTTACACCTGAATTGCGGCAACTGCCTCTGGTAAAAAACTTGTCAAGTCTGAACGCTTACTTTTTTGCGCCGCTCGCTTGCTTATTTATTACTGGACACTGGCGTTTTTTATATCACCAGAGAGAGTTGTCAAATTTCACATGTTGTTTTCTTGTTCGCTACTCGTGAGAAAAATTTGACAACTCTAGAATTCGCCAGACTCCAGTTTATTACATGTGCGCATTACGAGGTCGGGCGAAGATGCCCGATTGACGATGGAGGAATCTGATGAAAGTATTGGTAACTGGCGTGGGCGGTGCAGCCGGCCGTCATGTGAATCAACTGTTGCGGCAGCATGGGTATGAAGTCATCGGCGTGGATGGGCAGCCGGTCTATCTGCCAGAGCTAACTACCTTCTATCAGGCGCCGGCTGTCTGTGACCCGGCGTATGTGGCGTGGTTAGCGGACACGGCCGTTACCGCTGACCTGCTCATCCCCACTGTGCCCGAAGAGCTGCTGAAGGCGGCCACCGCCCAAGACGGCCTGCCCTGTCCGGCGCTCATTGCCTCTGTCACGGCCGTGTCCATTGCCCATGATCAATACATCACCGCGCAAAGCCTGACTGCCGCCAACCTACCCGTGCCGCGCTTTGCCCGCCCGTCGGCGTTGGCTACGGCAGCAGATGTAAGTCGCCAGGTGGGCTGGCCCTGCCTGAGCAAACCCCGCTTTAACCGGAACCGCCGGTGCGGTGGGGGGTGACGGTGTATGAGACGCCCGCCGATTTTCCGGCTCTGGCCGCCCTCGACGACAGCTACATGGGGCAAGAGTATGTGCCCGGTACAGCCTATGCCGTCAATCTATTTCTGGATCGGACGGCTACGGTTGTGGCGGTTATGGAAAAACCTGGCCGGTGTGAAAGGGCTAACGGCCGTGCCGCCACCGTGCGGCAGGTGACGGCGCCTGATGTGGCAGTTGCGGCCGTGGCCGCTGCCCGCGCTCTGGGACTTACCGGCCCGCTGGACATGGAGATACGTCGCCGCGCCTATGATTGTCCGGCGGTGCTGAATATCAATGCCCGCTTTGGGGCCACTATCGCTTACGCCCCACAAGTGCTATTGTTAGCCGTAAACCGTGAGCCATCATTCGACAACAAGAGACCTGCCACAGTGCGGAATATGCGATTGCCCTATTACTCCCCACACCCCGCTCGCGCAGAAAAACATAGCGCCATACAATTTGGCCGAATTAGCCCGGCATTTGTGTCTTTTGGGAGATGATGCCGACCCGATGCCCCAGATATGAACCCCCGATGACCAACCATGCCATCGCTTGTGCTGTTAGCCTGAATTACCCTGAAATTGGGCGCCCCCAACGCCAATTAATTAGACCAAAAGATTAAACTTGTTTGCTGTCAGGATGAGCAGTAGTACCTTTTGACCATTACATTGGTAGAAGGTGATCCTTACAATGACGGCCGTTGGCATGATGAGCGATGCCTAACTTGTGAAGAAGTTATGGTTATAGGGAGCGAATTGAGGATTTATCACCCTACTACGGCCGTTTCCTCCACCCCACCTTAGCGCCTGACACACTCCCCCCTTCGTCGTTGACACAGGTTCTTTATGCGCATTCAATTTGGGCTGCGTCTGTCCAATGATGCGTGACAAAGAGGAGTCAAACCATGTGGACTGGAAAACAACGAATCTTTAGTGGTTTAATGATTCTGATGCTCTTTGCCTGGGCAGTGAACCGAACGGAGGAACAGACGGCCGTTGCCCAAAACTATCCGTCTCACCCCGGTTTCCCCCGTTTTGAAGCGGGCGGCACCATTACTTTTGGTTCGCCTACCATTGTGGACATCAATAAAGATGGTCAGTTAGATATATTAGTGCCAGATGGCCATGGCTGTGTGTGGGCCTGGAGACACACGGGCGCCGTCCTGCCAAATTTCCCTCTGAAGACGGGCAGCAGTTGCCAGGGCACACCGCGCATCAGCGGGCCGCTGGCCGTTGGTGACATGGATGGGGATGGCTCACTGGAAATTGCCGCCGGTACACGGGGTACAGGTAGCAGCCCTGGGCAACGCGGTAAAATTTATGTCTGGCACGCTAACGGCTCTATAGCCGCCGGGTGGCCGCAAGAAATGGCCTGGAATGTGCAATTTGGCAGTGGTCTGCCGGAAGTTCTCACGGTAGCTATGGCCAACGTGACCGGCGATGGTAGAGTGGAATTGATCGCTGGCACCAGCAATAATGCATCCGCTGGCGGTACACCGCAAGACCCCACCCACAATTTATATGCCTTCTTTGGGAATGGCGCCTTGCTGCCCGGCTTTCCCACCCAATATCGCCGGGCCGGCATCTGGGGTTTTGTTGGCCTGGCCGATCTCAATGGTGATGGGTACGCCGAACTACTCACCGGGCGTGATCATGCCTTTGTTCACGCCTATAATGCCCAGGGAAATCCATTACCCGCATGGCCTGTGGAATCACTCGTTGACCCCAACGAGCCAGATGGCTTGTTTCTTGAGTTCACACGAGACGCACCCTCAATGGGTGATCTGGATGGGGATGGCGACATTGAAATTGTCATTGCTGGCAAAGTGCGTAACCCCAATCAGAACCGGGATGTGACGAACAGTGGTTTATTGGTGCTGCAAGCGAACGGTCAACGCGAACCAGGCTGGCAGGTGGCTAAACTGGGTGGCGCACCAATTCATAATGACTTCTTTCCCACGCAAGCGCCCGCCCTGGGTGATCTGGATGGTGATGGTGATTTGGAAATTGTGGTGGGCATGTTAGATGGCTTCATACGGGTGTATCAGGCAGATGGCCACCTGATGTGGCAGTATAACTTTGCCCAGGGACATCGTTTATTCGCCAGCGAACCGGTGATTGGCGATGTGACGGGTGACGGCCGTCCCGATATTCTTTTTGGCACCTACAGCCCGGATAACAGCGCCAATGCCCAGGCCCGCTTACACGGTTTGAGCGCATCGGGCCAACCGCTACCCGGTTTTCCCCTCACGCTAAACCATGAAGGCCAGTCGGAGAAACAAGGCTTGCGCGCCGCCCCCACACTGGCCGACCTGGATGGCGATTGCCTGGTAGAGATTGTGGCGGGCAGCCAGGCAGCCGTGTTGTATGTCTGGGATCTACCGGCTGCCTATTATCCTTCCTTAATGCCCTGGCCCACGGCCCGGCATGATTTCCAGCGCACCGGGTTTGTGGGCACGGCCGTTATGCCAACACAAGGCACAGCATCTAGCGCCTTCCTGAATTCTGATTACCAAATCTATTTACCCTGGATTGGTAATCAGGTTTGCTGGTAAATTTGAAGTTGACCACAGTTGACCCTCCCTTTGAAATAGAAAGGGAGGGTCAACTGTGGTGGTTTACGGCCGTTGCACCAGCGGCAAATAACTGAAATACGTCCACCCAGGCGGCAAAGGGGTGGCTGTCGGCATGACGGTAGTGCCCGTTGGCGTCGGTGTAGCCGAGAGTGTACCTGTTGGCGTTGGTGTACTGGTTGGCGTGGCCGAGAGTGTGCCCGTTGGCGTCGGCGTATTGGTCGGCGTGGCCGAGAGTGTGCCCGTTGGCGTCGGCGTATTGGTCGGCGTAGCCGAGAGTGTGCCTGTTGGCGTCGGCGTATTAGTCGGTGTTGTTGATCCCGTACTTGTTGGCGTCGGCGTCAAGGTGTTGGTTGGCGTTGCTGTCGGCGTATGAGTTGACGTCGCCGTCGGCGTATTGGTCGGGGTATTGGTAGACGTAGCTGTCGGCGTATTGGTGGGCGTCGGTGGCGCAAACACCTCCACATTGCGGGCAAATTGCGAGGTGTTCCCATCATCATCAGTGGTATGAGCCGTCAGGATGTCCCCCACCGCTATCCCGCTGACAGCGATGGTGAAATTACCATTGCTATTGGCCATGCCCTGTGTCAGATACGTTTTGCCTTCGCCAAAATTATCTCCACCAGGATTATTCACCACGGTTTTGTCAGCCAGAAACAGTTCCACCTGGCAGTTCGCACAGGTATTCCCCGTTACCTGCACGGTTGTGGCCGCCGTAATCTGCGGCGGCTGGATGCCATTATTTGGGAAATACTCCAGCCCATCATCACAAATCCCTGGCTTTAACCGGATGCCCATCCCCACATTGTCAAACAGGCTGTTTTGGCTGAAGGTGTTGTAATAGGCTTCACACGTGCCGTAACTCAGATACCCTTTGTCAGCATCCAGATAAATGCCATATTCTGGATGGTAGGCAATAATGTTATGGGTGATGCTGTTTCCCTGGCTGCCACCGGTCATATACACCCCGCTCAGACCATAACCACTGAATGGGCGCGAACCGTTGGGCATAGTCTGTAACCCACTTTCCGTACCGGGTAAGGGGATAACGACATCCCGTGGCCCTAATCCGGTGGGGGCAACGCCAATAAAGTTGTCGTACACCTGGTTATCATAGACGGTATAAAATCGCACGCCGTCGCCGCCATTCCCTACAATCACATTGCGGTAAACCAGGTTGGCTGTCACCTGATCTTCAAAGGTAACACCCCTGCCGCCATTGTATATGGTTTCATTACCTGACGGCGACAGACCGATAAAGTTGCCGACGATGTGGTTGCCTTGTGTCCCCAGGTTGTGTGAAAGTTCGACACCATCCCGATTGTTACCGCTGATGACATTACGCTCCCCCGGATTAAGGCCACCGACCCGGTTATTGATCACACCTTCGGCCACATCTACACCATCTGCGCCATTTCGCAGGCGCACGGTGCCACTTTGCTTCAGGCCGATATAGTTGTTGATGACCACATTATCCTGCACACCAATTCCCTGAAACCCTACACCATCCTGATCATTGCCGGAAAAGATGTTACGCTCGGCAGCTGTAGTTCCACCGACAAGATTCTGGTTGGCGCCATTTCCCAGGCGGATGCCTTCCCCTTCAATGCCGGGCGCAACCTGGGTAAAGGTGTTGGCGGCATTGGTGCCGAAAAAGTTGCCTGCCAGGGTGTTGTGGTGGGCGCGGCTGCCAAACAGTTGGATTTGCCGGTGCCAGTTGTACACAGCCAATCCTTTGACCACATTGTTCGGTGACAACAGATGCAGTCCATAGATATATGCAAAGTTATTGCCCTGTATTTCTATTTTGATAATAGCGTTGCCGTTGATCCATTGATCATTGGCTGAAGAATTGCATTGGGTGTAACCGTCAATGGTAACGCCAGCATTGTCGGCCGCATCAATAATGAGTTCATTGATAGGGGTAATCGTAACCAGATTGGGACACGTACCGTTGGTATTACGAATGTCAAAGTGGATGGTATCGGCGCCGGGTAAAACGTTACTCTCTTCAATGGCGGCACGCAAGGTACAACTGCCTACGGCCGTCTGGCACTGTCCATCACCAGGATTTACGTCGCTCTGGTCGCCAGATGAATCAACGACAAAAACAGCCTGCGGTGTATGGCTGGGTGGCGCAGGTGGGGATGCGGTTCGTTGCCCCCAGGCTGCCAGAATCATTTGCACATCGGCTACGTTCAGGCAGCCGCTGCCATCTATATCGTAGGCGGTGATGGTGGACGCCAGACAACGGCTGTCTCGCGCCAACTCTTGCCACGCACTCACCACCAGGTACGCATCAGCATCATTCACCACCTGGTTGCCCGACAAATCCAGAGCCTTCACAGTTGGCTGACTAATCTGGACACTGTCAGCTTCATAGCGTCCACTTGCCAACAGCACCTGCCCGGCCGTATTGACCAACAGCATGTCAGCTACATTGACACGTACAGCGCCACTGGTGCGCACATCAAACTGAAAAGTGGCTAATTCCACCGGGCCAACGGCCGTGCCAGATTCAAGACGAGGCTCATCTGCATAAGCTGTGGCTGAGCAGTTAGCAACCGGACAACTGGCGCTGCTGAGAATTACCCCATCCGCCTGGCGCACTGTGCCCATCAGCAGCAATTCTCGCTCACCGGCCCAACCAGGCGTGGCCTCGGCGGTGAGCAGCGCCATTTGTGCCGGGTTGTAAGTTAGCTTGACTTCATACCCCCCCAGCGTCGAGACGCCATCGCTCATTAACCGGATGGTAGCGGTGGTATTTATTCTGGCCGTGTCGGGCGCTTCCAGCCAGACACGCGGCCCGGCTTCTGCCCCAGCCATTTGCTTTGTGGGCCAGGCGGTGATGAGGACGGCCGTATCCTGCCCCTCTTGCGCTCCGGCTGACGACTGCCACAAAGCCAGCGCCATGCCCAGTATGAGCAACAACCATAAACTATTTACTCTGCCTGACAATTTTGGCCGCAGCCGGTTTTTCATATCCATAAGAACCTTCCTTTGTAGACCCGACTCGTCTGGTAAAACGTGTCCGATCTTAACTACATTTGACAGCAATTCTCATTTTGACCGCCATTGCTGGCTGGAACAAAAAACACAGTAAAGCATGTTTCCCATGCATCATGGTCACGCCCATGATTTAACAACGATGTGCTGTACATCAGCCACTACCTGTTCTAATGATTGGCTGGCATCCACTACATAACCAGCGGGATGCGCCTGCACCAATTGCCGGTAGTTCTGGCGCAGTTGCCCCGTTTGCGCTGCGGAAAGTTCTTGTTTACGGCTTTGCAGTACGGCCGTTGGCGCATCCAGCAGCACTACCACATCCGGCATGGGCAGCAAGCGTATGGCTATTTCCACCCAGCGCGGCGAACCGCCATAACGATAACGCAGTGGGTCTACCAGCATATCCAGCAGCGAATGGCGGTCGGCCACCACCAAAACACCTTGCGCTCGCCGTCCCCGAACCAGAACAAAATAGCCTACCAGCCAATCCAACCATATAACTACCAGTTTGAGGGCGGAAAGAAAACGGCCGTGAGGCGCTTTGCCGTAATGTTCAATGCTGCCCTCGCGGCTGGCGGTTGCCGCCCGGAACACCAGTTGCGGCCGACGATGCAGCACAAACAGGCCGGTATAGGCCGTAGCCGCCAACGCCCGCTCCAATTCCGCCAGCACGGTTGATTTGCCACTGCCATCCACACCCAACAAGGTAATCCAGGGGTAGCGTTTACCTTTCAACCAACGCCTGGCCGGTTCAACAAGCGGCGGTTCAATAACCGGCAACCCATTTTTGCCCATCATGCTCCATTATTTGTTGGATACAGTCACCCAAACGTCCTGCCACATCCGGCCATTGGTAATTTTCTTCCACCTTCAGGCGGGCCTGTCGTCCCATCTGGCGGCGCAACCTGGTGTCCGTGAGCAGGCGCACCAGACTTTGCGCCAATGTATCCACATCTTCGGCGGGGACAATCAGCCCGTTAATTTCATGGTCAATGATCTCTTCCATCGCCTGGCCCGTGACGCCAATACAGGGTAAGCCATAACTCATCGCTTCCAGCAGCACATCACCCCACGTTTCCAGACGGGAAGGCAGCACAAACAGGTCGGCCGAACGATAGAGCGTGGCAATGGTCTGGCGATCCCAGGTGGCCTGGATGATCTCCACACCCGTAACAGGAAAAGCAGAGGGAATGGGCACGGCTGTGACCATTTTCAGCCTGGCGCCGGGCACTTCCTGGCGCACCTGGGCAAATGCCGCCAACAGCAGATCGCCTCCCTTGCGGTGGAACTCCTTGCCAATAAAGAGAATGATCGGCGCGGCCGTTTCCCGGTGCTTTACCGGTTGGGGCAGCCGGGCAAAGTTAACGCCAGCGCCAACGGCCGTTACCTTTTCTGGGTTTATGCCATAGTCCTGAATGATGGAGGTACGCACCAGGTCGCTGCGGGTGCAAATATGGCTGGCGCCGGCAAAAGCCGCACGCTCCAGGGCTAGCCATTCCTGGCGCTGCGCCGCCGAAAAAGGGGAACGTCCGACCGACGGCCGTTGCGCTGCCAGATGCGCCGTATAATCTGTATAGATGAGGCTTGGCCGCGCCCCTATCTGCCAGCGCGCATCAAACAACACACCTACCTGCACGATCAAATCAATTTCCCCTTGAATAGTCTGAAAATGGGTGTGCGCCAGCTGCGAACGCCAGCGAAACGCTGTCACATTCTTGTAAAAACCTTCACGCCACCGCTGCCGGTCAGGGTGAAATGCTTGCAATGCATTCAAATAACGGTATACCCCATACAGGCTGGCGTCATAAATTTCCACCAGCGGGAAATGCTCCGCCAGCGCCGCAAAGAAGAAGCCATACTTAATACGCGCCGCCGGATCACGGTGAACATCACCCACTAAAGCGCCAGCAATACGAGGATTACAAGCATTCATCACCAGGCCAAATATCTCCTTTTCAGGCAAAAAACTGAGATTTTACTGGTAGGGTGGCTAAAATCTGCTCTTTCATGCGTTGCCCCACGGCTTCCCAATTGTAATTTTCCTGGACAAGATGGAAGCCCTGCTCGCCAAATGCCTGGCATTTTACGGGATCAGCTAATAGTTCGATCAGCCGCTGCGCTAGGTGATTCACATCGCTCGGCTCTATCAGGTAACCATTTACACCAGGAATCACAAAATCAGGAATTGCGCCTACTCGGGCAGCCACAACCGGCAGCTTATAAGAAAACGCTTCAATAAAAACGATCCCAAAGGGTTCCAATTTGGTCGGCAGGCAAAACACCGAAGCGCGACGATAATACTCCTTTACCTGCGCCAGCGGCAGCCGACCAACCACTTCGCAATGGGGCACGTCCACCTGGGGCGTACAGCCCACAATTGTCAGACGGGCGTCAGGGTGTACCTGCAAAACCTGTTGAAACGCCCGTACCAATTCTGGCCCACCTTTTCGTTCCCAATCCACCCCCACAAACAAGATGTTTTTGTTGCTGTAGCCGTCATTTTCCAGCGGGTTGGCATCCGCCTGTAAATTGCTCCCGGCAAAGACACAGGTGACTTTGTCTGGATGGCAGCCATATTGCTCCACAATGGAATTGGTGACATGGCGGCTGCGGGTAAAGATGTGGGTGGCATTCTGGTAAATGGTGCGCTCTAGCTGTAACCAGGGTTGGGAAAATAAGCGGCTGCGGTCTTGAAAGGGATAGCGCAGGTTGGCCAGATTGGTATGATCGGTGTAGACAAAGTGGGGTAACCGGTCTGCGCTGGCATCGTACAAAGATTGCATCTGAAAGGAAAAAACATAATCCGAATCAGCCAGCTTATCGGTCATTAAGCGTTTGATCTGGTGAAAAAGATAGGGTGTGCGGAAGTAACCCTCTTTGGCATTTTTTTTGCCCGCCAAAATTTCTGGCCCGTATTCTTTGACAGTATAGGCCATATTGATCAACGCCATCTCTTTGCGGTGCGCCAGCAGTTCTTTGATGTCAATGATTTCGACTTCGTATTGAGGAAAGTTGGCTTGCAGAACACGCGCCACGTGGACGCTGGCCAGGGGCACCGTTCCTTTTTGAATGAAGGCTATTTTGTGGGCCATGATCATTGTTCCTCGTTGGGAATAGTTGGCGGGCGGCGGGGAACGCGCTGCCAGCGGGTGGTTTGTTTGCCGGCCAAAAAGCGGCCAAGGCCGAACAAGGCCGCCAGGTTACTGTGTACCAGGTAGGTGGGTAAATAGAGGAGCTTGCCCCATTTGCCGCCAGGATGGAAGTAGGAACCGAGTACGGCCGTGCCATAAAACGCTATCTGCCACAACAACAACAGCCGGGCCAACGGCCGTGCCCGGAAAGCCAGCAGCAGGTTAGACAAGGCGGCGGTTATCATTGCCAGCGGCACCAACGGCCGTAAGAACTTGTGGGAGACCAGTTGCCAGGCGAGTAACGGCCGTTTCCAGGGAACTATTTCGCGGCTGCGCCAGATGGCCTGGTAACGGCCGGCCACAATGCGCGCCCGCCGCGCCATTTCATCCTGAGCCGTCGGCGAAATCCGTTCAATCGAACGCGCTGCCGGCACATACACCACCCGATAGCCACGATGCAGCAGGCGCGCCGCCATGTAAAAATCATCGTTTATCACATCGTCCGGGGGCGGCTCAAACAGGCAGCGGCGGATCGCCAGCATTTCACCGGCCACACCAATGGAGGAATGCACGGCCGTTTCCTTCTCCTTGATGAACGATTCATACCGCCAATACAACCCTTCCGACTCGCCCAACACGCCGTCCCCTTTGGCAATCACCTTGGCGCCGCTGGCCGCGCCGACGCTGGCATCGGCAAACGGCTTTACCAGTTCCCGCAGCGCATCTGCCTGGTAAAAATTGTTGGCATCGGAAAAGACCACAATTTCCCCGGTAGCGCGTGGCATGGCCCGGTTAATGGCCGCCATTTTGCCGTGCCGCGCCGGTTCATCATTCAAGAGTACGTTTTGATGGGCATAGGCATCCACCAATTGCGCCGTGCGGTCGGTCGAGCCATCGGCTGCCACCAAAATTTGCAGACGTTCTGGTGGGTAATCGAGCGCCAGACTATTTTCTATCTTCTGGGTAATCATCTCTTCTTCGTTGTAAGCGGCAATTAAGAGGGTGACGGTGGGTGTATGCACGGCCGTTTGCACCGGGCGCGGCCATAAGCGGGCCGCCACCGCCAACAGCGCCGGATAAGCAATGTAGGTGTAAAGTATCATCCCAACCGATAAAACGAAAATGATAACTGCCATGGAATAATCCGTGCTAGTATGCAAGTCGGCGCGGTCTGGAAAGCAGCCCTTCGGGGCTGAGAATCGGCCGCAGCCATCGGGTAAAAAATCTATCAGGTCTGAACGGTTACAGGGCGCGGTGTGGCTGTGGTGATACGGCCGTACAACCCCACCAACTTTTCCGCCGTCGCGGCCAGCCCATACGACGCCACCACCTTCTGCCGCCCCTGCGATCCCAGGTCTCGCCGCTTCTCCGCCAGTGCAAATAATGTCAGGATCGCTTCCAGCCATTCATCCGGCTGCTGGGGGGCCACCAGCCAGCCGCTCTTTTGGTGGGTGATGATGTCCGGCGCGCCGCCCACACGGGTAGCGATCACCGGCAGGCCAGCCGCCAATGCCTCCAACATGGCATTCGACAACCCTTCCGTGGCCGATGGCAAAATAAAGAGATCGGCCGCTTGTAGATAAGGAGCCACATCGGCCACATTTCCCAGAAAATGGATGCCCTCTCCGGCCAGTTGTTTCAATCGTTTTTCCTCTGGCCCTGTACCTAACACCAGCAATTGGGCGCGAGAGTATATTTCTCTGATCTGAGGCCACAACCCGATAAGCTGATCCACACATTTTTCGGGGACAAGACGACCGGCGTATACAGCCGTTTCCCCCTCACCCAACCCCAATTCCTGGCGCAGCCGCTCTTTTTCTGGTAGCCGCATAGGGGCAAAACGCTGCGTATCCACGCCATTCGGAATAAAAACACGCTTCTCCGGGGCCACACCCCACGCGGCCAATTCGGCGTCAATTTCCTGGCTGATGACGATGAAGCTATCCACCTGCTGTTTGAACGTCTGCATCCGTTGCCGGCCGAATGGTTTATGCTCCAGTTTGGCCAGGTCACCCAGGGCGCCACCACGCAGCACTTTAGCCACGACGGGTATGCCCAAGCGGCGTTTGGCGGTAACGGCCGTTGTGGTGGGTGACAACAATTCATGAGCATGAATGACATCGGGCCGCAGCCGCCCCAACAAGGGCAGCGCCGCCAGACTAAATGCCAGCGAAGCCACCGACTTTGGCCCCGGAACGGGCAGCCGGTAAACCGGAACGCCATCTATCAGTTCAAACTTTTTCAGACCCGGATACCGCCGCGTAATCACAGACACATCCACACCCTGGTTTTTTAGCAACGGCGCCAGGGCCGCCAGTTGCCGCTCTGCCCCGCCCAAGAGTGGTAAATACGCCTGAATCATCATGGCTACATGCAAACGCGGCTGGCTCATAGGGCAACCTCCCCAGGCATCTGAACTTGAGAGACGGGCAAATGAAGCCCCAATTGGGTGTACACCGCTTCATATTGCTGAATAAACCGTTCTGGATTAAAGAGAAGTTGTACACGCTGCCGGGCCGCCGTTCCCAATGCCAGACGCAGGGTTTCATCAGCCAACAAGGCCAACAAAGCATCCGTCAGCGCCCCTACATCGGCGGCCGGAATGACGATGCCCGAACGCCCGGATTCCACCAATTCACTGTTACCACCCACATCCGTCACCAACACGGCCCGCGCCGCCGCCATAGCCTCAATGGCCGACAAGGGCAGCCCTTCCCACCGCGACGGCAGCACAAAGATGTCTGTCTGCGCCAGAATGTTGGGAATATCGTGGCGCACCCCGGTAAAGACGACATGCTGGCCAATACCTAACGCCTGCGCCTGCTGCCGCAGTTCATTTTCCAGATGCCCTTTACCCACCAGCAAAAAGGTTGCCTGGGGATAGCGTTGCAGGATAGCTGGCGCGGCTTCCAACAGCAGGCGCTGCGCTTTTTGTGGATTCAAGCGGGCCACGTTGGTAATAACAGGCCCAGGATAGGGGCGGGCTAAGGGAACGCCGGCCGGAACTGCCAGAAAAGGCTCCATCCGTACCGAGTTATAGATGGCGCTGATACGGCCGTGTGGGATGCGCCACTGGCTGATGTACAACTCCCGAATTTTAGGTGACACACCTACCAGATGGGTGGTCAGGTAACGCGCCGTAAACCGTTCCAGCCAGTAACGATCGCGTCGCTGGCGGGCATAATTATGGGGCATATTATGCATGGTAGACAGCACGGGAATACGCAAAGCGCGGCCCACGAACCGGCCAACCACGTCCGCATCCGTCAGATGTGTGTGGATGACATCAATACGCTGCTGGCGGGCGTAATGGTACACGGCCTGCACCACCGCCGGGTCATAAAAGCGCCGGGCATTCAGCGACAGCAAGGGAAGGCACAGCCGCTCGAATTCCGGCTGTAACGAATTCTGGCTGATGACGCTCAGGCTGCCAATATGCATTTCAAAGCGGCGCGGGTCGGTGCGTTCGGCCAGGCTCAGCACAATTTGTTCCGCGCCGCCGATGGTCATGGAAGACACCAGTTGGAGAATGCGTAGTGGTAATTGGTTCATCCGAATCCTCATGGCAGCCGAGTGTTAATCAGCCGCCACTGCGCTGGCTTTGGGAAAAAAAGCGGAACGCAGCATGGCAATCGCTTTCCGCATATCGTCTGGCTGCAATAAGAAGATAACACCACCATAGACGAGCATGCCGACGGCCGTTTCCACTACCAGTTGCACCAGGGGTATGACATCCGTTAGAAACAAGGCTGTACCCAGAACAGCCACAGACATCAGCCCACCGGCTGCCAGACTGGGATAAAAAGTCCGCGCCAGTTCCCGTAAGGGAACGTTTACCAGCCGGGCCGCCATAGCCATCTTGGCCATACCGGAAACCAGCGCCAGCAGCACCTGCATCCAGGCTACGGCCACAATCGTGCCGTAAGTAATGGCCACCCACCACAAAGCCGGCACGGTGACAATAGTCTGGATAAAATTCAGTTTGGAAAGCAATCCCGGCTGCCCGGTCGCTTTATAGACACTGCCCGCATTAAAAACCAGGGAACGTAGCAGCGTGTAAATGGAGATAGCGGCCATTACCGGAATGGCTTCCACCCATTTATCTGTAAAAACGGTTAACACAAACGGCCCGGCCACCAGAGCTAATCCCAGTCCCATGGGAATCGTAATCATGGTCATGTAGCGCGTGGTCATCAGGAAACCACGCTTGAGTGCCTGCGGGTCGTCGCGCATCTGGGCATAAACGGGGAAGGTGACGTTGCCGATAATGTTGCAAAACTGCTTCACCAACAGTTCCGGCACGCGAAAGGCCAATGTATAGACACCCAGTGCCGCCGCGCCCATAAAACGGCCGATCACCAGATAATCCATGTTGAGCATGAGAATACCCAAGACATCTATGGCGGCGACGCTGGCGCCGTAAGAGAGAAATGTACGGGCTACTTTCTGTTGGAAATGGAAAGCAGGCCGCCAGGGAACAACCAGCCAATACACCACCGTTTGTACAATATCTCCCACCAGATGTCCCAAGATCAGACTCCATGCGCCAAAACCCATTAGCGCCAGGATAATGGAAGCGATACCCTTGCTGGCAGAGCGGGACATTTCTGGGATGAATTTACGGCCAAATGCCAGTTTTTTGGTGAGGATGGCAGCATGAACCAGAGCAAAGGCGCCAATGATGAACTCGAAGCCCAGGACGCGGGTGATGGGCACGGCGCGGGCATCTTGGAAAAATATACCGGCAAGAGGGGCGGCAACAAACCAGGTAATTACAAACAGAGTAAACCCCACTACCAGACCCATCCAAAAAGCGGTATCTAGCTTCTTGGGCTCGGTTTGATGGTAGATGATGGCCGGGCCAATGCCCAATCCTTCCAACACTTCTAGCAGGCCAATGACTACCAGAGCATAACCGGCAATACCAAAATCTTCCTTGAGGAGCAGGCGGGCCAGGATGGCCGTGCTGATAAACACCAGCAATTTGCCACTGTAATTGGAAGCATAACCCCAAAATGCGCCGCGAAGCGTTGCTTTTGCCAGGTGTTGGTTTTTCATATCCCTTCATGAAAGATAGCCAAATGCATTCATCGCTATCTCTGCTTCTCGTAAAAAGGCCGTTTTGTCTGCGGCTGACAGGCGGGCAATCTGGTTGTCATTGACATCCTGGCGCAGGTAGTTGCCCAATTCATCCAGTACCACATAGACCAGTTCTTTTTCCTTGTTGCCAAAGTTGTAACCACGCTGCCCATCCTGGCCCATCAATTTTTTGGCTTGCAACTTAAACTTTTCGGTCGCCAGCACATCCAGGCCGGCCATTTCATATAGCTGCCGCACGGTGGCGGTGGGGTCGGCCATTAACTCTTCAAAGCGAATGATGTGGTAATTTTCCATCTGGCCGGCATCGTGCAGTATCTGGTTGCAGACAGTCTGGTACATCCGACCAAAGCGTTCGGCGCTCCAGCCCCGGCGCATAAAGCCTTCACACAAAGCCAGACCGTTGCGCACCAGGGCTACAAAAGTGGCGTCCGGGTATATCTCGGCCAGGAGTGGTGTGGCGAGTACGACCCCGTTGACACATTTACAGGCCATACGGGTTTTGCCCTTGTCGGCCCAGGTGGGATGGGCACGGCCGTTGTCATATTTTGGGTTGTAGGCAATGAGTTTGTGGAAATAAAAAAGCAGGTCTATATAGTGACCAACGGCCGTTGGCAAAGCACGGCGTTCATAATAACGATAAGGCCAGAAGGTATGTTGGCGCGTAGAAAGCAAGACCGGGGTGCAGGTAAGCCGCCGCAGCCATTTTTGTAGGGGTTGGCTGTCACGGCCGTAAAAAATCTCATGCATCTCTCCCCCCAAAACACGCACCTGGGGATGCGACGTAACAAGCTGCATCAGGATATTCGTGCCGCCGCGCTGAAAACCGTTCACAAAGATGGGCTTTTTGTTCAGCATGGTAGTTCTCCCTGGGCATTTTCCTGGAGGCGGTGCGGTGGTGTGGTCGTTCCCGGAGATTTCCGCGGCCGGGCTGCGGTTTGTGGCAGCGCCAGCAATATACCGATTAACAACCAGAAATACCGTATGTAGGCGCCGTGCAAAAAGAGTGAGGCTGCCAGATAACCCACCAAAACCACCATCCAGGCAAACGCTAACGCCGCTTCGTCATAACGGCCGGCGCGCATAAACATTTTTTGCGTCTGATAGGCCCGCCCCAGCGCCACGCCCACAAGCGCGCCAAAGGCCGCCAGGCCAATCAGCCCCGTTTCCGCCGCCATTTCCAGATACAGGCTATGAGCTGCCCGCTCCTCCCGACGATTATCCCAACCCAATGGTTGGGCATATTGTTGGTAGTAATATTTATAGTTATTTAAGCCCACACCCCAAACGGGATGATCAGCAAAGATCAGCCAGGCCACCACCACCTCGCTGGTACGGCCGCGAAAGGAGACTTCATTGCGGGCATCACCGCCACTGCCGGGCAATAAATCCAGCGTAGTGGACAGACGCTCGGTATAATTGGCGGGAATGAATTGCCAGACGACAAGCAAGAGGGCCAGGCTAAGCAAAAGTTTGAGCGGGCTGAGCGATTCACGGACAATCATTACCGCCAGCACCACAACCAGCGCAATAAAACCGCCACGAGAAAAGGTGAAGATGACGGAAAGCACGCACACGGTCAATGCCCACAGCGCCAACAGGCGATATACCAGTTTACGTTCGT
This sequence comes from Chloroflexota bacterium, assembly GCA_013112725.1. Classification (GTDB taxonomy): domain Bacteria; phylum Chloroflexota; class Anaerolineae; order Promineifilales; family Promineifilaceae; genus CAADGU01. The sequence goes on from JABFFZ010000045.1 coordinate 31,178, forward strand.
GCCACACGCGATCCAGGGCCAGCGGAACCAGCGCCACCATGACCAGGGCGTAAAAGTTAGAGGAACCAACAGGCCCGGACGCGCGATGATCGCTCACGTCAGCGATGATGTTTTTGACTTCTGTTTGGGCAAATCCCCAATAAGTGTTCTCAAATGTACCGGTCAATTGCTGATAAACCGTGAGACTGCCCATGAAAATGCCCGCCGCCAACAAAGCCCAACTCACGCCGCGCAACGACCGGCTGTCCCGCATGGCCAGCACCACCGCAAATACCAACAGGCAGTTTTTGACAAATTCGATAAGGGCGTTTTGGGAACGGCCGCTATCCGCCGCATAGAACAACGAGGTAAAACCTACCAGACCATAAGCGCCCAGGAGAACGGCCGTTCGCTCCCAGTTATGAATCCGCTTACCCAAAAACCACCAGCGCATGAACAAAGACGCCAGCAGCAGCAAGGCCAGCGGCAAAACAAAGGAAGGGATGCCGTATTGATGCTCCAACACATCTGAAGAACGGGTGTAGGTGGCAAAAACAAGTAATGACAGTCCGGCATGGGGATGATTGAAGACTAACCACACCAGCAGTAAAGCCCCAACCAGAGCGGCCGGCCACAAAACGTTATCGGTGAAAAGGACGGCCGTGCCCACCACCAGCCCCGACAAAGCTGCGCCAACCACAAACAAGAGTGGGGTTTCTATGAAGCGATTAATAGAAAGCGGCTTGCTCATTGCCGATATGCCTCAAATTGCTGCAAGATAGATTGTGGCCGGTATCCTTTTTGTTTATTCAATAACCAGCCAGCAAAAGAAAGGGCCGGATAAGTTTGGGGGCGATTGCGGTAGAGAGACGGCCGTCGCCGATCCACCAACGGCATCCCCAAAAACTGTTGCAACCGTTCAAACTCAGCCTGCGTTGTCACCAGTTGCTGGTAATCCAGCACAATATATGGTTGCGTGGTCTCTTTCAGGTAAGAGAGGATTTTCAAATTATGCTCACACCAACTCTGCAAATATCTCCAGGCCACGAACGGCTCACGGTAACGGTTGCGGGCATGGCGCGGCCGGTAACGCGGCCAGGGTTCGGTGGGATCACGATAAATAACAATCAGCCGATGTTCCGGCAGTTCCGATGCCCACAGGGGGTAGACCAGACAGGTACGCGGGTCTTTAAATCCCCAGTGGGTATATTGTTGGTTAGCCGAAACGATAATTTGCCGCATCCTATCCCGCTGTGCTGGCGATAATTGCGGGTTTACCGGCAGGCGAATGTCAATACTGCGCTGATGCTGCGCCTGCAAAATATCCTCATTCAGTCGCCAGGTAGATTCTCGCTCGTACTGGTTGCCCTGGTCATAGGAAACGCCATTTTCCAGGTTTTCACCCATGTTAATGCCCGAATGGTGCAAAATTTGCGCGGCCAGAGTGGTGCCAGATTTATGCATACCGAGGACAACGTAGATCACGGTTTTGCTCCTATAGCCCTGTTATCGCTGGTGGGTAGATGGTTGATGGGTTTCTTCATCGTACAAAGTAGGCCCATGCCCATTTCTGCTGGCCTTCAGCGTGGCTACCGATAAACGATCCACCAGAGAAGAAACTGTGTCATTTTGCTGACCAACCACCGCAGCCAGGCGTGGCGACAGGTTGATCATTTCACCACCGGCATACACTTCAACCGGTTCAGAAAGCGCCAGTTGCAGCCGGTTGAGCCGGATATCAGCCTGTTCCAGATCAGGCACATGGCGCATGAGGACGGCAAAACTGTGGTCATCCCAACGGGCAATGCGATCGCGGCCGGGCAATTCATCCCGCATGATGGCAACAATGCGGCGCAAAAGATCGTGCTGAACATGGGCTGGCAATTCCTGGCGGACCAACCCTTCCAAGCGGACAACGCTCAATATAAGTTGCTCCCCCTCCGTGAGCAGTAGGCGTTCTAGCTCGTTTTCCAGGTAGGCGCGTTTGTAGGCGGTAGAAGCGTGATCGTGTGCGTTCCAATGGCGCAGTTTACCGCTAATGGGCTGTTGTATCTGGTCACGCAAGATCGCTAAAATACTGCCCAATACCAGACCAAACAAGAGCGCCAGGGATGCATCGCGTATGGGCGTAGGGCTGATTGGCGTTTTCGGTATAGACGCGGGGTCCAGTAACTCAATCCGGTAAATGTCGTAGGTTTGCCCCACATAGCTGATGGTTTGGGCGGCGGCGGCATTGGCTAACGCGGCCGTGATTTGCGGGTTTGGGCCGGTAGCCGCCACTTCTAAAACACTGGCTTCGGGCAGGGCTACGGCTGAAATCTGGTAACTATCCCTGCCATCCCCAACCAGTTCGACCGCATCCAGGGCTTCGCGGCGAATTCGACTGCTGTTGAGTACTTCCACATAGGTAGCCACAATGGAGCGTCTATCTAATGTGTCCAGGCTGTAGATAAGATCACGGCCACTAAAATCGGTCATATTAGGCACAATCAGTAATTGCAGCCGGCTTTGGTAAACTGGCTGGGCCATCGAATTGATTACCACTGTGAGGGCGACGGCGCTAACGGCCGTCAGCGCCACTATCCACCAGTTATGCAAAAGTGCCTGTAAATACATTCTTAATTGCACCATTATTATCTTTCCTTTGCCCTTTGCCTCTTCCCGCAGAGGGCAGGCCTACTTGCCAGCTAACCATTGTGTCCTACGCATTACCCAATCGTCATGGTATACGCCAGCACTTGTTTAGCCGCATAGTGGCTGTGGTTGGAATGCCAGATTTTCTTTCCCGGCATACCGCTTGAACAGTGAAGCCAGTTCAGTAACGTTGTGTTGTAGATGGAATGCGTGTAAGACGTGTTGGCGGCCAGCGACGGCCGTAGCAAATGCCGCTTCCGGTGATTGGTATATGCTCTGCATAGCCTGTGCCAGCGCCCCGGCATCGGCTGGCGGAACCAGGAAACCCGTCACCCCATCCTGCACCAATTCTGGTACACCCGATAAATGTGTAGCCACCACCGGTACCGCACAGGCCAATGCTTCCATAAGAGACACCGGGATGCCCTCCATCTTACCAGACGGCATAATGACACTGGGCTGCACATAACAGGTGGCGGTGGGTAGAAGAGCGGCCACCTCTTCTTGTGGCAACGGCCCTAAAAGCTGTACCTGCTGCTGTAACCCCAACTGTTCAATCAGGCTCAATAAATTGGACTGTTCTGCGCCGCCGCCGATGATGCGGCAACGAAAAGGAATGCCCGCCTGCTTCAGCAAGGCACATGCCCGCACCAAAAAAGCCTGCCCCTTGTACGGTTGTAGGCTGCCAATGCTGATGACTTCTAATGGCAACCCCGGTTGGGCGGGCGCTGACCGGGGTTGGTAAAGCTCCGGGGTAATGCCACAGTGGATGACGGCCGTTTTGTCCCGCACCCAGGGGCCAACGACTTGGCTCAAGTAAGCCACGTTGTAATCTGAAATTGCCACCACGAAGCTGGCCGAGCGCAACTTGGCTTCTAACATGGCCGTGCGCACAAAAATGTCATGCGCATGAACTGTGAGGCTATAGCTAATGCCGGTGAGTTGATGGATGAGCCAGGCAAAAAAGGCGGGGTGGGTAGCGTAATGCGCATGAATGTGTCCAACGCCTTCGGCCTGCATCTGAGCGGCAGCCTGCACGGCTTTGGGAAAAAGGGCACAGGCGCGCAAGAGCATGTTCGGGTCAGAGATATTCCCGATGATGGTTTGCTTCCAGAGGCGTAGATAGGTGGTAGGGTGTTGCCAAAAGACACGGCCGTTGCCCGCCAACACCGCCCTGGAAACAAAGGGGACGTGACGTATTTCCGGCAGCCAACGCGCTGCTTCGGCATGGACAACTGGCTGTGCCTGTACCACCAGCGGATACAAGGCCACTTGCCAACCCTGCCTTTCCAGTTCGCTCATTTCCCGCAAAATGAAGGTTTCCGGTAAATGCGGAAAACGAGACATAACATAGGCGATTTTGAGTGGCATCAATAGGCGCCCCGTTGGCGTAGTACGGCCGTGAATGTTCGCAGCAAAATCTGTATATCTAGCCATAAACAGCGCCGCTCAATGTAGGCCACATCCAGCCGTACCCGCTCGTCAAACTCCATTGAACCCCGCCCCAAAATTTGCCACAAACCCGTAATTCCTGGCGGCACATCCAGCCGTTCTGTATGCCACAACTTATAGGTTTCCGGCGAAAAAGAAGTAGGACGAGGCCCAACCAGGCTCATTTCACCGCGCAGCACATTTAACAATTGGGGCATTTCATCCAGGCTCGTCTTGCGTAAAATACGTCCTATTCGGGTAATGCGGGGATCATTGGTAATTTTAAAGTCCGGCCATTGCAGCTCGTTCAAATGGGCCAGTTCTTTCTTCATCTCTTCGGCATTCGGCGTCATCGTGCGGAACTTATACATGTAAAATGGGTGACCGCCCATACCAGTGCGTTTTTGCCTGAACAGCACCGGCCCCCCTGGGGATTCAATCTTAATGAGCAGCGCACAAAGGAGTAATAACGGCAGCACTAAAATCAGGGTGGCAAAAATAAGCGCCAGATCCATAATACGTTTGACTTTAAGGTATGACTTTCCCCTAAGCAACCGTTTCTCTGTCCGGCATTGTTGCCACCAAGACATCTCAGTAGTCTGGGGAAAAACTGATAGTAATAATGAAGACAGAACATATTCAGGATAAGTAAACTCCTGGTCTCTTTGGGAAGTATCATCTGTGGAGAAGGTTGTCATTTTACTGATTCCTTTTACCTGAAAATCCTTTGATACCAGACGCCTGGAGAATAAACAACTATCAGGCCAATTATGGCGCTGCGCGCACTCTCTCCTGCTGCATGGGGTAAACTCCGGCTTCACCGGCGTGGTCATCCGACATTTTCAAATGGTTATCCGCTTCAGCAAGTAAGGTTTCAAATGTCAACGCTTCTTTAGGAAAAGAAGCCACACCACAAGAAATCGTCACTCCCAACTGAGTGGATAATGCTTTACCGATGCGATCCGTCAACACATTGGCGCCCTGGGCATCAATTTCAGGGCAAAGGACAATAAAACGGCCGTTTTCTTGATCCTCCATGACCATATCCACCGTCCGCAACTGTTCCTTAATCGTGTGGGAGAGACGCGCGGCCGTCCACAATTCCGCCACATTCTGCTGAATCTCCTCCATCAAGCGTGGGGCTACTTTTACCATGCTCTGTTTGTCCGGCTTGATAATGATCACACTCAGCGCCCGGTGAAAATGACGGCTCCGCCACATCTCCCGGCTAATGTCCTGATCCGCATCCGCTATCTTCAACAGGTGACGACCAGCATCAGCCAGAGTCAGATATTCCACCGTTTGCTGCAACTTAGCGTAATGCCGCGCTACCTGATGAGCCAAAAATGCCAATAGCAACACAAACGCTGCTTCCGTCAGCGTCAGGTACGTATAAATCCCCCCAAAAATAGAGCGATCATCTGACATCAACAACTTAAAAAGCATATAAATAAATAGCCAGAATAAGATAACCCAAGAAACAGACAACCTGGCAACCGCAGGCAACAGTATGGTAGAAACAACAGCTACAGCCCCTATCACATAAACAAATGAATGAATATCAATGATGTTTTTCTGCCCAAAATCAAATCTCTCTATACTAAGAAAAAAGCAAAGCATAACCAACAACTGCACCAATAACCAGCGGAAACTACTCATTTCTCCCTACTCCCATTATCGTTACAACCATCTTTGTAGTGACGTTTGATCGCTTCTGTTTTATAGAGGGGCTGCTCCATTGCCAACCATCTATAGGTTCAAATCCGGCAGCAACGATGACAGAGTGCGCGGACTTCAGGTATTGAATCACATGGCTATTGACCACGATGAAGCGGATGTAACGAAACATTAAATCCTCACCAGCCTCAGAAAGACACACCTACCAGGTATAAAATCTCCCCATGAATAAAAGGTTTCAAATTATCCCAGATTCCCTAGCATCAGAGTCAGGATAGGGTAAGGTCATGACAGGATGATATAAATGGCAGAGTACGTCATTTATAAAACCACACAATTAGCTCATTAATATTACAGGTAGTATTAACCTGCCTGATAATATCGGCTTATCTGGGGATATTTATCTCCGTCTAATATTGCAGCTAACATGTTCTGGTGGCATCAGCGTGTTAGGGGATCTCCGCCAATTGGGAGATATTAAATGGGCGGTGCTGCCGATGGCGCATCTACATCCCCCATGTAGGGGGTAACTCATTGCGACTGTTTGTGGTAATGTGCCAGGAGGGCCAACATGCCGGCCAGATTTTCTTCCCAATCAAGCGTCTCATGCGTTTTGAGTTCTATGGAGATGCTGGGGATACCTTGCGTGGACAACCAGTCGCCAGCGTCGCCGGTGACAGGATAGTAGGCAAAGCGTTCATAAACAGGATAACCGGAGGCGCTGCCAAAAATAGCGGCTAGTTGTCGTGCCTGTCCATCTGTTTCCGGACAACCAGCGGCAAAAACGCCATTCGCGGCGCTGTGCCAAAAAAGAACCATCGCTGGCCGCTTTCCCAGGAAATAATCGCGCAGGGCGCGACTTTCTGGTTCGGAAAAGGGTTGGCTACCGCCGCTCACCGGCTGGTTGCGCCACACGGCCGTTGCCGACCATTGGCAGTCCCAGTTGCGATTCAGGTCTACGTTACGGCCGTTAAATCGCCCCGGAAATGTGTCTTCGGCCAGATCCTCACCCAAAAAGCGACCTTCTTTTTGGGTGACGGCAAACAAGCCATCGGGATTGGCCACCGGGATGATGAAGAGTGTCACGTTGGCAGGGATTCGATAGGGCTGCGCGGCAAAATAGTCCATCGCCTGGTAAGCCAGCAAGATGGTATTCCATTCATAGCCGCCATGAATACCGCCCACAAAAACAATAGGGATGGCGCCGTTGCCAAAACGATAACTGTAAATGGGACGCCCTTCATAAGAGGCGCCGATAATCTGGGGGAGATTGTCCGGCGTCATGGTTGGGGGCAACGGTGGCAATGGTTTTGTGGGCAGCGCGGTCGCCGGTTTTGCGGTGATGGACGGAGTGGCTGTGTCGGCAGGTGATGTCAGGGATGAGGCGGGGGTTGGTTCAAGGAGTGGGGCGCGGGTGGCGGTGGCGGACATGACAACAATTGACGACGTAACAGCCGCGACCGGGGCCATAACCGTTGGCGGTAAAACTGTGGGCGGCGCTGCCTGACAGGCAATCATCGCCCACAAAAATAAAAGCAGGAGGATGCACTTCCTTTGCCATCCATACGGCCGTGCCACGCCTTTACTCCGCCTCGTGCTGCAACACGGCCAGGATGCCGGCCAGATTATGTGCCCAATCCATATTGCTGTACTGGGGCAGCAAAATAGCGATGGCCGGGATGCCTTGTTGTGCCAGCCAGTTCGTGCCATCGCCATTTAGCACCTGCCCGGTCAAAACCTCAAAATCGGCCACCCGATAGCCGGCCGCCGCGCCATAAGCCGTGGCCAGCAATTCGGAAGGCTGGTGGCGGGCGCCGCAATTTCCCGGTGAAACCAACCCGTTATCTGCTCTGGCTTCCCAAAAGATGACGGCCGCCGGATTCTTTTCCAGGATGAAATCGCGCAGGCTTTGGGTTTCCGGTTCAGAAAAGGGAGCGGGGCCGCCGCTGTCCGGCACCACATTACCTCGCCAACGAGCATCCGACAGCCAGTTACAATCCCAATTGCGGTTCAGGTCTACCCGATTGGCATTGAGACGGCCGTTTAGCTGCCCCGACGCATTCGGACTGTCCGGGTTGGCGGAGAGGATGACGTACACCGTCAGGTTGGGGGGAATGGCCGCCGGATTTTGCTCAAAATGGGCGGCCGTTTGCTGCGCCAGGGCCACCGTGCCGGGGGCAAACCCGGCGTGCAAGCCGCCAATAAAGATAATGGTTTGCGGCCCGTTGCCAAACCGCACGGCTTCAATGGGTCTGTCATTTACCGAACGGCCGATGACGAGATTCTCCGGCCCAGGGTCTAAAGTGGGCGTCGGTGTGGGTGATGGTGGCGGGGTGATGGTGGGCGGCGGCGTCCGGGTTGGCGACGCGGTCGGGGTAGGGGTTGGCGTTAAGGTGGGCGGTTGGGTCGGCTCAGGGGTAATGGTGGGGATGGTGGGGATGGGGCCGGGTGTGTGGCTGGCGGTGGGTGCCGGCGTGACCACAGTGGCAGCGGTTTTGGTGGGTGTTGGTGAGGAGGGTTGGGTAGGCACGGCCGTACTCCCCACATCCCCACTAAACGCCGCCGCGCTGCGGGGTGGGGGCGCCGGCTCATTTTCCGGCCGCAGCAGCACATACCAGGCCGCCCCGCCAAGCAAAATTACCAGCAGCAGGGAGAGCGCCAGCGCCAACAGGCCGCGTCGCTGCGCCGGCGCTGGCCTGGCAACAACCTGTTCAATCTGCCGGCCACACTGCCCACAAAAGGCCGCGCCGTCAGCCACCTGATAACCACAATTCGGGCAAAACATAAACTTTCTCGGATAAAAACAGTTGGCTGGTACCAGCCAACTGTTTTTATCCATCATTATCGCCAAACAACCGATCCCAGGTAACAGGACCAACAACGCCGTCTGCGGTCAGGCCGTTGGCTTGTTGAAACGCTTTCACGGCCGTTTCTGTCTGCGGACCAAAGATGCCGTCCACCGGGCCAACCTGGCTGTACCCCAGGTTAAACAATTTTTGCTGTACCAGTCTCACATCATCACCGGCCAGGTAAGGGGTACTCAGATAAAGCGACCGGCTCAAAAAAGGCAGGCGAAAAACGTCCATGTTTCCGTTGCGCGCCGACTGAAACAGCAGCCAGAGACCATCGGGCGAAAAGACGGGGAACCAATTCCCGCCGGTATGATTGGTCAATTGGCGCACCTCGCTGCCATCACGGCGCATGGCGTAGATCTCATAGTGGCCGCTGCGGTCGCTCTCAAAGGCAATCCATTCACCGTCCGGCGAAAAGGTGGGAGAGGCATCACGGCCAGGGCTGAAGGTGAGGCGCTGCGGGTTACGGCCGTCCACGTCCATCACGTATATCTCATAATCCCCATCCCGGCTGGAATAAAAGGCAATGTGGCGCCCATCCGGCGAAGGGGAGGCAAAACCATCGTAGGCGGAATGGTCGGTCAGGCGCGTTTGTGTTCCGTCTAACCGGGCCAGGTACACCTCGTGGTTGCCATGCCGATCTGTGGAAAAAACAAAACCACTCTCATCTGGCAGCCAGCGCGGAAAGTAGTCATCGCCAGGGGTATTGGTCAACTGCTGCACAACAGCGCCTGTCAGCGCGCTCAACAGGTAAATGTCCATATCACCATCCCGGTCAGAAGCCGCCAGAATGGTCAGGCCATCGGCCGAAAAATAGGGATGGTGAAAATTGGCGTTAGCCTGAGTAAGCTGGCGCAACTGCCCGCCGCCATTGGGGTCTACCTCGACGATGCGCCAGTAGCCATCAATTTCGGCGGAAACGAGCAGGCGGCGCTGGTCAGGCGAGAGGGCGGGCGTGTAATCGTCGTATGTGGCAAATGTTAATGGCAGCAGGCCAGCCCCGGTTAAGGGAAAAACGGGGATGGTAGGCACGGCCGTGTCCCCCGCCGCCGAATTGGCCGTGGGTGTGGCAATGGCCCAGGAGGGATAACTGCCCCGTTCCATGAACAGACGCGGGCTGCGGCCGTCCACGTTCATGATGTAGATGTCGGCCGTGCCATCCGCCTGTTCCACGGTAAAAACGATTTGTGTGCCATCGGCCGACCAGACTGCGCCCCAATCTTCCAGGGGGCTGTTGTAGAGCATACGCGGGTTACGGCCGTCGGCGTCCATCACAAAAAGAGCCGGATTGCCGCGGCTTTCTCGTTCAGAGACGTAAACGATTTGTGTGCCGTCGGGCGACCATTCCGGCGAATACTCGTCCACCTGCCCGTTGGTCAGCCGCTGGCGGTTGCTGCCGTCCACGTCAGCGGCGTAAATCTGCCAGTATGCACCCTGGCTGGCGTTAAATACCAGCCGGTTGTGGATGCCCCAACTGGTATGCCCTTCCCGCTCGGCCGTCGTCGTGACGCGCCGCAAGTTAGAACCGTCGGCGTTCATGATGTAAATATCGGCGTCGCCGCTACGCCCGGACTGAAAGGTGATTTGGGTCCCGTCGGGCGACCAGGCGGGCAGGCGGTCATTAACGGTGTTAAAGGTGAGCCGGGTCTGGCCGCTGCCATCGCGGTTCATGATGTAAATTTCCGGGTTGCCGTCACGGGTAGACTCAAAGAGGATAAAACGGCCGTCGGGCGAGACGCGCGGATATTGGTCGTCGCCGGTATTGTTGGTCAACTGCCGCAAGTTGCTGCCGTCGCTGTGCATGATGTAAATCTCAAAGTTGCCACTGCGGTTGGATTGAAAAACGATCTCGTCCGGCAAGGAGGCCGGCGTTGGCGGCAGAGGGGTGGGCGAGGAGGTGGCCGTAGGCGTCAACGTTATGGTGGGGAAAATGGCAGCGGTGGCTGAGGGGGAGGGAGTGGGCACGGCCGTGTCCGTTACCAGTACATCAGGCATTTCGGTGACAGCGATGGCGGCTACCGGTTGTTCTGGTTGTGTCTGGGTAACGGCCGTTGGCGAAGATGTTGGCCGGGCAGTCGGTGGCCCATCCGATGGTTGCAGCCGGGGCCACACCACAAACCAGCCAACTGCCAGCAGCGCCAGCAGTATCAACAAGGAAGCGGCTATCGTCGCCCCGGCCCGCCGTCTGCCCGGCGGCGGCGCTGCCGGTAGTGGCGGCAGCAGCGGCAGTTCACGGCCACAATTGCCACAAAACCGTGCTTCCGCCTCATTTGGCTGCCCACATTGCGGGCAATACTTTTGCTGAGTCATGCTGTGTCCGGTAGATTCGTTCAATTTTTGGGCTCTACAGGATTTCATGGGGTTCGGCGTGACATGTGACGAGTGATGCGTGTGGTCTCTCTGGTCACGCAGCACTCATCACGCATCACAGCCTGCCCTGAGCTTGTCAAAGGGGTCTTGTCAACCCCCCAAATTCCCAAAGAACCATGCTGGGAATTCCATTGTTTAGTCAGAAGCAACTTCTGTGCCTGACTTTAATGCCTGACCGCAATAGCCACAATAGCTCATCGCCGCCGGATTCAAACGGCCGCAGCGCAAACAAGCCCTTTGCCCATCATCTGCCTTTGGCGTGTCCATACGGATGCTGCCCAACCAGCCGGGCAGCGCGTCATAAATGACCTTGCCGGCCCAGCTCAGCAAAATGATCGCCAGAATAACCAGGACCACCCGCAGGGCCAGGACAAAATCCCCGGGATCATCAACCAGATTGATGAGCAGAGGCAGCAGTGCCCGGTATGCCAGGGAAAGTAGCACCACGTAGATAATGCCTACCAACGCCGGCGTTAACGATGCCAGCGAAGGAAACGCGGGCGCCCAAACCGTTCGCAGCGTTTGTGTATACCCAATCAGCAGGACAAAGGCAACGGCATAGGCGATGAAGGTAATCAACTGTTCTATGGCGAAGGGAACATCGGGAATGCGCAGCCCTTCGACAAAGGAGAGGTTGATCAAGATGCTGCGCAACAGCCAGATGAGCAGCAGGGCAATGAGCAGCCGGGCGGTGGCAATACCCAACTGTCGCCGCATGAAGTTGGTAGCGGAGACGGCCGTTTCGCCGCTGCCCGCCACCTCTCCGGCCAACGTCTGACCACAACTAATACAAAAACGGCTTTCAGGGCTGTTTAGGGTGTTGCAATTGGGACAGTTAATCATGGGTTTCTCCTGGTTGAATGGTTTGCAGATTCAATCACTAAAAAGTTTGATAAACATAAAGTGGTCTCATTCTTGCTCTTCAATAAAACGTTCCATTTCCTCATCAATAGACGTGAATACATGAACAATCCGGGTTACTTCGATCAGGCAACGGGCTTCTGCACCTTGGGGTGTCGGTACCGGCCTCATTTCACCAGAGCTATCGGTTAAAATGACCCTGGTTGCTTCAAGTGTTGGTCCCTGACAGTTTTGGCTATCTCCAGCTTCTTCATCAATCACACTGCTGTTATTGCTGTTGGTGGACGGTGATGCTTCTCCACGTCTAAATACAGTCGCAGACTCACCATCTGATAAAGTAAGAGAATCTCCTGATACTTCAAAATTAACTATAAGGGCAGTGGCAGGGCCGCCAATACGGAGCCTTGACTCGTCCAAAATTGCATATTCGCCAACCTGGTCGCCATCCAATATAACAGTGCCATCTTCAAAGAATTCAATCGTTCCTTCATCGGATGTCCAGAGGCCGAGTAATGCCTCTTCAGGGCTTGTATTACAACTTACTAAAACGATGACTACGAAAAGCACTATTGAAACTAATAGGTATGAATAAGCTGCGCTTGCACATTGCCATAACTCCTTTTACCTTTATTGCTTCCCCTGAATGCTCTGAATGGCTTTGGGCGACAGGTAGTCGCCGGGCGGCTGCTTTTCCGAAGCAGCGTCCATGATGGGCCACGCTTTTTTGACAAGATTGAGACTTTCTTTCACGGCCGTTTGCGTTCACAACTAATTGAGGTGATGGCCACACTCCGTACAAAAAGCGGCGCCCTCCACCAGGGACGCACCACAGACCGGGCAGGCGGCGGGTGGCGCTAGCGGTTCGTCTGGTGGAGTGGTTACGGCCGCTTCCTCTTCAGCCGCTATCACCACATCTGGCGCATCTATGTCACTGGCCGGTGGGAATGGGTCAGGCACGGCCACTTCGGCTGCGCTCAGTGCAAGCGTGTCCACAACCTCATGCGCTTCCTCAGATTTTAGTTCGGGCGTGGTCACCTTATGCCCACACTCCGTGCAAAAGAGTGCATCTGGCAGCAGGGGCGCGCCGCAATTGGGGCAGGGGTTGGAAACCGGCGCTGTCGCCGCCGCGAGCGGCACACTCTGGCCGCAGTTGGCAC
>JABFFZ010000046.1 GCA_013112725.1 Chloroflexota bacterium
ATTTCAAGCAGGCCATTGAAGACTGTTTGGCGGAGGTGTCAGGCAAGTTCAAGGAGCAGTTGTCCAGCTTGCTTACGCTTAATTTTCAGACTTTGGAAAATGTCAGTTTATGACCTTTTTCAGTATATATCCGCTTGAGGATCATCCCAAATGTCAATAATAATCCTTGCTTGTGGGGCGGAAAATATCGTACGCTTTGCGATATTATAAGAGTTTGCATCTATAATGTGCCATATTGTTTCAGGTTGCCAGCCATCAACAGGGTACTCGATTGTAAAATTATAGTCGGGATCGTAATACACCAACCACTCTTTATCTGTTTGAGCAGTCGAGTTGATTCCTTCAAGAGTAGCGCTAACACTAACGGCCGTTGTAGATGCAAAAATGGTAAGAGCTAACAACATCAAGCCCAAAATATGAGCTTTCTGTTGCCGTGATCTCTGGTTCATGGTTAATCTCCATATGGTTTGCTGAAACTAAGAAGCGATAAGGATTTTACTACGGTCATCACTCTATCAGATTGCCCTCTCTACGCACAAGGTCAAATCCGGCCAATGTTGTGTCCGCATCCGGCCAACTCACAAATCGCTCATTTGTTGACAAAGGGGTATGCCCTGGCTAGAATCAAAATCGTAGTCCTTACCTTTGACCAGACTGCATAAACTATCTGGTTCACAATTTTACCCGCTTCAAAAATCCATATTTCAAACAAAAGGAGTGAAAATTATGGCTTTTCAATTACCCCCTCTTCCGTATGCTTTTGATGCGTTGGAGCCGCACATAGATGCCCGCACCATGGAAATTCACCACGGCAAACATCACGCCGCCTATACCACCAACCTCAACAAGGCGCTGGAAGGGCACGCTGACCTGGCGGCCAAGAGCATTGAAGATTTGTTAGGCAATTTGAATGCAGTGCCCGAAGGGATTCGCACGGCCGTGCGCAACAATGGTGGTGGTTTTGCCAACCATAACCTCTTCTGGACGATTATGAGTCCCAATGGTGGTGGCGCGCCTTCCGGCGCATTAGGCAGCGCCATTGACGCCGCCTTTGGTAGCTTCGATGCCTTCAAAGAAAAGTTCAACAACGCCGCCGCCACCCGCTTTGGCTCCGGCTGGGCCTGGCTGTACGTGGACGGCAGCGGCAAACTGGTCGTTGGTTCCACGCCCAACCAGGACACACCGCTCATGGAAGGCGGCAAACCCGTTTTGGGGCTGGATGTGTGGGAACATGCCTATTACCTGCATTATCAGAACCGCCGCCCGGACTACGTTAGCGCCTGGTGGAACGTGGTGGATTGGGAAGCAGTAGCGGCCAATTACGCCGCAGCGAAGTAACCGACCGGTAATTGGGTGATTGGGTGATTTTGCGCAATTACCCAATTGCTCAATTACCCAATGACGCCAGGAAGCAGCTAAAAAATTCCCCGATTTACTAAACCACTATGGATACAGGTCAGGCAGTTGACATTGCCCGGCTATGAAGGCGGCCTCTGCCCGGTTTGTGGCCCCCAAACGTTCGTACAAATCAGCGAGCTTACGGCGAATCGTGCGTTCGCTCATCTGTAACTCTTCAGCAATTTGCCTGTCTGTTTTTCCAGCAGTAAGCAACAGCAGTATCTTTTTTTGCTGGTCAGTCAAAGCAAAAAACGGCTGAGTAAGCGATGACGAAGCCAGAGTTTTTTTCAGTAAATGTGAACTGATCCAATTTTCACCACCAACCACTCGGCGCACAGCCTCTACCAAATGTTCTGGGGTATCGCTCTTCAAAATACAGCCGTGTATACCTTTTTCCAGCAAGGTTGGAATGCCGGATTCGTCAGCATGGGCCAACAAAACGATCACTTTTATGTCCGGGCACTTTGTTTGTAAGGCAGCCAGGAAGCCCGTTATTGGTTGGGTCAGTACGTTCAAGGCCAGTAATAACAGATGTGGGCAACGAACCTGGCAAAGTCTCAGGCTATCTTCTTCATTGGTTGCGCTGCCGGAAAAAACCATATCCTCATTCTGTTTGAGGATCGTTTCAATGCCCAGGTGAAACAGACGGTGATGATCGGCTAAACAGACACGAATGGTTGGGGGCATGCTCCTCTCTCCCAGTTTGCTCCTGTTTACTACATTCAGAAATGTTTCAGAAACGGCAATTACCGCACAAATATATATCCCCCCCCCCCATCTTTGTCAAGCATTTTGTAACAAATGTGAAAACCGCCTGAGAAATAAAAGCGGCACAGTCAACGAGACTGTGCCGCTACAGAACATTAAGCAAAAAGAAACGGAGTGTATTGTTTAATTGTACCAATACCTCACCAGGTCATAATAGACCTTCAGGCCACTACACGTATAACCCGGCAGGCAACTTGACGGCAAGACAACTTGTCCCCATGTGCCATACCAGTTGAGATTGCCTAAATACACGTAAGAATTTTTCCAATTATTCTGATTGACGGGTACGTTAAAATCGTCGAGATCGCTATAGACGTAATAGCGAACAGCCGCATATGTGGCACCTGGTACCGGGTCTGGTATCCAGACATCCCATGTAACTACCCCATCCTGACCAGTGTTCCAGAAACCTGTAGCGCCATTATTTTGTGTTGCTTGTTTCGCATTACCATATTTACATGTAGAGTTACACGGTGAAACGGCCGTTATAGAGCCGCTAGCCGTGAAATTGCTTGAATATTCAGAAATATAGCCATATGCCCCTGCCTGAACACCTGTTATGGCTATACCACATGTAATTATTGCCACGATTGAACATACCAGAAATCGCTTTAGAATTTGCATAATAGTACCTCTTTATTGATTGTTTGTTCGTTGACCTGTTTGATACGGACGCACGGTGCTTTATTTGTGCGTGGGAAAAACAAAAGATTCAGGGGCAACTGGTTGGTCGTAAGAGATGCTGGTGAAAACTGTTTCCTCATAAAGTTCTGCCAGGTTTAGTCCTACGTAACTCCTCGCTTTCAAAACAACCCCTGTTTCCTGGTCTACCCAAAATTGCTGTTTCAAAGAGGGCGGATGAGAATCACTAACTTCTTCTTGAACCCATTCTAATATCCAGGCGATGCGACCAGCAATTTGTTCTTCGCCAATGAGTGTGTATTGTCCGCCACGCTGTGCCAAACCAACAGGATAAATGTAATCAGCGACAGGAGACGGCACAAGCATGCCAATGGGGTGACGGTATACAATTCGTTCTGCCAGAGCTATTTCCTCAATTTGCACAGGTAACCTGGCAAGAGCTGCGGGATCTGTGGCAAAAGCAGGCAACCTTTTTTGTTCTTCTACGTTGTTTACCAGATCGCGCTCATATCTTTGATCCCCGTTCATGAGCCATAGATTTGCTTCTTTTTGCCCTGCTAACGATGTTTCAAAACGCGCCTGTACAGGTTGGACAATCATAACCTTTGAGAGCCAGGAGGAGTCTACATCACCTTTCATGTACCAGGTTGTGATTGCTTCTGCTTGCAGGGTGGTCCATCGAGCATGGCTGTTGAGCATGGACTCTACCACTTTTTGCGCTTCAGGTTGTATCATCATGATGGCAGGGGACTGATCGGGGATGGTTTGCGCCTCATTTTGGGCCAAAACCGCACCTGGTATTGGTGAAAATTCCCTGCCCAGATGAATGTACAGAGTTGCCAGGGCTAAAACAAGCCCCGCAGTGATACTGACAAGCCAATCTTTTTTTGTCATTTTGACCTCCATATCTGAACTCAGCTTTATGAGAACAAGTGTGTCAACACGGCCGTCACTTTACCAAATTTTTCTCTCGCCTGTAAGGTCAAACCCGGCCAACTTTACGGCCGTATCCAGCCAACATACGGATTATTCATTTGCTAACAAGGGCGTGTGCCCTGGCTGGGCGCAAACCGGGGTACACCGCGCATAGATGGCGACAACCCCATGGTAGCCGGTACTTCTTTTGTGGGGCATACGGCCGTTTTACACCTGAAAATGATGACTTTTATCGCCTTCATTAAAAATTGACAAAGGTTAACCTTAGGGCTAGAATGAGGACGTTGACCGCCTGTGATTTTTGTTACAAATACCACCTGGTCTCCGGCCAATCAGGCAGCCAATTAAACAACCAATTACCAACATCAGCCTCAAGGTTTCAGAAGGAGAGTGAGTACAAATGACCCACATTGTGACCCGTTTATGTTTGCGTGACACCGCCTGTGTGGAGGTATGCCCCGTTGAATGTATGGTGCTGGGCAAGCCGGAAGAAGAATGGCCCTGGCTTTACATTGACCCCGATACCTGTATTGACTGCGGCGCCTGTGTGCCCGAATGCCCTTACGAAGCAATTTTCCCCGAAGAAGAAGTGCCCTTTGATTACACTGCCCCGGCTGGCGTCTGGATTGCCAATACCAAAGAACTGCTGCCTGATGGGCAACCGTTTGAAGGCGAGGTGGACGGCCATCACGTGAAACTGCTGAACGCCAAACAATTGGCCGGCGGCGAAATTCTGGACCTGACTGAGGATATTCCCCCGAACTATGACTTTTTCTCCGAAGGGCCTGGGTACAGCGCTCTTGACTGATTAAAATTCCCCCCTCCCCGCCAGGGGAATAAGTTAAAAAGCCGAATTAGCGCTGGCACAAAAGTGCGTGGGTGCTAATTCGGCTTTTTATTTTTGGAGGTTCCCATGACCGAATACCGAATTGAAAAAGATTCTTTAGGCGAATTAGAAGTGCCGGCACAGGCGTATTGGGGGGTACAGACCCAACGCGCCATTCAAAACTTTCCCATTACTGGGCTGAAGCCGTATCCGGCGTTTGTCTGGGCGATGGCTGTTATCAAACGCGCCGCGGCCGAGGTCAATGCGGATCTGAACCTGTTTGCCGACAGAGAAGTGGAAGGCAAGGTTGTTTCCGGCGACGCTATGGCGCAGGCGATTATGATGGCGGCAGATGAGGTAATAGACGGCCGTCTGGCAGACCAGTTTGTGGTTGACCCCATCCAGGCCGGCGCCGGCACCAGCCACAACATGAACGTCAATGAGGTCATCGCCAACCGCGCTAATGAAATTTTAGGGTATGGCCTCCATGTCAAGCCGAAACCCATCAGTTCCAATGATCATGTGAACATGGCCCAGTCCACCAATGACACCATTCCCACCGCCATCCGCCTGGGCTGCTTGTGGCGGTTGGATGAATTGGTGGAAACATTGGACAAACTGGCCGCCGCTTTCCGGCAAAAGTCGGCCGAATTTGATGATATTGTCAAGAGCGGCCGTACCCACTTGCAAGACGCGGTGCCGGTGCGATTGGGGCAAGAATTTGGCGCCTATGCCCGCGCCGTGGAGCGCAACCGGGAAAAGATCGTGCAGGCCGCCGATGGGCTGCGCCGGCTGGGCATTGGTGGCACCGCCACCGGCACCGGCCTGAACGCCCACCCAGAATATCACCACCGCATGATCCTCGTCCTGAGCCGTCTCACCGGGCTGACGCTGCATGAATCGGATGATTTGTTTGAGTCCATGCAAAGTATGGCCGACCCGGTGCATTTTAGCGGCGCGCTGCGCACCCTGGCCCAAGACCTGACGCGCATTGCCAATGATTTTCGCCTGCTTTCTTCCGGCCCCAGCACCGGGCTGGACGAAATTCGCCTGCCGGCGGTGCAGCCCGGCTCTTCCATTATGCCCGGTAAGGTAAACCCGGTGCTGGCGGAAATGCTCAATATGGCGATGTTCCAGGTGATGGGCAATGACCTGACGGTGATGATGGCCGGGCAGGCGGGGCAGCTTGAACTGAACGTGATGATGCCGATTATTGCCTATAACCTGTTCCAGAGCATGGATGTCATCATCAATGCGGTGAATGCGTTCACGGATAAATGCGTGGTGGGGTTAAAAGCGAATCCGGAGAAAGCCACTGGCTGGCTGGCCAAAAACGCCATCCTGGTGACGGCGCTGAATCCGGTGATTGGTTATCTGAAAGGGGCAGAAGTGGCCAAAGAAGCCATGGCCACCAACCGCACGGTGCGGGAAGTGGTGGTGGAGAAAGGGTATTTGTCCGCTGAGGAAGTGGACCGGTTGCTCAATGTGCGTAATCTGACGGATGGCGGGATTCAAAAGTAATAGTGGCAAGTGGCAGGTGACCTGCCACCTGCCACTTGCCACTTGCCACACAATGCTGCACCTGCCACGGCCGTTGGCTGCCTACTTGCTGGCCCATCTTGACCGTGTATACCCGGAGGAAGGGTGTGGCCTGGTGGCCGGCCGTGGCCGAGTGGCGACGGCCGTTTATCCCATTGAAAACATCTTACACAGCCAGACCGCCTACGAGATGGCTCCTGTGCCGCAAATAGAAACGATGCTGACCATCGAAGCCGGGGGGGATGACCTGTGCGCCATTTATCATTCCCATCCACACAGCCCGGCCTACCCGTCGCCAACGGATGTGGGCCAGGCATATTACCCGGAAGCCATTTACCTGATCGTCTCGCTGCAAGAACGGCGGCAGCCAGTACTACGCGGCTTTAGAATTGTAGATGGCGTGGTGACGGAAACGGCCGTAAGCATAGAGTAACCTTGTTTCATTGGCTGTGTTCTATAGGGTAATATGGTGGGAGGCTGTCGTTCTACCAGCCGCCAGCCACTATCTTTCAGGCAGAGTAGAGGACTTATTTTATGGAGAAAATCGTATTTTTTGTATCAGCCGCGTTAATTGGGTACATCTGCGGGGCCATACCCTTTGGTTTTATTTATGTCTACTGGCGCAAAGGCATTGATCTGCGTAATGTGGGCAGCGGCCGGACCGGGGGCACCAATTCGCTGCGCGCTGCCGGTTTGAAAGTGGGCATTGTCACCGCCATCAGCGATGCCCTCAAAGGGTTTGCCGCCGTCTGGCTGGCCCGCTTCTTTTTAGAGGCGGGCGTGGGCGAGGCGCTCATGCCCTGGATCACCATTACGGCCGGCGCGTTTGCCGTCATCGGGCACAACTGGTCGGTCTTTTTGAAGTGGCGCGGCGGCGCGGGCACGGGGCCAAATGTCGGCTGGGCCATGGCTGTCTGGCCGCCCATGTTCCCCGTAGCGGCGCTGGTGATGATCTTGATGATGGTGGGGGTGGGTATTGCCTCGGTAGCCTCGCTGACAATGGGCGCGGTCATTCCGGTGGCCTTTATTGTCCTCTATCTGGCCGAAGTGCCCGGTTATTCAGAAACAGTTGCCTACATTGTGGGCGGTTTTATTACGCTGGGGATTGTGGCCTGGGCGCTGCGCCCCAACATTAAGCGGCTGTTGGAAGGTAACGAGCGCGTCGTTGGCCCCCGCGCCAAACGCTTAGAGAAGAAAGCGAAAGAAATGAGATGAAAGGGGCAAGCACCTTGCCCTTTTCATCTTTTTGTCAGAATTTCATAATGCAGCAAGCCAAGTGCGTCTATGCCTACGTTGTTGACGGTGGGGAGGGAGATAGCGTAGGTGGGCTGTTGCAGGATGTCCAGCGTAGGTAATTCGGTGGCCCATAGCTGCTGGAATTGGGCTTGTAGGGCAACGCGGGCAGTGGGGTCTGTTTCGGCGAGTACGGCCGTAACCATTTCCTCCATCGGCCGGCTCTCATAATTCAGACAAAAGCTATTGCTGGTGACAAAAAATTCTGTCCAGGCCATCACATCCAGGTAATCAACCGGGCGACCAGGGGAAGGCCAACCCAACAGCGAAACCCCATGCCCACACTCATCTAACTGCGCGCGGAACTGCTCCCAGGCGGCGCTGCGCAGCATTACCTGGAAAACGCCGGTTTCTTCCAGTTGGGATTTGAGGGCGGCGGCATAGGCTTCTTCAATGCGGCTGTAACGGCCGTCATTCACATACCACAGGTCAATTGTCAGCGGCGTAGCCTCACTGTAACCCACTTCCAGCAGCAGCGCCCTGGCCCGGTTGAGGTCGCGGGAAGGCAGCACGGCCGTAGCCCCTGGCGCCGCATCCGGTACTGGGCTGAGCAGCGGGCTGCGGCTGCCACCAAACGTCTCCGTGGCCAGCCGCGCCCGGTCTATGGAAAGCGCCGCTGCCTGTCGTACCTTCGCATTATCCCAGGGGGTGGCTTCCTGGTTAAAGAGTAAATAACTCTTAAAGTCGGCGGGGCCCAGCCAGGGTTGAAAATCGGGCTGGCCATCACCATTGGCATCCATGCTCTGCAATTCGATGAAATCGCTATAGGGCAGGCCGCGCCACACCAGGTCAATGGAGCCGAATTCGGCCAGCGAACGGCGCAAAGCGGCAGCGTCATCATAAAAACGCAGGGTAATGTTGGCAAAAGCGGGCGACGGCCGTCCCGGCCATTCCGGGTTGGCGCGCAGCCGCAGCCGTTCGCCTGGTACCCAATCTACAATGGTGTAGGGGCCAATGCCGCCGCATGTACTGGCAGGGTCTGGCCCTTCGGCGTAGCAGTCGCGGCTAATGGGGAAAAAGGGCGGTGTCGCCAGCAACGCCGGGAAATGGGAAGTGGGCTCTTGCAGCACAAATTTGACGGTGGCGGCGTCTAGCACCTGCACGGCGTCATCATCAGCGTAGAAATTACTATCACTGTCTTTGAGGACGCTGTTCACGTTGAAGTTACCCAGGGCGCGGGCGCGGTCTACGGCCCATTTTACGTCATCGGCAGTCAGTTCACGGCCGTCGGGGAAATGCAAATTTCGCCGCAGGGTGACGGTATATTCCAGCCCATCCTCGGAAATAACGGGCATGCTGGCAGCCAGCAGCGGCGCCAGTTCGTTGTTGCTATTGAAGCGGTAAAGACCGCTCATGGTATTATTCTTCACTTCCCAGCCGATCAGGTCAGACTGCGCTGCCGGGTCCATGTCTGTCAGTTCCCCCAAGATGCCAATAAACAGTTCGTCGCCGGGTGTGCCCACGCGTGATTCACCCGGCACCAGGGTATCTCTGGGAATGAGCCAGGTGATGATTTCTCGTTCAATGTCACCTCGATCTTGAGCAGCGGCAATGGCGGTGTTTAATTTTGCCAGCAGTGCTTCATTATCAGCAGCCAACGCCAGGCCATACGCTTTTTGGGTAATCCAGGCATTGCGGCTATTGCCGCGGCTATCGCCGGTGCCGCTTCCACCTACGATTTTTAGCTGTTCGGGGAAGTTCGTGGTGTAATAAGTGGCAATAGTGCTGTCAACAACAACGGCCGTGACTCCCTCATCAATGAGCGCCTGCAGCGCCTGCACCCCGTTGGCATAATGATTCACCAGGTCTTGTTCGGCCACGCCGATGACTTCACGCGCCGTTATTTCGCTCTGGCTGCCACCGGCTACCCCCACCAACATACCCGGCTGCAAATCGCGGTAGCTTTGCAGCGTCTCATTATCGGCCAGCACCACCAACACCTGCCCCACTTCCAGGTAAGGATTGGTATACACAATGCCCGGTGGCAGCTCTTCAGGAATGGGCAGATTGGCAATGACAGCATCGAAGTCACGGCTGCCGCTGCTGGCGATGTTGGCTAACACGCCTTCATACGGGGTGACAATCAATTCATAATCCAGGTTGGCATTGGCCGCGATGGTTTCCAGCACCCGGCTGTCGAAACCATCCACCACGCCGAAAGCGTCAAACACCGTGTAGGGGGGATGGGGGGCATCGGTAGCCACCACAATGAAGTCCCGATCCCGCGGGGGGACGGCAACCAGAGTGGGTTCGGAGGCCGGCGTGGGGATGGTGGGGGGCACGGCCGTAGCCGCCACTTCCTCGCCTTTGCCACAGCCCACCAACAGCCACATCAACAAAACCGGCCACAATATCCGGTGCGGTTTCTTCATAGGCAACCCTTCAAACGGTTTATTTGGATATGGGGGTATGGAGGCATTGGGTCATCTCTCAATATCCCATTCCGCTGGCGGAGTATAACAAGGCAGGGGGGGATGGCAAGGCTTCTCATCATAGGGGCGTGAGCACAATCACGCCGGTTTTGCCTTGCACCCTGATGCGCTGTGCCGCGGCAGACCGGGTGAGGATAGCGACCTGATCACAGGAGTAGCCTGACAGCGTCATCTCAGCGAAAAATTCGTTTTGCCGCGTCGTCACTATCAGGGATGCCCCATCCTCTGTTATCCCCGTTATTTCTGATGTCACATAATGAATGATAACGCCTTTTGTAAGCTGCCAGTCGAGCGGCAAGATCAGCCCGGCGCGGGCCGGAAGTTGCACCTTGTTTCCACTAAACAACTTTTCATTTTGGCAGGCAATGGTCGTATCTACCGGGTCGTCCTGATAGTTGTTGATAAACAGGAAAGTGCCATTTTGGCCGTGACTAAGGTGCACATCCGCCCAGCCTTCCATTTCGCTGCAGTCAGATTCGCCGAGTTGAAAAAGGGGATAACAACTCATTTTCAGAGCCATCTGGTGAACGATGTCTAAATCTTCCAGGGTGTTGGCGGTCAGGGCGGCGGCCAACATCATCACCTGCCCCTGGCCCATTGTCTTGACAAAACCTGCCACCGCGCCATTCTCATCGGCGGCAAAAATTTCATCAAATTCACCGGTATAGGTTTCCACAAAGGAGACAGGAACGTCCTGGTAGCTAAAGATGCGGAGGCGGCGGGGCACAAAGGGTGGGTCGCTTTCCAGATGGGTGATGTCCAGGGCGTCTTGCAAAATGGTGTAGGGCGTGTGGTCAAAATCTGCTACGCAGAGACGGCCGATCAGGACCAATCGGCCGCCCTGTTGCACGTAATCTACCAGCTTTTGCTGCACGGCCGTTGGGCATTGTTTGTCCATCATCACCCATAAAACCGGCGTCTGCGAAACATCCAGCGCGCCCCGGCTCAGTTCGATGGCGTTGAACGGGCGGTGGGTCAGCGCCAACCCTCTGGCGATCAGGTCAAACAGAATGACCTCGCGCTGGTGGGTGAGGATATTGGTGGCTTCCTGGGTAAAGGCATTGTTGACTTCGGTCATAAAGTGATCGAGTAGGAAGCCGATGGTGGTGGTGGTATACGGCCGTGCCGCAATCAAATCCTGCCCATAAGCCGCCAACACCTGCGACAGCTTTGCATAGCGGTGGTAATGCCGGCGCAGCGTGCCATCTTTGCGCACCGGATGGCCCCAATCGTGCCGTTTGACCGGGCTGAGGAGGGGATCATTTTCGCCGTCGCAAAAGAGGTAATGGTTAATGGCCCGCATCCCGGTGGAAATACACAGCCGGCTATGCAAATCATACAGCGAGGTCTGGCCCGTCCCAAAGTCGTTGTTGCCGCCCGCCTGGAACTCTATTGAAAAAAGCGCCTGTCCTGGATTGTGCAGCGCTTTTGTCATCTCATTCACCAGCAATAGCTGGTGGAAATTGCCCTCGTCGATAAAGATCGGATACACATCCGTGGCGCTGACCATGCCCTCGATTTCCATGGCCTTTACCAACTGCGACAGGCCAATGGGGAACGTCTTGCCGCCGTTGGCAAAGCCGTGAATGTTGATGATGGGTAAAACGTCTATGCCATTGGCCCTGGCTGCGGCCCATAACCAGGCGGTGTATTCGCGCAGGTACTCCCGGTAAAAATGGCGGTAATCGGTCACTACCTGGGCGGCAGCCGGTTCGGTGGGCTGCTGGATGTTCTGGCGCAAGAAGCGCACCAGGTCGTCCGTTGGGTAGCGGGTGGACAGGTGACGGCCGTGACGCTCTCCCAAATACGCAGCAAAACGAGATAGCGTGTCCGGGTTGGTATCCATGATATTCCGCACCCAGGGAATCATGCCCATCTCGTTATCTAGTTGCACCATGATGATCTGGCCGCCGCGCGTCACCTGGCGCGGGGTGAGTACAGCAAAAACCGCCTGGTACCACTGGCGTACACAGGCCAGAAAGTCGGGATGCAGGTAGCTGGCGATATTTTGTGTTTTTTGTTCCTGGCTGATGAAGGCGACCTGCGGGTAGTTGTGGAAGACCCAGGGGGGAATGCCTTCGTTGATGGTCTCGGCCATGATGTATGGGCCAGGCCGGGCGATGATCCAGAGGCCCATGGCGGCGGCCAGATCGAGGAAACCGGCTAAATTGCGCTGGGGGTGGCTACGGCCGTCGAAATCCGACACGCCCTCCTCCAGTTGATGCCACAACCAGGGGATGTACGTGGCCACCGTGTTAAATCCGGCGGCCAGCAGCAAACCCAACCGGTGCGCCCATTGATCCGGCGGTGTGCGAAAATAATGAAATTCCCCCGCCTGAATGAACTGTGGTTGGTGGTTGAGCCAGAATTGGCCGTCTTGTACGTAAAAGTTGTTCATGGTTCTCTGATGTGATGGGTGACGTGTGATGCGTGACGTGTGATGCGTGACCAGAAAGACCTCACGCATTACATGTCACGCCTGGTAAAGCCTAAAACCGCCAACCCTTTCTGGATGACAGGACTGTTGGTATACGTTTCCCACACCAACCGGCTGAGGTAATTTTCAATCATGATCATGGAACATCCCTTGTCAATGCCATACAGGGAATGGCTGTACCAGGGCGGCGACACATCCAGATTATAGGAGTCATAAAAGCCATACGGCCCCCAGGTTGGTGGGTGGCGCTGGTAGAGATACTGCATCATCTCCAGGACGTGTTCGGGGGTGAAGGGCAGTGAAGACAATGCGCCATAAATGGAGACGGTACCGTTGGGTTTGGGCGTGTGCAGGCTAGGCGTGCTGCCGGAGACGTCGTACCCCCAGGGGCTGTCGCCGCAGCTCACGCCCCAACTTCGGGCGTGGTAGGTTTTGAAGCGGTCGGCGTGATCCAGGCAAAATTGACGATTGGCCAACGTGGCCAGCCGGGTGTTTTCAAACCAGTCTACGCCGTCGGGGTCAAGATAACGGGCGGTGTCCAGCCAGGCTTCGCTGAACTGGTAAGCAAACAAATTGCCGCCGGGATTAATGATGATGCCCTGGCCCTCGAACTCTCCCCGGTCGCGGGCAAAACCTTGATAGAGCCTGCGGGCGACGGTTGGTTCAATCTGGGCGGCGGCCTGCAAATACATCATCTTTTGCTCGGCGGCCATGTCCCATTGGTGAATGAAGCCAGGGTTACCGGTGACGTAATCGCCGCCTTTGTCCGGGTTGTAGGCCATGCGGAAAAGGGTTTTGTCCTCTTTTTCAAAGACGATGAAATACCAGTCTACCCGTTCGAGCAACTGCCGCGCCAATTGGGCAATTTGGGCATCGGCAAAGTAGGCGGCGGCGGTGATAACCCCGTTTAGGCAGAGGGCAGTATCTATGGTGGAGTATTCACACTGTTTGAACCGTTCGCCGCTGTCCATGTGCAGAAAATGGGCGAAGAAGCCGTGATGGTGGGCGGCATGGTGCAGGAGGGTGTGCAGTGTGTGGTGGGTGACGGTCACGGCCGTGTCCCGTTCCATATACCCCCTTTCCGCGGCAATCACCCAGGCCGTCAGGGCAAAACCGACCGCCGCAATAGAAGCCACTCCGGTGTCTTTCGTCGAATCCACCGTCAGGCCATACCCCCGGCTGCCCGCCTGTAAATTCGTATACTGAAGGAAAAAATCAACCGACCCTTTTAACTCACGTTGCAATAGATCGAAGTTGTCCATGATTTTTCAGAAGTAGGACAATTTGCCAGATTGCCCTACTTCTTGGTAGACGATTCCCGCTGAATCAATTTGGTGGGAATGCGATGCGGGTGAAAGGGGTTGCCGTGTTCCAAAAAATCAATCAGTTGGGTTGCCGCCGCCTCACCCCAGGCAATACGCGATGTGCCAATGGTAGACAGGGTTGGCTGCATGTAGCGGGCGATGAGAATGTCGTCAAAACCAACCACAGCAATGTCGTCAGGCGCTTTCAGGTGATGCTCCTTCATGGCCCGAATGAACCCTATGGCCATTTGATCATTAGCGCAAAAGACCGCTTCCGGCAAATCACCGGCAGCAATCATCTGTCTGGCGGCATCATAACCAGACGACTCCGTGAAATTTCCCTCATAGCATTGTATGCTCACGTTGTGCCGGGCCGCCTCGCTTAAAAAGGCCACCCGTCTTTCCATGTTGTCGAAGGAATCGGCCGCGCCGGACACAAAGAAAATGCGTCGCGCTCCCTGGCTATACAAATGGTGAAACGCCTCTTTGACGCCATGCTGGTTGTCTACCAGTAACGGCAGTAAATAGTCTGATTCCAGAAAGCGGTCCAGCACCACAATGGGAAACCTGGCGGAAGCGAGCTTCAAAACGGTCTCATCTTTTATTTTGGAATCGAAGACGATAGCCCCATCCACCTGCCGGTGCGTCAGAATTTTGCGTTTGGTCCAGCTTTCTGGGCAGACGATCATTTCGTAATCGGTTCTCAGGATAGCCTCGTGGATTCCTTCCAGTATGTCCTCATAAAACGAGCCACTAAAGCGGGTAATAAAGACGCCAATGGTTAGCGTCTTACGGTTTTTCAGATTGCGGGCAAAAGCGTTGGGATGGTAATTTAGCTCTTCGGCCGCCTGTAATATACGTTTGCGCGTATCTTCACTGATGGTGCCGGTGTCATTGAGCGCATAGGAAGCGGCCGTGACGCTGACTCTGGCGTGTCTGGCTACATCTTTTATCGTTGTCATGGATCCTCTTTTTAAAATAGCTCGTAGTAGGCGATTTATCGCCATCGGGCGGCGATAAATCGCCCACTACGAACCCGTCCTGGAAATTTGCAGCCGCCTTAATCCTTCTAGCAGTTGCTCATTTTGCATCACAATTTGATGAACCAGATCGCTTTCATAGTTTGCCAGCATGAGCAGGGTGATCCCTTTATCAATGCCGATGACATCGCTGGCGACCCATTCTTCGCTCAGGTTATAAGCGTCTAAGAAGCCATATTCCCCTTTTAGCCGCTCAATCCCATAATAATTCAACATGGCCTGTTCCGCCTGTTCGGGCAAGAAGATGATGGAGCCGATGGCCCCGGCAGGGGGAATGGTATCATCCACCACGTGGGCGCGGTTGTCATAGCCGGATGGCGGCGCGCCATATAAGCCGTTGTAACCGTTGGGGCCGTCGCTGGCGGTCAGCCCCCAGGCGTTTGGGCCGAGCGTCTGGTATTTTGGCGCCATCAGGACGGCAAAATTGTACTGCGCCAGCGATGCTTCCACCGAATTAGCGAACCAGTTCACACCCTCTTTGTCGGTGTAGTCGCGGAAGTCTAGCCAGGCGTGACTGAACTGGTAGATGAAAATAGAGCCGAACCAAGAGTGAATAAAGGGCTGCCCTTCGCCAAAGCGGGCATAATGGCGGGTGAAGGTGTAATAGGGCTTCTTATCTACCGGATGGGTGCGGGAGCCGGCCGCCAGCACATACAACATCAATTGCTCGGCGTAAAAGTCCCAATGACCCTCAAACCCTTTTTCAGGCCGGTAGGCCATGTAAAACATCTGGCGCGATTCGTCTAAAAACCAGGGCCAGTTCACGGTGTCATAAATCTGGTTGGCTTTGTCCTGCACCTCGCCGCCAAAATAGTCCCCAGCGGTGAGAACGCCCATGAGCAAGATGGCGGTGTCAATGCTGGAAACTTCACTCTGCCAGGCTCTTTGGCCGGTTTGCATGTCTACAAAGTGATAATAAAAGCCTTCCGTTTGCTCCATCCCCAGGAGGGTGTCCAGGGTGCAATTGGCGCGCTCATGCCCTTCCTGGCGGGAGATGTACCCTTTTTCGACGCCGATGGGGTAGGCGGTGAGGCCAAAGCCGACGGCGGCGATGCTGGCGATGCCGGGGGAGCCGGGATAGCGATCACGAATCAGGCCACAACCAGGGCTGTTGGGATTGGTGTTGGCCTGCTCCCAGAAGAAGTCAAACGCGCCTTTCATTTCGTAGGCGATCGCGTCGGCGATGGTGGCGGGTGGGTGGGTGGGCACGGCCGTTGGCAGCGGTGTGGGGGTGGGTACGGCCGTACTGATCCCATCCGAAGTAGCCGTTGCCGTCCCGGTAGTGGTCGCCGCTTCCCCGGCCGAACAGGCCACGAGTACCAGCAAACTAAAGGAGTAGATGAAGGCTGACAGTTTATTCACCGGCGATCCCTGTCCTTTCCACGGATTCCACAAACCATTTTTGCAAGACAAAATACATCAACAGCAAGGGCAAAATGTTCAAAAACGTGCCGCTCAATTTAACCGCCTCGTTCAGGCGATCAAAGATATTGACCGTGCCTGGCGGGTACAGATTCTCATATGCCTGCACAAATTTGGAAAGCTGCATCGGCAGCGATTGGATGCCCCCTTCCAGAAAGATGACCGTCAGATAGGTCTCGTTCCAATACCAGACAATGGAAAAAATGATGGAAATGACGAAGGCAGGGATGGCGGATGGTAAGGCAATTCTCACAAATATCCGGAAGTCGCTGGCGCCATCCAGCCGGGCGGCCTCTTCTAAGGATTTAGGTAGAGACAGAAAAGTCTGGTAAAAAATCAGGATGAAGATGGCGCTCTGATACCCCTGTCCCATCATCGCCGGCAAAATCAGGGCATAAATGCTGCCCAGCAAACCGAAATTGCGATAGGTTAACATTTGGGGGATGACGGTGGTTTGGGGCGGTATGATGAATGTGGCCAGGATGAGCAGAAAGATCAGGTTTTTGCCCCAGAAGCGGTAGCGCGCCAGGCCATAGCCCACCAGCGAACAGACCATCGCTTGAATGATCGAGGGGATGACGCTGATCAGGATAGAGGATAACAGGGTGCTGGGGTAATTTAATACCCGGTATGCTTTGACATAGTTGCCAGTATAAACCTGCGTGGGAATCCACTGCACCATCGGGTTTAATAAATCTTCCGGGCTTTTCAGACTGGTGACGAGCATGAATAACAGGGGATACAAATACACGAAACCAATGGCAATCAACAGCATGTAGAGTGCGATATTAAACAGCAAGCCGTAGCTGGTGCGATTGCCCAGGAAAATGCCCTTTAACTGATCTTGTCTATGCCTGTTCAGAGGACTTGTAAAAGAATAACTCCGCATTTTGATAGCCTCTTATTTTGAACAATTTCGTTCTAGCCAAACTGCCTCTTGGCTCGATAGTTCAGGAGCAGATAAATAACTGTCAGCAGTAAAAAAAGGACGAAGAAATACAGAAAGGACATGGCGCTGGCGTAGCCGATGCCGCCGCCGACGGCGTAGGTCTGGCTGTAGATGTATTTGATGACCTTGTTTTCCGAGAAATGGGAGAGCGTGATGATGGTGTAGACGGCCACGATGAGGGTGGTGGTGGAGAGGGCGGGCAGCGTAATTTTCCAGAATGATTCCCAGGCTGAAGCGCCGTCAATAGCAGCGGCTTGGTAGATACTCTGGTCAATTTTTTGCAGGCTGGAGAGGTAAATCAGGATTTGTACACCGGAGAACCAGAGGATCAGGATGAAGGAGGTCAGCAGGTATTCAATGGGATTGCGGAAATAGTCTGGCAGTTGGGCTATATACTCGGTGGCGGTGGCCGAAATGGCCAGCCCCGGCACGGAGGTGGCCCCCTGCGCCACCAGTTCTTGAATGACCGGCCCGCTGGTGATGACCACCGGCAGGAAGAAAATGGTGCGGAATATGCCCTTGAAGCGAAATTTCAGGTTCAGGAAGAGGGCGATAATGAGAGAAAAGATGAGGATGATGGGTACGGCAACCAGCGTTTCGATGGCGTATTCGATGAGCAGTTGCACAAAGGTGGGGTCGGTGAATAAGGCTCTGGTGTAATTTTGCCATTGGATATGTTCCAGGCTGATGCCGGTGGCGGTGACGGTGACCTGGTTGAGGCTGTAATAGAGGGTTTGCAGGAGGGGCACGGCCGTGAACAACGCAAATCCCACGATCCAGACCAACACAAAAGCATAGCCATATACCGCTTCCCGCGAGCGGTGCGTCAGGCCCCGGCAGCGACCGATTTTTGGTGTGGTCATGGCGCGGCCTCCCGGATAACGGCGTCCTGACTGCCCACCACCACACCGTCGCCTACATAGGGGGTATTGTTGTAATTGACGATAATCTGGCGGCCGTTGCCATAGGTGGTGGCAACAACGCCAGTCGCCAGCGTCTGGCGGGCCGTGATGCGCTGCCCGGCCACCGGCCCCAACAGGCTGTTTAGCCATTGATAATTCGCCTCAATTTCCTGACCCCATTGGGCATAGGACGAGGTATAAATCCAGTTTGAACTGGTGTTAAGAATTTTGGCCGTGATTTCTTCGGTGAGGAAATAGGAGGGGTAGACGCCGAAATCTATGTGCCGCAGCAAGTCCTGGCGGGTATTGGACGAGAAATTCAAGGCCGGGCCGTAAAAAGGAACGTGGCCGGCCAGGGTGATCGGCAAAAATGGCACGGCTTCGGGAGCGTACAGGTAGCCGCTGTTGGTGAGGGGCATATCGAAATATGCCTGCATGAAACCAAACAGGTAATCGTTGGGCATGTAAAAAGCCAGGTTGATATTGTTCTCCGCCAGCAATGCCTGATAGTGCTGGATGGCCTCTTCGCGGTTCAAAAAATGATTCTGCTTAAAATCGCTGTACAGCATGGAGCCAATGCCATCCAGCGCCAGGCCGGCCTGTAGGTCGGTGGAAACATCGGCGCTGAGTGCGGCATAACGGCCGTGCAGAGCCTCATAATTCAGGTAGTAATTGACTTTGTTGCGGTTGTAGCCGATCAGGTTGAAGTTGGTGATGGACATGGCCAGGTCGCGGCGGGTGGAGTAGCCGCCTTCGTCCCGTAGGGCGGCTTGCGGGTCTAAATAGAGGTAGAAATTGCCGCCCACGGCCGTAACCTCTTCCACCAGCCCTTTCAACTCATTCTTATTTCCCAAACTCCGCTCCAGCCGCAGCGCGCGGGGTGGCATGGCAGACGCGCCCAATGGCTGCCAGCCATAATAGACGACCTCTGGATTTGCCACCGCCAGATCGGCCAGAATGTCGCTCATTTGGGCAACGGTGGTCATGGGAATGGCGCGATGCCAGAACAGGATTTTCTCTTTTTCCGCGCCTAAAAATTCCAACCGGATGCCGATGCCATCACCCGGTACGGCCGTTCTGGGCAGCATCCCTTTGTCCACCAGATACGCCTGGTAGCTGTTGGCCATGCCCACATAATCGCTGGCCTCGCCGGTCAGAAAACGATAGTGGATGGAGACGTCAAACCGGTTGGTGCGTGGCTGCAAGGTGGTGACGCCGGCGCCGGCGCGGTTGGTGGCCTGGAAGTAGCTCTCGTTATAAATGAAGGCGTTGTAGAGGAAGTTGAAGTTGGTGATGATGCCCGCCGGATGCGCCTGGATTTCGCCGTAGGGCGCGCCCTTTTCCACGACGGCAATGAAGGCGTTTTCTTTTTCGCCATGCACCATGCCGGTGACGGGGATGGAGATTTTGAAGGGGCGGTTGATGGTGGGGTCATAGGGCACGGCCGTGATCATACCCAGGTCAGCGCCATAGTAACGGCCGTAAAACATATTGCTCGCCTTTGTCTGCGCCGCAAAACGGATCAGTGCGCCCGCCCCATCGGGAATAAACATATAACCGGGTGTCTGGTCATCCCTGGTGGCTCCCAGGAAAGGATAGACGTGCAGCAAACCCAGTTTGAAATTGGGGTCTTCCTCTTTGATGGAGTCAAACGGCGCCTGCACATTGACTCCCTCTGGTTCTAATTGCACCCTGACCGTCAGGGTGATTGAGGGGTCGAGGAATTGCACGGTAGCGGCAAACCCCTGCTCAATGGGGTTGACCACAATAGAGTGGCTGGTATTGGTGATGGAGGCGCGGATGCGGGTGGCCTTTTGATCCAGATAATCAATGCTGATCCCGCTTTGGGCAAAAGCCGTCCAGGTGCGGTTGAGCCGGTCATCTTCGCCCGCCTCGTCCAGGTTGGAATGCCAGACGTAACCACTGCGTTTGTCCACCACCTTGAAGGCCAGCGTGTTTTCATTCAGGTATAGTTGGAAATTTTCGTTCTCGGCCACCAGTTCATAGCTATCCGGTATGGCCTGGGCAGGTGGGGATGAATGAACAGCGGATGGGCAGGATGAACAGATTTTTGCCATCCGCCCATCCCGCCCATCCGTGTCCGTTGCCGCCAGGCCGCCGGCGCCCAACAGCAAGACGATGAGCAGGACGCTCTGGAATAGGCGCTGTGTTTTAACCACGTAAACGCACCTCCTGGGCTACGGCCGTGATGAAGTCAAATAGCTGAGTAAACAGCACATAAAGGATGTAACCGGTCAACACAAACAGCCCCATGGTAAATAAGGTGATCAGCACATTCCGCACCGTCTCCGAAAAGGAATAGTTGTGAATCTCTTTCACCATGATGAACAACATGATGGCCGTCCAGGCCCACACCAGGTTAAGCGAAAAGGAGTGCAGGAAAACCTCATTCAGGGTCAAGACGTTGGAGAGTAGGGCAATGGGTAAGGCAAACAGTGTATAGGGGAAGAGGCTATAGGCCGTGCCCATGATCACGTCCCGCACCCGCCCCTCGCCATCGCTGATGGTCGAGACCAGATAATTGGCGGTGTTCCACAGGAACAGCA
Organism: Chloroflexota bacterium; assembly: GCA_013112725.1. Classification (GTDB taxonomy): domain Bacteria; phylum Chloroflexota; class Anaerolineae; order Promineifilales; family Promineifilaceae; genus CAADGU01. The sequence continues at coordinate 20,456 of JABFFZ010000046.1, forward strand.
GCACAATGGTGTTGACTATCTCGTTTTCTGGCCGGATGTCCGCCAGCACGGTGTATGGGTTAAAGATAAAACCGGTCAGGTAAAGGGACAAAACCCGGACGGCTACCACCCAGCCGTACAGGATGAAGGCAAAGGTCAAACTACCGCGCAGGTTATGTTTGATGTAGTAAAAGCTATCGGCCGGCTGTTTGATGAAGCGGAACATGAAAACAAAGTCATCCACCAGCTTAATCGCCCGTACCTGTCTTAGCCAGTTTCGGGCGGGGTCAGACCAGCGGTAGCGCCGGTCAAACCGTTTGCCGGTTTGAAACACGAGCGAAAGAACGACCAGCCCGATGATGGCCTGCCCCAGGTGTTGCTGCAAAACCAGGTTGCGCCGTTCCCAAAATGCCTGTGAATAGCCGTCCCGGTCTTCGGCATACCGGTAAAAAGTCAGGGCATCCGGGTAGTTGCCCTCCTTAAAATAGGCGTCGGCGATGGCCTGGTAGGCCATGATAAAAGAGCCATTGTAGTCCAGTACGTCTGCAAAGTAGGGCCGGGCTTCCTGGTAAAAACCTTCCATGTACAGGCGCACGCCGTCATGCACCTGCCGGGCAAAGGCGGTTGTCTCGTAAACGACAATGGCATTTTTCTCTTTGTCCAACACGTACAGGTATTCACCGTGGCGGGCTACGGCCGTAGGACTCCGCAGCGTGCCCAACCGCTGGTCCCCTTTGTCCTGCGCCCCAAATACAAATAGCAGCGTGCCGGTGAGATCATATTCAAAAATCACGCCATCGGCGGCCACGGCCACCACCAGGCCACTATCGCTGACATCCAGATCGCGGAAAGCGGTGGAGCCGAGGGTCTCCGGGAAGATATTTTTACCGGCAATGGTAAAGCGGCGGATGCTTTCCCACATGGAGGTTCCGGCCGTAATGGTGAATACCAGTGATTGGTGGTCAATCTCCACGTTTGAGGGGGAAGCGGCTTCGTTTTTGATAAACTGCGCCAGTTGCTCTTCGGTCAAGAACAGGCGCTGCAAGATCATCTTCCATGACATCGCCGCCGAATTGGCGCCGAAGTAGCCGATGAAGTTGCCGTTGGTGTTCATCTGCACAATGCCGTTGACCGAACCTTCGCTGATGATGTACAGATTTTGGCGTTTGTCTACGGCGATTTTGCGGGGCAGGAACTGCCGGTTTTTGCCAAACAACGGTTCAGAAGGCCGGCCGAACTGCTTCAGCACCTCGCCGTTGGCGTCCAGGATAAAGATGTTGTTTTGTTTGGCGTCTGCCACGTAGATGACGCCGTCGTCGTCTACAAACACGCCGGTTGGCCCTTGCAAAACCGCCTCGCCGTAAGCGGCCGTTTCCTGAAAATTGTCCAGCCGGAGGATACGGCCGTTGCCCGTATCGGCCACATAAATAACCCCCTCCGCCGTCACAAACATATCCTCCGCGCCGGCAATGGGCAGGTCAATTTCGGCGTAAGGGGTATAGGCATCCTGGGTGCGCACCAGGGAACCGCGCGGCCCCCAGGCCCAGGTGGTATAAGGGGTTTGCGCGCCGGCGGGCACGGCCGTTAGCGCAAACAGCCCGATGATCAAAATGAACGGAGTTAATCGTTTCATGGTGGTTTTGAGCTGATGCGTGATGCGTGACCGGAAAGTCCTCACGCATCACGCATCACGCATCACTTCATTTCAACCCCGAATGAGACATGGTATTCATCACCTGGCTTTGCAGGATGATGAAAATAATCAGGTTAGGCAAGAACATGATGAGAGCCGCCGCCGCCGCCATACCCTGCCCCGCCACCACATTGGCCCCGGCGGTTGTGGCCGTCAGGGTGGAGAGATAAAAAGCAAAGGTTTTCAAACTTTCGCTGTTGATATACAGCGTCGAGATCTCGGCATTGTTCCAGGCCGCCTGAAAGGTCAAAATAGCAATGGTGGCAATGGCCGGTTTGATCATGGGCACAATAATGCGCCAGTAGATCACCACGTCCGACGCGCCGTCAATCTGCGCCGCCTGCACCACCTCGTCGGGGATGCCGTCAATAAATTGCTTGATGAGAAACAGCCCCACCGGCAAAGCCAATACCGGCAGGATGTGGACAAAATAGGTGTCCATCAGGCTTAATTTTTCGATGATGAGGAAGCGCGGGATGGTGACGGCAATGGGCACAAACATGAGGGCAACGGTATTGATGGCAAACAGCGTTTTTTTGAGTTTGAACCGTTTTTTGGACAGGGCGTAGGCTGCCAGGGTGGAGACGAGCATGGAAGCGGCAATGGTCACGGCCGTGATCAAAATACTGTTGAACAAATAGCGGCTCACCGGTACGCCCGAATTGCCCATGCGCGAAAACAAATCGGCAAAGTTCTTCGTGGTGGGGTTAATGACAAAAAAACGGGGCGGATAGGCAAACAACTCGTCCGGCGGCTTGAAGGCATGGGAAAAGATAAAGATCGTGGGCAAGAGCATAAAAGCCGCCAACGGCAGCAAAATCACATAAAACTTGATCTGGCTGGGATGAAAACCTTTCGGATTAGTCTTATTGCTGTAAATCCCGGAGAATCGTCTTCTCGACCTGCCTCGTCTCATGTTTACCCTTATGGATATTGGGATATTAAGATATTGGGATATTGGTACTCGGCTAATATCCCAATATCCTAATATCCCCATCAGTCACTACTCCCAAACAACCGGTTCGCCACTCTGGAAAAGAGGAGAACCATCAGCAACAACACCACGGAAACGGCCGCAGCATACCCCATCTCATACCGCAAAAAGCCAAAATCCTCAATGTGGTTCACAATCAACTGCCCGGCATATTGCGGCGTAGGGTTGCCGCCGGACAGGGTGACGCCAATGGCCCCGGCCTGAAACGTGCCCACAATGGACATCACCGCCCCAAACAGCATTTGCGGCTTCATGGAGGGAATGGTGATATGAATAATTTCCTGAAAACGACTGCTGATGCCATCCAGACTGCCCACTTCATATAGTTCCGGGTTCACCTCCAAAATGCCCGCCAGCATCGCCAGAAAACCCACGCCCATGCTGCCCCATAAGGTGACGATGATCATAATGGTCATCAAATACTGCGGCGATTGCAGCCATTGAATTGGCTCCTGGATGAGATTCAGCCCCAACAAATAACTGTTCAAATAGCCGTTTTGGTCGCCGCTGAACAGGGTTTTCCAAACCACCGCCATGGCAATGCCCGTCGTCATCGAAGGCGAATACAAAATCAGGGCAAAAATGGTGCGCGGCAGCTTGGGCAGTTGCGCCAGCATCCAGGCCAGCATGAAGGCCATGACATAACCACACGGCCCCACAATCACGGCAAACTTGATGGTGTTGGGCAGCACGTAGCGCATGAAGATCTCATCCTGCGTCAGCAAAACGATGTAATTGCGCAGGCCGTTGAAGGTGGGCGTCTGGATGGTGTCGAAAAAGGTGAAGGAGAGAAGGAAAGCGACCAACACCGGGGCTACAATAAAAATGGTGAACATGAGCGCGTAAGGGAAGAGGAAGGTATAGGCGCTGCCCTCTTTGCCATACCAGTTTTTGAGCGTGGGCAGGATGGGCCGGCCGGCGCGGGCATCGGGCCGGGTGAGGGGGTGGGGCACGGCCGTCTTTTCACCGATCATCCTGCATCCATCCTCTGACCGTCTCTATCGTCGGTACTTTGAACTCCTTCACTCTGACCCCGTTTTGCAGATAGCCAAACTCTTCCATTTTCCGCGTAATCTCACGGTTGATGGTGATGATTGCGCTGTCAATGGCCACGCGGGGATTCACCCCTTCGAACACAATTTTATTCCAGGCATTGCTCAACTCCCGTTCCTGCATGTAGCTGCCGGGCAATTTCACTGGCTCTTGCAGCCATTCCCACTGCGCCAGAATCACGTCTTTATGCTCCTGGGCAATGGGCGAATAAGCAAACGCCTCCACGTTGGCCGAATTCCACAAATACGCCAGCCCATAGTTCAAAATAAGCTGCTGCTGGAAATCCACCTGCGTCTCGGTGGACATCCACCATTTCATAAACTCCCAGGCGGCTTCCGGCTGGTCGGTATTGGCAAACATGATGCCGGCCTGGGCGGAACCGGTGGCATAGCGCAGTTCACGGCCGTCCGGCAGCACCGTCGCCGGATACAGGTCAATGGCCCAGAGGCCGTTTAATTCCGGCGCGGCAGTGAGCAATTTCAGGTAGGTCTCAAAATTGGAAACGCCAATGGGCAGGCTGCCATAGCGGAAGCTGTCGTAAAAGCTGGAGGTTGTCAGCGGCATCCCGTAGATGGTGAAACTCTCGGCCATGAATTTCACGGCCGTGATCGCCTCCTCGCTGGCCAACCCCGTGGCAAAACCATCCGGGCTGTACAATGCCGCGTCATAATTGAAGAGATAGGGCGCGGTAAGCAGATAATTTTTGGTGCCGCTGCCGCTGGAAAGGGCTGTGTTGAAATTCATACCATACCGCTGCAATTCCGGCAAAATCTCAATCACCCCGTTCCACGTGTCGGGAACCGGGATGCCCAACGAATCCAGGATGTCTTGCCGATAAAACGTGACCCAGAAATCCTGCGTTTCCGGCAGGGCGTAGACGGAATCGTTAATGATGTAGCTCAGCAGCGAACCGGGGGTGTAAATATTGATGGTAGCGTCAAAATCATCAAAGGCGCGCAAATCTTTCAGGGCATTGCGGATGGCTAATTCGTAGGGGATATTGGTGCTTACCCCCAACGCCACGTCCGGCTGGATACCGGCGGCATTGGCCAGCACCAGTTTGGACTCGTCCGGCATAATGGAAAACTTGACGGGAATGCCGGTTTCCGGGGTAAACGTTTGATCGGTAATCAACTGCATCAAATCCACGTACTGGCGCGGCCGGTTGACCCACACCTCCAACTCGCCCGCCTCCGCGCCGATGGACTGGTACGGGTCGCGCCGGAAGGAGTGGACGAAACGTTTGACCCCTTCAACCAGGGAAGTGGCGAACGAAGTTTTGATCGGCGGCGGCGGGGAATCGGCCGAATGAATGGTGATTTTGTCCAACGCCAACGGCTGATTTTGCAGCAAGGGCAGCAGCGCACCCAGCAGTTGGGCGGCCGAGCCAGAGCCTTCGGAAAAGCGGTTCAGGCGCGTGGGGATTTTGTTGGGGTCTTGGGCCAGGAAGCGGATGTTGTCTATAGCCATCTGGTACATCAGCACTTCTTGTGAGCCACGGCCCTGGTTCACGGCCGTGAGTACCCCCAAATCCGCCTCCAAATCATCGGCAATAGCCATGAGTTGTGCTTCAATATCGGGAATATAGTCCGAGATCACCCATTCTTTGAAGGGGTCTACCTGGTTGCCGGTCAGCTTTTTAATTTCCAGCGCCAATGTGTTGATGTCAATGAGTACCTTTTTAATCTTTTCAATGGGCGTGTAATACGGCGAATTGGTGGCCTCAATGCCCAGGACGTTGGTTCCCTGGCGCAGGTAAATCTGGTACGGCGTCTCGCCGCCCAGGGTTACGTCTGTCCAGTCAGACGAATAAGCAAAAGGGACTTCATTCAACTCTGCAAAGGGCACGGCATCGTTGATGGTAATTCTGCGGAAACTGGTGAAATTATTCCGGGTGTTTTGCAAGGCACGCAGGGTAATGGTGTACAGGCCATCTTCGGGCACGTCGAAGGCATAATACACCGTGCTGCCGCTGCGGTCCCAGCTTTCGCCGCCCAGAGTGTTGAGCAAGAGCCGGTAAGTGTCATAGGGCGTCACCGCCAGGCTGCGCTGGTTGGCCGGCCGGATAGCGGTGTCATTTTTGAAGGTGGGCCACTCGGCTTCCATTTCAATCAGCACCCCGGAAGATTCGGGCGCCTGGTTTTCTTGCCGGTACTGGGCATAGGTGGGCAGCGGCGCAAATGGCGCCAGGTAAATGCTGCCCAATAGTATGGACTCTTTGGCCAGCGTAAACGCAAAGGCGTGTTCACCGGCGGCCAGCATGAGCGGCAGCGGCGAGGGCTGGCTGAAATTGACGCCCCGCAGGGGCACGTTTGTCCAGCGAATCAACCGCTCCTGGCGAATCAGGGCTTCATTCCCGTAGCGGTCGAGGGGAAATGTTTCGGCGCCCTGCTGGTTCTGGTAAAAAATGGGGAAGACAATGCGCCGGGCGTCGTTGGCCGGAAAATCGCCATCCACGAGCAGTTGCCCTTCGGGGGCGTTGATGAAGGCGCTGAGCGCGGCCATGTCAAAGGAGAGGGTATACAGGCCAGCGTCCGCAACCAGGACGGTAAAACGGACGGTGTCGCCGGGTTGCAGGAGTACGGCCGTTTTCCCATACAACCCGGCACTCTCATGGTTGCTGATTGGCAGGCCAAAGGAATCGGCGGGGATTTCAATGGTACGGCCGTTCGTTTCAGGAAGTTGGATGGGGGGAAGGGTTGCTGCTGCGTACTGTGTGATGTGTGAGGGGGAGGCGACGGCCGTGCCGCCATTCCCCCAGGCGCGCATAGCCGACGGTGGCGTCGCCATCAACACCATCAACGCCATGCCCAATAACTTGAGAATGATCCATCCAGACCTGACAGGTCTATTCAATCCGTAAATCCTGCCCATCCATTGCCAACCCCAAAGGGCGTTGCCGGCGGCAACGCCCTTTGATTTATATACTACTTGTTCATTTCCGCGGCCGCGTCCGCCAGGATTTGGTTGGCGAACGTTTCCAGTTGCGCGGCGTAATCTTCATATTTGTAACGGCCGTCGTTGGCAAAGTTGAACATAAACCACATATTCACATCCTTATCCTCGCCGATGTCAATACCCGGTTTCCCTTCCCAACGCGCATTGATGTAGCCCGGCACAATTTTTGCCAGTGACTCAATCATGCTGTTGTCCAGGTTATCCAACGCCGCCAGAATGCCTGGTTTATCGGCGAACTCTTTATATAGTTCCACAGAAGCCGCATCCACCGCCACCGGCATCTTGGGCGCAGACCCCATAGCGCGGGCCAGTTCCGCTTCTTTGGCGTAGGCTTCGCCGGAGAAGGTCATCCATTTGGCAAAATTATACGCCTCTTCCAGGTTAGCCGCCGTTTTGGAAACCACGATCACATCAGCCACCAACGCCTGATTTCCGCCAGGAACGCCCACAAAATCCCAATCAAACGTCGCATTTTGCACAAAGTTAGGAATGTTCCAGCCGCCTTCCCAGCGCATCCCCACTTCCTGGTTCAAGAACAGTTCCCACGGCCCGGCCGACTTAAAGTTCGCCTTTTGCTCGTCTGATAAGCCTTGCCAGGTGTAGGGCTGCATCTCGCCAGCTTTAGCCACAGCCTCTTTGAAAGCAGCCGAATTGTAATTCATCTGCTCGCCGTCATAGCTAAACCATTTCAGGTCTGGGTCTTGCGTATTGGCGTACCAGCCCATCACAAATTCCATTTCATCCAGGCCCAGCACACCTTGAGAGATATTGTTTAGCGAGGTCACGGCATCGTTGAACTCATCCACAGAGAAACCATATCCTGGCGCGTCCAGGTTGGCGGCCTCATACAAATCTTTGTTGACGAAGTAGCCCATAATGAACTGGGCGGCGGGCAAACCAAGAACCTGCCCATTATAGGTAAAGCTGTCCTTGAGTACCTGGGGCACATTGGCCCAATCTGGGTCGTTTTGCACAAACGATGTCAAATCGGCCAGCCAACCATTTTGCACATACAGCGGCACATTGTTCGCCATGAATACATCTGGCAGTTCACCTTTGGCGGCATACGAAGTGAGAACGGCATCCCATCCACCTTCAGCGGACATGTCCACAAATTCCACGGTCACGTGCGGGTTGGCATCGGTGTAGGCTTTCACCAATTGCCGCTGGATGTTGTTTTCTTCTTCGGTGCCTAGATTCCAGTTGGCATAACGAAGGGTGACGGGTTCAGGTGCGGCTTCTTCGGCCGGTGCGGCTTCTTCGGCTGGTGCGGCTTCTTCGGCTGGTGCGGCTTCTTCGGCTGGTGCGGCTTCTTCGGCCGGTGCGGCTTCTTCGGCCGGTGCGGCCGTCGGCGTACTTTCGGCAGTACCGGAGCTACAGCCAATAAACATCGCCACAAACATGGCAATGACCAATAAGCGGATCAGTTTCGTGTAGGTTTTCATTTCTTAATCTCCTCGATTTTTTCAAAAACTTAAGAGTGGGGCGATTGTGCAAATCACCCGCCTAAAAAATTTGTTTTATTCGGTATTCTTTCAATAAGCGTCTCCTTCTGCAGCGCCGGTGGCCAACCGGCGTTACGCGCGGCCTCCCAAGACAATTTCCACCCGGTGGGTCTGCCCATCAGCAAAGGCCGGTATCACATTGCTGGCAGCAGGACGGCCGTCTATTGTCACCGATAACACACCTTTATTTACATGCCTGGGGTTTTTCACCTCAATCTGGTACCAGGCATTACGAAATTTGCGGGTCACGTGGTAACCATCCCAATGAGCAGGAATAGATGGCTCTACCAACAAGCCATCAGCCTGGGGCCGGACGCCCAAAATCCAGTGGGTGGCTACCCGGTGCAGCCATTGGGAAGAGCCGGTGTACCACGTCCATCCGCCACGGCCGTAATACTCAGACAGCGGCCCATCAATGTTGCCCGGCGTCACGTAGGGTTCAGCCTTGTAAGTCTCAATATCCGCACTGCGGTTCGGTGGGCAAATGCGGCGGTACGCTTCATAGGCCAGTTCCGGCTCATCCACCAGCGTATAGGCCCACACCGACCAGGTGGCGGCATGGGTATAGACGCCGCCATTTTCGCGCAGCCCCGGCGCATAGCGGGTCACATAGCCAATATTGGGTCGCGGTTTGGTGAAAGCCGGATAATTCAACAGCGTGCCGTAATCCTGCAACAAATAGCGCGTCACGGCCGTCATCGCTGTTTTGGCGCGTTCTGTGTCCGCTATGCCGCTGATAACGGCCCAGTTATTAGGCATTAAAAATATCTGGCCCTCTTCATTCTCTTTTGACCCCAATAACAAACCCGCGTCAGTGGTCGCCTGCAAATACCATTCGCCATCCCAGCCATAACGATTCATCGCCTGTTGCAGGCTCTCCCGTACCATCTCGCACTTGTGGGCAAAATCCTCATCTCCCCGCTCCCTGGCAAGCGGGCTGAAACTGCCCAGAATCATGTAGAGAAATTCGGCTACCCAAAAGCTTTCCCCCTTCAGTAGCGTACCCACCGCGCTCAAGCCATCATTCCAGTCATGGTCGCCCATCAACGGAATCCCCCGCGGTGAAAAACGGGAGAAAGAGCGTTCAATTGCCCGTTTGCAATGGTCATAGAGAGGTTCGGCGGGGCCGTTCAGATAGGGAACCATTTCATCCAGAATGGGAAAATCGCCGGTCTCTTGCAAATAAGCATCGAGAATGAACGGCAGCCACAGCAAATCATCGGAACAGTTGGTGCGCGGGCCGCCGCCGCGAATGGAAAACCACCAGTGCAGCACATCCCCCTCCATGAACTGCTGTGCGGCATGGAGGAGCAGTTGCTTTTTGGTGTAATCCGGTTCGCTGACCAGGAAAATCTGGCTGTCTTGTAACTGATCGCGGAAACCGTACCCGGCTGATACCTGGTAAAAGGCTGATTTGCCCCAGAGGCGGCAGGAAATGGACTGGTACTTCAACCAGGTGTTGGTCATAAAGTTGAACGCTTCATCCGGCGTCTCCACCTTTTCGGTGTCAATAAACCGTGCCCAAAAATCATGTACCGCCTGTAACGCCTGTTCGCTTTGGGCCTCGCCGGTATAACGCGCAATCAACGCCGCCACATCCTCTCTACCATCTTCGGCCGCGCCCAACGTAAATACAATGGTTTTTGATTCCTGCGGCGGCAGCGTCACCTGTACTTGCAAGGCCGCAATGGCATCGGTAAAACGGCCGGTGCGGCCGGCTAAACGGCCGTCGCTCATCGCCTGCGGTTTGTCATCATTGTTATACAGGCCAATGAACGACTCTTTGTCACAGTCAAAGGAAACCAGCGGTTCGCTCACGGCCGTAAAAGCGGTGTACGGCCAATCCATATTGTTGTGCCGCCCCTGCTCATCCGGGAACCCCCACAGGCATTTGCGGGCAAAAACCGCGTTTTGGGACACATCGGCCACAGTCTCAATAAACAGTTTGTGGAACTCGCGGTGTTCGTCCGGCGCAAAACCCAACAGCCATTCGGCATAGGAGGTAATGTCCAGATCGCGCGTTTCACGGCCGTGATTGGTAAGAGTAAGCCGCACTATCTCCACCGGGTCATGCACGGCCACAAAGAGGGTCAGTGCACTCTCGATTTCTTCGATTTGCTGCCTGAAAATGGAGTAGCCAATGCCATGAGTGACGGAGAAAGATTGGTACGGCCACATTACTGGTTTATACGTAGCCGACCAATAAACGCCACTTTTCCGGTCACGAATATAGAAATATTTCCCCCAATTGTCCTTCACCAGGTCTTGAAACGAACGGGTTATCCGGTTTTGTCCGGCATTACCGCGCCAGCTAAAGCCAGAACCGTTTTGCGATACCATCAGGCCATAATCGCCATTGCTGATGATATTTCCCCAGGGCCGGGGCGTTAGCGGCGTGGTAATGACATATTCTTTGCCATCTTCTGAAAAATAACCGTAGGCGTTCTTAAATTTCTGATTCATGTGGTGCCTGTTTAGACCTGACATGTTTTCAAAACCTGTCAGTTCTCCAATGTTTATCGAGAAATCCCAAAAGTGAAACGTTTCACTTTTCCCGAAAAAAAAAGTGCGCACACACTTTTCAACGGAGATTTGATGCAAGTAAAAAAACCGTTAAAGAAAAATTATCATGACTTTTCTTAATTTGTCAAGCCGTTTTTGTCAGTGGGGTGCGCGGATTTTTTGTTGATGGCAAATCAATGACCACCGGTTACCTGGGAATGGAATTCCCAGGCTGTTATAAGAAGTGCGCTAAAGCGCACTGAAGAAACTGCGCGGTGACAAGCAGGCAGTCTTCCAACGCACTTTCAGTGCGTTTGTGTATCTCAGACGCCGGATTGCATCCGGCGGCATGACGGCCGCCAAACCTGCCAACAAGAAATCCGCGCACCCCGGGGGAGACATCCGATTTTTTCAAAAAATCGGATGTCTGTGGGCGCGGCGGGAAGACCCTAAGGGTTTCCAAAACCCTTAGGGTCTGGCGTCCACATATCTGCTACACTCTACCGTTATGAATGAAACCACGCATCCCCACAAGTCGGAAGTGATGAGTCCGGCGGGCTATTGGCCGCAATTGCAGGCTGCCATTGAAGCCGGCGCCGACGCCGTCTACTTCGGCCTCAAACATTTCACCGCCCGCGCCAAAGTGGGCTTCGCCCTGTCTGAACTGCCCGACGTCATGCAAACGCTGCACCGGCGCGGGGTGCGCGGTTACGTCACCTTCAACACCCTCATCTTCGACCACGAACTCGGCGAAGCGGCCCAAACCATCGCCGCCATCGCTGCCGCCGGGACGGACGCCATCATTGTGCAAGACGTGGGCATCACCCAACTGGCGCACCGGATCGCGCCCGATCTGCCCCTGTACGGCAGCACCCAAATGAGCATTACCGACGTGGCCGGGATTCGCCTGGCGCAGCAGTTTGGCGTTAGCCGGGTGGTGCTGGCGCGGGAACTCTCACTGGATGAGGTGCGCCAGATTCGCGCCCAGACGGATTGTGAATTAGAACTATTTGTGCATGGCGCCCTGTGCGTCTCCTACTCCGGGCAATGTTTTTCCTCCGAAGCGTGGGGCGGGCGCAGCGCCAATCGCGGCCAATGCGCCCAGGCGTGCCGCCTGCCCTATGAATTGATGGTGGATGACCAGCTGCGCCCACTCGGCGACGCCCGCTACCTGCTCTCACCCGGCGATCTTTATGCCCTGCACCAGATTCCCAAAATTGTGCAAATGGGCATCACCGCTCTCAAAATTGAAGGGCGCTATAAAGATGCGGATTATGTGGCCCTGACCACCCGCGCCTACCGGCAGGCGGTGGATGCGGCCTGGGCGGGGCTGCTCGCCCCCATCACCCCCGCCGTCGAAGAGCAGCTTACCCAGGTCTATTCACGCGGCCTCGGCCCCTGGTTCCTGACGGGCACGAATCATCAGGCAGTGGTGAACGGCCGTGCCCCCCGCCATCGTGGTCTGTTCATGGGCCAGGTGACGCGGGTGGCCGCCGATAGTGTGCAAATTGAACCGGCGGCCACCGCCACCCCGCTCAAAGCCGGTGACGGTGTGGTTTTCGACGCCGCCGACTGGCGTAGCCCGGAGGAGCCGGAAGAGGGTGGCCACATCTACCAGGTAATGCCCGCCGCTACCGGCCAATTGACGCTCCGTTTTGGCAATAACGCGGTCAACTTCAGCCGCATTCGCCCCGGCGACCGGCTGTGGCGCACCCATGACCCGGCGCTGGACAAAGCGGCACGGCCGTATACCCAGGCCACCACCCCCGTCCACAAACAACCCGTCCACGTGCAGGTTTCGGCAAAAGTGGGGGAGCGGCTGACTGCCGTGTGGACGCTTATTTACCAGCCGCACATCCAGATAACCATCCACTCCCCGGAACCGCTCACCGCTGCCCAAAACCAACCGCTCACCACCGCCAAACTGCGCGAACAACTCGGCCGCCTGGGCAACACACCCTACAAACTGGCCGACCTGATCCTCACAGGCGACGGGGCTGCCTTCGCCCCCACCTCCCTGCTCAACGACCTGCGCCGCCAGTCCGTCGAGCAACTGGCTGCCAAACAAAGCCAGCCGCCAGCGATGACCATACACGACCCGACGGCCGTGCTGCAAACTGCCCTCACGCATCACGCCTCACGTCTCACCGATTACGCCTCACGCCTCACGGATTACGTCCATCTCCTCATCCGCACCCCCGAACAACTGGAAGCTGCCCTTACCCTGCACCCCGCCAGCATCACCCTGGATTATCTTGATTTGTATGGGCTGCGGCCCGCCGTGGAGCGTGTGCAGGCCGCCGGTATCACCGCCCGTGTCGCCAGCCCGCGCATCCTCAAACCCGGCGAAGAAGGCATCGTTAACTTCCTGCGCCGGTTAGAGTGCCAGATTTTGGTACGCGCCAACGGGCTGCTGGCGGCGCTGCAAGAAGGGGAGCACCCGCCGCTCATTGGCGATTTCAGCCTCAACGCCGCCAACGTCCTCACTGCGCACACATTCTTGCAGATGGGACTGCTGCGCCTGACGCCCACCCACGACCTGAACGCCGCCCAAATCACCGAACTGGCGCGGCAAATTGGCGCGGACAAAATCGAAGCGGTGGTTTACCAACATCTGCCCGTTTTCCACACCGAACATTGTGTCTTTTGCCGCTTTCTTTCCACCGGTACCAGTTACAAGGATTGCGGTACGCCGTGTGAGAAGCATAAAGTGGGGCTGCGGGATAGCAACGGCCGTGTCCATCCCGTGTTGGCCGATGTGGGCTGCCGCAACACCGTCTTTGGCGCGGAAGCGCAGGAAGCCAGCCATCATTTAGCCGCCTGGCGGCGGGCCGGCATTCACCATTTGCGCCTGGAATTTGCCCATGAAACGGCCGACGAGGTGATAAAGATCACTACCATCTTCCAGCAAGCCCTCACCGGGCAGATCGCCATGCCCGAACTCGGCCGCCACCTGCATCGGCTGGCCCCGCAAAACACCACCGAAGGCAGCCTCTTCGTCCCCGACAACTACCTGATGCTGCCCATGCTGTAATGAATGTGCGAGGGGTACGACCGTGCCCACCAGCCATGCCAAATAAAATGCGCAGGCAATCACAATGGATGTTATAATCCCGCAAAAGGTACAAAAGCAGATGAAACATATGAACCGAATTCATTGGCAAGACCATATTGTGATTGATGCCAACATCCATCATGGCGATCCCTGTATCAAAGGCACCCGTATTCCGGTAGCAATCATCATAGGCAGCCTGGCAGATGGGATGACGCCGTCAGAGATACTGGCAGCTTACCCGCAACTAACTGAACGTGATATTCAAGCCTCTCTGGCTTATGCCGCCGATGTATTGCGACAAGAGATTCTTGTCCCCTTCGCGGCCTGAAAAGCCATCCCATCATGCACATCAAAGTGGATGAAGATTTGCCACCTTTTGTGGTTGAATGGCTGCGGGAAAAAGGTTACGAGGCCAGCACCGTTGTGGAGCAAGGAATGAGTGGCTGGACGGATAATGCCCTGTGGCAGGTGATACAGACGGCACAGTATTTTTTGTTGACGGCCGATAAGGGTTTTGCCGATCTGCGCATTCATCCACCGGGATCACATGCAGGAATTTTATTGCTGCGCCCAGATGAGGATGGCATTCGCCCGATCCTAAAACTATTAGAGGATGTATTGCAACAAGTTGACCTGGAAACATTGTCTGGCACAGTCACGGTAGCCACCCCTCGTGGTTTGCGTATCAGACGGCCGTGACTTCACTTCAGGAATTCTCGAATGCGCACGGCCGTGCCCACCAGCCGCGAAATCTGAATCTTGCCCCCACCGGCTAACTGCACTATCCGCCCCCTGTCCAGCACCAGCAGCAAATGATGGGTGCGGCTAACCAGCCGGTCGCTGGGGTCGTAGGCCCGCCCCAGACCCACCGTCACCTGCTGAATGGTACTCAGGGGGTGTGTCTGCTCCGTTTGCCGCAGCACACTGTGGCGGCGCACCGTCACCGTGCCCACCGTCTTGTCAAATGTAGCCGTGGTGGAAACTGCCAGCAGCAGCACGGCCGTGCCCATCCCCGCCAGGAAAAGGATCACGCCCAGCAGACGGCCGTGCCATACCCCCACCGCGATCACCTGCGTCCACAACGCCCACACGCTGGCCCCCAGCAGAAACAACCCCAACAAATACAGCACCACCGGCCGCTGCCGCAAAACGAGGAGCGAGTCTGTTTCTTCGATCACTTTCATACCGGCCCATCATAACAGGCAAGTGGCAGGTGGCAAGTGATTACCTGCCACCTGCCACTATAGTCCATTTCTACACCGTTTTGGCGCTACAACGAATCGCCGATCCGAATAAAATGAGGAGGTATGTTTGATTGATGCTGAGCGCAATGAGTGGCGCCAGGCAAAGGGCAAACCGTTTCGGTTAAGCGGATTAGAGCAGCCTCTTGCCGGGCACTGCCCTTCAAAAAGAGGGAAAGATGAGAACGTTTAAGTTAGTTGTGGCCTGGATATTCGTGGCGTTGTCCGTTTTGGGCATCATTGCCGTGCTGATTGGCCTTGTGGCCAGTTGGCAGATACGCAATAGAGCAACGGAAGCAACGGTGAATTTGTTGACGGCAGGGGAAACGGCCGTGACCACCCTCAACAACGGGATTGGCCGTATTGATGACCGGCTGGCTGTCACCAAACAAAACATTCAGACGTTGGAAAGCAACATCACCAACGCCGGTGCGGATGTGACCGAAAACAGCCTGGTGGGGCAGGCCATCTCCGCCCAAATCAGCGAAGAAACGGCCGCCTCCGTTGCCGAAGCCAGAGCGACGGTCACGGCCATTACCGACGCCGTGAACACCCTCAATGCAGCCATCAACGCCGCCAACGCCATCCCCTTTGTGCAGCTAGACGGTTTTATACCCGAACTGGTGGGGGACATTGCCACTGGCATCGCCGAATTAGAGCAGAGCGTGACCACCTTCCGTACCGGCGTATAACAACGGCGCGAGGATCGTATTGCCGACACCGTGGGCTACTTCACCGGGATTACCGCAGAAATGAGTGACCGCGTGGGGCGGGTACAAAGTCGTCTGGAAACGGCCGAAGCCCGGCTGGATACCACCACCGACAGACTGGAGTCCGCAAAGGTCAGGCTGCCCCGCATTTACACCACCATCACCATTGCCGCCAATGTGGCCCTGCTGCTGATCGGCGTCGCCTTTGGCAGCCTGCTGCTGCACGGTTGGGTGCTGGCCAAAAACCCCGACCTGACGTTGAAGGAACTGGCTTCTGGTAAAAGTTCGGACACTGCCTGATTTTCCCAAAAGCTGTAGAACACGGATTTGCAGGATTTATGGATACAAGAGAATCCGTAAGTCCTGCCAATCCGTTGTTAAGGCAAAAAACCATGCCCAAATATAAAAGAGTCAAAGTTATTGTCAATCCTGCCGCCGGGAAGGACGAACCGATATTGAACACGCTGAACGATGTCTTTCATCCATACGGCATCATCTGGGATGTGGGTATTACGCTGCAATTTGGCGATGCCACCCGCCTGGCCGCCGAAGCCGCCGCCAGCGGCCACTATGACCTGGTGGCCGCGTATGGCGGTGATGGTACCCAAATGGAGATTGCCAATGGGCTGCGCGGCAGCGGCGTGCCCCTGGCCATCTTGCCCGGCGGCACGGGCAACGCCATGGCCTTTGAGCTAAACATACCCATCGAATTACGCCCCGCCGCCGAATTAATCGTCACCAGCGAGAAGGTGAAAGCTATTGACCTGGCCAAAGCCAATGAAACCTACTTCATGCTGCGGCTCTATTCTGGCGTGGACGAGGAGCAAAAGACCAGCCGGGAACAAAAGGATAAATACGGCATCCTGGCTTACCCCCTTTCCGTCCTGGAGATGGGGCGGCAGCTAAACCATGCCAATTACCGCCTGACCATTGACGGCGAGGTGGTGGAAGAGCAGGGCGTGGCCTGTTTTGTGCTCAATGCGGGCAGTATCGGCGGCGTCAGCCTGTCGTTTGGCGCCGAGGTGGATATGACCGATGGTTTCCTGGACGTGTTTATGATTGACGCCAGCCTCTCCACCGTGCGTTCGGCCCTTGGCCGCTTTTTGCGCCTGCCCACAGAGCAGGCCGGGCTGCATTACTGGCGCGGCAAGGAGATTGTGATGGAAGTGGATCCGCCACAAACCATCTGGGTAGATGGTGAATTGTTAGGTAAGACGCCACTGACGATCACGGCCGTGCCCGCCGCCGTGCAAATTGTGGTTCCGTAAGGTGATTTTGTTAGGGTCATTCGTTTTTCGCCATGACTACAGCGGATTAAGAAATGAACGGATTCCTCTCTGGAAATTTATCCGCTTATTTCTCCATCCGTTGTAGTCTTATGGGGGTAGTGAAAACTTCGTGACACAATTGCTGTGGCCGGTCTCCAGACCGAGCCACCCGCCGGACACGGTCTGGAGACCGGCCCGATCCCAGGGACAATGATCAAATTCCCACCGCAGGCCCCGCTCGCTTTTCATTTACTCGCCAAGCCGACCGGCGCTATTTGCAACCTGGATTGTAAATACTGCTTTTTCCTGTCGAAGGAGATGCTCTACCCCGGCAGCCGCTTCCACATGGCAGACGAACTGCTGGAAACGTACATCCGGCAGTTGTTAGAGGCACACGGCCGTGTGCCCGAAGTCAACATCGCCTGGCAAGGTGGTGAACCCACCCTCATGGGGCTGGACTTCTTCAAACGCGCCGTGGAACTGGCCGAAAAATACAAAAAGCCAGGGCAGCAAATCCTCCACACCATGCAAACCAACGGCACGAAGTTGGATGACGCCTGGTGCGCCTTTTTCAAAAAACACAACTTCCTGGTCGGCCTCAGTGTGGACGGGCCGCGTGATATACACGATACCTACCGGGTAAACAAAGGGGGTGCGGGCAGCTTTGACCAGGTGATGCGCGGTTGGGAATACCTGCGCCAATATGGGGTAGACTTCAACATCCTCTGCACCGTTCATGCCGCTAATCAAGATCACCCTTTGGAGATCTACCGCTTTTTCCGCGATGAGTTGGGAGCACAGTACATTCAGTTCATCCCCATTGTGGAGCGGGCCACGGCGCAATTTTTGCCGTTGGCGAATGTGGGTTGGAGTGAACGGCCGGGTGGGGAACGGCCGTTATACGTGCAATCCGGCAGCCTGGTGACAGAACGCTCGGTGGGTGGGGCACAGTACGGCCGTTTCCTCTGCGCTATTTTCGATGAATGGGTGCGTCGGGATGTGGGGCAGGTCTTTGTGCAGCTATTTGATACCACCCTGGGGGCACACATCGCATGATTGTGCACACGCCTGGTGACTTTGCAAACACGCCCTAGAAATACGATCAGATCATTATCACCTTCGTCCAACGAGAGCCAGGCACAGGGCGCACTGTTCTGATCAATCCAGGCGCTTAACAAGGTCGTCTTGCCATATCCGGCAGGGGCCGTGAAAAACGTGAGCGGGCGGTGCAAAATATCATCCAGTCTGGCAAGTAACTGCGGGCGGGCAATATAATCTTCTGGCAGCGAAGGGCAATACAGTTTGGTATGTAAGAAATAGGACGTTACGGCCGTGTTCGGCATGCAGCACTAGTTGTCGCTTAAAGTCACCTGATTACCGGCAGCGACACGGGACATTTTAGCCAGACACGGCCGTTTTGCCCAACCCGGGCGGCCAAACTACAATTCCAAGGTATAATAACCGTGCCCTAAACGAAACAGACAAGGTTTTTTATGGTTCAGTACCAACTGACACTCCCTCTTGAAAAAGATTTACTTCAGCCACTAGCGGATGAGCATGATGACTGCTTACGTGAACGGTTGGTGGCCGCATTATCGCAGGATTTAGATTTTCATGGCCAGGAAAGCAGTTACGCTTCGCATAATTTTCACTCGTTTCCGGCTAAATTCCCCCCGCAATTGCCGCAAAAGTTTATTCAGGCTCTGACAAAACCGGGGGATATAGTGCTAGATCCCATGGTTGGTTCGGGCACAACGATAGTGGAAGCGTTTTTAAGCGGCCGGCAGGCTATAGGCTTTGATATTGACCCATTGGCACTCAAACTGGCGCGGGTAAAAGTCACCCCTCTGCCTTTGGCTCAGGTTGTCCATTGCGGAAACAAGATTATTGAAAATGCCTCCCGCGCTGTAGACGAAGATAAAGATTCTATAGACCAGGAATTGACCCAGGCATGGGATGAAAACACGCACAAATTTATAGATTACTGGTTTGCGGCCGAGACCCAGAGAGAGTTATGGGCTTTGCGGCGAGAAATACGTCGCGTTGAGGATGCATCAATCAGGGCATTTTTTGAACTGGCTTTTTCTTCGATCATTATCACCAAATCAGGTGGGGTTTCCCTGGCGTTTGATCTGGCGCACACCCGACCGCACCGCGCCAAGAAAGTTTTGTCTATGGACGGCCGGGTGGTGGTGCAGGCTGAAGAGGCGGGACTTTCTGCGGACCGATTGAAAGTGCTGACAAAACGGTTGCGGCCGGCCGTTGGCGAATTTGCCAGGCGGGTGCAAAAAAACCTGGAGGGCATCCCGGTGCAGCCAGAGAATGCTTACTCCGCACAAGTCACAGCCGGCAATGCCCAAAACCTGCCCATCCCCGAATCTTATGTAAATTTGATCGTTACCTCACCACCCTACGCCGCCAATGCCATTGACTATATGCGTGCGCATAAGTTTTCGCTGGCCTGGCTTGGACATCCCATAGATGATTTAGGCCAGTTGCGCGGTGAGTACATCGGTGGTGAATCAACCAACAGCTTCTCTTTTGAGGGACTGCCGGCGTACACCCAAAACAAAGCGAACAGCATCGCCGAAAGAGATGAAAAAAAGGGGCGTGTGCTACATCGCTATTACTCAGAAATGACTCGAACTTTGCGAGAGATGTACCGTGTACTCAAACCAGATTCGGCCGCCATTGTGGTTGTGGGTTCATCCATCATTCGCGGCGTAGATACAGAAACACAAAATTGTCTGGCTGAAATTGGCGAAACGATTGGCTTTCAAGTTCCCAAGATCGGCATCCGCCAACTAGATCGCAATCGTCGGATGATGCCAGCCGGATCAAAAATCAATCGCCAGTCACAAATCCAACAACGAATGCATGAAGAGTATGTGATTGGCTATTACAAACCAACAAGTACGGGAGATAGTTGATGACCATCGCCGACCTACGCCACACCTATCATCAAAGGATCTGCAATGAAATCATACGTGTCGGCAAGAATAAATCGGCTCAACCCTTTCCCAATTTTGCTGATGGCAGCAACCGTTCCAGTGTGGCCATTGCCTGGGGGATATTCAATCGTTTAGGTTGTACTCAAGGTGACACAAGCATTTCTGCACAGACAGCCGGGGGACATTTTGAGGTAGCAACAAAAGATTTTCTGGCACAGGCTTTCGGTTTGTTATCTCATTTACGCCCTGGTAAATGGTTTTATGCCACGTTACAGACTGACATTTCCAATTTTGATCAGTATGCTCATCTTGCCTACGTTGAGAGCGTAGTCAGCCAGGATCACCAATTGGCTTCCGCATTGGGCAGCGATTACATCATCAGGCCAGACATTGTGATTGCCCGGTATCCAGTATCAGACAGTGATATTAGCGCGCAAGAAGCGATCTTAACTGACGCTGACGGATTAGCCACCCTGACCCCGTTGCGAGAGAGTAACCGACCCAATCAAGCGCCTATCCTCCATGCCAGCATTTCCTGCAAATGGACGATTCGCAGCGACCGATCACAAAATACGCGGACAGAGGCGTTAAACCTGATTCGTAATCGAAAAGGTCGTTTGCCGCATATTATGGCCGTAACGGCCGAACCACTTCCCACGCGATTAGCAGCTTTGGCTTTGGGCACTGGTGATCTCGATTGTGTCTACCACTTTGCGCTGCCGGAATTACGACAGACCCTTGAAGAACTGGATAATGTGGATCAACTAGATATGCTTAATTTGCTGGTGAACGGCCGTCGCCTACGCGACATCAGCGACTTACCATTTGATTTAGCCATATGACTCCGCTCTATGACCGCCGCTTCACCAACGCCTCCCGCAGCACCACCGCCCCCAGAAACCCCCAGACCGTCACCACCCCATAAAAAACCGGCTTCTTCAGGCGTGGTCAACATATAACCGGTCAGGCGAAACGCAAGCCCCATTGATGACAGGTTAAATACACATAACACAGCGCAAACCAGGCAAGGAAATGCACTGTGCTTCTTTCAGTTGCCGGTGGAATCCTGTTGTTAACCTTGTGGCGTTGAACCGGGATAACCGGCCGGAATGCGGTCCCGATTGGAATAAGCGGCGCCGCCCAGGCTGGCCAGGTCCATGAGGGCAGCCGGGAACAGCCACAGCCAATCCAGCCCAGAAATGCCACCGACGGCCGATGACTGGAGCAGCACGTACATCAACGTGGTGAAGGGCAAGAACAGAAAGCCCAGGAAGGGTACCAGGAACCCGCCGAACATGGAATCCATGATATTGGGCCGGGCAATCCAGAACATAAGCAGCATGATGCGTGAAAAACCGGTGATAAATCCGGTTAAACAACCGGCGTTATTTTATCTCATTTTCAATGCCTCCTGTTGAGATTGGAGATCGAATCTCCCAATCTCCCAATTTCTTAACCACCTAACCTTCCGATGATTCCTCGGGTTCAGCAGCTTCTTCTACGGCCGTAGCCGCTTCTTCCACCGTTTCTTCCATGACTTCGTGCGTTTCGGCCTCACCGCCCAATTCAGTTAATTTGGCGGCGACGGCTTCAGCTTCGTCAGTGGCAGCCAGAATACAAACAGCGGCACGGCCGTTGTCCAGTTCACCGCCAATCCGTTCCACGTCCTCTTTCGACAGACCCAACCCCTTGCGGAAAAAGCCACCCGTCATCCTGCCGACCACCACACCGGCCAGCAACGTCACGCCGCCGGACAGAATAGCGGCCAACACACCGCCAAGTACGCCGGTCTTTGTATGGCGGGCGCCCAATTTCTGAGTCTTAATTTTGCCGTTGTTGTCCTTGACGAGGATGGCGATAGAGCCGAGCTTGATTTCCTTGCCGGCTTTATCCCACTGCTTCACCTCGGTGACGGCCGTGTCTACCGCCATCTCATCTGTAAAAACGCCAATACCAATTGTTTTTTGCCATTTTTTCTCCTTGCATCAGCAATTCTCAATGTGCCCGGCGGCGGCAGATAAATCTGCACCTACAAAAGGCAAAGTCGGCCTGCGCCAACTGGCGACCAGCCCACGCCGAGCCTGCCCTGAACCTGTTGAAGGGTGGGCTTTGCTCTCTGTAGGCGCGATTTTAATCGCTGGCTCTTGGTAAATGTAAGCGTTCAGACTTGACAAGTTTATTACCAGAGGCAGTTGCCGCCATTCAGGCACAAAAACTTGTCAAGTCTCTAGAGGAACTGAACGGTTACTGGTAAATTGAGAATTGCTGTCCTTGCATAAATTATCTTGACCCGATTAACCATCTACTGCACAATCAAGGGTCACATGCACTATATCATATCTCGCTTTAGACTATAGGGCAGTGGCCTGGTAGAGGCGTAGTACCAAAAAGGTGTAAGAACGGTGCAGTTAAACCGATGATAGAAGCACCCTACAAAAAAATCCATGTGGTCATCAACCAGGCAGCGGGTAAAGATGAATCCATTCTCAACACCTTGAATGACGTTTTCCGGCAATATGACGTGGACTGGAACATGAGCGTCACCAAAAAATATGGCGACGCCACCGAACAGGTGCGGGCGGCCGCCACAGCCGGGGCCGACCTGGTCGCCGAGTATGGCGGCGATGGTACGCAGCATGAAATTGCCAAGGGCATTTTGGGCACGAACGCAGTGATGGGTGTCTTGCCCGGCGGCACCGGCAACAGTTTTGCCACCGAATTGGGAACGCCAAAAGAGCTGCGGCCGGCGACGGAACTGCTCTGTACCGGTGGCCGACTGCGCCCCATTAATGTGGTGCAGTTAGGGGATTCGTGCTTTATCCAGCGGCTCTACGTGGGCATTGAGCCAGAAGAACAAACCAGCCGCGAAGACAAAGACAAATACGGCACGTTTGCCTACGTGGTCAACACCTACCATCGCGCCAGAGAACGAAAAGACCGGGAAGTCCACTATCGTATCACGATTGACGGGCAGGTGATGGAAATGCCGGCCGTGAAGCTGTATGTATGTAGTAGACGCGGCTAAAGCAGGGACGGGCATTGCCGTAACAGGCGACTTTTCGAAGCCAGATGATGGGCTGGTGGATGTGTTTGTGTTGGATATTCACAATATCCGCACCCTGGCGGCGGCTGTGGGGCGGGTGGTCAACCTGCACACGGGTATGGCCAACCAGTTCATCTGGCGCGGCCAAGAGGTGACGATTGAGACCGAGCCGGATCAACCGGTGTGGACGGATGGTGAGTATTACGGCCGTACCCCCATCTCCCTGAAGGTAATACCAGGGGCGTTGAAAGTTGTGGTACCTGCCTGATTGAAAACATGACAACACCCCATCCTCCCCAACTCCCCCGATTGGCCCGGCTGGAAAAGTGGGCGCCGGGTATTCGCGTGGCGCGCACGTATAACCGCGCCTTTGTCGGAAAAGACGTGCTGGCGGGGGTGGTGTTGTGTGCGCTGTTGGTGCCGCAGGGCATGGCCTATGCCGAACTGGCGGGGCTGCTGGCCATCACCGGCCTGTACACGACCATTGTCTGCCTGTTTGCCTACGCCATCTTTGGCCCCTCCCCGTTTTTGGTGCTGGGGCCGGATTCGTCGTTGGGGCCGATGATTGCGGCCACGGTGCTGCCGATGGCCGCGGGCGACGAGGCGTATGCGGTGGCGCTGGC
>JABFFZ010000047.1 GCA_013112725.1 Chloroflexota bacterium
GAGATTAGAGATTAGAGATTAGAGATTAGAGATTGGAGATTGGGGGAATCGCCAATCTCTAATCTCTAAATCGCGGCCGCATGATGCAATAAACAAAACCATTCATCTGCACCAGTTCTTGCGTTTCGTATCGCTGCCCAATCATATCCAAAACGGGCGGCGGATAAAACTGCGCTCTTAGTACCACTGTGTCAAACGCTTGCTCATCCAGCATCGCCAGCATCTCCGTCAGGTCAACCTGGTTATTGTTATACAGGTTGAGCAGTTGCGTAGGATTGGTGATCACATCCCGGCCGATGTAAAAGTTGAAACCGGCATCTTCGCCAAAAGCGGCCGTATTCCCCTGGGCGATGGCAGCGGCAATGGCTTTACCCGCCGCTGTATCAGCCGCGTTGGGTGGCCGCCCCAGCAAAGATACACCGGCAGCATCTACATAGGGAATAGACTCCGGCGGGCGCGGCGCGGAGCAGGAGGTCTGCGGCGCAATCCATACCTCCGTTGGTTTGCCCAGGGCGCGGGCTACCCCTGCCAGCGCGGGCGTATGCGTGGGCATATGAAACAGGCGCTCCGCCTGCCACAAGAATAGCACGGGCACAATCAACAGCGCCGCCGGATACAACCATCGCCGCCATGGCCCATTGACCATTGACCATTGACCAACCTGTCCTGAGCTTGTCGAAGGATTGACCAGTTGCAGACGATTCAAGACACGGCCGTAAGCCAACCCCGTCAAGATGCAACTGGCGGCAATGGCGGCGGCAAAATAGGATTCACCCGCGCCCCATTTCCCGGCCGTCACACTGTTCACCGCCGCCACCACAAACCAGATGGAGTACGCCGAGAGCCGTTCAAAATAAAGCTGGTAGATGGCATAACACACGGCCGTGACCACCAACAACGTGTGCAAGTTAAACCACTGCCGGTACAACCCTTGCGCCTGCCCCGGCACAAACGGGTTGATATTGGCCGTGACCGTATTCAAAAACCAGTAGCCGTCCGTGGCCCAGTTAATCCACAAAAAGATCAGGCCGGTAACGGCCGCAAAAGGAATCGCCCACAGCACGGCCCGTTTGGGATTACGAATAAAAAGGAAGATGAACACAGCGATGACGGTGGCATAGGCCAGTTGTTTGGTATAACCGGCCGCCAGCAGCAGCAGCATGACAATGAGCAGCCGTTTGGGATAGGCACGGCCGTCCTTCTCCTCTCTGTCAATGGTGATGGTCAGCCAAACGACCGCCAGCGTCTCGAACATCACCATGAACATGTGCTGCCGGAACAGCGGCCCCACATGGTACACATAGTTAGAGGCCAGAAAAGCCAACCCCACCAGCGCCGCCAGCCACCAGCGCCGGATGTGCCGCTGCACGCCGTAGGAGATGGCTACGGCCGTGATCAGCGTCCCCACAAACGAAACCAGCCGCCCCGTCCAATACTGCGGCCCAAAAAGCCACACCAGCGGCACAATGACGACGTGAAACAACGGCGGGTAATTGGAGGAGTAAAATGGGTATTGGTCATTGTCACGGTACGGCCATTCGCCCTGGCTAAACAACACCGTGTCCATTAACTCAAACCCCTCCCCCTGGTCATAATCAAACGGAAAACGGAACAACTCCACAGCATAAATGGTGTACACCAGCAGATAGCCAACAAACGCCGCCAACGCCAGCCCAATCAACACACGGGCTGCTATCAGGGTTGCTTTTTCTAATTTGTCATTTGTCATTTGTCACTGGTCATTTGTATGTTCATGCGGGACGGTTTCCTAAAGGTAAGAGCGTCAACCCCACCAGCACCGCCAGCCCGGCGGCCACCATGGCCTGCTTTTGCGCCGGGCCAATGCCCTGGTGCTGCCCGGCGCGCACAATATCCAGCGCAAACAGACCCAACACGGCCGTAACCCCCAGAGCAATAAACAGAAATCCCAATTGTCGTTTGGTCATATCATCCCCTCATTTCCCCGGGAACCCAGAGTTTCCGGAGGAATGAGGGGGAAGTTTATTGAAACAAACTGGACATTGCAACCGAACTTGCTATAATCTCGCCCCTAACTTCAAACTCAAAGGATGTATACCGCTGGCAGCAGCGGTATTTCCCTTAATAAAGCTGGAAAATGACAACTTTGAAACCTCATCTACTCACCCAAGAAGGCGTAGAAAAACTAACCAAAGAACTGGACTTCTTAAAGACTGTTAAACGCGAAGAAGTAGCCGACCGTTTGCAGGCGGCATTTGAAGATGGTCAGGACGACGACTTTGTGGAAAATGCCGGGCTGGAAGCGGCGCGCAATGAACAGGCGTTTGTGGAAGGGCGCATCCAGGAATTGGAAGAAATTCTCAAAAATTACCAACTAATTAAAGACAACGGCAAAAATGACGTGGTGCGCATTGGTAGTTGGGTCACTATCTCCGAAGAAGGGATTGACGACGAAGAAAAGTACCATCTGGTCGGCGCGGCCGAAGCTAACCCGGAAGAGGGGCGCATCTCCAACGAAAGCCCGCTGGGCAAGGCGCTGTTGGGCGCCAAGCGGGGCGATACCGTGCGCGTGAATGCACCTAACGGCATGATCGAATTTCGGGTCGTTAAGATTGAGTAGGCAGGCCACACGGCCGTCATCCCAAACAGTTATCAGCCCGTGAATCACACGGGCTTTTTTTTGAAAAGGTGAAGTATGAGTTGGCAACCAACACACCTGGAAGAGCAGCGCCTCTCCAAACTGGAACGTCTCCAGGAAGCAGGGATTGAGCCATACCCGCTGCGGGTAGAACGCAGCCACACCACCACCGACGCCAAAACCGCTTTTGCAGCCGATGAAGCGGCCGAAATAGCCGTCACCATCTGTGGTCGCATCGTCAGTTTCCGGGACATGGGCAAGACGGTATTTGCCCACATTGAGGATGGCTACGGCCGTTTACAACTCTTCGTCCGCCAGGAAGAGATTGGTGAACAATCCCACCAAATTTTTCGCCGCCTGCTCGATTTAGGCGACTTTGTCCAGGCCAGCGGCCTCATGTTCCGCACCAAAGCCGGGGAAGTGAGCCTGCGCGTCAGCCAGTGGAAGATGCTCAGCAAAGCGATCAGCCCGCTGCCGGTGGTAAAAGAAGAAGAGGTAGATGGCGAAATAGTACGCCACAGCGAATTCTCCAACGTAGAAGAACGATACCGCCAACGATACGCCGACCTGGCGACCAACCCGGCGGTACGCCACGTCTTTCGCACCCGCGCCAAAATCATTACCGCCCTGCGCCGGTTCATGGATGACAACGACTTCCTGGAAGTAGAAACGCCGATTTTGCAGCCATTGTACGGAGGGGCGGCGGCACGGCCGTCTAGCCGGATAAACTTCTCTTCCACCATAGCCACATCTTGCCGCATGGTATATAGCTGCCGGATGCGCTCTTTGACGCCTGCCAGATCATCTGGATGGATAAAACTCCAAATGGAACGACCCAGAAAGTCATCGGCCGTTTGTCCACCCATTAGCCGCACGGCTTCCGGGTTGATATATACAATTTTTTCATCAGCATGAACAGCAATACCTAACGGAGACGCCTCTACCAGGTTGCGGTAACGGGTTTCACTTTCAGCCAGTGCCGCTTCTAGCTCCTGTTTGGGTTGTCTGTAGTCTGGTTCACTCATAACATCTTGCCCCCAGTGAAGATGGATAACCGTCCAAGTGGAAGGTGTTTACCGGTTAGTATAGCCCATCTAAACGCAATTTTCAGCAGAGTCAAACATGGGCAATTACCCGCCACGAAGGATGAAAAGGTATTTGGTTGGACCCCCTTTGGCGTCACTTTTTGCACGGAATTGTTTCCTGGCGTACCGTGCCGTCCTGAGAATATTTGCAGGCGTGCGGAAGGGTGGTTTTGTCGGGCAGCGGATGGATGATAGCAGATAAACGGATGGGGCACGGCCGTTACCCTGCGATGTCCTTATCGCCCACCCCTTCATCTGCTCACCCCATTATGGGAGGGGTACGGCCGTGTGGCTGCGGGAAGGGGTAATTGGGTAATTGGGTAATTGGGTATTGGCGTCTCAATTACCCAATTACCTGCCAATTGCAGGTAATAGTTGTACTTTTGTGGCAGCGTTTCGGCCCAATCCGATGGGCGGGGGGCCAGGCGGTTGTTGGGCAGACCATGTGTTAATTCGTACATGCTTTGGGTAAAAATGACGACCCAGAAGGTGAGTAGGAGCGGGTAATAGGCCCAGATGCGGGTGACAGCCGTGTCATCCTCCCACCGTTCCACCACCTGCTGCACCACCCATTCCCAGATTGCCATTGGCACATCCATGTAAGCGGCATGGGCCATCAGGTCGGCAATTTCCAGCGCCGGATTGCCCCACCCGCTGTTTTCCCAATCCACAGACAGCCAGCCAGACGGCCGTCGCACAAAATTGCGCAGGTTAGGGTCACAGTGCAGCAGCGCCAATGAGGGGGCCGGCCAATCGCGGAACTCCCGTTTTTCCAGGCCAGCCAGCAAAGCGGCGACCGGCTCGATGGTGGCATCAGGTGGCAAGGCGGCAGCGCGTTGCTGCAAAAAGGCCAGCAGTTCATGGGGGTGGGTGGCGCGCAGGGTGGCAGGGGGGAGGGGCACGGCCACTTCGGCTATGCTCAGTGCAGGTGTGTCTGACGGCCGTACCGTATGCACCGCCAGCACATGATCCAGCAGCATCTCCCACTCGGCCGGTGATTAGGGTGTTGTGGGGATTACGGGGCCATCGAACCAGGATTGGATAACGGCCTGACGGCCGTGATACCGCCCTTCTACCAGCACAAAAGGCACAGGGGCCAGTTCCCGTCCCGCTTCTTGCAGCGCCCACAAGGCATGGGATTCCCGGCTGGCCCGGCGACGTTCATCCAGCCGCGTAAATTTGACAGCGACAGTGTCGCCCTCATCCTCACGGTGGGCATGGTAAAGCAGATTGTTTTGGCCGCCAAAGACGCGCTCAATAAACCATTCCCACCAGCAGTGCGGCTGGTCTGGCTGCGTCTGGTGCAGGTAATCGAGTATCGGAGGGAAATAAAGCTGTTGGGCAGGTGTGCAGAATTTACTGAATTGCATGTCCGTCCTCTGTGAACCGTAATCCGTAAACCGACTACCGATTTACAGATTACGGATTATGGATTACCGATTACGGATTACGGATGACGGATTCTACTCTTCCCCTTCCAGGTAGCGTTTCAGGGCTACGGCCGTGTTGTAGCGGGCGTCTTTGGCGATGAAGAGCAGGGTGATACGGTCGGCGGTGGCTTGTTGGAAGAGGCGGGTCACGGCCGTGTTGTTGTCATCCAGTTCGTTATAATAACTTTCCACGAATTCGTCCCACTTCTCCCGATTATCGCGGAACCACTTTTGCAGGCGCGGGCTGGGGGCAATCTCGCCCAACCACAGGTCAACCCGTGCCGATTCCGGCGTCAGACCTGGCGGCAGTTGCCGGTCTACCAGCACCCGAAAGCCATCATCCGAGGATGATTCAAGGTAAATGGATTTGATGTGTAGGGTGATCATGATTTGGTTTACATCCAGATTTGGGGGACGGTATAAGTCAGCATTAGCTGATCCCGCGTTACCAGAATCAGGTTATTGTGCTTTGCCTGGGCGAGCAATAAGCGGTCAAAGGGGTCTTTATGGTGAGGCGGTAGCAAGGTTGAGTCAATCATTTCTGTGGCGGAGGGGTTAATCAGTTGGATATTCGTTTGGCTCAAGAGTTCATTTTTCCAGGCATGGATGTCCGGGATGGCTAATCTGCCTTTCTGAACTAATAAAGCGATTTCCCAAAAGGTAATTGAAGAGACGTGTAAAGCACCTTGTTGCGCCTGGTGATCAAAAAATTTAATGAACTCCGCTGATACTGAGGTTTTGTTCGCCCAGAAAATGAGTGCGTGTGTGTCGAACAAATACGCACCTTGGGTCACACGTACTCCTCCCAGATATCATCAAGTGGCTTTATAAATTCTTCAGGTGAAACCAAAAGTTCCGGTGTGATCTTCATATTTTCCCGCCAATCACTCTGAACAACCGGGATCAGACGGGCTACCTCCTGATTGTTACGCTGGATCACAATGATCTCACCGCCAGCCACTCTGTCTAAATAGTCAAACAGATGTTTTCTAAAATTTGTCGCCGAGACTTTGGTCATAGCTGTTTCGCCCCATATGTACATATTTACGCATGAATGTACACATCTTACCTATCAACAAACGTCTTGTCAATATCGTTAAATGCAGCGATTGAAACCGCTGCTACCATTGCTAAACCGACCTTTCAAAAGGTTGGGGGCAGGCACTTCGTCGGTTGACTGCCAGACCGCGAGACGGTCTTCACCTTGTGCGAGCGCAAATTTATGCGCCGGTTAGCTGCGCTGCCAGCGCCTCCGGTGTGTTGACCGGTCGTTGGCAGACAAAGCGGCGGCAAACGTAGGCGGTGGCCCGGCCATCGCGCGGCTCACGGTTTGCCAGTAATGGAATGGCGTCGCCGGTTTCACCAACGGCGACTACCAGATGGGGCCGGTAATGGGCGAAGACGGTTTCAATGAGCGCCTGGGTGTCCGGCGCGTCCGGCTGGCCGATGATGGCCACTTCTTGCGGTTCGCCGGTGATGAATTGGGCGGCGATCAGCCATTGGGCAAAGGCGTTGGGGTATTGCAGCATGGGGCCGTAAAGGGCGGACACGGCCGTTTCCGCCACATCCCCATACAATCCTTCGCCAGTGTACAAACCCAGCCGCAGCAATACCAGCGCGGCCATGGCATTGCCGCTGGGGATGGCGTTGTCCTGCACATCTTTAGGGCGGTGGAGCAATTCCTCGTGGTCGTCGGATGTGTCAAAAAAGCCGCCGTGTTCGGCGTCCAGGAAGCGGGTGAGCATGACTTCGGCCAGTTCCCGCGCCCAGGTGAACCATTGCGCGTCAAAGGTGGTGTGGTAGAGTGCCAGCAGGCCGTCGGCCAGATAGGCGTAATCTTCCAGATAGCCGTTCAGACGGCCCAAGGGTTGGCCGGATTTCCAGGTGCGCAATAGACGGCCGTCTGCATCGCGCATTTTCCGGTATAAAAATTGGGCGTTTTCGATGGCGACGGCCGTGTAATCCTCCCGTTTGAGCGCCCGCCCCGCCTCAGCAAAGGCCGCCAGCATCAGCCCATTCCAGGCGGTCAGCACCTTGTCATCCAGGCCGGGGGGGATGCGTTGGGCGCGGGCAGCGAACAATTTTTGTTTAAGGGGGGTGAGCTGTGCTTCCAGCACGGTTACCTCCAGCCCCATTTCCTGCGCCACTACTTCCGGTTCGCGGGGGATGTGCAGGATGTTAACCTCCTCCCAGTTGCCATGTTCGGTCACGCCGAAGTAGGTCATGAACAGGTCGGCATCGTCGCCTAAAATGTCGCGGATTTGGACGGCCGTCCACACATAAAACTTGCCTTCTTCCCCCTCGCTGTCGGCGTCATAGCTGCTGTAAAAACCGCCGCCAGGGTGGCGCATCTCCCGCGCCACAAAATCCAGCGTCTCCTCCACGATGCGCCGGTAAAGGGGTCTGCCGGTGATTTGCCAGGCGTGCAAATAGACGCGCACCAGCAAGGCATTGTCATAGAGCATCTTCTCAAAGTGGGGTACCAGCCAGTGAACGTCGGTAGAATAGCGGGCAAAACCGCCGCCTAACTGGTCATACATGCCGCCGGTGGCCATCTTTTGCAGCGTCAGTTCGGCCATGTGCAGCGCCATGCCGTCGCCTGATTGCAAATAATGGCGCAGCAAAAATTCCAGCGTCATAGACGGCGGGAATTTGGGCGCGCCACCAAAACCGCCCAATTGTTTGTCAAACTGGTTAAAGAGGGTGGACGCAGCGCGGCTGAACATGCCGCGTTCCAAAACGCCGGGTTGTTTTTCCAGGGAGATGGTGCGGCTGATGTGTCCGCCAATGTCATCGGCCTGCCGTTCCACCACGTCGCGCTCCGTTTGCCACACCTGGACAATGCGCTGCAGGATCTGCATGAAAGAGATCATGCCGTAGCGGGGCGTGGGGGGGAAGTAGGTGCCGCCATAGAAGGGACGGCCGTCGGGCGTCAGGAACACCGTCATCGGCCAGCCCCCCTGCCCGGTAATGGCCACCACGGCCTGCATGTAGATGCTGTCCAGGTCGGGGCGCTCCTCGCGGTCTACTTTGATGTTGATGAAGTGCTGGTTCATGAAGACGGCCGTGGCCTCATCTTCAAAACTCTCATGGGCCATCACATGGCACCAGTGGCAGGCGGCATAGCCGATGCTTAACAGGATCGGTTTGTCCTCGGCTTTAGCCTTTTGTAACGCTTCTTCGCCCCAGGGATACCAGGCCACCGGATTATCGGCATGTTGGCGCAGGTAGGGGCTGGTTTCGTGGATGAGTTGGTTGGTCATTTGATTCTCCAGTGAGCAGTGAACAGTGAGCGGTGAGCAACCCGGACTGCTTACTGCTCACTGCTTACCGCTTACTCATTTGTCAGGTTGCCAGACGTGTGGGGATAATAACCCAAATGAGGACAACACAAAAACAACAACTGCTGGCCCGCTGGGGCATGGTGGCGCTGATTCTGGCGACGCTGGTGGTGTATATGCCGCCGTTTATACGCTCTTTTGTGGGGGATGATTACATTCAGTTTGATTATGTCAAGCGATTTGTGCAGGAACCGGCAACCATTCTTCAGGTTTTTAATCCCAACGCCGTGCCCTGGTATTACCGGCCCACACAGAATATCTGGTTCTGGCTGAACCGGTTGATTTTGGGCTGGGAGCCGTTTGGGTATTACATTATTTTGCTCTGGTTTCATGCGCTGGCGGTGGCCCTGATTTACCGGGTAGCGCGGCAGTTCCGGTTGGGGGTGGCGGCGGCGTTGGTCACGGCCGTACTCTTTGCCATTCACGCGCATTGGGTGGATGTGGTCACGTGGATTAGCAGCGTGGCCATTGTGATGGGGGCCATTTTTTCGCTGGCGGCGGTGAGCGCGATGATGGGATATTTGCGACGGCCGTCTACCCCTCGTCTGCTCCTGGTCTTCTTCATCTCCCTGCTGGCCCTGCTCACCCACGAGGAGACGGTGTTATTGCCGCCGTTTTTGTTACTGCTGGTGGTGATGTGGAGATTGGAGATTGGAGATTGGAGATTAAAGAGGGAACGCAAACACTCTCTCATCTCTAATCTCCAATCTCTGATCTCTCCCCAAGAATTACTGGCATTGGGATTGTTGGCTTTCGTCACGGCCGTCCTGATCTATATCCAATTCACCCGTCCCAACCCCACCGTGCAAATCGCTGACCGGACGCTGACGGAGTGGCTAGCCTATCTGCAATGGCCGGAAGTGGCCGAGTTTGTGCTGGTGACAGCGTATCGGTTCAGTTTTGTGAATGCTGTGCTTGACCTTTCCGGTTTCGCCGCCAATTTGTTTGTAGCAGGCGTGGGGTTTGTGCTGGTGGTCTGGCTATGGCAGGGGAATTGGGTGGTGCGTTTCTGGCTGTTGTGGGCGCTGGCGCATCTGTTTTTCATCTATTGGGCGTTGTGGTCGCAGTTGCCCAATTTGTATGCCGGGCGACACATTTACCAGGCGGGGATCGGGCTGGCACTGGCGATTGGGGGGACGGTGCAAATGCTTTTGCTCCATGCAAAAGCACAAACTTGTGCTGAGCAAAGCCGAAGTAGGGGCAAAGAAGGGAAAGGAAGAAGAAAGAAGGGAGAAGGGCGGTGGCAAAGAGAGCGGGTGGTGATGGTTGTGGTAGGGGTTTTGTTCACGGCCGTACTTATCCACCACATCCGCGAAATTCAGGTGTCACAGCGGGCCTGGCTGGCCAATGTGACGGAGGAAGAAGAGGCCAAAGCGCAGCTTTATGAGCTGATACCGGAGCTTTCGCCAGAAACGCATATCTTTTCCTTCCGTTTTCCCATTTCGCCGGACTTTACGCGCAGCGTGATGCAGGTGTGGTATGACGTGTGGCTGGAAAGGCCGGGCGGCAGCCTGAAGCATCTGGCGGCGCACGGCCGTGCCGACCCCACCTTCATCGTTCTGGATTATGCCGACGGACAGGTCTACAACCTGATGCCGGAACTGGCCGATTGCGCAGAGACGATCTTTTTGTGGGTGGATCAGGTGGATAAGATGACGGCTGCGGGCGAGGCTAACGACCATCGCCTGGCTGTTCCTATCACCCCGATGCCAGACAAATGGACGGGGCACACCTTCACAATAAATGTGACGGAGGGGTTAACATTGCACACAGCCGTACTCGCCCAACCCGACATCGCCTACCGGTTACGTCTGGACGGAGAAACGCTGTTTGAGCAGCCCGCCCTGCCCGCAGATAGCCCGGCGGTCTGGGTGGATGTGCAAATTCCGCTGGCCGAACTGGTTGGGAAAAAAGTAGAGGTATGGTTGGAGGCTACGGCCGTGAGCGAAACCGATCAACTTGCTTACTGGGCTAATCCCCGGTTGGTGCGGTAGCGGTTAATGCTTCGCGCAATGAACGGACGAAGGCGGCTACGGCCGTCGGCTTATCCACCGCCCCATCCGCCACATTGATCAATTTGCTGCCTACAATCACGCCATCGGCCAGCGCCCCCACTTCCCGCGCCTGTTCCGGCGTGCCAATGCCAAACCCAACCGCCAATGGCGTTTGCGTTTGTGCCCGGGCGCGGTTTACAAAATCGCCCAGGTTACTCTGCATTTGCTGGCGCGCCCCCGTCACCCCAGTCAGGCTAACCAGGTAGATAAAACCTTGCGCCCGCGCCGCCACCATCGCCACCCGCTCCGGGCTGCTGGTGGGGGCCAGAAAGTGAATCAGGCAGAGGCCAACGGCCGTTGCCGCCTGCTCTAATTCATCCGCCTCTTCCGGCGGCAGATCGGGCACAATAAAACCATCCACCCCCGCTGCTGCCGCGTCTTGCACATAAGGCGCCAACCCATACGCTAGAATCGGATTGTAATAGCCCATGAGCATGATGGGGACATGGACGCCGCGCCCGCGCAGTTCGCGCACCATTTCCAGGCAACCGGCCGTCGTCGTGCCATTTTCCAGGGCGATCTGGGTACTGCGCTGGATGGTTGGCCCATCGGCCAATGGATCGCTAAAGGGCACGCCCAATTCCAGCAAATCGCTGTAGGGAGCAATGGCCTCCACCACCGCCAGCGAAGTTTCCCGATCCGGGTAGCCCAACGTGAAATAGGGCATCAGCGCCGCCGTCTGCGTGGCTAAGGCGTTTTGAAAAGCAGTGGTAATGTGGCTACGGCCGTGTTCCATCTTGTCCATCTACATAGCGCCACGAATTTCACGTTGCTAAACCTGCGCATCCTTCGTGGTTCATCCCCTTTTTTGAATTTGCCCGATTATAGTCAAAATCCGTCTGGTTGTAACACAGGCCGGGCAAGTGCGTATATACTCGCAATATCAAAAGCACACAAATGCGCCAGGCGCCAGGCAAAACCGTCTTGTTGGAAACGAACGGCCGTGCCCTGTATCCGGCGCTGTCCTAAAGGAGACAAAATGATTAGCTTTTTAGGCAATCTGGTATGGCTTATTTTTGGCGGGTTTATTGCCGCCGCCATGTATATAATCGGTGGGGCGTTACTCTGTCTGACCATTATCGGTATTCCCTTTGGAATGCAAGCCATCCGGCTGGGCGTGGCCACCATCGCCCCCTTTGGCAAAGAGGTGGTAGCCCAAGATAAAAGCGAGGGCGGTTGTCTGTTTTTGGTGATGGATATTATCTGGGCCATCTTTTTTGGCTGGGAAATCGCCCTGGCGCACCTTACCGGCGCACTGCTGCTGGCCATCACCATCATTGGTATTCCCTTCGCCTTGCAGCACGTCAAACTGGCGCCAGTCGCTTTACTACCGTTTCATTTCCGTTTGGAGTAATATGCCGGGGTGAGTGGTAAGCGGACGATCATCTGGCGGCGGCTACGGCCGTTACGCGCGGTCTGGCGGGACACCTTGCTGCTGGTGCGGCAATTTTTGTGGCCGTTGGTGTTATTTAGTACGGCCGTTGTCATCGGCGGCATGATCTATCACCATCTGGCCCGGCAGTTAGGCGAGCCTATCGGCAGTAGCGACCTGGGCGAAGCCATCTATCACGTCATGGGCCTTACCTTCTTCCAACCGCTCGGCGACGAACTGCCCGACGACATCCGGTTGGAACTCTTTTACTTTCTTATGCCCATCATTGGCCTGGTGGTGCTGGCCATGGGGCTGACCGATTTTGGCTTTCTCCTGTTTAATCGGCGGCAGCGCACAAAGGAGTGGGAAATGGCTGTAGCCTCTACGTTTAATAATCACACGGTTCTGGTTGGTTTAGGGCATCTGGGTTTTCGCGTGGCCAGAGAGTTACACGAACTGCATCAAGATGTGGTGGCGATTGAACTGCAACCCGCTGAGGAGCTAATTTCGCGGACACAGGCTATGGGAGTGCCGGTGGTGCCAGGGGATGCCCGCCGTGAGGAGATTTTGCACGGTGTGGGCATTCAAAAGGCGCGCGCGCTGGTCATTTGCACCCAAAATGACAGCGTGAATATGCAAATCGCCTTCAAAGCGCAAAAGCTAAACCCAGACATTAACGTAGTCATCCGCATCTTTGACGATGATTTTGCCCAGGCTTTGCAAGAACGTTTTGGTTTCCGCGCCATGAGCGCCACCGGCATGTCTGCGCCCATCTTTGCCACGGCCGCCGCCAATGTAGACGTCACCCGTCCCATTACCGTGGAAGGAGAGTCGTTCAGTCTGGCACAGATGCAAATTTCGCCCCGGTCGGCGCTGATTGGCAAAAACATGGGGCAGATTGAACAAGAATATGAAGTGAGCATTGTTCTGCTGCGGCACAATGGCGTATCTGATTTTCATCCGGCGGGTGAGCGCATATTGGCGGCTGGCGATACCCTGGCGGTGTTGGCCGGTGCGGCACACATTAACCGGCTGGTGAACGACAACCGGTGAAAAAGTGGGGCAGGATGGCATCTTGCCCTACACTTGGGAGAAAAATTATGGGCATTACCATCAATTATGAAGGGAATCTGGATGATCCTGGCAAGGTTTGGGAATTTATCACCCATATGATGTTCAAGGCCAACGAATGGGGCTGGCCCAGTTGGGAGGTCAATGAGCGGATCATTGGCCATGCCTATTACCCGGTCTCCCATAAAGTGACGGATACGGACAGACCGGGGTTCCAAACCGGGCAGCTGGGCCTGGGGCTGAAACCGGTGGATGATCGGGTGCGCGGCCTCAACATTCAACCGCCGGGTACGGAAACGTTAACCCTGACCTTTAACCGGGCGGGGAAGATGGTCTTTTACACAGCCATGCCGGGGCGTTTGGAACCGGCCGAAACGGGCCTGGGTATAGGCATGGGCATCAAGGAGGAGCCGGGATTTTACCTGGAACATGAAGTGAACTGGGTGAAAACAACCGGCCAGATTAAAGCGCACATCCAGATTGTGGAACTGCTGCGTGATGCCCAAACTCATTTTATCAGCGATTTGAAGGTGGATGATGATACCGGCTTTTGGGAAAGCGGTGACCGCCTCCAATTGGTGCGGGAACATGCCAGGATGGCTATGATAATTGGTATATTCCGCGACCCGGAAATGGTTAGAGGGTTGTTGGCAGCGGCCGGTATTGAAGGCATTACGGAGATCACACCGGTGTCAACGGAGGATTTGACCTTCACGGAAAAGAAACCTGACCACACGAAAACATGGGGGATGAGCGCCAACGAGAATTGAGGCTTTTAGGGGGCGAAGGGGTGTGATGCGTGACCGGAAAAATCTCACGCATCACAGCAATCTCCACCTTTGTCAGGCAAATAGAAACGCGCCGTAGCCGACCACGCGATCTTTGCTTCCGACCGTGTCGCCAGAGTTGCGCAGGTCTACGGTGTGTGCCTGTAAACCTTGCGTCTGGGCCTGGTATAACAAACCCTGAATGGGGATACGGCCGCAGGCGCTTTCACTGCCTAACTTCTCCGGCTGCAAGGTTTCGATGGCCTGGGCGGTAGCGGCGTCTAACCTTTGGGCAGTGGTGTAATCGTAGTAGTGGCTGAGGTCAGAACTGATGACGATGCGGGTTTCTGGGCCGCCCCACAGGATCTGCAGCACCTCGGCTACATCACGGCCGTTGCTCTGCCCCACCACCAACGGCACAATCTTCACCTGGGGGGCCAGCAGTTGCAAGAAGGGCAGCATCACTTCCAGGCAATGCTCCCGGCTGTGCGCGCCGTCGTGAATGTGAACCTGGGGCAACGGCCGTAATCGTTCCATCCCATCCCCATCCACCGGCACATCCCCCAATGGCGTGCGAAAGGCGCCGGCGCTGACGCCAGCCAGCCCAGTGATAGCCATGGTATGCGCCGGGCCAATGAGAATGATACGGGTTACATGGGCTAACTGCTCCTGCCAGGGGTTGAAGGCCGAGCCAGCAATGGGGCCAGAGTAAATATACCCGGCATGGGGGGCGATGATGGCTTTGGGGTTGAGCGGCGTGGATGGGGATACGGCCGTGTCTAAAAATTCATACACCATCCCCTGCAAACGGCCGGGGTCTGCCGGGTAAAACATGCCGGCTACCGCCGGTTGGCGTATCTTGTTCATAGGCTCTCTCCTTTGGTGATGGAAGTAAACACCAATCACCAGCACATTTGTAGTATACTGTAAACACGATTGCCGCGATAGACAATCACAGTAACCGTTCAGTTCCTCTAGAGACTTGACAAGTTTTTGCGCCTGAATGGCGGCAAACGCCTCTGGTAATAAACTTATCAAGTCTGAACGCTTACCAATCACATGGGGGAAATGAGATGAACCAGATAGATTATTTTCCAACAAAGTATTGGCATGTGCTGGACAATGGCCGTATTCAGTGTGATGTCTGCCCGCGCGCCTGCAAATTAGACGAGGGGCAGCGGGGCCTCTGTTTTGTGCGGATGCGGCATAACGACCAGATTGTACTCACCACTTACGGCCGTTCCAGCGGCTATTGTGTAGACCCTATCGAAAAGAAACCGCTCAACCACTTTTTGCCGGGCACGGCCGTGCTCAGCTTTGGTACCGCCGGCTGCAACCTGGCCTGTAAATTTTGCCAGAATTGGGACATCAGCAAATCCCGCGAGATTGATACCCTGGCCGACCAGGCCTCGCCAGAAACCATTGCCCGCGCCGCCGAGCGGTTGGGCTGCCACAGCGTCGCCTTCACCTACAATGATCCCGTCATTTTCATGGAATATGCTATTGACGTAGCCCTGGCCTGCCGCGAGCTGGGCATCAAATCGGTGGCCGTGACCGCCGGGTATATGTGTGATGAATCCCGCCGCGAATTTTACCGCTACATAGATGCCGCCAACGTGGATTTGAAGGGGTTTAGCGAAGCGTTTTACCAGAAGTTGTGCGCGGGGGAATTGCAGCCGGTGTTGGATACCCTGCTCTATCTAAAACATGAAACCAACGTCTGGTTTGAAATTACCAACCTGATCATCCCCGGCTGGAACGACACAGACGCCGAATTGGAAGCAATGACCCAATGGGTGGCAGCCGAATTAGGCCCAGATGTACCCATGCACTTTTCCGCCTTCCACCCCGACTACAAGATGATGGATGTGCCCCACACGCCGCCGGCCACGCTGACCCGCGCCCGAAATATCGCCCGGAAAAACGGCGTCCGGTATGCCTACACAGGCAATGTGCATGACGCAGCGGGCGATACTACCTTTTGCCACGGCTGCGGCCTGAAGCTGATTGAACGTGATTGGTATGAATTAAAGGCGTACCGGTTGACGGCCGACGGCCGTTGCCCCTCTTGCGGTACGCCCTGTGCCGGTATCTTTGCCCCCCAGCCCGGCCACTGGGGGCGCCGTCGTCTACCGGTGCGGTTATCAGTAATCGGTAATCGGTAATCGGTAATCCGAAGTCCGATCACGCATCACGCATCACGCATCACGCATCACGCATCACGCATCACGCATCACGCATCACGCATCACGCATCACGCATCACGCATCACGCATCACGCATCACGCATCACGCATCACGCATCACGCATCACGCATCACGCATCACGCATCACGCATCACAAAAGGGTATTGCCATCTTTCCACATTTGTTGTATTATTACAACACTCTGTTTTGTTGTAGTATCCCGCATAGACAAACAATTTGACATAAGTATAGGGTATAGATTGGCAGTGCGATGATTCAGGAAGCACAACAACTGCGCATCAAAGGGATTCGAGACGGATTACTCATCACGA
The DNA here is from genome assembly GCA_013112725.1 of Chloroflexota bacterium. GTDB lineage: Bacteria > Chloroflexota > Anaerolineae > Promineifilales > Promineifilaceae > CAADGU01. The sequence goes on from JABFFZ010000047.1 coordinate 16,257, forward strand.
CCAGCAGCGAGGGGTCGTTTGCGGAACTATGCGCGCAGTTGCGGGCCGAACTCCAGCAAAAGGGGGCTTTTTTCCAGGGCAGCCGGGTGGCATTACAGGTGGAGGCACGGCCGTTAAACAAAGCCCAAATTCTGCAACTACAACGCCTCTTCATTGAATACAATCTGGAACTGTGGGCCATCCTGGCCGACAACGCCGAAACCCGCACCATTGCCCGTGACCTGGATTTAGCCATCCGGCTGGCCGGCAGCCAGACCGATCTGGATGGCAACGTCCTGGCCCATCTACCAGAATCATCCGGCAACGGCCATGCCCCTGCCCACCAGCAAAGCGACGCCCAGGTTTTAATGCTGCGGGAAACGCTGCGTTCTGGCCGTTCCATTCTGCACGACGGCCACGTGGTCATCATGGGCGATGTGAATGCCGGCGCCGAAATTATTGCCGGTGGGGACGTGTTGGTATGGGGCCGGCTGCGGGGATTGGTTCATGCTGGAGCCATGGGTGATGATACGGCCGTCATCTGCGCCCTCGACCTCAACCCCACCCAACTGCGCATCGCCGACCAGATCGCCATTGCCCCCCACGAGGCAGGCCGTACCCCTTACCCGGAACAGGCGTCTATCAAAAATGGGCAAATCATTGCCGAACGATGGAAATCAGGGAATTAGAGATTAGTTCACGACAGACATCCGATTTTTCAAAAAATCGGATGTCTCATGTGGATAGAGGAGACTCTTATGAGCGGAAAAGTCATCACTGTAACTTCTGGCAAAGGCGGCGTAGGCAAGACCACCGTCACCGCCAACCTGGCCACAGCCCTGGCTATGCGCGGGCGCAAGGTCGTGGCTCTGGACGCCGACATTGGTTTGCGCAACCTGGACATCGTGTTAGGGCTGGAAAACCGGATTGTGTATGACCTGGTAGATGTGGTGGAAGGGCGCTGCCGTCTGCGTCAGGCGATGATCAAAGACAAACGCCATCAGGAATTATATCTCATCCCGGCTGCCCAAACCCGCGACAAATCGGCCGTCAGCCCCTCAGACATGGTATTGGTGTGCAACGAACTGCGCCAGGAAATGGACTACATCATCATTGATTCCCCCGCCGGCATTGAACGCGGCTTCCGTAACGCCATCGCCGCCACCGACCATGTCCTCATCGTCACCAATCCTGAAGTCTCCGCCGTGCGTGACGCCGACCGCATCATTGGCCTCATTGAAGCCGAAGAGAAAGGGCCAGCCTGTTTAATTGTCAACCGGGTCAAACCAGCCATGGTCAGCCGGGGTGAGATGCTCTCCATTGAAGACATTATTGATATTCTGGCTATTCAGCTTGTGGGTGTTATTCCCGAAGATGAACACATCCTGATTGGCTCGAACCAGGGAACGCCAGTGGCGATGAATGGCAGCAATGGCGCCAGCGCCAGCCAGGCATTTCGGAATATCGCCGGGCGACTGGAAGGCGAAGACGTGCCCTTTATGGAATTGAAGGCAAAGATCAGCTTTTTAGACAGGTTGAGCAGCCTGTTCAATTGACAATTATCAATTGCCAACTGTCAATTGACCATTGATGGAGAAGGGTTATGGGTAAGGCTATGAGTTGGGTAGACCGGTTACTGGGCAGAGAAGAGAAGAGCGGGGCTACGGCCAAAAAACGGCTGCAAATGGTACTGATTCACGACCGCAGCGATGTGTCGCCGGGGGTACTGGCGCAAATTAAAGATGAGATCATCCAGGTTTTTGTGAAGCATCTGGACATTAACCCGGAGGATGTGGTGGTGAATGTAGACCAGGATGAACGTGAAAGCCGGCTGGTGGCGGAGGTGCCGTTGATGGCACTTCATGCTAACGGCCGTCGGTAGGGATTACTCATGTGGGTAATTAAGTAATTGCGCAATTACCCACATGAGTAATCAGTGTAAAACAAGGGCCTGCCCTCGTCAGATGGCGGGCTTTTTTTTATGATTGCGGCTGATGTCAACACGTATTTCTACCTGGCGTTATTTTGATATATGGCTGGTGGCAGCCGTTTTGCTGCTAACTGCTTATGGTGTGCTGATCATTCGCAGCGCCGTGACCGGCGCGCCGGCATTTGAGGGGCTACCGGCAGCCCAGGTGCGCTGGGCCGCCATTGGTTTTATGATTATGTTAACCTTTGCCGCCATTGATTACCGCGTGTTGACTTCTATGCACTGGTACATTTATTTTGGCCTGGTCGCCGCCCTCATTTTTGTGCTGGTAGCCGGCGCGTTTGGCAATGAAACGCGGCGCTGGATTCAGGTCACGTCAGAGATTCGCATCCAACCATCGGAATTTGGTCGCGTTTTTCTGGCCGTCACCTTTGCCCAATTTCTGGCAAACCGGCGGCACAAAATTCACCAATTTTCCAACACAATTGCCGCCGTCATTTATATTTTGATCCCGGTAGGGCTGATTTTTTTGGAACCAGACCTGGGTATGTCGCTGACATTTCTGGTGCTTTGGTTCGTGATGATCTGGTTAGCCGGGCTACCACTCTCCCATTTTGCGCTGTTGGCGCTGTTAGGGGTGATGGGGCTGGCGACCGTATTTCCCTTTTTACAGGAGTATCAAAAAGAGCGCATCACCACCTTCATCAGCCCAGAAAGTGCTGATGAGGAATCTTTGTTCAACATTGAACAGGCCGAAATTAGCATTGGTTCCGGGGGGCTTTTTGGCAAAGGCTACCTCAACGGTACCCAAAGCCAGCTTGGCTTTTTGCGCGTGCAGCACACCGACTTTATCTTTTCTGTTCTCACCGAAGAGATGGGGCTGATTTTTGGTTCGCTGGTGGTGCTGGCGTTGATGGCTTTTATTTTATGGCGCATTTTGCGCGTGGCCTTTATCACCCCTGACCCGGCAGGTAAAATGATATGCGTGGGCATCGCCACCATCCTCTTTTTCCAAACGACGGTCAGTGTGGGCATGAATGTGCGGGTACTGCCCGTCACCGGGCTGACGCTGCCTTTTGTGAGCTATGGCGGCAGCTCGCTCACCACCCTGTTTATTGCCATTGGCATTGCGCAATCGGTCCTCATGCGCCACCGGAAACAAGAGTTTGGGTAAATCGTAATCCGTGAACCGTACTCGGATAATGAATAATGGGTTACGGATTACCGATTATGGATTACCAATTACCGTTCACCAGGAAGTTTATGACAGTACGTACACGTTTTGCCCCCAGCCCGACGGGCTATTTACACATCGGCAGCGCCTGGTCGGCTTTGTTTGGCTGGATGTATGCCCGCAAATATGGCGGCCAGTTTTTGCTACGCATTGAAGACACCGACACCAGCCGCACCGTGCCCGGCGCCATCGAAAACATGATGGAAGGATTGCGTTGGTTTGGCCTTGATTGGGATGAGGGGCCGGATGTGGGCGGCCCCTATGGGCCATACGTGCAGACGGAGCGGGTGGCATTGTACCAGGAATATGCATACTGGTTGATTGGTCACGGCCGTGCCTACAAATGTTTTGCCACGCCAGAAGAACTGGAAGCGATGCGAGCGGCCGGCGTGCCCGGTGGGTATGACCGGCGTTACCGAGATTATCCGGCGGATCAAGTGGCCGACCTGGAAGCGCAGGGTAAACCGTATGTCATTCGTTTCAAGATGCCGCTGACGGGGGAAACGGCCGTGCCCGACCTCCTGCGTGGTAATGTCATCTTCCCCAATGACCAGTTCACCGATTACGTCATCCTCAAATCCAACGGCCTGCCCACCTACCATCTGGCGCACCTGGTGGATGATCACCTGATGAAAATCACGCACGTCACGCGCGGTGTGGAATGGCTCAATACTGCCCCCATCCATGTGCAAATGTACCAGGCATTTGGCTGGGAACTACCGGTGCTGGTGCATTTGCCGGTGATATTGAACCCCAGCGGCAAAGGTAAACTGAGCAAACGGCACCAGGCTTTTATGGACAGCGGCGAAAAAGTGCTGGTGCGCGCCAGCGAATTCATAGAAGCCGGTTATCTGCCGGAAGCGGTGGTGAACTTCCTGGCCAACATTGGCTGGTCTTTTGGCAACGACCGCGAAAAATTCACCATTGCCGAAGCACTGCCCCACTTTGACCTGGCGGACATCAGCCCCGCGCCGGTGAAATTGCCTTACAGCAAACTGGACTGGCTCAACGGGCAGTACATCCAGGAAATGGACATTCTGACTCTGGCCCAGGCGGTGAAGCCTTATCTGGAAAAACAAGGGTGGGAAGTCAATCTGGAGTCGCTGCTGCTGGTGATGCCGGCCATGAAACCGCGCCTGAAAACATTTCCTGACGCCATCCCGTTTTTGCGTTTCTTGTTTGACGAGACGCCGCCAGATGAGACGGCCGTTTCCGCCACCGCCCTCAGTGATGACAAACTGCCGCCCACAGCGGCCAAAGCAGCATTCACGGCGGCGCGTCATTTTCTGGCCACGGCCGTGCCCTTTGACGTGGAAACGCTCGGCGCCGGTCTCAGCCAGATTGGCAGCCAATACACCACCAACGGCAAACCCGGCCCCTTCTTGGGCAAACTGCGCCTGGGCATCACCGGCCAACAAGTCTCCCCACCCGTCTACGAATCCATCATCGCCCTCGGCCGTGACCGCGCCCTGGCAAGGCTAGAAACGATAATCGCCCTCTTTTAACCAGAGAGAGATTGGAATTCCCCAATCTCTCATCCCCCAATCTCCATTTTTCACTTAACCAAACCTTTACAAACCTTTATCCTCCCGTTAACACCATGTTAAACACCACCGGGTATATTTACCAGCGTCACGTAGTAAGCAGCAACCGCTCAAAATTTTTCTTCTTTCCTCCCTTTTCTCCTCTTCTCCTCTATGGTTAGGGTAGCAGTTGCAAAGGACGAGGGAGAGGGCGCCCTCCCTCTCCCTTGTTCGCTTTCTAGGGACAGCGCCAGACAGATGGGTGGGATATGATGCAGAGACCCAAACGCCTGATTCGCCAACCGCAGCAACGCCCAACCGCCCGCCAGCCGTTGGAGCGTGAACTACGCCGCCTGCAAGACAACATGCTGATCATGGGCAGCCGCGTGAGCCATAACATTCTGGACGCAGTAGAAATTCTCAAACACCAAGACGTAGAACGCGCGGGACAATTGATCGCCGATGACCGGCTGGTGAACGCCCAACGTTACCAGATGGAAGCCGACTGCTTGTCCCTCATTGCCACGCAAAACCCCATTGCCCGCGATTTGCGTATTATCGCCGCCGTGTTAGCCATCGTCACCGAACTGGAACGCATCAACGACTACGCCAAAGGTATTGCCAAAGTCACCTGCAAAGTGGGCAAAGAGCCGCTGCTGCCACCAACGTCTGATTTACCGCGCATGGCGGTCAAGGCTCAGGGTATGTTGCGCCGTGCCCTGTTCGCCTTTACCGAGCGCGATGTGGCCCTGGCTTATGCCATTGCCAACCTGGATGATGAAGTGGATGCCCTTTACAACCAGATTTACACCAACCTGGTCGCCGCGGTCATCGAATGTCCCTCTGTAGCCGCCCATGCCAATTACTACTTGTGGGCGGCGCACAATCTGGAGCGCACCGGCGACCGGGCACTTAATATCTGTGAGCGGGTCATCTTTACAGTGACGGGCAAGCTGGTGGAACTGGATCACATTGCCCCAGATGGGGATTTGGTGGAGGAAATGGTGGCATGTGGCAGCTAATCACTTGCCACATGCCACTGGCAAGCTCCCCTTTTCTTTTGGCAATTTATTTGTTTCAGGGTTTAATTAAGCGTGTTATCGGGTTCGACAACACCGGACAGGTTTTTGTAAACCTGTCCGGTCGGCAAATAACATGCGCATTTATTACCACCCGAACCATCTGGCACATGATCAGGCTCGCTTACATCAGCCAGATGATCCCCATTCTGTTGTTTATTATTCTGAAGTAGCCCAACGTGGGCCGTTGATTCACGATGCGCTACTGGCGGCTGGCCTGGGCGCTGTCCAGCCGCCGCAAGATTTTGGTCTGGCGCCCATCGTGGAAGTTCACCGGCATGAAATGGTGGCTTTTTTACAAACGGCGCATGAGCGTTTTGTGGCCGAAACGGGGCGGGATGTGGCCCTGCCGGAGACATTTAGCATCGGTGAACGGCCGCGACGCAAACCGGTTTCGGTGTGGGGGCTGCTCGGTTATTACTGTTTTGATATAGGGTCGCCCATTTTTGCGGGGACATGGGAGGCGGCGTATGGGAGTGCGCAAACGGCCGTGACCGCCGCCGCCGCTATTGCCAATGGAGAACGCTTGGTTTATGCCCTCTGCCGCCCCCCAGGGCACCACGCCGCCGCCGACATGTTTGGCGGTTTTTGTTACCTAAACAACACCGCCATCGCCAGCCAATGGCTGGTGGAAAAAGGGCAGCGTATTGCCATTTTGGACCTGGATTATCATCACGGCAATGGCACGCAGGATATTTTCTACGGCCGTGCTGACGTTCTCACCTGCTCCATCCATGCCGACCCTCTGCATGAATACCCCTTTTACTGGGGATTTGCCGACGAATACGGCATTGGCGCGGGCGAAAATTATAATTTCAACTTCCCCCTACCGCTGGGTACAAGCGAACCGGCCTATCTGGTGGCGCTGGATATTGCCCTGCGCCGTATTCGCGCCTTTGTGCCCGACTGCCTGGTAATATCGTTTGGCGCCGATACCCTGCAAGATGATCCGGTGGGTGGGTTTAAGCTGACGGTGGAGAGTTACGGCCGTATAGCCGCTCAAATCACCGCCCTTGATCTGCCTACGTTGGTCATTCAGGAAGGTGGCTATCTGCTGCCGCAGTTGGGCGCCTGTGTGGTCTCTTTTCTACAAGGATTAAAAACAGGTTGACTGTATGGAAACACACAAAAGCATCTCCCTCAACAGCCGGAACGGCGTTATATTTCTGGGCATCTTTGGCCTGTTTTGGACGTGCTGTTCGCTTACCATCATGGTGCCAACGCTGCTCAGCCGCCAATATCTGGGCGCGCTGTTTAGCGCCCTCTTTGTGCTGCCAGGGCTGATCATGTTAGGCTACGCGGCCACCGTTTATTACAGTCGCGCCCGTGTAGGCAAACCAGAGATCTCCATTTCCAATTCCAATTTGCGCGTGGGCGAACAATTCACCGTCAATCTGATGCACACCTTCAAGCGCAATGTGCAGTTAGAAAGCCTGGTGGTGCAGCTTGTGTTCAAAGAAACGGCCACTTACCAGCAAGGCACGGACACCCGCACCGTCACCCATGAAGACATCTACGAAAATTTTGAACTACCGGGCGGCGAGTACCTGGCCGGTCAGTACATTCAGGAAACCTTTACCATGCAAATCCCCCCAGACGCTATGCACACCTTAAAAGTGCGGCGCAACCGGCTGGAATGGTTTGTGCGGATCAAGGCAGACATTGCCAAACTACCGGACTATGTGGACGAATATGAGTTAACGGTGCTGGCAGAGTTGGCGGCAGCGAAGTAAGAGATTGGGAGATCGAGAGATCGGTGAATAGAGATTGGAGATGTATTAATCTCTAATCTCCAATCTCTATTTACCCGTTCAGGAGCAGGCACATGGCAGACGTGTTAATTGAAATCGCCTTGTTGGGCGGAGAGACGGATTATGGTTATAAGCGGTATGCGCCGGGTGAGGTACTGCGCGGGAATTTGACAGTGTATCCCGATAGTGACGTGAAGTGCAAGAATTTGCACCTGCGGTTGCTGTGGCACACGGCTGGACGGGGGACACAGTTTTTGGAAAAAGTGCAAGAGCAGAATTTGTTCAGCGGTACACTCTCCGGTGGGTCGCCTCGTTCGTTCGATTTTGAATTTGTGCTGCCCCACCAGCCCTGGAGCTTTGAGGGACATTACATCAGCACGGTGTGGAAGGTGCAGGCACAGGTGGATGTGGCCTGGGCCTCTGATCCCAAAGGAGAAGCGGTGTTTGTGTTACGGCCGTCGGCCAGTAGTCGGTAATCGGTTATCCGTCCACCGATCACCCTCTTACGTCTGCAATCGCTCCACATCCTCAATCTGCCCCAGAACCAGCAGCATGTCTCCCGGCTGCAACAGAAAATCGGCCGCCGGATTGATGAGCAGTTGCCCCACCCGATCTACTGCCAGCACATTTAGCCCCAGTTTTTGGCGCAGGTTGCACTGCGCCAACGTTTAGCCGCATAGCTTCTAGGGCACGGCTACTTCCACCACGCCCAGCCCGTCCCGAATTTCCATATAGGCGTCAATGATATGGCGGCTGGCCAGCCGCCGCCCATAAGATCAGCAGAATAACGCCAAACGTCGTAGATTTGATACCGCCGCCGGTACCCCCGGCCGGCGCGCCAATAAACATGAGGATGATAAGGATAAGCAGCGAAGTTTGCCGCCATTGGGCTAAATCCACCGTGTTAAAGCCGGTGGTGCTGCTGGCGGCCAAGACCTGAAAAGAGGCGGTGAGGAACAGCATGGGCCAGGGTACGGCCGTTGTATAGTTGAGCCAAAATAACACGGCCGTGCCGCCCACCACCAGCCCCGCTGAAGTTAACAACGCCACTTTACTGTGTGTCGTCAGCCGGTGGACGGCCTGATGCCGCAGCCGCCGCCGCAAGGCATTGTACCCATCGCTCAACACAAAAAAGCCCACCGCCCTGGCCATAGCCATACCGTTAATCAGCCCATTAAACAGCCAGTCGCTCTAGTAAGCCACAAAACCATCAGCAAACAACATAATCCCGGCCGTGCAAAAAAGCGGAGATAGAATGGAACAGCCCCAGATAGATCGCCTCCAACCAACCATACGCCGGCAGCCAGTGCAGCGCCAGCGCCCCCACCAGCGACAGCAGCACAAAACCCGACACCAACAACTGTATTGGCGACAACCGGCGCGTTATCGAACGGGTTTGCTTCATGGGTGGTGAATGAGCAACTCCTCCCGGATTGCCTGCGCCAGCAGCCGAACCATTTCCGCCACCTGCACCTCGTCCACAATCAGCGGTGGGCCAAGCATGATGATGTCCCCGTCACGGCCGTCGGCGCACCCCTGCGAATGGTATACCACCAAACCCAGGTCAAACGCCCGTTCCCAAATACGCCAATCGAGATGGTCTGTAGCCGGAAACGGCCGTTTCGTTCCCCTGTCCTGCACCAACTCAATCCCCCAAAATAACCCCCGCCCGCGAATATCACCTACATTGGGATGGTCGGCCAATGATTGGCGCAGCAACCGCCCCATCAGTTCCCCCATCCGCGCCGCATTCTGCACCAACCCTTCGCGCTGGATGATGTGCAGCGTGGCTAAAGCAGCGGCGCAGCCCACGGCATGGTGACTAAACGTGCCGCCATGATTCCAATCGCCAAATTTCTGGCGAATCAACTCCACATCGTCATGTGTCGCGGCAATAAAACCGAGCGGGAAATAACCGCCGGCCAGCCCTTTGGACGTCACCAGGATGTCCGGCTGCACCTGCCAGTGATCAATGCCCCACCACCGGCCGGTACGCCCCAACCCCACCAACACCTCGTCAGCAATGAGCAGCACACCATACTGGTCACAAATCTGGCGGATACGCAGCCAATAATCATCCGGCGGCGCCGCCGCGCCCAGGCTGGCGCCACTGATTGGTTCGGCAATGAAGGCGGCTACTTTGTCTGGGCCATGTTCCAAAATGGCCGCTTCCAGCCGGTTGGCGGCTTCCAGGCCAGAAACAGGATCGCGGTAAGGATAAGGCGGCGCAATATGGGGCATGTCGCGCAACATCTCCAGATACGGCGCGCGCAAACCGGGACGGCCGCTCACCGCCAACGCCCCCAATGTCATACCATGATAACTCTGCCAGCGGCCAATGATGAGGTGACGGCCGTTTTCCCCTCGTGCCTGCTGTATCTGCCGCGCCAGCTTAATGGCCCCTTCCACCACTTCTGAGCCACTGCTCAGGTAGAAGAAACGGGCATCCGGCATGGGTACCACTTCGGCTAACTCCGCCGACAACTGCTCCACAGGCTGGCTGGTGAACATGAGGGCGTGGACGTAGGCAGCGCGGTAAGCCTGGGTGGCCATGGCGTGAACGATTTCGCTACGGCCGTGCCCCACATTCACCACCAGCGGGCCCCCGGAACCGTCCAGGTACCGTTTGCCGCTTTGATCGTAGAGGTAAATGCCTTCGCCATGTGAAATAAGGGGACGGCCGTGATCCATCTTGCGATAAAAGACACGGCCGTGAGGATGTTTATAGAGGTTCATACTTCCTCTGATCGTTGCTACTTCGGCTGTAACAAGATATAAAGATTAGCCATTAAATCCCAGGCCAGATGCAAATCTTCCTGTGACACCTGGATATTAACTGATGTTATGGTCGGATCATTAACGTAAAACAAATCACTCTCCATGCCAGTGATGACAACCGCATGGGGTGTATCTTCAAACCAATAGGGTAATTCACGGTGCGAACCAGCACAATAGGAGGTATATCGGCAGCAATTGCTTGTGTCAGGTCTACAAGTTGACCTTCACCGTAGGTTACTCGCAGACTTTTAGAGGCTAAAGATTGAACACGCGGCCCCGGTGTACCCACACCTGGAATGGTCTTTAATTTTCGCGCCAGGCTTTTTTGTTTCGCTTCCATGCCCCAATAAGCCAGAACCATCTCCACGCAAGCGGGCAAACAATAACCCGTCTCAAACTGCAACCGGTGCGGGACGGCTAAGCGCTTGTGCATGGTCTCTAATTTCCTTAGCTAACTGATCGTCTACCAGCAAAATTCCCGTTTCAGTGTCTACATCAACCGTACCGGCCTGTCTTAATACCCCCCCGTTTGTTGAACCCAACACAACCGGAACACGCCAGTAGAACTTTTCACTGGCGTTAATCAGCAGCGGGGCTTCACCGCAAAGCATGTTCCCCACATTATCAACAACCCACCGCGTTACCATACGGCTGGCTGTTTGTGCATCTATTCGTATCCGCGAAGCGGCAGCCAGGGAATTCTTTAACGTTTCCAGGTTTTGCAAACCCTCACCTGTGAGCGTGATCATCACTTGTTCCATCATACCTACCTCACTTTAGTGACCCAATTATAATACCGATTACCAGGAAAGTTCACTTTATACTTGCTGGGGGCACAAATTGACAATCCTACCAAAGAGAAAAATGTCAGATCACTCCTTTGCCAGTATCGTTAATCTGCTACCGGTACAAACCGGTGGGGTCGAGTTCTTCGCGGACGATGCGTAGTTCATCTACTGTGGGCGGCGTCATGTCGCGCAAGGTAGGGGAAACGCGCAGGGGCCAGCCCACGTCGGCCTGAATGGAATCCACCGTCTCGCCAGGCGCAATTTCGATCAGAGTCATTTCGTGTTCCTCGTTGGCAAAATCAAACAGCGCCCGGTCAGTAATCACCAACTGCGGGCCGCCGCCAGGGATACCCGCGCGGTCAGCCGTATGGCCTGGGCTGGTGACAAAATCCACTTTGTTCACAAACGCCCGCCCTTTCAGCCGCATAATCATAAAAATTTTGTGGGCGTTAATGGCAATCTCGCACGCGCCGCCCGAACCGGGCAGGCGTGTCTTGGGCGCGGCATAGTCGCCAATCACCGTCGTGTTCAAATTGCCATATTTATCAATTTGCGCCCCGCCCAACAAGGCCACATCCACCAGGCCACCTTGCAGATAATACATGAACAGGTCGGCCATGCTCACCACCGAGGTGGCGTCGCTGACCAGGGTCGGGTCGCCAATGGACAGCGGCAGCCGCGCCGGGTGCGCGCCATAGACGCCGCTCTCATACACCAGTTCCAGTTCGGGCGCATGGCTGCGCTGCGCCAGATTACAGGCAATGTTGGGCAGCCCCACGCCCACAAAAACGACGCGGCTGCCTTTCAGCGCCCGCGCCGCGTTCACAATCATCAGTTCCGAGGGAGAATAGTCATTGTTATCCACAAAAACCTCGAACTGTCATTCCGACGAGTCTTTTAGGAGGAATCCATACCTACAGTTACAACGGAGGGATTCCTCAGACGACCTCGGGATGACATTTAAGCATAACGGCCGTAATTCACCCCATCCGCCCACAATTCACCCGGCGCCAACGTAGCCAGCCGTTCTTTGCCCAACTTCTCCAGGTAAACACCCCGGTCGGGCACACCGTACACCCACTCTTGCAGCCACGCTTCCGTGCTGGCCTGGTCACGGGACATCTTATCCCATTCCAGGTAAGCGGTATTGTCCCGGTCATAATAGCCCTGCACATAGCTGGGATGCGCCCCATACGGCTCAACTACCACCGCATCCACCACCAGCCCCGGAATCAAGGTGCGGTTCGGGTCGCGGCGGATGATGTCTTCAGCCACAATTTCTTCCACCACGATCACTACTTTTTTGGCGGCAAAGGCCACCTCTTTTTGCATCCCTAACAGGCCCCATAACTGCGTATTGCCCTGCGCGTCAGCGCGTTGCGCGTGCAAGAAGGCCACGTCCGGGTTGATGGGCGGCACAACGGCAATCTCGTCCTCGCCGTAGGGGTTGTGCAAGAACTTGATGTCCGGGTTGGCTTTAGGCAGGTCGGTGGCGGTGTAACTGCGCAGAGGGAAAAAGGGTAGTTTGCTGGCCCCGGCGATATAACGGCCGACCATGCCAAAATGGGAATACTCTTCCAATTCTAGCGGCTGCGGAATGCCCTTTTCCACCGCCCGGCGGATGCAATGCAGATTGCCCACACCGGGATTGCCCAGGTAGCTAAACACCATCTTGCGGGCTACCCCCGCCGCCACCATCTGGTCATACACCAAATCTGGCGTCATGCGCACCAGCGTCAAATCTTTTTTGCCCTGGCGAATAATCTCATGCGCGGCTGCAAAACAGATGAAGGCGGTAAAACCCTCGATAGCAACCACACTGCCACCGGCCACAAAACGGCTCACGGCCGTTGCCATATCCATCACTTTTGGCGAAGATGAAGTGCCAGCCAATTCATTCATTCCATTTCATCCTGAAGGTCAGACGCTACTCAACGAATGACAATGACTTGTATACCCGCCTGTACCCCTTGCCAGACACGATCAGCAGTAGCCGCAGCAATATTTCGCTGCATCGCTAATGATAAACAGGCACGGTCCGCCAATGACAACCCTAACGGCCGTGTCTGCGGTTGCAAAGACGCCGCCAGAGCCGCCTGTTCCGGGGAAAAAGGCACAATCTCGATAGAAGTAGCTAAAATCTGCTTGAGTACCAGATGAGCATCATGTCCATCTCGGACAAATCGCCCAATTACTTCACTCAAATTCACGGTTGACAGGCAAGAATCTCCTAAAAATGAGGCCACTTGCTCATGCCCGGTTTCCCGAAACAGATACGCCAACAGCGCAGAGGCATCTAGCGCGATCATTCCAGCGTGGCCTCCTGACGCCTTTCAGCTATAAGAGTCTCTACTACATTAGTGGGTTTGTTATCCCCATAAAGCTGATCAACCCAGGCTTGCAAGTCGGTCGCTGGTATAGAGGAGGCGTCCTGACTGACAACGGCCGTCAAAATTGCCCGCGCCTCCGCCTCCATACTACGCCCCGCTTTAGCCGCCCGCACACGTAATCGGGCATGAACATCATCTGGTAAATTGCGAATGTTGAGAATTGCCATATCAGCCTCCATTTGCTTGCATTGTAGGCATTGTGGGCAATGGCGTCAAATGGGAGATGGGAGATTAAATAAAGATTCAATCTCCCATCTCCCATCTCGTTAGTGGCACGAAGTTTTCGCCACCTCCCCAGGACTACAACGGATGGAGAAATAAGCGGATAAATTTCCAGAGAAATCCGCTCATTTCTTTATCCGCTGTAGTCATGGCGAAAAACTAATGACACAAACTAATCCCTAATCAACCACCGTCTGGCTTTGTTCGTGCATATATTGTTGCACGTAGTAGAAGCTGCCGGCCGCTTTGCCGGTGCTGCCGCTGCCTTTCCAGCCGCCAAAGGATTGGTAGCCCGGCCATGCACCCGTTGTCGCCCCGGAAGCTCGGTTCACATACAGCACCCCGGCCTGGATGTTGTCCAGGAACCACTGCTGTTCAGTTTTATCCTCGCTGAAGAAGCCGGCCGTCAGACCATAATCCACATCATTCGCCAACGCCATCGCCTCATCCAATTCTTCATACCCGGCAACAGTGACGATGGGCAGGAACATCTCTGTTTTCCACAGATTGTGGGTGAGCGGCAGGTTGTCTACGATGGTGGGGGCCACGTAGTAGCCATTACCCACTTCCAGCACTTCGCCGCCAAAGACCACGTCACCGTTGGCGTGCAGGTCGGCCACAAAACGTTTGTAATCTTCAAACGCCCCTTTGTTAGCCACCGGCCCCATCCAGTTTTCTTTGATGGTGGGATCGCCGACGTTAATCTGACTGGTCTGGTCTAGCAGTTTGCCCATGAACTGCTCTTTGACACTGTGGTGGACGTAGACGCGGGAGCAGGCAGAACATTTTTGCCCTTGCAGGCCAAAGGCGGAGCGCATGACGCCGGTGGCCGCTTTGTCCAGGTCGGCTTTTTTGCTGATGATGGTGGGGTTTTTGCCGCCCATTTCGGCGATGACGGGGCGGGGGTAACGGCCGTTGGCAAACGACCTGATAATGTGCATGCCCACATCATAACTGCCGGTAAAGGTGATGCCGTCCACGCCGGGATGGTCAATCAGACCTTGCCCCACCACGCTGCCGCCACCGGTGAGGAAGTTGAACACACCATCCGGGATGCCCGCGTCCCGCAGACATTGGGTGATAAACCAGGCGGTCAGCGGTGTGTCCGTCGCCGGTTTGAGGACGACGGTATTGCCTGCCACCAATGCCGCGCTGGTCGGCCCACCGGCCAATGCACCGGGGAAGTTAAACGGGGAAATGACCACCCACACGCCGTAGGGTTTGAGCATACTGCGGTTGTGGTGTTTGTCGCTTTCGGCGAGCAGGGGGAAGTTGAAGTTGTTATTTTTCTCGATGGCGTCACAGTTGTAGCGGAACAGGTCGGCCGTTTCTTCCACGTCGCCCAGCGCTTCCAGCCGGTTCTTGCCGATTTCCAGGCTCATGTTGGCGCCCATTTCAAAGAGGCGGTCGCTCATCAGGTCGGCTGCTTTGCGCAGGATGGCTACACGCTCTTGCCACGGCCGTGCGCTCCAGGCGGGGAAGGCAGCGCGGGCGGCGGCGACGGCCGCATCCACATGCTCCTGTGTACCCTTCTGAAAATGGCCCATCACCCAATCCAGGTTCACCGGGCTGCGCTTTTCAAACGTCTTGTCGGTAAACACTTCCTGCCCGTTGATAAACATGGGGTAGGTTTTGCCAAAGTCGGCTTTGGCCTGCGCTACCGCTTCTTCATAATACTCGTGCAGCAGCGGGTCGGGGCTGGCCAGGGTGGAATAGGTTACTTTGAATTTTTTACGTTCGGTCATGGTTCACTCCTTGTGGGGGTTATAGGTTCTTAAAAATAGTGGGCGATCTGGTGGGATCACGTCCGTATTATATCTTGCCGCGTTTGGGCAGGCACATGACAAAACGCGGCCATCAGACAGGCAAACGTAATGAGGGGGGTGGGGTACGGCCGTTTATCAGGCGGTGTTGATACGGCTTGTTATGGCCTGCTGGCTTTTACTTTGGAACGCTTCAATAAAGGTTTGCGCCTCTTTCAGGGGTAAATCCTCGGAAAGGTTGATCACCATGCGCTCACCGGCATGATGCTCAAATATCATCACCAGCGGCGCGGGTTCCACATAGCCCAAAGCCATGCCCAACAATGTTTTGGTTGCCAGTTTAATGTTGGCCTGCGTTAGCGCAGCGTCATGGTAAACACCATGAAAAAGGTGTGCTTTATCCGGTATTTGCGCGGCCAATGTATCATCCGCCGTCTGCAAGGCCAGGAAATCGGCCAATGCGTCTAAATTCTTGTCGGTAAGGGTCATTTCATTATTTTTCATGCAGCCTATCCTCATAGTTCTGGCGGTAAGTAAGCCAGAACTGTTTGATATGCGTAATCGCATCGGTCAATGCCATATTTTTGTCTATGGCCGGTTGGGGAATCTTTTTTTGTTCCCCTGAGGGGGATAGAACATCCCGATGAAAAAAGCCATGTGCTTCATCAAATCGCACAATAGCCCGCCATTTACCCTCGATAAATGCTTCATACTGGATAACAACAATAGAAAGAACCTGCCCTTGTTCTTTCACAAAATGAATGCGTAAACGGTCTATGCCCGTCTCAAAGTCTTGTATCTAGAACTTCTCAGCCATGATTTACCATGATTTATTGTAACATAATGACCGTCAAAGACCCGAAGGGTTTTTAGAAACCCTTCGGGTCTGAACGTAAAATGGTAGGGGCGGGACAGCGCGGGCGAATGATGGATGGTACGCACGGCATTGTCACCACGCCGCCTCATACTGTCCGCCAAACGGAGTGCGCTGGTAGCCCCGCCACAGCGGGGGCAGGTCACACGGCTGCACCTCCAGCGGATAAAACTGGATTTTGCCCGCCTGTTCCAGTTCAATGGCCACATTCGTCTCCCGCCGCTGCGCCAGGTCTGCATCCTGGTGGGCATGGCTGATGAACACCTGGCGGGGATTGCGGACTTTGGGGACGGGCGGTCGTGTGGCGGGTCGGGGTGCGGCGGGGCCAAAGTGAGTGGGGAAGGGCAACGGCCGTTCCCGCTGTAAAACCGTCAATAAACGCTCCTCTTCCCCCTGCCGGTAACAGTAGGCCACCAGGTCGGCTATCCTATGTGATTTACGCTGCCCACTGCCAAAATCGTTGTGAACGGTGGGAAACTCCACCAGGCAGAGCATGATGATTTCTTCATCGCTGAAGTAATCGGTGAGGAAGTAGACGAGTTTGGCGCGGTCAACGGGTTCGGTCATCGGTAATCAGTAATCGGTTATCGGTAATCGGTTAACGGAAGAGCAACCAGGCGACCAGGACGTAGACGATGCCGGCTATTACCAGGGCAAATTTGATGGCGGCACAGATGAAGGCAAGCGGGGGAAGGAATACGGCCGTGCTGCCCAACAACAACAGCACCAACGCCATATTCTCCACATAGTCCAGCAGTGCCGCCAGCCAGGCGCCCCAGGCCAGCCAGATGCCCCATTTAGCCGCCGCTGGCGATTTGGACTGTACTCGCTCCGCCGCCCACACACAGGCCAGCGAGATGGCCGAGGCGTACACCAGCGGATAGAGGAAATCCAGACCTAGACCAAGCGCGGCTACCAGACGGCCGTGTTCCCCCCACGAGGCAATCATCAGCTGGGCATTGGCCACGTTACCCGCAAATTCAAAGGAAATGATGCCTACCGGGGCCGCCGTTGTTTGCAGCGCGCCGCCGGTCAGGTTAAAAAACAACGTCAGGCCCAGCGCCAAAACAATGGCGATCTTCATCCACCGGTTGCGGCGGGGGGCCGGTAAAAAGGCAAATGGTATCTGCATCAATTAGGAATTATGAATTAGGAATTATGAAAAAGCCAACCATGACACAAATTGCGCGAATGGGCCGAAGCAAATAAATTCGCGGCTACGCCAGGCGAAGACCGCCTTCGCGGTCTGGTAGCCAGCGGACGGACTATGCGCCAGCCAGTCGGCGAAGGCCGACTTTGCCTTCTGTTGCTGCGTTTTCAACCGCCCGCATGAACTCTCTGATTATCGGATATACTATGCTCAACATTCTGGCTCTTTGGGATTTCGTGGGGCCTGGCGTGAAACATGAGGCGTGAAACGTGATGTCTCTCTGGTCACGTTTCACCCTTCACGGGTTGTCAACCCCCTGAATTCCTGAAGACCTAACATTCTTACCGATTACCGATTACCGACATGACAAACTGGCACATTGGCACGATGGGTTTTGCTTATGACGGATGGGTTGGCCCGTTTTACCCGGCAGGGCTGCTCTCACGCCATTATCTGAGCCATTACAGCCACTACTTTGACGCGGTGGAGGTAGACTCCACCTTTTACGGCATTCCCCGGCCAGAGCAGGTGCAGCGCTGGACGGCCATCACGCCACCGCATTTCACCTTTTGCCCCAAAACCCCCCGCGCCATCACCCATGATGCGCCGCTGCTGGAAGGCATCCCCCTCATGCACGAATTTTTGGCGGTAATGGATCATTTTGGCGACAAATTGGGTCCCATCCTCATCCAGTTTGGGCCGGAATTCAGCCATCACCACTTTAATGACCTGCGCCACTTTTTGCAGGCGCTACCCACTGACAAACGCTTTGTCGTTGAGTTTCGGCATCGCTCATGGGATACGCCAGGCACGGCCGTGCTGCTGGAAGAACGCCACATCTGCCTGGCGGCGGCCGACTACCTCTACATGCCGCACACCATCCACCGCACCACCGACTTTCTCTACCTGCGCTGCATTGGCCCACATGGGCAGTTTGGTACCAAAGACCGGGAACTGGTAGATAAAACGCCAGAACTCAAACGCTGGGCCGCGCAAATGCAACCCCACCTGACGGCCGTCAACGACATCTACGTCTTTATGAACAACGACTATTCCGGCTTTTCCCCCGCCACCTGTAACCGCTTCAAACAAATCGTGGGGCTGCCGGTGCAGGAGATACGGCCGTTGATTCAAGGACGACTTTTTTAATGGTAACTGAGTAATTGGGTAATTGGCAGCAAATTACTCAATTACCCAATTACATTCCCTCCACATGAACCCACTCGAACCCACGCTATCCATTGTGAGCCGCTGCTCATTTCTCAAAGGGCTGACACCAGAAGAATGTCAGGTGGTGGTGGATGGGGCACGGCCGTGTCACATCCGCCAGGGTGAATACTTCTTCCACCAGGGCGAACCCGCCGCCACCTTTTACATCCTGGTCAGCGGCCAGGCCAAGCTCACCCAAATCAGCCCCGAAGGGCATCAGGTCATCGTCAACTACATTGGCCCCGGTGACGGTCTGGGTATCATCGTTGTCCTCAGCAACATGGAGTACCCCATCGCCGCCGAAGCCGTAGAGGAGTGCCACGCCCTGGCCTGGGACAAACTTACCACCCGCCAGTTGATGCAGTGTTACCCCCAATTGGCCATCAACGGCATGGAACTCATCGCCCACCACTTCGCCAGCCTGCAAGAACGGTACCACCAGTTGGTCACCCAGCGCGTCGAGCAGCGTATTGCCCGCACCTTGCTGCAACTGGTGCGCCAGTTTGGCAAAAAAGTTCCCGAAGGTGTGCGCATTGATATGCCCCTCACCCGCCAAGACCTGGCCGAAATGACCGGCACCAACCTCTACAACGTTAGCCGTTTTCTCAGCAAATGGGAACAAGTCGGCATCGTCAAATCCAGCCGCAAACGTATCACCCTCTGCAAACCCCATGACCTGGTGGTAATCGCCGAAGATCTGGAGCCGGTAATCCGTAATCGGTAATTGGACAACACCTACCGGCAACTTGCCACCTTGTGAAAATTTGCACTTTTGCAAAGACACTCATGATCTTCTCCCGTACGCTACCCATATCAGGGATTGATCCAAAATCCCACTATTAAAAATTATCTACCGGGAATTCGGGAACGGCCGTGACACAGATGCATAAATTTCACGCATCACGCATCACGCATCACCCATCATCCATCACGAATCCCTCTGTACAGGAGAAGAACAATGACAAAAGAATGGTTTTATCAACACAAATTAGGACTTCTCGGCCTGCTGGTGGTCATCCTGGCGATTGGCTTGCTGGCCAGCTGCGACCGCTCCGAAGAAGGCGGCAGCAGTACGGCTCAGACCACCGGCCTCTCGGCCGACGCCAACGCCCTGGCCCAAGAACGCGGCTTCACCCCCGATGATGTCTACGCCGCCCTCAAAACCTACATGCCCACCGGCGAATTAGACCCCTACATCATGTTTGCCTCTGGTGGGCAAGGCGGGCAGGTATTGGTCATCGGCGTGCCCTCCATGCGCATTTTGAAGGTCATTGGCGTTTTTACGCCCGAACCCTGGCAAGGGTATGGCTATGGCGGTTCCAGCAATGAGGTGCTGGCGGGCGGTTTCATGGATGAAGAGCATCCCCTCCTCTGGGGCGACACCCACCACCCTTCTATCTCGGAAACCAATGGCGAATATGACGGCAAGTTCCTCTTCATCAACGACAAAGCCAATGCCCGTTTAGCCATCATTGACCTGCGCGACTTTGAGACCAAACAACTCATCAAAAACCCCAACGCCATCAACGATCACGGTGGCGCGTTTGTCACCCCCAACACCGAGTATGTCATTGAAGGGCCGCAATACGCCGCCCCCATCGGTTGGGAATATGCCTCATTGGACGACTACAACGCCCAATATCGCGGCCTGATCACCTTTTGGAAGTTTGACCGGGTAACGGGCCGTGTAGACGAAAGCAAATCCTTCCAAATCGAATTGCCCCCCTACTGGCAAGATTTATGCGACGCCGGTAAAGGGCCGAGCGAGGGTTGGATTTTCTGCAACTCCTTCAATACCGAATTGGCCACCGGCGGTGTGGAATTGGGTAATCCCCCCTTTGAAGCTGGCACCACCAAAAACGACACCGACTACCTGCATATCATTAACTGGAAAGCGGCCGAAGAAGTGTACAACGCTGGTAAATATGAGATGATCAACGGTATCGCTGTCATCAGTCTGCAAACGGCGATTGATGAAAAGCTGCTCTACTTCACCCCCGAACCCAAAAGCCCGCACGGCGCGGACGTCACCCCTGGCGGTGAATACATCGTTGTCGGCGGCAAACTCGACCCCCACGTCACCATTTACTCCTTCGACAAGATCATGAAAGCCATTGAAGGCGGTGGTTTAGACACAGATGTGTACGGTGTGCCCGTTATCCCCCTGGACGCCAGCATGGAAGCGCAGGTAGAACTGGGGCTTGGCCCGCTGCACACCGTTTTTGACGACAAAGGGTATGCCTACACTTCCCTTTTCCTGGATTCGGCCGTGGCCCGCTGGGCGTTGGGCGGCCCGTATGCCGACAAACACCCGGAAGACGGCTGGACGCTGGTGCAAAAATTGCCCGTCCATTACAACATCGGCCACATTACCGCCGCCGAAGGCGATACCGCCACTCCCGATGGGCAGTTTGTGGTAGCGTTGAACAAGTGGAGCATTGACCGCTTTGCCAATGTGGGGCCGCTGCTGCCGCAAAACTTCCAACTGGTAGACATCTCCCGCACCGGCGACCAGATGAAACTGCTCTACGACATGCCCATTGGCATGGCCGAGCCGCACTACGCCCAGATTATCAAGGCGGACAAATTGCAGCCCTTTGAAGTGTACCCTGAAATTGGCTGGAACCCGGAGACAATGAGTGTTGACCCCAATGGCATAAAGACGCCGGAAGAAGCGCGCGTGGAACGGAATGGAGATACAGTGGAAGTCTGGATGGCCGTTATCCGCTCTCACTTCACACCTGAACGGGTGGAATTAAAAGAAGGTGATCACGTCATCTGGCATCTGACCAATCTGGAACGTACCCGCGACGCCACGCACGGCTTTGCCCTCTCCGGCTACAACATTAACCTGAGCCTCGAACCGGGCGAAACGCAAACGGTTGAGTTTGACGCCACACAACCCGGCACCTACACCTTCTACTGTACCGAGTTCTGCTCGGCGCTGCACCTGGAAATGCTCGGCTATTTCCTGGTGGAACCGAAAGAGTAATTATGAATTAGGAATTATGAATTATGAAGAAGCGCCTGCTTCATAATTTATAATTCATAATTCCTAATTCCTCCCCAAGTGTGTCATGTTCGATTCAGACGTAAAGGTGGTGCTACCGGATGGCAGTACCCACCGCTTAATGGATTATTTACTGCCCAGTGCGCTATTGATGTTAGGGGCGCTGCTGCTGGTGGTTTCCATTTTCCTGCCCTATTGGAGTATGACCATGGAAGCGCCACAATATCCCCAAGGGCTGCACGTGGATGTGTATGTTAACCGGCTGGAAGGGGATATGCGCGAGATTGACGCCCTGAACCATTACCTGGGAATGCCGGTATTGAATGAAGGTGGGCAATTGGAACGCTCGATTTCTGTTGTTTCGATTATCACTCTGGGGCTGCTGCTGCTGGCAGCGGTCTTTGTGCATAACCGCTGGGCGGCTGTCCTTGCCCTACCCGCTATCCTGTTTCCGTTGGTGTTTGTGGCCGATTTGTGGTGGATTTTGTACCAGTACGGCCACAGCATTGACCCAAGTTCGGCGCTTGGTGGGGCCATCGAGCCGTTTACGCCGCCAATTATTGGCCGGGGCACGGTAGCGCAGTTTGCTACAGTTGGGCAATTTGAGATTGGTTTTTACCTGGCGCTGGCGGCCGTCGGTGTGATATTGGTGGGGCTGTGGTTCCACCGGCGGGCTTATAAGCCGGTGCAAGATGCGCGGGAACGGATGAAAACGGCCGTGCCCACCCCCTTATCATGAACACTTCCCGGCGCCTTGATCTGGCAAATTTGCAATGGGGTGGCAAGTGGCCTGCCACCGGCTACCGGCCACCGGCCACCTGCATACGGCTCGTCATCCTGATTGGGTTCATTGGGTGGCTGGTGGGCGGCACGGCCGTAGCCAACGCCCAGTCAACCCCCAACACCCGTGTCGTCTCTGCCAACGGCCCGTACACTACCATTACTGCCGCGCTGGAAGCGGCGCAGCCCGGCGACATCATTGAAGTTCACGGCGGCCTTCACCCGGCGCTGACGGTGGATAAAAGTGTCAATCTTGTCGGTGTGGATTGGCCAGTGATTGACGGGCAGGGCCAGGGCGCGGTGGTGGTCATTACCGCCTCCGACGTGCAGTTTCAAGGTTTTGTGGTGCGCGGCAGCGGCAGCGAACCCGACCGCAACCACGCCGGCATCACCGTCGCCGCCCCCCGCGCTCTGGTGGCCCACAACCGGTTGGAAGATGTCTTGTTTGGCGTCTATGTGGCCCAGGGCGAAGATACAGTCGTGCGCGGCAACGATATTACCGGCAAAGCGGAGTATGACAGTGGCCGTAAGGGGGATGGCATCCGCCTCTGGTACAGCCCTGGCGTGGTGGTGGAGCAGAACATCATCCACGAGACCCGTGACGTGGTAGTGTGGTATTCGCCCCATGTGATCATCCGGGAAAACGTGATTCGGAACGGCCGTTACGGTGTGCATCTCATGTATACCGACCAGGTAGAAATCAGCCACAACCAACTGCTGAACAATTCAGTGGGGGCCTATGCCATGTATGCGGATGACGTGATCATCAGCTACAACCTGATCACCGGGCAGCGCGGCCCCAGCGGCTATGCCCTCGGTTTTAAGGATGCCAGCAATGTGCTGGTTCACGACAATGTATTGGTGGACAACGGCGGCGGCATATTTCTGGACGGCACACCGTTTTATCCCCAGAGTTACGGCCGTTTTGAAGACAACATCATCGCCTTTAACGACGTAGGCGTTGTGTTGCAACCGGCCGTGAAAGGCAACGACTTTACCGGCAATACCTTTTGGGAAAACGTTTCCCATATGACCTTGCAAGGCGGCGGGAAGCCTGGCCTCAACAATTGGCTGAGCAATTTCTGGAGCGATTACACCGGCTTCGATGCCGACGGCGACGGGCTGGGTGATACCGCTTACACCTCCGAACGCTTCTATGAAAACCTGACCGATCAGGAACCCCGGCTGCGGATGCTGGCTTACAGTCCGGCAGCCCAGGCCATCGAATTTGCCGGGCAATCCTTTCCCATCATCCGCCCTCAGCCGAAATTGAGCGACCCCGCGCCGCTGGTGCAGCCAGGCACAATCCCCGCTTTTGCCATGCCGCCCGTACCGTCTGTCTGGCCATTGCTGGTCACGGCCGTGGCCCTCATCCTGCTTGGTCTTTTCTGCAGTGGCCTGGCCTACTTCGGCGCACCCACCCGCCGCCCCCAACCAACCAATCCACCTACACAGGTAAATCCTATGAACAACCTAGCCGAGTCCTACCCGGACATGCCACTCCTTACCAATCTGCGCATTACCGGCGTCAGTAAACGGTATGGCAAAATTCACGCCCTGCAAGACATCTCCTTCACGGCCCAAACGGGCGACGCCATCGCCCTCTGGGGGGCCAACGGGGCCGGCAAAACGACCCTGCTTAAGGCCATCCTGGGGCTGATTACGTTTGAGGGACAGATTGAAGTGAACGGCCGTGACGCCCGCCGCGATGGCAAAAATACCCGGCGGCACATCGGTTATGTGCCCCAGGAAGCGGTTTTCTACGATTGGGATGTGACCGCCACCATGCAATTCTACGCCCGGCTCAAAAAAGCAAACCCGGCGCGTATCCCCCTTTTGCTAGAACAGCTTGGTCTGGCCGAACACAGTCAGAAACCAGTGCCCGCCCTCTCTGGCGGCCTCAAGCAGCGATTGGCGCTGGCCATCGCCCGGCTGGATGAACCGCCTGTGCTGCTGCTGGATGAACCCACCGCCAGCCTGGACGCCCAGGCGCGGCGTGACTATCTGCAACTGCTCATTGGCCTGCGCCAAGCGGGCAAGACCATCGTCTTTGCCTCGCACCGACTGGAAGAAGTGGAGGCGTTGGCCAACCGGGTACTGCTGCTGGAACAAGGGCAGTTGGTGGAAACGCTGCCCGCCAATGAACTGCGCGCCCGCTTTGCGCCAGAAGTAGAGATGGCGGTGTGGGTGGCGGAAGGGGCACGGCCGTTTGCCCTGGCCCATCTGCAACAAATCGGCCTCAATCCGCACCTGAACGGCCGTGGCAGTATCGTCACCCGCGTCCAAAACGGCCAGAAGATGCACCTGATCCAGACGCTCAACGACAACGGGATTCAGGTGGTGGATTTTGAGATTGAACAATAATTTTTGTTTGTAGTAGGCGATTCATCGCCTGCAAACGGCGATAAATCACCTACCACGAACGGGGAACGGGAAACGGTAAACATGGAACTCACACTACTTTGGGCTATTGCCCAACGAGAACTGCGCGAGGCGCTGCGTAATAAATGGTTATGGTTATACGGCCTGGGCTTTGCCGGGCTGGCATTGGCGTTGTCGCGGGCCGGGCTGGCTTCGGCCGGATACAGCGGCCTGGGCGGTTTCGGCCGGACTGCCGCCAGCCTGATCAACGCCCTGCTGCTGTTTGTGCCCCTCATCGGCCTGAGCGTGGGTGCGGGCGCCATTGCCGCCGACCGGGAACGAGGCACCCTGCTTTATCTGCTGGCCCAGCCCATCAGCCGAAGCGAACTCTTTTTTGGCAAGGCGTTGGGCGCGGCACTGGCGGTGCTGGCGGCGCTGGCACTCGGTTTTGGTCTGGCCGGTTTGGGGCTGAGCGTGGGCGGCGGCGGTAATACCTTCATCTACCTGCAATTAGCTGGCTTTTCCTTGCTGTTAGCTTTAGCCGCGTTGGGGCTGGGGTTTATCATCAGCAGCCTGACGCGCAAAGCAGCCGCCGCTTCCGGCGCGGCCCTCATCCTATGGCTGGCGCTGGTCTTTTTGGGCGACCTGGGGCTGATTGGTTTTGCCATCAGCGCCCGCCCCAGCCCGGCTGTGTTGTGGAGCGCGCTCATTTTGAATCCCTTGCAGGTATTCAAATTGGGCGCCATTTTCAGTCTACGCGCCACACTGGATACTCTGGGGCCGGTAGGCCAATACGCGGTCTACAAGTTTGGCGATAACCTGCCCCTGCTGCTGGTTGGCTTGTTGGCAGTATGGATCATCCTGACCTTTGGTATGGCTTATGCCATTTTTAGTAAACGAGGTGATTTATGAAGACTATCCGCGAAGAACGCCTAGAGCGCGAAGAAAGAACCTGGACTGTCCGTCTCACTGCTTACTGCTTACTGCTCACTGTTTACATCTTACTCACTCTTGCCTCTTGCAGCGGCAACAACCTGGACGCGCCACCGGAGATTGCCTACGGCCGTGACATCTGCGCCGAGTGCGGCATGATCATCAGCGAACCCCGGTTTGCGGCCTCTTACACCACCAAAACGGGGGATGTGCGCCTCTTTGAGAGCATTGAGGACATGCTAATGTATCATATTGAACATCAAGAGGACGTCCATCTGTTTTGGGTGCATGATTACCACACGGAAAAGTGGGTGAGAGGGGATGAGGCGGTTTATGTGCTGAGCGAGGCGATTGTGACACCGATGGGCGGGGGAGTAGTAGCGGCGGTTGATAAGGCTGCGGCGGACGCATTGGTAACAGAGGGGGGCGGCACGGCCGTGAACTTCGAACAACTTCTTACTTTAGCCAAAGCCGGCATGTTGGGCGGACACGACCATTCTATATCCCATTGACTTTGAGAAGTATAACTTCTTTGGAGAATTTGTATTTCTTGACGTAACCGTTCAGACCTGACAGATTTTTACCAGTTCAACTTGAAACTTTGCAGGCCAAAAACCTGTCAGGTCTCTTGAGGGACTGAACACTTACTTCTTGACAACAATATAACTATGGAGAATAACACAATGAAAAAACGACTTGTACTATTCGTATTTGTTTTACTGGCTACCTGGACTTTAGCAGGCTGTGGCGGTGGCGGCAGCAGTAACGCAGAAACAGCGGCGGTAGCGCCGCGCGGCCAAAATGTCTCGTCCGGCAATGTGGAAGAAGGCAAAACATTGTTTGCCGGCACCTGCTCCGCCTGCCATGGGCCAGACGGTAAAGGCGTCACCGGGCTGGGTAAGGATTTAACCACCAGCATCTTTGTCATGGAACGCACCGACGCTGAAGTGTTAGCGTTCTTAAAAACGGGCCGCCCCGCCAGCGACCCCCTCAATACCACCGGCGTAGATATGCCGCCCAAGGGCGGCAACCCGGCGCTGGATGACACCAAACTAATGGACATCATCGCCTATCTGCGCGAGTTGGAAAAATAAAGAGTAATTATGAATTAGGAATTATGAATTAGGAATCAGGAATTATGAAAATGGCCCCTTCATAATTCCTGATTCATAATTCCCTCTATACCATGTCCCCCTCGGCGGAAGAATTAAACAAAATGACCGTAGATGATGTGCTGCGCCGTTGGCCGGACACGGCCGTGATCTTCCGGCAGTATGGTCTGGCGTGTCTGGGTTGTGCGGTGGCGCCGTTTTGTGAGGTCACGGCCGTGGCCAGCATCTACAACCTGCCCAAAGAACAATTCCTGGCCGACTTACACGCTGCGATTGAGTTCTCACGCGAGTGAAAACGTCATTTACACAACAGCGATCACCTTTTCACCTTGTCCCTCCTTCACCAGGGCTTTTCAGTAAAAATCAGCTAAAGAGTTGGCTGGCAATGGAAGCATCAAAGTAACGACGCGCCGAAGCCAGATTGGAGTAACCCAATTTCTGCGCCAATCCGACAACAAAGTTGTTGATAAG
>JABFFZ010000048.1 GCA_013112725.1 Chloroflexota bacterium
TTATACCAACGAAGGGCATAATCTGACATTTTAGCCGGCGGTTGAAACCGCGCCTACAAGGACGAAGTCGGCCTTCGCCGACTGGTCCCCAGACCGCGCAGGCGGTCTTTGCACTTGTTGCTGCGAATTCCATTCGCCGGGCAAAATGACACTTTATGGCCTTTGACAGTATATACCACAGGTTTTTGACCTGTATAGATACGTCAGGTTTGTTTGCAGGATTTCTTCGGCAATTCCGATCTGGCTGAGGATCTGGCGGCTCTGTGCGAATGAGATGACCGTGTTGCCCTTCCCGGTAATGTCAACGTAGTTGTCCCCCGGTTTTGTCCAGCGTTTTATCAGCGGGATGGCCTCAACCTGGACATCGAGGACCAGCAGCGGAACCCCTTCCCGTTTGAGTTCTTCGGTCAGACCGGCATGGTCAATGTGGTAATGGGTGGCGAGTGCGTAACGGATCTCGTGGAGGGGCACGCCCATCCGCTTGAGGTTCGCCTTCATGGTTCCCAGGGTCCCCGGCCAGCCGATGTCCACCAGCAGGCGAGACGCACCGGCGCTGACAACCCAGTAGTGGGTTGAACGGTAACCGACGTTCACAATGGTCACGGGGGCTGCTTTGTCCATTGTTATTGTGGGTCTTCAGGAATTCAGGGGGTTGACAACCCGTGAATGTGAAACGTGACCAGAGACATCACGGTTCACGCCTCACGTTTCACGCCAAACCCCACGAAATCCCAAAGAGCCGTTATTGTTAGATTTGCGCCTTCTCACTGCGGATTATCGGCCGGGAAAAGTTTCCATCCTACCATGAAACCAATGATAGCCCCCAACCCACCGCCCGGTCCCGGCATCCAACCACTGCCAAAACCAAGCACCCCGCTGGTTATACCAAAAATAACAACCCCCAAACCCGCACAGATAGCCGCAACTAACAAGATTTTCCAGTTCATTGTGTTTTAGTGGTGGCAAGTGGCAGGTGGCAAGTAACTTACCACTTGCCACATTACCGCCGCCGCCCAAAAATGCGTAGCAAGAAGAGGAACAGGTTAATAAAGTCCAGGTAGAGAGTCAGCGCGCCCATCACGCCAATACTGCTAATCACCTGTCCCTCCGTCCGCCCAGACATCGCCGCCGCATAGGTCATCTTCTTAATCTTCTGACTGTCATAGGCAATCAGCCCCATAAAAATCAGCACCCCGGCGTAGGTAATAATCCAATACAGCGTTTCGCTGAAGAAAAAGATATTGACAATCGAAGCCAGAATTAGCCCCAACAAGCTAAAGAGCAAAATTGGCCCCCAGCGCGTCAGGTCTTGTTTGGTTGTCAGCCCCACCACCGTCAACAGCACAAAAATAACGGTGGTCAGCCCAAAGGTAAAGAAAATGGAATTGGCCGCATAAACGATAAAAATGGCCGACAACCACACCCCCATCAACGCCGCAAAGAGCATAAACAGCGCCAACGCCCGCCCCGACGCCATGGTGCGCGCCGAACGGCCGATGGCAAAAATTAGAGCAAACATACCAATAAGAAAGCCAAAATAGACCCATCCACTGCTGTAGATAAAGTTCAACAGCGCCGGACTCGTCAACGTCAGCAGACTGGCCACGGTGGTCACAAACAACCCCAACGTCATCCAGCCATACACTCGCACCATGACGGCGTTAAACATTTCGCTCAACTGCTGCTCGGAAATTTGCACCGGCAACGGTTCACTTTGCCCAAAATCTGATTCGTAAGACATGGTTTCCTCCTTAGGAATTAGGAATTATGAAGGATGAATTATGAATTTTATCCCTTGTCGTGCGCTCCACGCATGGGGGAAATCAAACATCCTTCAGCCAGGGTGGCGGCATTTTAGCATATTTGCGTCAGGAGTGTCACAAAACGGCCGTCACCCCCGTCTTCTGTTTGTAGTAGGCGATTTATCGCCTTTTGACGGCGATAAATCGCCTACTACAAACGTGATAACAGGAGACAAAACATGAACCAATTGACAACTACCAGTGTACACACGGCCGTCATCGGCAGCGGATTGGCCGGTTTAACCGCCGCGGCCACCCTGGCCCGCGCCGGGAAAAGTGTGCTGCTGCTGGAAAAAGCACGGCGCATCGGCGGGCGCGCCCTCAGCCAGCAGCGCGGCGATTTTACCCTTAACCTGGGGCCACACGCCCTCTACGTCGGCGGCGGTGCGCCTGACATTCTGGCCGAATTGGGCATCGCCTGGACGGGCCACAAACCCGATTTGCGCGGTTCGGCCGTGTATCAGAACCGCCTCGTGCCTATGCCCGGCGTACCCCAGGATTTGTTAGCCACCCACTGGCTGACGCCGGCCGAAAAAGCCGCCATGATGCGCCTGCTGTGGCGTATTACCCACACGCCGCCAGAATCCGTCGCCGGTATCTCCCTGGCCGATTGGGTCAATGGGCAAACCCGTTCCGCAGCGCTGCGCCATTTCCTGCATTTGCTGGCGCGCACAGCTACCTACGCCAACGCACCCGAACTTGCCAGCACCGCCATCTTCCTGCGCCAATTCCAACTGGCTTATCGCCACAATGTGCGCTATCTGGACGGCGGCTGGCAAACACTGGTGGATGGGCTGCGCGCCGCCGCGGAAACGGCCGGCGCCACCATGCACACCGGGGCGCGGGTTATGGCTGTGCGTGAGCATCCCACCCACGCCACCATCTTCCTGGCCGACGGGCAAAGCATCCAGGCCACGGCCGTCATCCTGGCCGTTGATCCCCAAACCGCCAGCCAGCTATTGCCGGAACATGAACAACTGCGGCAGTGGGCGGCTACGGCCGTGCCCGTCCGGGCCGCCTGTCTGGATGTGGTATTACGCCACGTCCCCCATCCTGACCGGCGCTATGTGTTGGGGCTGGATCAGCCGCTGTACTTTTCTAACCATTCGGCCGTGGCCCGCTTTGGGCCGGACGGCGGCAGCGTCATCCACGTGGCCAAATATCTACCACCCGGCGCTTCGGATGCCGCCCAGGATGAAGCCGAACTGGAAGCCATGCTCGACCTGGTGCAGCCAGGCTGGCGCACCGAGTTAATCGAACGGCGCTTCTTGCCACACATGACGGTGGTGAACGATCTGGCGCGGGCGGAAAATGGGGGGCTACACGGCCGTCCCGGATATGCTCTGCCCCACAGCCAGCGCCTCTACCTGGCCGGTGACTGGGTAGGCCCACAAGGTTGGCTGGCCGACGCCGCCCTGCTCAGCGGCAAACAAGCGGCGGAATTGACCCAAGAACAGAGATTGGAGATTGGGGCAATCTCCAATCTCCATCCGCTATAATCACCGTTATGCAGCAAACGGATACCTTCAACAGCTACCGCGCCTACCTCTTTGCCATTGCTTACCGCATGTTGGGCAGTGTGATGGACGCCGAAGATATGGTGCAGGAAACGTACCTGCGCTGGCAAAACAGCGCTGCCGCGGCGATTGAGTCACCGAAATCATACCTGGCGGCCATCATCACCCGGCTGTGCATTGACCATTTGCGTTCGGCCAAAGTGCAGCGTGAAACATATATGGGCGAATGGCTGCCCGAACCGTTGTTGTTGGATTCCATGCCCGCCCAGGAAGATATGGCTGCTTTATCGGATACCCTCTCTATCGCCTTTTTGGTGCTGCTAGAAACGCTCTCCCCCACCGAACGGGCCGTCTTTTTACTGCGCGAAGTTTTTGATTATGAGTACGCCGAAATAGCGGAAATGGTGGGCAAGAGCGAAGCCAACTGCCGCCAGATGGTCCGCCGCGCCCGACAACACCTGGCCGACGGCCGTCCCCGTTTCCAGTCTACCCCGGCAGAACAGCAGCACATCGTCTATCAGTTTGCCCAGGCGTGTGTACAGGGGGATATGACCGGGCTGCTGGCGCTGCTGGCTGAAGATGTGGTGGAATATTCAGACGGCGGCGGCAAAGTCGTGGCGGCTATCAAACCGGTACACGGCGCGGAAAAGGTAGCCCGCTTCTTCCTGGGGCTGATGAAAAAATTGCCGGACACGCTGGCCTACCAGCTGGCCATTGCCAACGGCCGTCCGGCCATCCTCTCTTATCTGGACGGCGAACCCATTAACGTGACGATCCTAGATATTGGCGACGGCCGTATCCAGCGCATTTACAACATCGTCAACCCCGATAAACTGCGGCACCTCAAGAGATTAGGAGATTGAGAGATCAGGGTTCTTCAGGATTTCGTGGGGTCCGGCACGATTTACGTGGTGTGTGATGCCTGACCGACTGGCACGGGTCAGGCATCACGAGCTACGGATCATCTCATAATTTGCCAGGACGCGGTCGGCGACGGCCGTCCAGATGTAGATGGTTTCGATTTTGGCACGGCCGTGCTGCCCCAACCTGGTTCGCAGTGCTTCATCTGCCAGGAGTTGGTAGATGGCCTGGCTGAGGTCGGGCACGTCGCCAAATTGTACCAGCAGCCCGTTGTGGCCGTCATCCACCACGCCGGGAATGCCGCCGGCGCGGGCCGCAATGACGGGGACGCCATGCGCCCACGCTTCTAGCAGCACAATGCCAAAGGAATCGGTACGCGAGGGCAGCAACAGGGCGGCGGCCCCGGCTAACAGGCCATGTTTGTCGGCGTCAGAGAGGATGCCCAACGGCCGTACTCCCTGCTTATCCTGTTCACTCAATCGGGCATAGAAACGGTCAAATTCGGGGGCGGGCTGGCCGATGAGCAGCAGGGTTACGGCCGTGCCCTGCCGCCGCAATGCCAAGACTGCCTGCGCCGCATCAATCGCCCCTTTTTCAGAACTGGTCCGCCCCACAAACAACACATAGGGTGGCTGTACGTGATGTTGCGCTAGCAGGGGGGCCGGTTCAGGCCAGACCGGCAGAGAGTCTAGACCAGTGCCGACCACATCCAGGCGGTCTGGCGAGACGCCCCAGGCAGCCAGGCCACTTTTTTCTATTTCCGTCAGGGCCAAAACGCGGTCGGCGTCAGCGAGCAGGCGCAGTTGGTGGGTCATGGTGGAGTTGCGGGTGACGCGATCATGCCCTGTGCCTAAATGGGCAAAAGGGGTGGCGACATAGGGAATGTACTGCTGCCGGGCAAATTGCCAGCCTGCCAGCATGGGCCATTCCCAGGAGATGTTGAAACCATGCACCACGTGGAAGCGCCTGGGCAGGGATGAGAGGGTGGTTTCCAGACGGGTGATGGGCGGGATGTAGCGCGCCATGCGGCTGAGGACGGCCGTCTGGTTGCCGGGCAACATTGAAACCATGACCATCGCTTTACGCCAGGCCATGAGCGCGGGACGGCCGCCGGGAAACGGCCGTAGCCCACAGCGAATGACCGTAACCCCTTCTTCAACAGCGGCGATTGGCCGTTCTGGCCCTGTGCCCTGCCAGAGCATCTTTTCCAGGGTGGCGGCGCTGGTAACGGCCGTGACCTCATGCCCGCGCCGCGCCAGTTCCGCCGCCAGCGCCGCCACATACCGTTCGCCGCCGCCCGGAAACGGCGGGTAGGCCGGGGATAACATCAGGATGCGCATCAGCAGGTTTTTGTCTCAAACATTGGACTCCATCCAGCGTTGAGAGCGGGCGGGGGTAGGCTAAACATTTTCGCCGGTTTTGCCTTCCAATTTTGCCAGCCTGTTTTCTAGTTCGGTTAATTGTGCCTGCAGCTGACCGTCCTGGTGCTGGTGCAGAGCGTCGAAGTATAGCAGCCAGTCGCCATAGGTGCGGTTGACGGTAGTTTGCCGCTGCGCCAACTTTTGCAGATAAAAAATAACCAGACTGTGTATTTCATATTTCAGGCGGTGCAGCCAAGCTCCCAAAAGCGGGATGTTGGTGGGGCGCGCATCCAACTTGATCTCCAATGTTTCCGACATGGCGTCCTCAATGTCGCTTGTGTCCCGCCAGATCGTGTCATCGCCTGGGGCAACGGCCGTTGATGTGGTTACGACCGTTTGTGGTGACCGTTGCTGATTTTGCCGCCGCGCCTGGACAATCCGCTCCTGGTGAGCGGCGGCCATCTCTTGCAGTAGCGTCAGCAGCATATCATTCAGTTGGAATTGGCGCGCCGCCACTTCTTGCCAGTCTGGATGTTTCTGTCCTGGCTGGAATAGCTCGCTGCGCAGTTTGTTCTGGTACTCTTTCACCTGAACCACGCCGCGCCCCAATTCATCTTTAGAAATAGCGCCCTGCACCAGTTCAAATTCAATATCACTTAACACATCTTGAGCAGTTAATACACTTTTCATATCACCTCATCACCCCCATGCCAATCATTTGCCGGTACACGGCCGTGAATTGCCGCGCCATCTCAATATGGGTGAATTTTTGCAGCAGCCGCTGCCGGCCGGCCATGCCCAGTTCATGCAATTTATCAGGCGATTGCAGCAAGGTGAGCATGGCTTCGGCCAGGGCGTCGGGCGCTTCCGGTTCCACCAGCAAACCGGTGACGCCATGTTCCACCACTTCAGGAATGCCCCCGGCGGCGCAGCCAATCACCGGTTTGGCATAATTCATCGCCTCCAGATAAATCAGCCCAAACGATTCATACAGCGAGGGGGCCACAAATAAATCGCAGTTCTGGTAATGCTGCTGTAAGGCATCTTCACTCACCGCGCCGGTAAAGTGGACGCGCCCGGCCAATGCCGGGTACTGACGCTGAAAGGTGGCGGCGTAATCTGCGCCATGCCGCGCCAGAAAACCATCCTGGTGGCTGTTATCGGCGCCCACAATCACAAACCGGACATGCGGCAGCCGCGCAGCCACGCGGGGAATGGCGGCGAAGAGGTCGCGGATGCCTTTGCGTTTTTCCAGCCGCCCCACGTAGAGAACGGTGAGAGCATCCGGGGGATTTTGGTGGTCAAACGGCCGTACCATCTCGTCCGGCACGGGCACAATGCCATGGGGGATGATGGTCAGGCGATCAGGCCGGGGGGTGAAGTCATACACTTTCTGCACGGCCGTCACCGTCGCCTGTGAATTGGGAATCAGGTAAGCCGCGTGCTGGATCAGGCTTTGTTCCATCTCTGCCAACAGACGGGAGTCGGTGTCGGTGTTTTGCTGGATACCGGCGATTTGTTTAACGGCCGTTTGCAGCCGCAGCGCCACCGGGATTTCGCCGGACACGGCCGTGACCAGCCCATCCATCTGCCACAGAGGCGAATCTACCACCTGAATGCCGTCATTCAACATCAGGCGGCGCACCTGTTCGTAGACGGCGTGGCTGTAATTGAGGACATTGTGCAGGCGGGGAAACAGGCGGTAATGGCCGTAACGCCGCGTCTGAAAGGGCGTCTGGTGAACATACGCGCCATCGTAAAAAGAGACCGCGTCACTTTCGCCGCGCGTGATCACGTGGACGGTGTGACCCAGTTCAAACAACCCTTGCGCCATCAGGTGGGTGTGGCGGCCTACCCCTTCGTACTGGTGCGGCGGGTAAGCCATGCTCAACAGGCAAATGCGCAGCGGTGGTTCCACCAGCGTAATCTGGGGCTGCCGCCCACTGAGGGGATCAACAGCAGGCTGCACGGCCGAGGTCTCATTTTGAAAAGGGAGAATGCGTTCGTTTGGGTGGGGCATTTGATTGATTGTTTCCGGGGACAGCCGTTTTACCGGGCGGCGCAGGCCGTAATAGGAGCCGCTGAACGCCCCACGTGCCTCTTGCAGCCGCATCCGCCAATGCTGCCCGGCGGTAATGAGCCGCTGGCGGCGCAAATGAGAATACCAGAGTAGATGGCCGTGCCACAAATGCAGGCAGCGGCGGAAAATATCGGCACGGCCGTTGCCGCCCAACGGCCCATTTTTCAGGCTGAAATAAAAAGCGGCTTTGGTTTGAATCCACCAGTTACCCAAAGAGGTATTGACGGCGCGGTTGCGGCTGGAAGCGGGCACATGGTAGACCACCGTCTCTTTGACCGGGTGGACCAGTTTGCCCTGGTTCACCAGCCGTAGGGCTATGTCGGTATCGTCGTAGACCCACTGGTAGAACTCGTCAAACCCGCCCACCGCCAGCAAATCCTGACGGCGAAAGACCATGTTGGTGCCCATCATACGGCCGTGCCACTGATACCCCTCACCCGGCGGCACAATGGCTTCCAGCCATGAACTGCGCACATCCACCTGCTCCGCCAGACCAGAGGCGACGCCAATGTGGTGCTGGATGAGTGGTTTGTCCGGGTGAATGCGGTACACCTTGCCACCCGTCCCGGCCAACAGCGGGTCGGCAAAGAGGCGGTTGAGCTGCGCCAGCCAATGGTGGCTGGGCACAGCATCATCGTCAATAAAGGCCACCAGGTCGCCGCGCGCCGCCAGCAGGCCGATATTGCGGGACTGGCTGAGATTGGCGGTGGGGCAGCGGTGCAGATGAATACGGCCGTCATATGCCGCCAACATCTCTACGGTATTGTCTCTGGTTGGCCCCACCACCACAATCACCTCAAAATGGGGGTATGACTGGCTTTCCAGGGCGCGCAATAAGGTGTGCAGCGGCCTGACACGATCAATGGTATTCACCACCAGCGAGAAAGTGTGCTCAACCATAGGTGCTTTGCTGTGGCCGGTCTATGAACGTGCCACTTCTGCCTCATCTTGTTCATATTCATTCAATGTTTCCAACAGGCGCAGACGGTGGGTAAGCTGCTGCTCCACAAGCTGCTGCATTTGCGCCATTTCATCCAGGCGGGCCACATGCAGCGTGTTGAGTCTGGCCTGCAAGAAGTAGTCGCGCAGGGTGATGATGCTGAACGGCCGTTTCACCAACAGCCGCCACCAACGGCGTACGGCCGTTTCCGGCGATTGGTCGGTGGGATGGCGGAAATAAATACGCGCCAGTAACTCATATTCTTGCTGGCGCATGGTTTGCAGCGATTGGCGGCTGGCAGCCAATGGGACAGCCGTATCGCCGGGCTGCTGCCATTTTTCCCAGGCGCGCCGCGCCAGTTCGCCAAAACCGACGCTGAGATGGCGGGCCTGGGCGGGGGATGTGGTCACGTCCAGATCGCGCTGGCGCGCGGCCAGAATAGCCGGCAAATGGCGCACGGTGTGGCGGGCAGCTACCAGACGGCCAATGGTCTGGTCGTGGTAGGCGTCGGCCGCAATGGCAGCCGTTTCCGCTTGAAAAAAGGCGGCCAGGTCGGCAGCAAAATGTTTGCAGATGAAGCGGTAGCGGGAACGGTGCTGCTGGATGGTATGGCGCACCGGGTCTTTTTGCCACTGGCGGCTGCTGAAGAGATGGGTTCCCGCCAGCGCCGGGGTGTAAAGGATTTCAAACCCCTTGTGGCGCGTGCGGTAGCAGTAGTCGCTTTCTTCAAAGTAGGCGGGATAAAAGCCCTCGTCCATAGGGCCAACCTGTTCCCAAATAGTGCGGCGCAGGGCAAACAAGGCGCCGGTCACATAGTCGGCAGGTTGCGCATGGCCGTCAGTGGGCACGGCCGTCAGGTGTGCCCCATACCCGGCTGGTTTTTGGACGGCAGCGCCGGCGTGGTTGACAGAACCGTCAGCGTTGTATAGGGTGCCGCCGAGGATACCGGCGGTGGGGTGTTGGGCAAAGGTTTCGGCGACGGCCGTGAGCCAGCCTTCATGCACCAGGCAATCCTGGTTGAGCAGCAGGAATACGTCACCCTGGGCTGCCTGCATCCCGGCATTGACGCCCCCGGCAAAACCGAGGTTCACCGGCTGGGGCAGCAGGCGTACCTGGGGGAACTGCACGGCAATGAGTGCAGCCGCGCCATCTGGGGAGCCGTTATCCACACAAATGATTTCGTGGAGGGCGGGGGTGGCATGTTGGGTCACGGCCGTCAGGCATTGCCCAATAACCTCTTCCCCATACCACACCGGAATAATAACCGAGACGCGCATCAGTGAACTACTTTGTCACCAGGGGCAGGAATACCTGCCGGTCGGTGGGAGAGGCAGTAATGGTGTTGGATGTGCCAATCGTGACGCCGCTTCCATTTCGGGCCTCTACGCGAATGGTGTAATCGGCATAGTTGGTGAGGCCGGTGAGGGTAACGTTGGTGGTCAAGCCCACCGAAAACGAAGTGCCCTGCGTGGGGGGAGCCGCGCCGGGGCCGGGTGTGACCAATACCTGATACTGCTCCAAACCGATCAACAGGCCCGGCACGGCCGTCCAGTTCAGCCACAACAAGCCATCACCAGGGCTGGCGCGTAGGGTGAGCGGCACAAATTCGTCCGCACCCACATCGGGCGAGGGCAGTAAAGTACGGCTCTGGTTGTCAATGTCTACGGCCATGCTGCTGCCGGTGGCCTGGTTGATCGCGGCGGAACTGCTGGTGATATGATAATCATAATCCGGCGCCCCCGGTGAGAGAAAAGCGGGATCGCCGCTGAAGCTGGTGGTTGTACCATTAAAAACGCCGCCGCCGCCGGTATCGCTGGCATTACCAAAAAAGAGATTTTTATTCAGGTTGACGGTATTGCCCGGCTGCGCATGAATGGCGTTTGTGGGAGAGTATTGGGTGTGGTCAGCAATGATACTGTAGGAGAGGTTGATGCTGCCATTGTTGATGACCACCAGACCGGTGCCCTGCATGGGCGCTGCCCCCAGCCGGTTGCGGGCAAAGGTGGAATGGGTGACATTGATATTGGCGAAGTTGGCAAAAATGCCGCCGCCGCCGCCGCCGGGCGGCGTACCCTGGCTGCCCATTTCCGCCAGATTGTCGGCAAAAATGGCGTTGGCAATGTTCACCTCGGAGAAACCGGCAATGTAATAACCGGCGCCCCCACCGGAACCGGCGCGGATCTGGCCGTTGCCGCCGCGAGCGACGTTATGAACCACTCGCACCCGATCCAGCTCAATATCAGCCGTGCCGGTAGAGATGCCGCCGCCCAGAGCCAACCCGGAGCCTGGGTTTTCATTACGGCCGTTTCCCCCCAATGCCAGGTTATCAACCATATTCACATCTTTCAGAATGAGCTGGGCAACTTCGGCAAACATACCACCGCCAAACGCACCGCCGGCGTCACCATTGGGCGTATCTCCGCCAATGGCCCGGTTATCATAGATTTCCAGGTGATGGGCGTTGATGATGCTGCCAATCTGAAAAGCCACGCCCCCTCCCTGGGCATCAGAATTGTTGTTGCCGCTCACGCCGGAACCGTTCGAATTGCCGCCCACGGCCAGATTGTCGCGGAAGGTCAGGTAACCGCCGCTCATATCTGTCTGGAACGTATACAGACCACCGCCAATGGCATACCCACCCCGGTTCACACCGCTGCCACCGCGAGCTTCATTGTTTTCAAAGATGATGTACTCCAGCGTGGCCGGATTGGTGGCGCGAATAGCCAGACCGCCGCCGCCGGCAGCACCACCGTAGTCATTGTTGGTGCTGCCGCCAATGGCCTGATTGTTTTTGAAGATCATGTGGCGCATGGTTGTCTGGGCGCGGTCTACCAAAATGCCGCCGCCAAAGGCAAAAGTGACGTTATCTGCGCCGCTGCTGGCACCTTGCACCCGCCCATTTTGAATAGTGAACCCTTCCATATGCACGGAGCCGCTGCTATTTGTGACCGAGTAGATATACATGACACGCTGTATATTCTGACCATCAATAATGGTGACATTGGCGGTAGGGTCGGCGCTGGCCCAGTTGCCATTGGCATAACCACCCAATATGGTCAAATGTTTGTTTTCGATGCAAAGGAAGGCAGATTGCACACCTAAGGAGCAACTCTGGCTTCCTGCGTAGGTTCCGGCTGCTACCAGAATGGTATCCCCATTCGCGGCCAGGTTGACGGCCTGTTGAATGGTGCGGCAAGGCTCGGCGGCCGAACCACAGGTGGGGCTGTCGGCGCCGGTAGGCGAGACGCGGTAGATGGTGGCTTGAGGAGCGGCAAAAACGGTGGTTATGTATAACAACCCCAACACGAGGCCCGTTAATAACGGCAATTTACCGGGACGGTTCATATAAATCAGTCTCCATAATAAGTGTTACTGTTTGAGGACGTAATAGGTGTAACTGTTCCAGGCAGGGCCGGCCCAGGTGTCGGGCTTGATTTCTTTGACCACCCCACCGGATTGGGTCAACAATGTGAGAACTTCTTCCTGGGGGATGGCGTGCATTTCCATGCGCGGCTGGAATGGTTTATCGGCCGGTGGCGGTGGTGGGGGGGTAAGACGGTGGCGGACACGGCCGTACCAGCGACGTATCTGCTGCCTGAGCGATTGGCGTGGCGATGCAGGTGGGGCCGGGCGGGGCGATGGCGGGTTCGCCAATTCTGCCGGAAGCTGGAAAACCAGCAGGCCATCAGGGGCTAACACTCGCATAAATTCCTGAATGTAGCGGCGGCTGTAGGTGGGTTGCATGTGTTGTAGGACGATCACGGTGTAGATGAAGTCAAACTGGTTGTCGGCAAACAGGCTTAAATTGTCCGCTTCGTTCAGATGATACTGACATTTATCCCCGTGGCGGTTAAATGCCCGCGCCGCCTCAATCATCGAAGGGGCAATGTCCACACCATGACATTCATCAAAATGCAGGCAAAGCGCCTGGGTGAGCCGGCCAACACCACAGCCAAAATCCAGGGCACGGCCGTGACGCAGTTCAATACCCAGCGCCTTGACGATTGCCATTTGCTCGCCTATTTCTTGCTCCCCATTTTGAAAAAAGAGATCCGGGTCCCATTTGCCCCCTTTCAATTCTGGTACGGTCAAAATGGCCCATAGTGGGTCTTCCGCGCCATAGGCATTCCAATGTTTTTGCAGTTCTTTTAGTTCCATCGTTATCTCTATTTATCCAGTATTTGGGGTGATCAGCCTTATCTTTCAAGCAACTGCCGCAGCCAGCGCCGGACGGTGATGCGTTGCAAGCGATGACGCAGTTTTATGCCGTACCAGGTGAGCATGAGAAAACGGGTGTGGTGAATTTGGTAATATCGGTTTTCCCACTCCTCGTTCAAAGCGCCAGCCTGCTTCTGCAACCGCCTTTCGGCAAAGGTCAAGTCGGCCGGTATCGGAATATCCAGAAAATCTAAAATATCCACGGCCGTTTGCTCGTAATGGTGAACCAACTCTTCGTAAATCACTTTGAATGGCTGGATATTGTTTTCTTGAAAGTATTTCTCCCATCGCGCTTCTGCCTTTACCAGGGTTCGACGCAGTCGTTCTATGCCCTTGTATGTAAATGATGGCGCTTGAGGAGAAATGTGTGTTCTGCTGGAGATGGCGGCGTTCCCATGTTCGCCCCAAACATCTGTTTGCAAAGCTTTTGACCAGGAAATAGCCTGTTTTACCTTATCCTGGCGGATGAGCCAGATGTACTGTGGCTCATAAAAGAGGTCATCCAAAAGTTGTTTTTTGGTCAGATGGCGATAAGCAGGTAGTTGGCGATAGTTTTTCACAATCTGGGACAGGTATGTATCCATGATGGTAATGCCAAAGACACCGTTGGGTGTGCTGCCAAATTGTAAAACGAAGTCCCGAAATTCGGGTAACGTCATACAGCCGTATGTTTCCGCCACATGGCCCACTTCATTAGGCAAACGGCCGTTTGCGTCGCAAATGAAATACTCATCCGGCTTACCGGCGATGCCCGTATTGGTCAGCGCTTCGCCCAACAGGTGGGTACCGCTGCGGGGCATGGCGCAAATGATATAAGAACGAGTAGGCGTCATTTTTGCCATGTGCTATTTGATTGTAACCCAGTCAAGTAGAAAACCTAAGTCACGGCCGTCGGCGTTTACCCCCAGCGCCGCCGGATTGAACGTTTCGCTCACCAGCCGCAGCCGGGAGAGGCCATCGGTGGGCGCCGGTTGGCCGGTGAAGGTATATGTTTGCCAGGTAGCATCTGGGGTGAATTGGCCGATTTCACGGCCGTCCAGCCATACCGTCACCGGCGTGGGCGGTACTCCCTCCGGGCGGAAAATCTTGGCGTTCAGGCTGATGGTCAACGGGGCAGTACCGTTCAGCGGCAACGCCAATATCGCCTCCTCCTTTGTCCAGCGCATGGTAATGTCACCCGGCAACGGCTCTTTTGGGTAAAAACCAGACTCAATATAGGCGGCGTCCAATGTGCCCACATCTATATACCAGGGGGGAACGGCCGTCTCCAGAACAGCAGCAGGGGCCACATCATAGATTTCGATGCCATAATAGATGGTCTGGCGTTGGGCGGGATAACCGGTGAAGGTGTTTTGCAGCATGTCTACTTTAAGCGGAAACATAGCCACAGGTTTCAAAGCAAACATCTGGCGCACGGCCGTGGGAATGGGATCAATGGCGATGAACTGCAACGGCCGTCCCCTTTCCGCCGCATAAGCGGTCATCTCCTGCACAAAAGCGGCCAGTTCTGGGCCATTGCTGCGAATGGTGGCCACATCGTGCCCCCACAAAAAGCGCAGCGGCGTACCTACCCGGTCGGCAAATATTGACTCCGGCGGCTCGCTGATGATGATCAGCGCCTCTGGCTCCAACAAATCGTGAAAGGCGGTTAATTGGGCCACCGCGCCTGTAAGATCTGACCGAGGCAGCACATACCGGGATTGAAATAACAGTCCGGCTGCCAGTAGTACCGCCAGAGCTGCCGCTCCCGTGCGCGCCGCTACTGTCAGCCCTCGCTGCCCACGATACCGAAGCAGGGCGAAGATGGCAACGGCGGCAAAAATCATCAACACCGGAATCACCACCGGCACATAACGGCGCATGGCATAAATGTGGTACGGTGTATTAAAAATGCGGTACACATATTGCACCGTTGTCAGCAGCCCCACGCTCAGGAACAACCCCATGCGCATCTGCAAACGGCGCAAGATAATCCAGGCCAGGCCGCCGGTTGCCAGCGCCAACCCCAACGGGGTCAGATACCAGCCCAGGCGCAGCCAATTTTCACCATCCAGCACCGGCACGCTTTGTCCGCCGGGCCAGGTATTATAACTCTGAACCGGTTGCCAAACGGGCCGGACAAAATAGGCAAACAGGCTTAATCCCACCACACCGGCCGCCAGCAGCCAACGCAGGCGAGTTGACTGAGACATACGCTGCCAATATTCTCCATGCAGCCAGCCGCGCCACCAGGCCACCGCGATAGCAACTACCCCCAACAGGCCAGCCACGAACACAGCCGTCACCATCCCGGCCTGGTTCAATAGGCGAAAAACGCTGCTGTAGGTGTTCCACGTATACGGCCAGTTGAGCCACACCGCCGACAACACCGCATGAAGCAGCAGCAAGACTGAGGTGACCCCAAACCACGTCCACGCCCGTGACCAGCCACCCCGCAGCCAGCACAGCCCACAAAAAAGGGCCGCCACTGCCACCAGCAGCGGCAGATCAATGCGCGTCAAATTGGCCGCGCCCAGCATCAGCCCGCCAAAGATGCCCCAAATGGGGTCAGCCGGATGGTCATCCCACAGACGCTGCCAGGCCAGCAGCAGAGCAAACACCAACAGCAGCGTCAACGGTTCCGTGGTGGGATAACGGGCAAAGAAGATATGCGTGGCGGTCATGCCCAGCAGAAAGGCAGCCAGCAAAGCAATGCTGGCGTCAAACAATTTACGGGTGAGCAGGTACACAGCTACCAGGCTCAACATGCCCCACAACGGTGTTAGCAGTAAACCGCCGTAGAGTCCACCAAGGGACATGCCTATTGCCAGCAGCGCCGGATGAAAGGGGAAGAATTGGGGGATGAGCCGTGCCGGATCATCGTCGTCTATGTACCAGCCTACAAATTGTAGGTAGCGCGTTTGCCATTCGGGCGGCTGCTGGCGCAGCGTTACGTCGGCATACTCACGCAGCAGGGGCGTCCATTCATCTTGAATAATGAAGTCGCCTGTTTGGGCCAGGGTGGCGGCAATGTTCATGTAACCGCCGGCGTCGGCGCTGCCCATGATGTATTCATGCGGCCGAAAATAAAACAGAGCAAAGAGGGGCAGCAACAACAGCAACAACCAATCTTGCCATGACAGCGGGGAAAAGGAGGGGCGGAGGAACGGCCGTTGCCACACCAGCACCACACCAGATGTAAGAATCAACACGGCCGTAAGCCCGGTTAATGAAAACTGCCCAAACGAAGCCAGCAAAACCCCTACCCACCCGGCAAAAACGGCCACGCTGAGCAACGCTACCAATACCCCTTCCAACCAGTCTAGCTTATGCGGGGTATGGGCGCCGGCCCGTTTTGCCCAAACCAGTAAGGACACGGCAAATGCCGCCGCCAATCCGATCAAAAAAAGGAGCGTCATCAATCCATCAACCTGAAACATGCCTGACCTGCAAACTCATACTCATGCCGTCGTGCGTGCCCACGACAACGGCGGCAGAGTTTATCACAAATTGGCGTCAGGCGTTCAGGCTGTTGATTTATCATTTACTTTCATATTTGGATGAAAGTTACTTCATATTTGGATGAAAGTTACTTTCGGATGAATGGCAAATGGATGCGGTACAGCATGGGCACAACCGTGAACGGCAACGGGAGCGATTCCAGGCTGCGGTCGGGGTCGTAGACGGTGACGTTGAAGACGCCCACTTCATCTACGTCGCTGGCAGGGATAACGGCCGTGACCATAAACTCGCTCACATAGGTCGTCGTCCGGCCTGTCCCCTCCCAACGTACCACCGTTGATGGCGAAAACCCCACACCATGCGCCGCCAGCGTGAAAGATTGCACTGCATTCAGGCCAGACATGGAGGGGCTAATGCTGTTTAACAGCAGGCCGCCGCCGTACTCATACGCGCCGATGTCGCATGGGCCGTTGCGGGCAAAACCGCGCTGGTCGGTTGTGGGGCAATTCGTAGCCGCATTGATGGCCGGGCTACCCGCCAGCAGCGGGATAGTCTGCGTGGGGCCGCCATAATCGCCCAGACCGCCGAGCAGGGGGTTCACGGCCATTTGCCCGGCAAAACATTCGTAATCATTCCCATTACCCGTTACCCGCTGCGGAAACTGGATGTTGTGACCGTTATTGTTCAATTCTGTGGTGCAGTTTTGCTGGATTTGCCAGACGTTGCCGCCGGTGTTCTGGCTGATGATGCTGTTGCGCACTGTCGCCGGCCCGGCGATGGCGCCGCCTACAAAACCAGCGTGGTTATGCGCAAAGGTGCTGTTGATGATCGTGGTGTTGTCGCTGGTGCGAATGGCTCCGCCAAAACCACGATGCCAGTCATCGCCGGGCAAGCTTTGCGTATGCACTGCTTCGTTGTAAGCAAAGGTGCTGTTGGTGA
Organism: Chloroflexota bacterium; assembly: GCA_013112725.1. Lineage (GTDB taxonomy): Bacteria > Chloroflexota > Anaerolineae > Promineifilales > Promineifilaceae > CAADGU01. The sequence continues at coordinate 17,160 of JABFFZ010000048.1, forward strand.
TGGTCACGGGTGAATCAATCAACCACAACGCGCCCCCCTGCCCGGCCCGGTCGGTGGGCACGGCCGTCGCCGTGTTGTAGATGAAGGTGCTGTTGTTCACCGTCAGCGGCGCATTGCCGGTGCCGCTCTGGTGGTAGATAGCGCCGCCGTTACCGCCGGTGGTCAGATTATTGTTAAACGTACTCTGGTTGATGGTGGTACGGCCGTCTTGGGTGATGTAACTAAAAATAGCTCCGCCCAACTGATTGGTGCTGTTGCCGGTAAAGGTGCTGCGTTCGATGAGCAGTTCACCGCTCAAATTTTTGGTGCCATCCATGTAGATGGCGCCGCCGCCGCCGCCACCCGCCGTGTTGGTGGCTGTATTGTTATGGAAGGCGACGTTGACGGTGTGCAGGTCGCTGTGCAGCAGGTGAATGGCCCCGCCATTTTGGGAATGGTTGCCGCTGAAGATGCTGTCTGTCACCGTGGCCGCCGAACCGCCGGAGAGGTAGATGCCGCCGCCGCCGTTGCCGCCGCCGGGAATGGCGACGGCCGTTGCTGTATTGTTTGTAAACGTGCTGCCGCTAATTGTCACGGCCACACCTGCGTCATGCGCGCCCCAGCCGTTGGTCGCCAGGCCACCGCCGTTGCGCCCGGTATTGTTGATGAGGGTGCTGTTTTCAATGATCAGCGTACTCAGCCGTTCGGCATATATGCCGCCGCCATCCTCGCTGCTATACCCATTGGCAATAGTCAGGTTGCGAATGGTCACAGTGGCCCCGTTTTGGATGTTGAAAATGCGGGTGCTGCCGCCGCCGCTCAGGGTAATGAGGCCTGCGCCGTCAATGGTGGTGTTGACCGTAATCGTTTGCTGGCCGGTCAGGGTCATGGTGTGTGCGCCGCCGCAGTTGAACGTCACCAACCCGCCGCCGTTGAGCGCCGCTGCCAGGGCGCTCTGGGTGCAACTGCCCGGCGACCCACTGCCCACCACGCCGGCCGCCTGTGCCGGTTTCGCCAGCAGCACTAGCAGCAAAAAAGGAAAAAAACGGAAAAGACAAACAGACAAGTTCCTGGTTTTCATAGCCTTCCTCACGCTATTGTTACCCGCCACCGATTGCGGATTACGGATTACAGATTACGGAACATTGTGCGGGAGGCTACGGCCGTGATAAACCGGACTTTGGTACTGGCAAACAAAAAGTCCCTGCAGGATTTGAGGCGTGACGTGTGACGAGTGATTTTCTCACGCATCACGCGTCGCGCCTCACGTATCAGGCTTTCACGGCCGTAATACGGGCGCTAAAAATCCGGGCCGCCCCCTCAGCACGGGGCATAGCTGCCAGTTCCACGTCTGGGTTCGCCTTGTCACGGATGGAAATTTCGGTGAAGCCGGCGGCCTGCATCCAGGCCACATAGTCGGCCACATCTTCCGCGCCGGTAATGCAGCCGGCCCAACGAGACATGTCCGCCCGCTCTTCTGGCGTAAAACTGCCCTGCGTCACCATGTCCGAGACGGCCACTTTGCCGCCTGGTTTGAGTACCCGGAATGCTTCCTGAAAGACAGCCGCCTTATCTGGGCTGAGATTGATCACACAGTTAGAGAGGATGACATCTACACTATCTGAGGCCACCGGCAGTTTTTCAATGTGCCCATAGCGGAACTCCACATTGCCTGCCCCCATTTTCTCTTTGTTGCGATTGGCTTTTTCCAGCATCGCTTCGGTCATGTCTACGCCAATGACGTGGCCTGTTGGCCCTACCCGCTGCGCCGCCAGGAAACAATCAATGCCGCCGCCGGAGCCTAAATCCAGCACCGTTTGCCCCGGCTGCAAGGCAGCAATGGTGATGGGGTCGCCACAGCCTAAGGACATGCCGGTCACATCGGTGGGCAGCTCACTCACGTCTACGTCATATAATTCCGCACCGCAGTAGCCATCACCGACAGCATCGCCGCAACAGCTGGCCGGTTCCGCCGGCAGCAGTTCCACTTTGAATTCACTGGCGAGACGGCCGTAGCGCGCCTTCACTTCTTCATGTATCTGTTCGGGTGTTAACGTTGTCATCAAAACCTCCATATTTAGTTATTTATATATGTCTATATGTTTGATAAAAAAAGAGAGTAAACAGCGCCGCCGGCAGGCCGTGTTTACTCGCCTATTTCCACATGCACCTCAGGCGCAAACACCTGCATCAGATTGCTACAACACAAAGCTACCGCGCCCTGATTTAAGGAGTAATAAACCTGCTTCCCCTCCCGGCGCGTATGCACCAACCCGGCATCCCGCAAGATGCTCAGGTGATGGGACACCGTCGGCTGCGAAAGATTGCCCAACTGCTCAACCACATCGTTCACACACAGCCATTGGCAGCACAGCAGCCGCATAATAGTTTGCCGGGTCTCATCGGCAATTGCTTTGCCAAATATCACCGAATTCATACTTTACATATCGAAAATTATCTATATGTCGGGACATTATACTGACGCTTTAGCTTCTGTCAAGGGTCTGTTTGCCGGTGGTCCTGAACGAAGTTGAACAAGTCACGGCCGTTGCGGTATCATCCCACCCATGACAAATCAACTCCATCCTGACCTGACCCGTATTCTCGTCTCTGAAGTCACCATTCAGCAGCACGTTTTCGATCTGGCGCAGAAAATTTCAGCCGATTATGCCCATGTGAAACGTCTGTATGTAGTGGGCGTCCTTAAAGGCGCGTTTATCTTCCTGGCCGACCTGTGCCGCCAGCTCACCATTCCGCACGTGGTAGATTTTATGGCCCTGTCTAGCTATGGCAAGGCAGGCGCGGTTTCCGGCGCCGTGCGGCTGGTGATGGATTTGCGCGAACCCATCGAAGGTGAACATGTGCTGATTGTGGAAGATATTGTGGACAAAGGTCTCACGCTGCACTATCTGGTGGAAGCACTGCAAGGACGGCAGCCAGCCTCGTTAAAAACATGCGCCCTGGTACGCAAAAAGCGCCATCATGAGGCCATTTCTGTAGATTATCTTGGTTTTGAAATCCCCGATGTCTGGGTGGTGGGATATGGCCTGGACTACGCCGAACGCTTCCGCACCCTGCCCTATATTGCTGAATTGAATCCCTCGGTTTATAAAGCGTAATCCGTATTCCGTGAACCGTTATCCGGGAGCCGAAGATGAATGAGCAATCACCGATTACCGATTACGGATTACCGATTACCGATAACCAATTACCGACTACCAGCTACCGATTACCCCTCTCCCTGATCCTCGCCGCCTATCTGCTCATCACCCTGGTTTACGGCGTGGTCAACCCCCTGTTTGAAGCGCCGGATGAACATTGGCACTATTTCACGGTGCAGTATGTGAAGGATAACCGGGCGCTGCCCTTTGTGGACGAGCCAGTTGACCCCTGGCTGGCGCAGGAAGCAGCCCAGCCACCCTTGTATTATCTGCTGGGTACGGCCGTCATTCTGCCCATCTCTACTACCAACGCCCGCGACCAGGTGTGGCTGAACCCCTTTTTTTATGCCGGGGATGCTGCCCGGCTGTCCAATGTGAACCAGGTCATTCATACACCCCAGGAGGCGTGGCCCTGGCAGGGGGTGGCGCTGGCCGCCCATTTGCTGCGGGTGATGTCGGCATTGATGGGGCTGGGTACGCTGCTGTGTATGTATGGCTGCGGCCGTTTGCTGTGGCGCGATGATGTGCGCCCGGCGCTGCTGGCAACGGCCGTGACCGCCTTCCTGCCCCAATTCAACTTTGTCCACGCCAGCATCAGTAATGACCCGCTCATTATTTTGCTGGCCTCGGCGGCATTGTGGCAGTTGCTCTGGCTCTGGTTTCACCCGGTCACGTGGCCGCGCTTGCTGCTGTTGGGCATTACCTGTGGGCTGGCGGCGCTGACCAAAAATGCCGGGCTGCTGCTGCTGGCCTATGCCGTTGGTTTTCTCTTTCTACGGGCGGTGAAAACATCCGATTTCGGCGACGCAACATCGCTGAAAAAATCGGATGTCTGGACGTGGGGGCGGCAAACGGCCGTATTTGTCGTCCTGCCCGCCATCCTCATCGCCGGCTGGCTGTGGCGGCGCAACCAGCAGTTGTATGGCGACTTCACCGCCACCGAACCGTTCATCCGCCTGGCCGAAGGCGACCGGGGCTACACCCTGTGGCAGGTATTTGGCGAAACGGGCGGCCTGGTGCGCTCGCTGTTTGCCGTCTTTGGCTGGTTTAACTTACTGGCTCCGGCCTGGGTGTATGCAGTGTGGGCGGGCATGGTGGGCACGGCCGTTTTGGGCATATTGGTTGGGCGGCGCGGTAGGCAAAGCCAAAGAGATTGGAGATTAGGGGTTAGAGATTGGGTGAATCTGCAATCTCCCATCTCCAATCTCTCCACTCCCTGGTTCCCCGGCTTCCTGCTCTTCCTCTGGCTGGCGCTGGTCTACACGGGATTAGTCGTTTTTATGCTGCGCACACCGGCAGCGCAGGGGCGGCTGCTTTTCCCGGCCATTGTGCCCCTGGCGCTGGCACTGGCTTTTGGCCTGACGCGCTGGCGCTGGCGGGGCGTGGATGGGCTGGCAGTTTGCCTGGCCTTGCTGACGACGCTGTACTGTGCCTTTTTTGTCATTCGCCCCGCTTATGCGCTGCCACCATTGCTTGCCCAATTACCGGCAACGGCCGTGCCCCTGGATTTAGACATGGGCGATGGGTTGAGACTGGTGGGTGTGGCAATGGAAACGGACACGGCCGTGCCCGGCGACCCTGTCTGGTTTACCCTCTACTGGCGCGCCAACGCGGTTCCGGCCGAGCCGCCAGAACTGGTGGCGGAACTGTTTGGGCGTGACCTGGCGCTGCTGGGTAACTATCACAGCTATCACGGGCAGGGCAAATACCCGGCCAATTTGTGGTCGCCAGGTGCGCTAATCGCCGACCGCATCGGGATTCGCCTGGACGAAACGGCCGTGACCCCCGTGTTAGCCCGTCTCTTTGTGCGATTGGCGGAGGGGACGGCGGGTACGGCCGTTGCCGAAGCGAAAGTAGTCTCGGCTGATTGGCCGGAAAGCGGCGAGCCGCTGGCGCAGGTGGGGGACGGGGTGGTGGTAACGGCCGTGGCCCTCAACCAGCAAACAGCGCGTCCCGGTGACACCGTGCAAATTGACATAACCTGGGAAGTCATCACACCGCCGATCACAAATTTAACCACCCTGGTACACCTGGCTGAACCCGGCCAACCGCCACTGGCAACGGGCGACAATCAACCTGTTGCCGGGCAGTACCCTACCCGCGCCTGGGCGGCGGGTGAGGTGATTGCCGATCAGTACACTTTGGCGATACCGGCGGGATTGGCGCACGGCCGTTACCCGGTCTGGATGGGCATGTATGACGCCACCACCGGGCAGCGCCAGCCGCTCTTTGTGGGTGGCGAGCGGCAGCCGTATGATGTTTACCTGGTGGGATGGGTGGAAGTTATTGAGTAATTGGGTAATTGGGGGATGCGTTTTGTATAATCGGTCGGTCGAAGCGGCGTTTGCATCCTCAGAACTTGTCTTGATCTTCCTGAAGGATGCGAGCGCGCGGGAACAACTCTTCTTAACTGGACATTGGCGTTTTTTATATCACCAGAGAGAGTTGTCAAATTTCACACACTGTTTTCTTGTTCACCACTTGTGAGAAAATTTGACAACTCTAGAATTCGCCAGACCCCAGTTCTTAACTTTTACATGTTAACGGGTAAGCGTTCAGACTTGACAAGTTTATTACCAGAGGCAGTTGCCGCTATTCAGGCGCAAAAACTTGTCAAGTCTCCAGAGGAACTGAACGGTTACGTTAACGGTGTACGCAACTTCAATCTACGAAATATCTCAATATTATTATCATTGGAGGTGGAAATGATGTCCTATGTGAAAAAGATTGCGGACCATGAAGGAGTGAACCAGGCGAAGTTTTACAAAACGACGCTGTTTCGCAGCGACGCTTTGCTGGTGGGGCTGAATTGCCTGGAACCGGGACAGGTGCAGAGTGCCCACACCCATGATGACCAGGATAAGTTTTATTATGTGGCGGCGGGACACGGCCGTTTCCAACTGGGCGACTCCCACATAGAAGCTGCTGCCGGGGAACTGGTCTGGTGCCCGGCGGGATTGCTGCATGGGGTGGTAAATGTGGGTGACGGCCGTCTGACACTGCTGGTGGGTATAGCGCCTGCGCCATAATCGTAGAGACGTTGCATGGTAACATCTCTACGATTTCAGACTTCTTATGAGGAAACACACTGTGACCATTGGCGGCATTACCTTTGACTGGCAACTTGTTCTGGTCATCATTATCTGTACTATCATCCCCATGCTGGACTGGTACGGTCACAAAATTACCAACGTCAAAGCATACGACCGGGTGATCTGGTACTTCATCATTCCGGCGTTGACCATCACCCTGCTGTTTCGAGAGCCGATGAGCGATTATGGCTTTCGGTGGGGCAACTGGCGGCTGGGGCTGGCCTGGACGGCCGGCGTCTGCCTGGTCATGGCCGTCGTCCTCATCATCGTCGCCCGGCAGCCGAGTATGGTCGCCTATTACCAACTGCGCGCCCCCAAAGGGGTGCTGCCCATCATCTATTACACCGGCGTAGACCTGTTTGGTTGGGAATTTGTCTGGCGCGGTTTTATGCTTTTTGCCTTTGCCCGCGCCTTTGGGCCGGGCACGGCCATCTGGCTGCAAGCCATCCCCTTTGCCTTTATGCACCTGGGTAAACCGCAAATGGAAACATTCACCACCCTCTTTGGCGGCGTCGGTTTTGGTTTCATCACCTGGCAAACCCAATCTTTCGTCTACCCCTTTTTTATCCACTGGTTCATCGCCGCTTTTACGATGTTGGTGGCGACAGGGCGTATCTGGTAATTGGGTAATTGGGTAATTGTGTGATTACCCAATTACCAGTTACCCAATTACACCGTATGGAAACAATTACGCTAGATGTGACAGAATTTGCCAATGGCGGCTACGCCGTGGGGCGGGCCAGCCGGGGGCGCACGGTGTTTGTGCCCTATGCCCTTCCCGGTGAGAAAGTGAAAGCGGCCATTCATACTGAAAAAAACAAGGTGGCCTATGCCCATTTGCAGCAGGTACTCAAGGCATCGTCGGAACGGGTGGAACCGCGTTGTCCCCATTTTGGCGTGTGTGGGGGTTGCCACTTTCAACACATGTCCTATGAGGCACAGTTGCGGGGCAAGCAGGCGGTGGTCGTTGACCAAATGCTGCGTATTGGCAATGTGAAGGATGCGCCGGTCAGGGCCACGCTGCCCCATCCACAGCCCTGGGATTATGGGATGGAGATGAGCCTCAGCCCGATAGCCGGTGGGGGGGTGGGTTTTTGGTCGCCGGCCGAAAAACAGATTATTCCCATTGAAAGCTGCCCGATTACCCGACCGGAATTGGTGGATTTGCTGCATGATGTTGACCTGGAACTGCCCGGCCTGCGCAAATTGACCCTAAGGGTGGGGGATGATGAGGCGCTGCTGGCGGCAGTGGAAGTGGATGGCGTGGAGCCGCCGGATCTAGAAGCCGATTTCCCGTTGTCGGTGGTGATTGTGCTGCCGGATGACACGGCCGTAAACCTGATCGGCGACAATTTTACTATTCAGGCGATCAAAGGGCGGGATTTCCGTATATCGGCCGGTTGTTACCTGCCGCCCAGCGCCGCGGGGATGGAACTGGTGGTGGAAACGGTGCGGCGGTATGCCGGGTTAACAGGCGTGGAACAGGTGTTGGAACTATATAGCGGCGTGGGCATGTTGACGGCTTTTCTGGCCCAGGGCGTAGCAGCAGTGGTGGCGATTGAGATGAACCCGGATGCAGTGGCAGACACGGCCGTAAACGTAGACGCCGACCACGTTTCCCTGTATGAAGGCACGGTGGAAGAAGTGCTGCCAGAACTAGACATAAAACCAGATGTGTTGGTATTGCACCCACCCGCAGAGGGGCTATCACGAGAAGCGGCAAAGGCAGTGGCCGGTTTACGGCCGTCACGCATCGTCTACGTCAGTTCCGATATTGCCACGTTGGCGCGGGACGGCCGTGCGTTTGGCCGGGATGGGTACAATCTGGTAGAAGTCCAACCTATTGACACACGACCGCAGACGTTTCATATGGATGTAGTGGGGGTGTGGGAGAAATAGATATTGAGATATTGGGAGATTGAGATATTGGGGTATTGGAGGCAATAGCCGAATATCCCCATATCCTTTTCAATGAGGGCATTATGACCGTAAAAGTAGCCATTGTCACCGCCGCCGGGCAGGGCATGGGGGCGGCCTGTGCACGGGAGTTGGCCGCACAGGGTTATGTGGTGGCGCTGATGTCCCCTTCTGGCAGTGCGGCGGCGCTGGCGCAGGAGTTAGGCGGTTGGGGCATGGCCGGGTCGGTAACGGAACCGGTGGATTTAGAGCGGTTGGTCAGGGAGACGATGGGGCGGTACAGCCGTGTAGACGCCGTGATCAACAACACCGGGCACCCACCCAAAGGGGACTTGCTTGACATAAGCGACGAAAGCTGGCACAGCGGGCTGGACATGCTGCTGCTCAACGTGGTGCGTATGGCCCGGCTGGTGACGCCCCTCATGCAGCAGCAGGGCGGTGGGGCTATTGTCAATATCTCCACCTTTGCTGCCTTTGAACCGTCGCTGGCTTTCCCCGTTTCCTCATCGCTGCGGGCAGCGTTAGGCAGCTTTGCCAAACTATATGCCGACCGCTACGCCGCCAACGGCATCCGCATGAATAATTTGCTGCCCGGTTACATTGAAAGCTATCCCATTGGCGACGAAACCCGGCAGAAAATTCCCATGCAGCGTGCGGGCACGGTGGGTGAAATTGCCCAAACCGCCGCCTTTTTGTTATCAGACGCCGCCGGATATATCACCGGGCAAAACATTCGGGTGGATGGGGGGATCACACGGTCCGTGTGATGGAAGTAGGTGGGCCTACCAGGCATAACCCAGGCAGACCGGCCACAGGAGAGGCCGTCTTAAGCCGAACGCTGCCGGAAGGCTTGTACAATCATCATGATGCCGCCAATAAACGCCCACAGCGCGGCTACCCAGATAAAGGTGATCCCCATACCCGGCAGCGAATAATCCCCAATCAAGATGAAGCCAAAGAGCAGGGCAATCACGCCCAGGATGCCCATGGCCCAACTCCCGCTACGGAAGGCCATGATCAGGGCCACAGCGCCCTGGATGACCCCCCAGATGCCCAGTACCAGGACAAATATCTTGGGCAGCGCCAACACCGAAGCCACCGGATACATGAGAATGTAGCCACCGGCGAAGATGCTGATCACGCCCATGAACAATTTCCATGCCCAGGCCGCATGACCCTGGAACATATGCACCAGATCGAGAACGCCGCTGATGACCCAATAAATACCTAACAGCGTCGCCAGTAACATCCAGGCATCCGCCCTGGTCTTGGCCGGCGACCAGAGAAAGATCGCGCCGATAACCAATAAGGCAATGCCCTGGATCAATAAAAATCCCCAGTGCCGTGTTTTGTTTCCATTGCTGTTGCCGACATGTGAATTTCCTCCTTAACTTGTGGGTAAATAAAACCGATCTTGTCGAATACCACCCCGGATCAGGGCTGATAGTTACAAAGTGATGATGGTCTGGCGTCGTCCAAAAACTTGAGATTGAGAGATTAGGAGATTAAAAGATTGGCGCCGCCTAAATCTCCTCATCTCTCAATCTCCGACTACGAACGGTTTTCATTTGTCGTGATGGGCCACCGCTCTGAAGTTTCCTTCGACTATACCAGCATAAATAGTACAAAACTGGAACAGTCGCCAACAGCGCCAAAAAGGTGCAAAAGGGTGTGATCTGCTTTTAATTACCGGTAGGTATGTCTCAGGCCAGTCAGGTTGTTACGGCCAAACCCGCGTCCGTCATGGCTGAAGTGATGATTTCTTCGTTGACCCCTTGCAGGTATTTACCGGCCCAAAATTTCTTTCAGGGCGGCGAGGAGCAGGGTGACATTTTCCGGGCGGCTGTTGTGGCCCATGAGGCCAATGCGCCATACTTTGCCCGCCAGGGGGCCAAACCCACCGGCGATTTCAATGTTGTAGTCATTGAGCAGACGCACGGCCGTGTCCCGTGCATCTATTCCCGCCGGCACCCGCACGGTGATTAGCGCCGGAATGCGGTGCGCCGGGTCGTTTACGTGGCAGGCCAGGTCTAACTCCGTCAACCCATCCCACAACCGTTCGGCGTTGGCCTGGTGGCGCGCCCACCGTTCGGCCAGCCCTTCCTCCACCACCAGCCGCAGCCCTTCGCGCACAGCGTACATGGAGTTGATAGGGGCGGTGTGGTGGTAACTGCGGGTCTTGCCATCCCAATACTGGCTGAGAATAGACATATCCAGATACCAGTTGGCGACTTTAGTGCGACGGCCGTGCAGTTTTGCCAGCGCCCGTTCACCCAAAGTAAACGGGGACGCACCGGGTGGGCAGCTTAATCCCTTTTGCGAACAGGAATAAGCGGCATCCACGCCCCATTCATCCAGAAAGATGGGTGTGGTGCCCAGGCTGGTGACGGTATCAATCAGCAGCAGGCAGTCATGGGCGCGGCACAGATCGCCCACGCCCGCCATCGGCTGCAAAGCGCCGGTAGACGTTTCCGCATGAACCAGCGCCAGCAGCGCCGGACGATGCGTTTCCACCCCTTGCCGGATTTCATCCAGCGTGAAAACCTCGCCCCAGGCTTTATCCAAGCGGCGCACATCCGCGCCATAGCGCGAGGCCATTTCCACCAGCCGCTCGCCAAAGTAGCCAATGACGCCAACCAGCACCACATCGCCCGGTTCTACCAGGTTGGCCATAGCCGCTTCCATGGCCGCGCTGCCGGTGCCGCTGACGGGCAAGGTGAAGGCATTGTCGGTTTGCCAGGCATAACGCAGCATCTCTTGAATATCATTCATCACCTGAATGAAAGCCGGGTCCAGATGGCCTATTTGCGGCATGGCAATGGCCTGCAAAACGCGGGGGTGGGCATTGGAAGGGCCGGGGCCAAGCAGCAGGCGCGGCGGCACATCCAGTTGGGGGGCGAAAAAACGATGGGTTTCATTAATTGAGAACATGTTTTAGTTAACTCCTTCGATAATACTCGTTCGTAGTAGGCGATTCATCGCCTGCCAACGGCACTAAAGTGCCTGCTACAAACGATTGTCATCCATGGCGGTGGCTTGCTGGTGGTTAGCGGTTGGCAGCTTGTTACCCTTGCCGGCAACCAACCATTAAAATTTCCTGAATGGTACGTCCGGCAGGGATGATTTTCAAGTAATAAAAAAGCCCGACCAAATGGCCGGGCTTATGATTTCATTCAATTTTTGGCTGCCTGGAAGACCAGATCAGGTGGCCCAGACCGGAGTGGAAAGCATCTGTCCCAGCACTCTTTCCAACGCCATGGTGTGGCTGCAAAAACCGCGTGTGTGGAAGAAGCTGCAATCACAGTCCCACTTGCCCGCATCGTAAGTAACGTGGTGCTCCTGACCGTTATCTCCTTCCAGACGCACCGAGAACGAATCAAAATGGAATCGTTCCGGTTCGGCTGCATAAAATTTTGCCTTCTCAATTTTGCCAATCATTCCGTAGTCCATTTACGCGCTCCTCTCTGCATTAGGGGTTGATAAAACAAAAAACGCACGCCAAGTGCGTGCGTTTAAGACCAATTCAAACCTTTCAGATTTATTTCTGAAATTGTTTTGTCAATCATGCGCCAAGTATAACCTATAGTACGGCCGTGTCAATTACCACAACCCACGATTTACCTACGTTCCAACAGGCCCACCTGGGGCACAGTGAAGGTAAAGGTAGTGCCCTGTCCCAGTTCGCTTTCCACCCACATTTCGCCCCGGTGCAGTTCCACAATCCCTTTGGTAATAGACAGCCCTAACCCGGTGCCTTTGGCCTGGCGGATGTTGGGGTCTTCGGAGCGGAAAAACTTGGTAAACAGCTTTTTACGGTCTTCGGCCGAAATGCCAAAACCATGATCACGCACGGAACAGACCACCATTGGCGTAACGCGATCATGCTTGCCGTTGGGCATGAGGCGCGTTTCAAAACAGAGTTCTACATCTGTTTCTGGCGGCGAATACTTACCGGCATTACTGAGCAGGTTGGTGAGTACCTGCACCAGCCGCCCCTTATCGGCCACCACCAGCGGCAAATCTTCCGGCAGTTGCAGGTGCAAACGAATCCCCTTTTCATCAAAAGGCCCCTGGATGATTTGCAGTGTTTCGTTCACTACTTCAACCAGGGAGGTGGGCGTCAGATTGACATGCAGTTTGCCGGTCTCAATGCGGGAAATATCGGTCAGGTCTTGAATTTGCTGGCTCATACGGCGGATGTTGACGGCAATTGTCTCCAGAAAGCCGCGCTGCTGGTCACTCAGTTGCCCGGTCATGCCGGAGAGCAGTAAATCGGTATACCCTTTTACCGAGGTCATTGGTGTTTTGAGTTCGTGGGAAACCATGCTGACGAAGTCTGACTTGGCCTCATTGGCGGCGTTCACCTGCTCTACCAAGACGGCGTTGGCAATGGCAATGGCGGCGTGGTTGGTGATGCGCACGGCCGTTTCTACCATCTCGTCATCAAACGCATCCAGCCGGTTGCTCTCAATCACCATCACCCCAATCAGTTTTTGTTTGTGCAGCAGCGGCAATGACATTTGTGAATGGGTAGCAAAATTGGCGGCGATGTACCCCTCTTCTTCGTGGACATTGGCGGCCACATAGGGCTGGCGGCTGGTGATGGTTTTGCCCACCAGCCCACTTTCGGCCGTGAGATCGTCTAGCGTAAAGGCGGGGTCATAGTTGCGGTGAATCAGGCGTTGGGGACGGCCGTCTTCGTCCACCAACAAAATGGCGCCGGCCGACCCATTAAAAATCGCCAGGGTGCGATCCAGCGCCAGGTTCATCACCGTCGCCAGGTCAAGCGAGGTATTCAAGTCCCGGTCAAGCTGGGTGAGCAGCGACAACTCATTCACGCTCTTGCGCAGCGCCTCGTCCGTTTGCGCCAACAGCCGCGCGTTTTCCATAGCCACCACCGCCTGGCTGGCAAAGGTGAGCAGCAAGTTCTGGTCTTCTTCGGTAAATGGCGCGCCGTTGCGCTTGTTGATCAGTTGGATGATGCCCCAGGCGGTGTTGTACCGCATGAGCGGCACAGTCAGCAACGCTCGCGCCCGGAAGGTGGTATCTTGCTCTAATTCATCATACCAACGTTTATCTTCCCGCGCGTCATTCACAATGATGGGCAGCCCGGTGCGCGCGGCCGTGCCTACCAACCCGGTGCCAGTCGGCAGCCGTTTACCCACCAGCCCATCACTGGCCGGGCCGCGCGCCACCCGGAATTCCAATTCACCATTATCTAGATCGGTGATCATGAACGTGCCCGCTTCGGTATCTATCAGCTGCATGGCTTTGTCCAAAATCAATTCCAGCAAGACAGCCAGGTCCATGGTGGTTGCCAGCGAAAAGGTGACTTCGTTGATGACCTCAAGCTGCTGTGCCCGCGCCTGCAATTGGCGGTTTGTTTCCAGGCGGGCCAGGGCAGTAGCGGTCTGATCGGCCAGGGTGAGGAATAGCTGCCGCTGCCGGGGGCGCAGCGCAATGTCCGGGCTGCGGTGGTAGGTGTAGATGACGCCGAGTGTGTCGCGCCCGGCTTTGAGGGGAGCGGCCATCCAGGTATTACCGGCCTCAAACTTGCCGGTGCTAAACTGTCCCCGGTCAAAAACCTCCAGGATGCGCGGGGCGGTCACGATCTGGGTAATCCCTTCCCGTTCCTGATGCCGCTCGCCATCTTCCAGATAAAAGGCGGTATAGTATTGATTAGTATCGGCATCCCACAAATAGATGAAGAAGTCACGCAGGTTAAAGAGGCGCTCGTAATTGGTGCAAACCAGTTCCATCATGTCGTCCAGGGTGAGGGTGAAGTTGAGCGCCTGGGAAAACTGGCTGAGCATGTCTTGCTCATAAACGCGGGCTTCCAGACTGCGCACGACGCTGGCGCGCTCAAAGCCAATGAGGGAATGGTCGGCCAAAGAGGCCACATAGGCCAGTTCAGACTGGTTGTAAAGCTGGTTGTTGCTTTTGGGTGAGAGGGTGAGCCAGCCGAGCAGGTCTTGTTCGTTGTACATGGGCACGATGACGGCCGTTTCCATTGTGCGCATAATCTCGGCTTCTTGTTGAAAGACGGGCGGCCAGGTGCGTTCTTCGGTCAGGTCAATGGCGCCGTGCATCTTTTTCAGAGCAGCGATCAGGGGGGAATCAGCGCCCACCAGCAGGTCATTACTGCCGTAGTAGCTGCGGTAGACGCTCATTTCGCCATCCGGCAGGTAGAGGTCGGGGTTGGCGTCGGGGATACCGGTGCGCACGTAAAGTAGCATCATAGAGGCAACCTGGTCTTCGGTGACGGCCGTTGTCAATTCCCGGTTGAAGTCACGCAGCATATTGTCCAGCACGGCCGGCTGCTTCAGAAAACGCTCTTCTACTTCCACCTGCAACCGGCGCTTGAGCGGCTCCACCACCAGCACCAAGAGGACAATGAACAGGGTGATCAGCAGCGGATTATTCAACACAGGCCCAACCAAAAGTGTCAGGCTGAAAAGCACAATCGCCAATGCCAATACCAGCACCACCACCAGCAGCCCATAGGTCATGCCATGCCGCAGCACCTCATCCGTATTCCACAACCGGTAGCGGACGATGGTAAAACCGATGGTAACCGGATACAGCACTATCAAGGGGACAAAAAACATCTGCGGAAACCAGATGTTTTCAATGCCGCTAGTTGCCGTGATGAAGAAGAGGATGATGGGGCCATACCCTACCACCGCGCCGGCCAGAATGATCCGCGCCTGCTGCCGGACGCGCGCCGACGGCGGCCGCGCGGCCCGATACGCCATAATGAAGATGGTGATGAGCAGTCCCCCCGCGTTCAGCAAAAACAGGAGCCGCCAGCCAAAGACAAACGCCCAGGGAGATTGGGCATCAAGGAGAATCCTCTGCGCCCACAGCCCGGCTGCCAAACCGGGCAGTAAGACAAACCATTTGACGAAAGGATAACGGGCTACCAGCCGTGAGGGATGGGGAAAAATGGCTGCCAGCCAGACACTTAGACCGCAGGTTAACGAGAGGGCCAGCGTCCACAGGCGGACAAAGTAGTGAGTGGTACGGGTATCAAACAATAAGCCCACCGCCAGAGCGGTAAAGGCCATGAGCAGGGCAAAAACCTGGGCAGCTTCGGTATACGGCCGTAGCCCAAACACCAACACCCCCATCACCAACATAATCACACCGGTCACATAAAACAGCCAAAATTGCTCCCCCAAATCCCACAGCGTAATGGGGATTAACAAAACATCTTTATGGCGTTCGGTCTCGGCAAAACGGGCGGGGAAGCCGCTGTCTGGCGGCGGTTGCACCAGGGTGAAGGGGACATGGCTGCCCACCGCTTTGGCCGCCAACGCCGCCTGCACGTCGGCCACATTGGCCACCGGCGCCCCATCAATCGCCACCACCCGATCGGGGAACGCCACGTCATCGCTGCCCTGCTGCGCCGGCCAGGACTCTTCACCGCTGTCATTGACCACCAGATTGGGATCAAACAAAATGCCAGAAAAAGGGGTTTGCGTCCAGCGCCAGGTGAGGAACGGCAGCGACAGCAGAATAACGCCACTGAGAACTAAAACGATGGTGACAATCCCACTGATGAGCCGAATTTGCCGTTCTTCTGTCACTTTTGGGTAATTGGGTCATTATGTAATTAATAATTGGGTAATTGAGTAATTACCCAATTACCCAATTACTTAATTACACATTGTTGGGTCTCTCTCAACCAGTTTACCGCTTTATTCAATGATACGTATCTGAGCTAATAATAAGCGATCATCCAGGATGTGTCCATCGGCGGCCAACACATTTTGTGGTTCTTTTGTCAGGGGATCAATCAAGGCGACGTGAATTAAATAGACGTCGGGTGGCAGATTTCCGGGTAATGAGAGTAAAACGGTATCCGAGATAACCTGCTGTGGCCGCAGGGTAGAAGTGGCAGGGGTGATGGGGTTTACGGCTGTGACCCTTGCGCCCAACCAATCCGGGCAAGGATCATCACATACCGCCACCTCCACTTCATAGTCACGGTCAAGGGGGGCCACCGCCTGCCAATACAGCGTCACGGCCAACACATCCTCCGGCCGCAGCACCCGGTTGTTGTACGCATATCCTACCAGCCGCAGCTTATCGCCAAAATTCTGGTTCAACGGGTTAGGCACATCACCCGGCGCCGGCTGTAGGGCGATTGTACTCAGTGGTAAGGCATCGCCCAACCCGGAGCCATCCGCAGCAGTGATGCCCAGCCGGTAAGCGCCTGGGGCATACAGACCAATGCTCAAGGTGGCTTCATCCGGGGCGATCATCGTTTCCGGCATGTGCAGGCGGACAGTGTCTATAAAGCGGTCACCCACCCGCCACCGGCTGCTGGGGAAGTTGCCCAGACCGGGATGGGTGTCACGCTGGGCGATCATCAAGCCATCGTCATTCATCAGGTGGGCAAAGAGCAGGTAGTTGCCAGGTGGTTGGCCAGTCACTTCCCAATACAATTTCACCACCAACTCATCTCCCGGCTGCACCGTCTGCGTGCTGAGTTCGTAACCACGCAGGTTGGCAAAGGCGTCGAACCGGGCATTGGTGACGTTGGGCACACGCATATTAGCCGCAAATTCCGGTGGTCGGGCATAGGCCAGTCGCAAAAAGCCGAAAAGGGCGACGGCCGTGAGCAGGGCCATGATAGTGTTAATAAACCAGGCGAAAGATATGGGGATATAGGGATATGGGGATATTGCAGTACGGCCAAATATCTCAATATCCCCATATCTTAATACCCAATCCCCCCACCGGCTCCACCCATAAAACGTCAGTATCGCCAGCGCCGGCAGCGCCGGGAAAAAGAAGCGGCCCATGGCCCCCGCCGGGCTGATGAGCAGATAGTTGAACAAGACGGCAAAGAGCAGCACCATATCCAGCGCCAGCAAGAACAGCGGCACGGCCGTCGGGCGCAGTTCACCCCATTGGCGGCGAACAAAAGGCACAGCCAGCCCTGCCAGACCCAACCCTACCAGCCAGCGCAGCCCCAGGTACATCCATTCCGGCAGCGGAATCTGGCCGTAACCAAAACGCCCCCACAGGCTCGTCCAGGTGTAAGGCAGTTCGTGTATGGCTAATCCCCAGCTATCCGCCGGATTGCGCACGCCCCACAGTTCGGTCAGCCGTTCCACACCGGTTGGTTCACCGTAAAGCATCTGGTTACGCGCGAACCACCAACCGGCCAGCACGGCCGTGACGACCCCGGCAATGACCGCCACCTCCAGCCACAGCCGCCACGATTTGTCGTGCCAGGCCACATACGTCACGGATACGGCAATCAACACTACGACGACTGCCAGACTAAATTTGCTCATCAGCGCCAGAGCATACAGCGCGCCCAACACCACCCCCCAACGGCGGCTCAGCCCGGTGGGTGATTTGACCAGCACCACACAGGCATAGAGTACGGCCGTGCCGCTAAACGCCGCGATCACATCATTGTTAATGGCCCCGGACATAAACACAAACATGGGATTAAAGGCCACAAAAGCGACGGAACCGAGGGCCAGGTATGGCCGTGCCGGCCAGATCACCCGCGCCAGCAGCCAGGTCAGCACCACCGTGCCCGCGCCAATGAGGATGTTGATGAAACGAACCAGATGCGCCGCCAACGCCTCACCATGCCAGGGAAACGCCTCATCCGCGCCATGCAGATACAGATTTTTATTGTCCCGCCCCACTTCCCAATAGCGGTACTGCCAGAACGGGTTGAGCGGCGGTTCGGCGCACACCTCCCGCCCCGTGTCAATCCAGAACGTGGCCAGCGCCGCCAACCCATAAAAAAGCGGCGGGTGATGCCCCTGCGCCTGGCAGGGCATTTCCCCTTGCACCGGCAGGCGGTGCAACTGCACCATGTGCTGCACAAAACGGTAATGGCGCAGTTCATCCGTGGCCTCATGCAGCGGGTTGATCACACTGCCCGCCACCGCCAGCAGCAGAAAGAGGCCCAGAATGATGACTAAACTTGCCTTTTCACTTTTAGGTAACATGGGGAAATGATAACGCCCAAGACATGATCAACTTACGACCACCCTGGCAGGGAACTCCCAAAAAATTTCTTCATTGGGTACATGAGAAGGTTTGGGCTGGAGGCAATCTTGCCCGGTGGCTAACTGATGTTCGATACGCTTGCGTGACAGGTCTGTTGCTTTTTCGGAGATGTCACAACCTATGAAATTGCAATTGTTCTTGATAGCCGCAATGGCAGATGACCCACTGCCCATAAATGGATCACAGACGGTAAAACCATCTTCAGCGCTGGCAAAAATCATGGCCTGAAATAGTTCCACCGGTTTTTGGGTGACGTATTGGGCGCGATAGATGCGCTTGAATCGCCAGATGTCGGGGATTGTCCGGTTACGAATTTTACGATTGTTTCCATTCGTGGCAAAAATGACATATTCATGGCGGCGCCGAAAATAATGCCCCATGCCAATGTTGATCTTGTCCCAGGTAATCAGGTTTTTAATGTCAAAATAATCACGCACTAACGCGCCCAATGTTAACAAGGAGAAGGAGTCAAACATGATGTAGATGTGCCCCGTTCTTTTGGAAAGGACGCGGCGGCATTCTGACAAAAAGATACGATAGTTCTCTTCGCTGTCCTTAAACTCAGCAAACCATTTCCCGTTTTCTGATCCTTTGTGTTCATACGTGCCCACGATACGCCCCCGCCCTAACTGCAAGTGGTTGTTCATGCCGGCATACGCCGGGTCCGTAACAATAATATCCACGCTTTGATCAGGCAGCGATTGTAAAAACTGAACGCAATCTTCTTGTTTAATTCCTACCTGGCAATTGCCATAGGTAAAGGTGTAGCCATTAGCAGGTTGTTTAACTTTTGGCGTATCAGGGGGCACTGTAAAAAGCGCTAATTGTTCTTTTAGTAGAGGCATTGCCATTACCTTTGTTTTTGATATGAAGTGGTTTTACCTGATAGTGGCGACTTCATCAAGGTGAGCTTTTTGTTGACAAGTCTATGGTGATCGCGTCACGGCCGTCGTCCGTCAATATCCGGGCACCGGTCATAGGATCATACAGGCCAAAGGCAGCGGTGATGGGTTGCATACCGGGGGGGATGATCAGCCGGTGTTGTTGCAAGAAAACGTCACCCAACTGCAAGGTGTACGGGTCTACCCAAAAGCCATCATCCCCGGTGACAAAGCTGCCATCGGCGGCCAACAATTGCCCAAAGGCCGCCAGGCGTGGCCCGGCATACACACCCGGCGGCGGCGGGTTGCTGATGAGGGTGAACGGGGGCAGGTCTAACGGCCGTGCCACCCGCCAGCCCAACTCTAAAACCCCCGTCGCCGGGTCATACGCCACGTGGATACTGCACAACCCATTGGCAAAACAGACCGGCGTCTGCGCCGGCAGGGCCAGGGCTGGCTGCACCGGCGCAAAATGGGCAATGGCCGTCTGCCCGGCTGCCGGTTCCAGCCAATCGGCATACGGCGAGGGGATAACGGGCGACCAGTACAGGCTGAGAGCGGGCTGCAAAAAGAGGGCGCGTTCCGGGTGATACCAGCGGGGGGCAACGGCCGTCTCTTCGTCCAGGTCAATCTGCAACGCCACCCTGTCCCATGGCCCATCCAGCAAACTGGCAATGGCAAAATCGGCCATAATTGAATCGGGTTTCTCGTTCAAATAGGCCGCCAATTCATGCAAATCTGCCCGGTATAAAAAGCGCACCATCCCCCGCTGCGGCCACGTCGCAAAATAGTCGGGTAAATCGCGGCTGGCGATGGTGGCTAGTAGCAGGATACTCAACATTAAAGGAATGAGGTAATTGGGTAATTGGGTAATTGGGTAATTGGATGGGGGTTTCCTCCCAATCACCCAATTACTAATTACCCAATTACTTACCACCCCCACCGGCAGCGCCATCAGCATATAGGTGGCGGGCAGGGCAATGATGGTGTGCCCCAGGCTGGCGGGCGGCACGCTGACAAAACCGGGCGAGAGGCCGACCAGCCACCAGATGAGCAGAAATGCAGACGGTAATCGGTAACCGGTAATCGGTGATGCGTGATGCGTGATGCGTGATGCGTGATGCGTGACAGGTAGGGGCGGGACAGGCGGGAGAGGTTTTTGCCTGCCGCGAAACCTGGTTCCCGCCTGTCTCGCCCACTCTGGGAACGGTTTGAGGGTGTAGTAGAGGGCAATGAGGACACCCGCCCACATGAACAGTGCGACTAAGGGGCCGAAGATGGGGCGGTGGGGGATGTTGTAGAGCCATTCGGCATCACCGTCGGCGTGGAACATGCTCAGGGTGGCAATGACATGTTTTTGGATGAGGCTAAAGTCGCCAGCGCGGGCGGCCATGAGCGGGCCGGCCAGTTCGCCCACCCGCGCCTCCGCCTCCGGCTGGCGCTGGATGGTGATAAAGAGGGGAATGACAAACACGGCCGTGACCACAAACATCCACGCAATCCCCCGCCATTCGCGCCGTAACAAAGGCCAGGCCACCACGGCCATGTAGCCACAAAAGGCCAGCAAAATCAATGGCACCCCGCGCCCGGCAAAGTAAACGTAGAAACCGAGTGCCAGCCAGAAACCAGCTATCCCGTAATCGGTGAGCAGTGAGCGGTGAGCAGTAAGCAGCGATGCGGGATGCGTGACACCTGATACCTGATACTTGATACTTAATAACCCCCGCCAGAAAAAGTAGAAGGCCAGCAACAGCAGGGTGGGTGTGACGATCTGGCGCAGGGCGAAGCGGGAGTACATGAGTGACCAGAAGCTAATGGCCAACCCGGCGGCCGCCAGCAGACCCACCCAGGGTCCAAACATTTTACGCCCCAGCAACCAGGTGAGGGGCACGGCCGTTAACCCCCAAAACACCGACAGCAGCCGCATCCCCACAAAATTAGCGCCAAACAAGGCCAGCATGGGCGCGTTCAGCACAAAGTAGAAACCTTCATTGCCGGAAGCGTCCGGGTAAAACAACTGCCAGTCGCCATCCAACACCTTTTGCGAAATGACCAGCGAGTTGATCAACTCATCATCGCGCCAGCCGGGGGGAAAATCGGCCAACTGCCAGACGCGGGCGGCGAAGGCGAGTAGGGTGAGACTGACGATGAGGGTTTTTTCCAGGGGGAATCGGTGAAACGTGATGCGTGATGCGTGATGCGTGATATGTGGTGGATTCATGGGGTGATGGTTATCTCTTGTAGGAGGAAGTGGTCTTGATTGCTGGGGGTGAGCAGGCGTTGGGTTTGGTTGCAGGCCGCGTCCAGGCAGGTGTACCAGCCGACGATGAGTGGGTATTGGCCGGGCGGCAGATCTAATGGTATGGCAATTTCGTGCAGTTGCAGCAGCAGATCGCCGCTTATCCAGCTTTCGCCGGGGGCCGCCAGCAGGTCTGCCTGGGTCAGGGGAACGCCATCTTCCCCAACGAGATGGGTGAAGAGACGGATGCCTGCCACCGGGGTGTTTAGCTGCCACCAGGTAATCAGTTGCAGGGTGCTGCCAGGAGCCACGGCCGTATCCGCCACATCATACCCCACCAGCACCATCGCCTCACCAAATGATACCGGCGGATTCACGGCCGTAGCCGGCCGATGCGCCGCCTGCCAATCTTCCAGATGCAGCTGATAGACGGTTAACGGCCGATCCAGATCGGTGGCTGGCTGGAAAATGGTGGTTGGAAGCGCGGTCGTGTCCAGATACCCCCGTAGCACCTCCGGCAATGGGGCAAAACCAGACAAAATGATCAACGTGGTAGGGGCGTTGGGGATGAGCAGACCGGTACGGCCGTCAAACCAGCGTGGTTTCACATCATCATTGGTCAACGTCATCTGCGCCAGCGCCGGGGTGTGATATAGGCCGGGGGTGATGGTGGAAATGGCGACATCAGTCACGGCCTGTTCATTCAGGTAGCGCATCACGGCCGTCATCGCCGCCTCATACTGCACTCGCACCTCTGGCGCATTGGCCCAGGTTACAAAATAGTCACGCACGGTGATCACGGCCGTGCCCACAAATAAACCAATGATCATCAGTCTAAAAATAAAACGCGGATGAACGCGGATTTTGGCGGATAAATCAAAAAAAATCTGCGTCCATCCGCGTTCATCCGCGCCCCATTTCTTCCCAACCTTCCTCAACAGCAATGCCGGAAACAAATACAACACCGGCTGCATCCCCATCGCCTGGGTGGTGCTGAGCAGGGCGCCCGTGACCAATACCGGCGCCAGACCGAGAAGCAGCCAACACAGCACCAGGAACACGGCCGTCCCCCGCAACGCCTTATCCGATTGCCGCTTCATGAGGGGGCGCAGCGCCCACCAGCCAGCCAGCGCCAGTCCACCGCCGAACAACAATGCCCATACCGGCCCCAACAACGGCCGTTCGGGAATGTTATAGCGCCAGAAACCATCACCGCGCCAAAACAGGATACCGGCTCCTTCACGGGCATTTTGCCAGAGCGGGGAGAAGTCGCCCTGGGTCACGGCCGTGAGCGGCCCACTCAGCTCCCG
Organism: Chloroflexota bacterium; assembly: GCA_013112725.1. Lineage (GTDB taxonomy): Bacteria > Chloroflexota > Anaerolineae > Promineifilales > Promineifilaceae > CAADGU01. Next base: position 39,783 of record JABFFZ010000048.1, read on the forward strand.
AATCCGCACTTCCGCCTCCGGGTTGGCCGCCAGGTAGAGAAACAGCGGCAGGGCTACAAGCCCCGCCACAACCAGCATCAGCAGCCCACCGCGCCATGTGCTGACAAATAACGGCCGTGCCGCCAGCGCCACATACGCCAATGTCAACGGAAACAGTAACCATAGTATGCGCGCCGGAATGTAGGTATAGAAGGTGAGGCCGAGAAAGAGACCGGCGAAGCAATAAGCAGTGAGCAGTGAGCGGTGAGCAGTGGGGTGTGATGCGTGATCAGGCTCAGCCACCTGCCACTTGCCACTTGCCACTTGCCACCTGATACCCCATAAACCCCGCCAGAAAAAAAAGACGGTCAGCACAAACAACAGGGGCAGCATGATCGAGCGCAGAGATTGGCGGGCGGCCATGAGCGGCCAAAAACTGATAGCGAAACCGGCGGCGGTGAGGACGGCTGTTTGCCAGTCAAACGCCCGCCGCACCCAGGCCGCCATGGCGGCCATGGTGAGCAGGCTGGCATAAACGGCCGTCAGCCGTCCGGCCAAAAATGTGGGGCCCAGACCGGTCATCAGTAATGCCGTTATATAGTCATACAACGGTTCACGGCCGTGCCCAATGGTGAAGTAAATGGCGCGTGTCCCTCCCAAAATGGCAAGCGCCGTGATCCCATGATCCGCTTCATCGTGCGTCAGGCCAGGGGGTATCTGGGTAATGGCAAACAAGCGCAGGGTTACGGCCGTGAGCAACACAGCTATCATCCACCCTAAAAATCGTCGTTGTTCCTGCATTTACCTGCCTTCGTCACTCGTAATTCGTGATACGTGACCCGTAATCTGATTACGGATTACGGGTCACGAATTACGGGCAAACCTGGGGATCATACGCAAAGGGTACAGAGAGGACAACTACGATTAACGGCCGTTTTGCAAACGCAAATAAAAACGCCACTCCTGTAGCAGGAATGGCGTTTCATCTGTTGAGGGTTGGTTGGAATGGAAGCTAGGCAGCCAATGCTTCTTTCGCTTTATTGACAACGGCCGTAAATGTCTGCTCATCGGTTACTGCCAGATAAGCCAACGCTTTCCGGTCTAGCTGCACATTAGCCAGCTTCAATCCATGCATAAAACGGCTGTAGCTCAGGCCATGCATCCGGGAAGCCGCATTGATGCGGGCGATCCACAGCCGCCGGAATTCACGGCGGCGCACCCGACGATCCCGGTACGCATACCAGTAAGATTTCATCATGGCCTCATTGGCGCGGCGGAACAATTTGCTTCGCGTGCCCCATTGGCCTTTGGTCATACGCAAAATTTTCTTGTGACGACGTTGGGTTGTAAACCCACCTTTTACTCTCATGCTTTATATCCTCGCATTTAGTTGGCGCTGGCGCTCAAGCCTTACTGCAACCGATTATCGTTAACGGATTACCGATTACCGAAACGCCGAGGCCAGGCAGCGATAAACAAACACCAATCAAATTATCCGGCCGGCGGATTAGCCTTGTACTGTGTCATATAAGGCAGCAGGCGTTTAATGCGCTTCTGGTCGCCTTTGCTTTCGACAACCAGCATCTTATCAAACTGCCGTTTGACACGCTTAGATTTCCGCCGGCGCAGATGGCTTTTGCCGCCTTTGGTGCGCACAACTAAGCCGCTTCCGGTAGCCCGAAAACGTTTAGCCGCCGCCTTGTATGTTTTCAGTTTGTACTTCTTTGTTTTTTGTTTAGCCATTTTACATCACCCTCATAAAAAAGCCCCCAGAGGGGGCGGATACACAATGTCATTGTGTGGTCACTTAGACCCTACAGATTTGTGGGCGCCATCAACAGCGTCATTGACCACCCTTCCAGTTTAGGTTCCTGTTCGATGGTTGCCAGTTCGCTCAAGTCACCGGCAATCTCTTCAAGTGTTTGTTTGCCTAATTCAGGATGCGTGATCTCGCGCCCCTTGAACCGAACCTGGAATTTTACTTTTTTGCCTTCACCCAACCATTGTTTGGCGCGCTGCACATGCACATCCTTATGAAAACCAGATGTGCGCGGCGTCAGACGAATCGTTTTAATCTCGATCTGCTTCTGGTGTTTATGCGCCTCCCGTTCCTTTTTGGTCTTTTCGTAGGCAAACTTGCCAAAGTCCATGATACGACAAACAGGAGGATCCGCATTTGGTGCTACCTCAACCAAGTCAAGTTCTGCCTCTTCCGCTAACTGCCTGGCTCTGGCAATAGGCACAACCCCATGATTTTCACCGTTATGATCAATGAGCCTCACCTCACGTACCCGAATCTCCCGGTTCACCCGGTAACTGGCGGTTGAGGTTGTTTTATACGCTGTTTTACTTCGTCGCTTCCGAATATCTTATTCTCCGTTTTTAATGCAAGTTCAATAAACCATAAACAAACAGCCCGGTCTTTAGACCGGAGCCGCACACGAGATAATAGCACAGGGCCGGAGCAGCGTCAAACTTTTTCATTGCGAACCAACTATTCTCAATTTGGTAAAACCCGGCGATTAAAATCGTGGCTACAGCCTGCAAAGCCGACCGTCGTCGGCTAATACCAGTCAGCGAAGGCCGACTTTGCCTTTTGTTGGTGCAGATTTATCTGCCGCCGCTGGGCAAATTGAGAATTGCTGATTGCAAACCGGCGGTGGGATCAAGCAATTGCCCGACCTGTTGACCTGTTAGCCCATCGGGACGGGCAGTGGTAATGAAAACGGGCGTTACCCGGTTAAAGAGATCGGCGGAGCCATTGGCGATGACGCGCACGTAGTTGTTGGTATAACCTGCCCACCGCAAGCCACCATTATCGGCGCCAACGGCCGTTTCCCACAACACATCCACCGTCTGCCCCACCATCCCCTGGTGAAAGGCCAGGCTCAATTCCTGCCCCAGCGCGATCATGCGCCGGGTACGCTCCTTTTTCACCGGGCCAGGAATCTGGTCAGAGAAACGGGCAGCAGCCGTGCCAGGACGCGGGCTGTAGCTGAACACATGCAGCCGCGTAAAACCAATCGCGCGCACAAACTCCAGGCTGTGGGCAAAATCTGCCTCCGTCTCGCCGGGAAAACCAACAATCAGGTCGGTACTTAAATTGAGGCCAGGAATGGCGGCGCGGGCAGCCCCCGCCAGGGCGCGAAAGCTGGCACG
>JABFFZ010000049.1 GCA_013112725.1 Chloroflexota bacterium
GCGGCGTTGTTGGGCGGGTGGATTGCCCGGTCGGTGGTACGGCCGTTGCAAAAGCTGGCGGGCGCAGCCGAAGCCATCGCCGCCGGGGATTACGCGCAGCAATTACCACTGCAAGGGCCGGAAGAGGTGCAGCGCGTCGCCGCCAGCTTCAACACCATGTCTACCGAAGTCACTAAAACGCGCAACGCCCAACGCGACTTTGTGGCTAATGTCTCCCATGATTTGAAGACGCCCATCACCTCCATTCGCGGGTGGAGCCAGGCATTGTTGGATGGCACGGCCGTGACCACCGGCGATCAACAACAGGCCGCCGGCGTCATCTACACCGAATCGGAACGAATGGAGCGCATGGTCAACGGGCTGCTTGATCTGGCGCGCATCGAATCCGGCCAGTTGATCCTGCAACACGCGCCGGTAGACTTGCAAGCTTTGTTGCAGTACCTGTACCAGAGCTTTTTACCCCGTGCCCAGGAACACCAGGTCATGCTCACATTGGCCGCCCCCATGCCGCTCACCATCTGGGGCGACCATGACCGGTTGGTGCAGGTCATGAGCAATCTGCTAGACAACGCCCTGGCGCATACACCGCCGGGTGGGCAGGTGCAGCTAGGGCTGGCGCGGCATGGCGAAGACGTGGTGGATATGTGGGTGCAAGACAGCGGTCAGGGCATCCCCCCAGAAGAGTTGAGCCGTGTTTTTGAGCGGTTTTACCAGGTGGAAAAGTCACGAATGCGCGGCGACGGCCGTGATGGTTCCGGTCTGGGGCTGGCGATTGTGCAGGAGTTGGTGCAGTTGCATCACGGCCGTGTGCTGGCCCGCAGCGAAGTGGGCAAAGGGAGCCAGTTCATCGTCCGGCTGCCATTACAGGGTAAACCGTAATCGGTAATCCGTAGTCGGTTTACGGGTCACGGATTACGAATCACGGATTACGGATGCCAGGGTAATGAAGGGGGCACGGCCGTTTGCGCATATGGCCCATTACGTAGATCGTCAAAAAAGCCGCGCGTATACAGAACACCGTAAGAGAAAATAGCATGGCCGGCCGTGCCCAACTGCCGCGCCATCTGGATGCGGGCGACGATTTCGTTGAAGTCGTTATAGTCAGCATTGATACCGGGCACGATGTAACGGCCGTTGGCATCCCCTTGAAAATTCTGCACTAATGTATACCAGCGTGCCTGGCCGTATGGTTGCCCATCCCACGTGGCGCCGCCATAAATCATCGGCGAAATAGCGTCAATATAACCACCGCCCACCCACGCTTTAGAATCCTGGTAATAATCGTGGTACCCTTCGGAAGCGCCCCAGCCCCAGTAATCTACATACACCGGCCAGACAGCGGCCGTTAACCAGAAGTTGGGTTTATCGGCAATCCCGTTATCGCCGTAGAGCAAATTGTAGAATTTACTCACCGTGCCGTTCACCTGCGCCCGCTGCCAATCCTGGTAGCTGCTATATCCGGCGGGCGGCGCGGAGAAACAGGGTACTCCCGCCGCGCCGTCGCTCACCGGGTCACAAGAGGTGGTGTGGTGGCCGTAACGAATGTGATCCAGGTGAATGCCGTCAATGTCATAACGCGCCACCAGATCGGCCGCCACCGAGAGGATGTGATTGTCAAAAAAGACGGAAGCTGGTGTGGCCCGCCAGTAAGAACTGCAATGCACCTGACCCGTGGTGGTCCATTGCAGGCCATTGGGTTTGCCGCTGGTCGTGCCGTGCTGGTTGACCAGTTGCCAATACAAAGGCAGCGGCGTGATGCCGGAACTGGGCGGGGTGGTGCAGTTATCCCACACCGGGTAGACATTAAGGTAGGCATGTACCTGGATGTTTTGGGCGTGGGCGCGCTCAATCATGTAAGCCAGCGGGTCCCAATAGGGATTGGGGGGCACACCTAACCCCTGGGCGCTGACACGGTAGGCCCAGGGTTCAAGGGGCGAATCGTAGTAGGCATCGGCGGCGCCGCGCACCTGGAAGAAGATGGCGTTGAACCCGGCATAGGCGGCATTGTTGACGATCTCGTCAATTTTGGCCGGGTTGGCGGGATTGATGTAATTGGTCCAGTCAAAGCGCGTCACCCACAGGCCGCGCATTTCTACCATTTGGCTGGGTGGGGTAGCGGTGGGAGTCGGTGTGGGTGTGGGTGTGGGGGTGAAGGTGGGCGTGGGCAGCGGGCGCATGACCAGGGGTAGATAGGTGGGGGGCGGTGGTTCCTGGGCAAGTACGGCCGTGAACAATCCCCCCAAAATGAGGAGCAATAGAAGGATGGCCGTTTGTGGGGCTTTCATCGTGAGTAATTGGGTAATTGCGTAATTGGGGTAAATTTGTAATTACCCAATTACGCAATTACCCCCCTTGATCCAGATATTGCAGCGCCAACTGCACCCGTTCATCCACCGTTTTGGCTTCGCGGGGGAGGCGCTGCAAGGCGGATTGGGCTTCGACGATGCTGAAGCCGAGGCCGGTGAGGAAATCAATCACATCTGCGTCCACATCACTGACAAAGGGCACGGCCGTGCCCGTCTGTGTCATGTCAAGTTTGTCCCGTAGTTGGAACATGATCCGTTCGGCCGTCTTTTTGCCAATACCGGGGACGCGCTGGAGTACGGCCGTTTCCTCCCGCAAAATCGCGCTCTTGAGCAGTTCCGGGCTGAGGGTGGACAAAATGGAGAGCGCCACCTTTGGCCCCACGCCGTTCACCCCCAACAGCACTTCAAACAACTGTAAATCATCCGTCGTTTCAAAGCCATACAACGCCAACTCCTGTTCACGCACAATCAGGTGCGTGTGCAGATGAATGGCCCGGCCTACACCGCCCACATCTTCCAACACGGTGCGCGGTACAAACACCCGCACCCCCACACCACCCACAGCAATGATGAGGGCAGCGTTTTCAATACGTTGGATGGAACCGGAAATAGAGGCGATCATATCTGGGAAGAAATCCGATTTCTCCAAGAAATCGGATTTCTAAAATCACCAATCACTCGTACAAACTTTCAAACCGTTGATAATGATAATGCGTGATGGCTACGGCCAGACCATCGGCCGCGTCGTCGGGGCGGGGCGTCTCTTCCAGGTCGAGCAGGTTGCGTACCATGAGCTGCACCTGCTTTTTGTCTGCCTTGCCATAGCCGGTGACGGCGTCCTTGATTTTGGGCGGTGAGTATTCGGCAATGGGCAGGCCGGCATTGACCAGGGTCAGCAGCAACACCCCCCGCGCCTGGCCAACGGTGATGGCGGTGGTGATGTTACGGCCGAAGAACACTTCTTCCACAGCGGCCGTATCGGGCCGGTACTCGTCAATCAACTGTTGCAACTGGCGCTGGATGGTTTGCAGACGGTGGGGCATGGGGTCATCGGGAAGGGTGGAGATGACGCCATAGGTCACGGCCGTGAACTGCCCCTCTATCACATCAATAATCCCATAACCCGTCGTTGCCGTCCCCGGATCCAGCCCAATAATTCTCATCAGAGGGAAATTATGAATTAGGAATTATGAAAAAGACTCTTTTTCATAATTCCTAATTCATAGTTTCTTAGGCTGCTTCCAGAGCGGCCATCGTTTCGTCGCTCATGTCCAGAGCGGAGTAGACGTTTTGCACATCGTCCAGGTCTTCCAGCGCTTCCACGCACTTCATTACCTGCATGGATTCGGCGAGCGACAGTCCCAGCGGATTGTTGGGGTCATAAATCATGGTCGCTTCCGTCAGGTTGTAGCCGCTTTTTTGCAAATGGTTGCGTACACTTTGGAACTGTTCCAACTCCACGTAAATCTCGGCCGTGCCATCTTCAAACTGCACATCTTCCGCGCCCATTTCGGCCGCAGCCATAAACAGTTCATCCTGGTCAAATTTGCCTTCAACGGCAATGTACCCTTTACGGGTGAACTGCCAGGAGACGGAACCGGCCTCGGCCATGTTGCCGCCATTCTTGCCCAGGGCATGGCGAATGTCGGCGACGGCCCGGTTGCGGTTGTCGGTAACGGTTTCAATGAGGATGCCCACGCCGTGTGGCCCATACGCCTCATACATCACCGTTTCCAACTGCCCACCTTCCAGTTCGCCGGTACCGCGTTTAATGGCCCGTTCGATGTTGTCTTTGGGCATGTTTTCTGCTTTGGCCTTGTCAATAGCCAGGGCCAGGGCGTTGTTAAAGTTGGGGTCGCCGCCGCCTTCACGGGCGGCAATGGTGATGTCTTTAGCCAGCCGGGTGAAAATTTTGCCCCGTTTTTTGTCGGTGGCGGCTTTTTTATGTTTAATAGTTGCCCATTTTGAATGACCAGACATGGTTGATCTCCTGTTTTGGTGGGCGTCGTCCGGTAATCGGTAATTCGTAATCCGTCATCCGTAATCCGTGAATTGTCAGGTAGCCCACATTGTAGTTAATTTGCGAAGGAGGATTATATCACAGTCGGAGTTTTGGGGAACGAGCCCTGCCATACCCCTTTCCCCTCTTTCTTGCCACTTTCTTATTTGGCGCGACAGGCGGCTGGAACTTTTCAATATCCGCCTGCAAGCTGCGCAGCTTTTTGAAGGTGAGTAGTTGGGGATAGGCACGGGTCATCTGGCGGTAGGTGTTGTGCCAGAGTTGGAAGTCGGCGCGACGGCCGTAGCGCGCCATACTGCCCTCTTTGCGAAACTGCCAGGGTTTAAAGCCGGTGTAATGAATGCCCCACAATACGGCCGGGTCCGGGTAGCCGTTCAGGCTGTGAAAGCGCAAATCCACATTCGTCCACCGGCCCGACCAACGCCGCGTCAGATATTGCATCTCCGGCCATTCAAACTGATTCCCCACCATGTCCCGCACTTCCGGCCGTTCCAAATCCTGCAAAATGGCCTGGAACTCGGTTAACGATGGCTCAATGACGAGCAGCGAACTGATAATGCCCATGTTGGTGGGGTCGGTCGCTACCCGGTCGGTGATGGTTTGGGGGATGGGCTGCCCATGGGGGCAATCGGCGTAGATGTGATGCCAGTTCCAGGTGCCATCCTGGGCCACGCTGTCGGGGATAATAAAATTGCCATCCGCGCCCCACTCCATGACGTGTGTTTTGCGTTCGTTGATCGTTCCCGCAGGCGCGGGCAGATTGAAAAGCTGGTCGTACCGTTTCAGCGGCAGCAAGTCAGCATCCAGCAGCACAATTTTGTCATAGTGCAGCCCCAGGTCGCCATCAGCCCCTAGGCGCAGGGCGTGTAATTTGGTAAAGACGAGGGGGAGATACGGCCGTGACCCCGCCAGTTTATGCGGCATGACAATGGGGCCTACTTCTAGTACATGGTCATACAACAGTGCCAACGCCTGCCGCGCCGTGCCCGTAATTTCTGACGTCACCAGGCAAATGATGTCCGCCTGCATTTTCTGCCGCCGCAGCCCATAGGCCAGCAGCAGCACCGCCGGCAGGTAGCTGTCGTTGAGGGTGAAGAGAGTGACAAAGGCAAAACGGGATTGGTCGGACGGCCGTTTCATTAGGGTAGATGAGTGTGGGTAACTGAGTAATTACCCAATTACTAAATTATCCAATTACCTTCTGCGGTGATTCGCCGGGAAACATCGTCGCCATCAACTCTGGCGCGTACTGTTCGGCCATGTCACTGCTGATGCCGCGCCGGTAGCAGATTTTGCTATACAGTTCGCCGCTGCGGCGCAGGTGGCGGGCCTGGGTTGCCGGGTCTAGCTCAATCAGGCCAAAACGCTGCGTCCAGCCGCGATCCCATTCAAAGTTGTCTATCAGGCTCCAATGGTAATAGCCCATTACCGGGTAACAAAAGCTGACGGCGCGCCAGATTTCACGCAGATGAGTGAGGAGGAAGGACGGCCGTAACCGATCTGCCGCATCGGGTACGCCATTTTCCGTGATGTACAGGGGCTTGTTATATTTCAGCACCCGCTGGATGGCCCGGTACAGCCCTGCCGGGTACACCTCACCGTAGTTGCCATCACTGACCACTGCCTCCGGTGTCCATTCTGTTTCAAAAAAGGTTTTGGGCGGCGGAAAACGCAGGTAAAAACGGGTGTAATAGTTGATGCCGATGAAATCATAACTGCCCGCCAGCCCTTTGATTTTGGTAGAGCCGAGGAAGGTGCGCATACGGCCGTCGGCCACCGCATCCAACCACATGCCGTTAAACAAGCTATCCATTCGCCGCGTCCACCACTTGCTCACGAAGGAACTGCCCGGTTTTGCTTCCAAGATGGGGATATTTTTGGCATACCCCACTTCGGCTTCCGGGTATTTGGTTTTGATTACCTCATACGCGGCGGCATGGCACATCAGCATATGTTTGGCCGCTTCCAGCCCGGCGCGCAGCCCCATTTGCTGCGGCGCGGGGAAGACGCCGCCCAGGTACCGGGCAAATATATACACCATCGGCTCGTTAATGGTAATCCATTTGGGGATCAGGTCGCCCAGCACATCCGCCACCTTGCTCACGTATCGCTGGAAGTATTCCACCACGATCTGGCGATTAAAGTCCCCCTTCTCTACCAGCCACAGCGGGTTGCTAAAGTGGTGTAGCGTCACCATTGGCTCAATGCCCCGGTTGTGCATCGCCTGGAGAATCTGGCGGTAGCGATCCAGGGCGTGGTCGTCAAAGACGCTTGGTTCTGGCTCAATGCGGCTCCATTCCAGCGAGAGGCGGTGAGCGTTGGTACCCATATCGGCAGCGGCGTCCAAGTCGCTTTCGGCGTTGGCCCACCAGTTGCAGGCGATGCCGGAGCGCTGGTTTTGCAGTATGTGGCCTTGCTCCCACAGCCACCAATCACTATTGGTATTATGCCCTTCCACTTGGTAAGCGGCTGTGGCCGTCCCCCAACGAAAATCGGCCGGGAATAACATTTGTGCTTTTGCCATCTCCTTCTCCTTTATCAGTAATCGGCTATCGGTATCGGCTCGCCGATTACTGTTTACCGTTCACCGATTACCGAAAGAGTAACACGCCGTTTTGCCCATGCCAAATAGCTTGTTATACTTGTAACATCTTTGCCACCTGCCTGCATTGTTGGAGAAACAGCGTGGCGTTTCACAAGAAAATGCATTTCTTCAGACATACCATTCACAGTTAAGGCGCCGTTGGAGTGTTTTTGTGAAAGACCTGGTACCCCCAAGCGGTTACTATTACCCCAACAAGATGGGCCGTATCCTCCTCATTTCTATGGAAGAAGTTATGGGTAGAAATGGTCTGAACGCCTTGCTCAATCTTATAGATTTGCGTGAATATATGCAGGATTTACCGCCAGACAACCTGGAACGGGAGTTTGATTTTGCCCATATCAGTAATCTTAATAAATCATTGCGCGAAATATATGGGCCGCGGGGTGGGCGTGGCCTGGCGCTGCGGGGGGGACGCGCTATCTTTTCACGGGGGCTGCGCCAGTTTGGCGCATTGGCTGGCGTCAGTGATCTGGCCTTCAAAGTGCTGCCATTAAAAACCAAACTTAAAATTGGCGTACCGGCCGTCGCCCGTATTTTTTCCCAATTCAGCGATCAAACCAGCCATGTAGAAGAAATGGATGACCATTTTTTGTATACTATTGAACGCTGCTCAGAGTGTTGGCAGCAAACCAGTGATCGACCTGTTTGTTATATTGCCGTGGGCATTCTACAAGAAACGCTGCGGTGGGTTAGTGGTGGATTGGAATTTCGGGTTGACCAGGTTGCCTGCAAAGCCATGGGGCATGAAGCCTGCGCTTTTAGAATTGATAAAGATCCTATTAAGTAAAGAGAAGCCGGGTTTCTTCAAGAAACCCGGCTTCTAGCGGGCTTTTGAAGGAACAAAGCACGTGACTGACGAAAAGAAAGGACACAAAATTTTCATTGTTGAAGATGATCTGGACCTGTCGGAAATGCTCAGCGCCTATTTCCGGGTACAGGGCTACGAGGTGGAAACTGCTTCTCGTGGCGAAGATGCCGTTGGGGCGATCAGCAGAGAAATTCCTGATGTGGCCGTACTAGACATTCGTTTGCCCGATATTGATGGTTATGAAGTGTGTCGCCGGCTGCGCCGCGCTCGCCGCACCCAAAACCTGCCGGTCATTTTTCTCACCGAAAAACGGGATCGGGATGATAAACTGGCCGGTCTGGAATTGGGTGCGGTGGATTACATCACCAAGCCGTTTGACATTCAAGAACTGCGATTGCGGGTGCGTAATGCCCTGCGGCGGGCGCATTTGAGTACGCTGCAAAACCCGGTGACGGGACTGCCCGAAGGCGTTTTGGTGCGGGAACGGCTGGAACAGATGCTCAAGCAGCCGGAGTGGGGCGTAGTGTTAGCCGGTATTCATGGTCTGAGCCGATTTCGGGATAAGTTTGGCTTTGTGGCCGCCGATGATGTCTCCCGCGCCGTCACGTTGATGATCTCGAATGCGGTGCAGGAAAGTGGGGCGGGGGAAGATTTCATTGGGCATACGGATTCGGGTGATTTTGTGATTATCACGGCCGTAGACCGCAGCCACAAACTGGCCGAACGCTGCCTGGTACGCCTGCAACCTTCCATCCAATACTTCTACCCGGCGCTGGAACGGCAGCGGCTGCACGAATTACCGGAAGCAGAGCGGCTGACGGTGCGGGTGTCTAGTTTATCGTCGCGGGAAAAGCAGGTGGGGTCGCTCGAAGAGTTGTTTGAGACGTTGGTAAATCGGCGCCTGTAGGAGTCTCTTTCGGCGGCTATTGGCCTGTTTGTGCGCTTTTTCTCCCTCTTGTTTTTGATAGAATCGCACAAGGTAATCATTCAGACCCTAAGGGTTTCAGAAAACCCTTAGGGTCTTGTTCTCCTATATGAATTTTCTCCGACGATACCGGTTTAATTTTCTCATTATTCTGGGTTTTCTGGTTTTGCCCCTGCTGTTGTTTTGGGATGTGACGGTGGGCGGGCAAACGATGCTGCCGGTGGATAATTTGTGGCAGTGGGCGCCGTGGGCAGCGAATACGGCCGTATCCCCTCCCCCACAAAATCCCCTCATCACCGACCTCATCATCCAAAACTACGCCTGGAAACAGTTCATCCGCGAACATATCAACATCCCAACACAACTATTATGGAATCCCTATCTGTTTGGCGGGGTGCCCTTTCTGGCGGCCGGGCAGCATGGGGCCTATTACCCGTTTAGCCTGTTGTTCCTCATCTTGCCGCTGAGCAAGGCGTATGGCTGGTATGCCGTCAGCCAGATTTGGCTGGCGGGGGTGCTGCTATATGTCTACGGCCGTACCGTTGGCATGAAGCGCAGTTCGGCGGTCTTGGCTGGGCTGGTCTATCAGGGCGGCGGGTATCTGGTTGTCAGTGCGGTTGTTTTCCCGATGATCAGTGGGGCCGTCGTGTGGCTGCCGCTGCTGCTGGCCTGTATTGACAAAGTGATCAGCGGCTCTAGCCATCGCGCTCACTCCACCTGGCTGTGGCTCATGCTCGGCGCGGCGGCGCTGGGCACACAAATCCTGGCGGGGCATATCGAGTTCACTATTTACACCTTGCTGGTCATGGCGTTCTATGCTCTCTGGCAAGTAGTGGCTGGTGGTTGGCGGCTGGCGGCTGGTAGTACCAATTACCGATTACGGTTTACCGATTACGGGTTACGGCCGTGCCTCTACCTGGCCAGCATGGTGCTGTTGGGTCTCATGTTGGGAGCCGTGCAGCTGATCCCGCTCTACGAATTGGGGCAGGCCAATTTCCGCGAGGCGGCGGCCAGTTTAGATGAAGTGCGGGGATTCGCCTTTCCCATCCGGCAGTCGCTGACGCTGGCGCTGCCCAACTTTTTTGGTAATCCCACCCATCAGGAAGTGGTGGATGTGTTCAGCGGGCAGCTAATTCCCATCACCCAGAATTATTTCGGCCAACCTGTCACGACAACGGAATGGAGCACGAAGAATTACGTCGAAGGTGGCATTTACCTGGGCATCCTTCCCCTGTTCCTGGCGATTTTAGGGATTTACGGCGGGCTGCGGAAAGTAGTAAGCGGGAAGCAGTTAGCCGTGAGCGGTCGCCGCGGGTTGACCAGTTTTTATCTGTTGCTAGCTTTTTTTTCGCTGACATTTATCTTTGGCACGCCGTTGTATGCGTTGTTGTATTATGGGCTGCCGTTTGTGAACCAGCTGCACACGCCATTCCGGTGGGTGTTCCCATTGTCGCTGGCAGTGGCGGTGTTGGCCGGTTTTGGCGCGGATTTTTTGTCAGCAACCCGCAAGTGGCAGACGATTGAAGAATGGCGTTCCAATCTCCAATCTCCAATCTCCCAATCTCCTAATCTCTGGGCCAGTGACAGCAGCGTGGTGTGGTGGCTACGGCCGTTTGCCCTTTGGGGCACACCATCCATCATCACCGGGTTGGCGGGGTTGGCGTTTTGGGCGGGAACGGCCGTGTTGGTTGGTCTGTTTGTCTCCAAATGGCTCTATGCGCAAATTGCGCCGTTGGTGGAGCAGGTGTTTTTGAGGCTGGCGTTGGCGGCGTATGCTTTTCCTGATGCGCGTACTTTTTACAGCTATGAATACCGGCAGGTTTTTCTGTTCGGGTTGATGCTGGTGGGCACGGGGGCGGCGCTGCGCGTTAGTCGGTGTCCGATTTTTGCGGGGCGATGGGGGGCGCGCAAACCGGTCTGGTTGTTCATGGCTGCCGGGTTGATTGTGCTGGACATCTGGGCGGCGAATCGCGGCTTTCACGCGGCCAACAACCCGGCGCTGTTGGCCCACAAGCCGGAACTGGTGCAGTGGCTTCAGGCACAGCCGGGACTTTGGCGGCTGACCAGCTTTGCCCCCCACGGCGACAAGCCGTTTAACGCCAACTCCGGCTGGCTGTTTGATCTGGCCGATGTGCGTGGCTATGACTCGATTATCCCCAAACAGTATACCGACTACATGGGCGCGATTGAACCGCAGAACGAACTGCCGTTCAACCGGGTGCAGCCCATTGTCAATTGGGAATCGCTCAATTCACCCCTGCTGGATGTGCTGGGTGTGAAATACGTGATCACGGCCGAAACCATCGAACTGCCGCAGTATCAGCTTGTCTGGCAAGGCGAAGGGTTGCGGGTGTATGAAAATCTAGGCGTTGCCCCCCGCGCCTATACCTTGCCGCTCGCGCAAACGGCCGTCACCCCCGACCCGCTCGCCGCCCTGACCACTCAATACGACCCCCGTCAATTTGTGGTGGTAGAGACCAGGGAATCAGGAGATGGGGAGATTGCCCAATTACCCAATTACCCAATTACCAACTACCAACCGGCTGAGATCATCGCCAACAGCAACATTGAAGTCATTGTCCACACGGCCGTGACCGCACCCTCCTGGCTCATCCTCAATGACAGCTATTTCCCTGGCTGGAAAGCGTTTGTGAAACCGGCGGAGGCGGGTGAGGAAGCCGAGCAGCAGGTAGACATAACGCTGGTGAACGGCAACTTTCGTGGTGTGCAGCTAGAGCCGGGGGAATGGCAGGTGCGCTTCCGCTACAGCCCGCTTACCTTCCAGCTAGGTGGGCTGGTGAGTGCGATGGCGGTGGTGGTCTTGCTGTTTGGTACGGCCGTGTGGGGCTGGCGCATCTTCTACAATCCCACCGGCGACCTCTCCAAAACGCACAGCATTGCCAAAAATAGCCTGGCCCCCATGGCCCTGAACCTGTTTAACAAGCTCATAGATTTTGTCTTTGCCATGTTTTATCTGCGTGTGCTGGGGCCGGCCGGGGCCGGCAGTTTCCAGACCGCCATCGTTACCGCCGGCGTCTTTGACATTGTAGCGAACTACGGCCTGGACCTACTCTTCATCCGCGATGTCGCCCACGACCGCCGCAAAACATCCAGTTACCTGCTCAACACCACCATTTTGCGTATCGGGTTGGCTTTTTTTGCCGCCTTGCCTGTCTTTGCCCTTATTTTTGTTACCAACAGCCTGCCAAACAGCAACCCATTAACTCCGGCGGAAATTCTGGCCACGATTCTGATCATGCTTGGTATGGTTTTTTCTGGGATGAGCAAGGGGGTGACAGGGCTGTTTTATGTGCATGAAGAAGCAGAAACCCCGGCGGCGATGACCACCGCCACTACCATTATGAAGGTGGGTTTTGGCGTGATGGTGCTGCTGGCAGGGTACAGTTTTGTGGGGCTGGCGGCCGTTTCCATTCTCACCAACGTCCTCACGCTGACCATTCTCCTTATCCTGGCGCTACGCAAATATGACCTGCCCGGCCCCTGGCGGCTGGATTGGGGCTTGCAGCGGCGGATGCTGCGCCTGGGTTTCCCGCTCATGCTCATCCACCTGCTGCAAACGGTGTTCATCTCCATTGACACCTACCTGCTGCGGGTGATGCTGCCCAATGGACAGGAAGTGGCTGGCTGGTACAGCAGCGCCTACAAATGGTTCAACGCCCTGCAAATCATCCCTTCGTTTTTTACCCTGGCATTGTTCCCCATCATTACCCGCGAAATTCAGCAATCGCCGGACTCAGCGCGGCGCATGTACAGCATGGCGATCAAGATCATGTATTTGCTGGCGTTGCCGGTGGCGGCCGTCACCTGGTATCTGGCGGCGCCCTTAGTGCGCATCGTCGGTGGGCCAGAGTTTTTGCCACATGGGGCCATTGCCCTGCAAATCGTCATCTGGTCTATTCCCATTGGCTGGATGAACAGCGTCACTAATTATGTGCTGATCGGTTTGGGGCTGGAAGGCAGGCAGCCGCGCGCGTTTGCGGCGGGGGTATCGTTCAACATTATCACCAATCTCATGTTTATTCCCCTGTTTACTTATGTGGCCGCTGGCGTTACCACGATATTGTCAGAGGTAGTGCTGCTGCTGGTGTTTGCCTATTACTTGCGGCAGCGAATGCCGGGTGTGCGCTGGCAATTTTTGGTGAAGCCGGGCCTGGTCACGGCCGTGACCGTGCTCATCATGTATCTGGGCGGGCAAATTCATCTACTGGTGGGCGTATGGGGCATTTTGCTCTACCCCGCGGGGCTGCTGCTGCTGCGGGTGGTGGGGCCGGCCGAACGCAAAATCCTGGCCGACATCCTGCCCGCGCCTATTGTCCGGCGGCTGCGGTTGGGGGCATGATACGGCCGTGACCTCACACCACCGTCCCCTCCTTCTTCTTATCTTGCTGACGGCCTTTGCCCTGCGCATTGTCGGCGTGGTCGGCCAATTCCCGCCAGGCGTGGCCCATGATGAAGTGGCTCACTGGCTGATTGCGCGGGATATTCTGGCAGGCAATCATGCTATCTACTTCACGGCCGCTTACGGCCACGAAGCGGGCTATCATTACCTGGAAGCTATTTTCCTTTCATTATTGGGAGACAATTTACTCGCACTACGGCTGCCGGCAGTGCTTTGTGGGTTGCTCGGTGTGGCGGTGACGTATGCGCTGGCAAAGCGGTTGTTTGGGGAAACGGTGGCGCTATTGGCGGCAGGATTGTTAGCGGTGTTGTTCTGGCCGGTTTTTTACGGCCGTCTCGCCCTCCGCGCCATTTCCCTTCCGGTGGTTGCCGGCCTGTCGGCATATTTTTGGTGGCAGGGGTGGCTTTTAACACAGAGGCGCAGAGGCGCAGAGAGATATTTCGTATTAGCCGGGTTATTTGCCGGATTAAGTTTATATACCTATCTGGCGGCGCGGGCGGTGCCGATATTTTTTTTGTTGTTCATTTTATATCTGGCATTGGTGCATCGGCGGGAATTACAGGCCAGGTGGCGGGGGGTGGTGGGGTTCACGGCCGTCTTCCTCCTCACCGCCTTCCCCCTCTTTTATTATCTGCAAACCCACCCCGGCGCGGAATTCCGCGTGGCTGAAGTGAGCCAGCCGCTCAATGAACTGCGTGCAGGTAGTCCGCTGCCGGTGTTGCAAAATGGGTTGAAGCTGGCTGGCATGTTTGGCGTCGTGGGCGACCCGCTGTGGCGGGAAGGTGTGCCCGGTGTGCCCGTGTTTGAGCCGGTGCTGGCCTTGCTTTTTTATGGCGGCGTGTTCCTGAGTGTGTGGCGCTGGCGCGACGGCCGTTACGCCTTCATCTTGCTCTGGTTATTAGTCAGTTTGCTGCCCAGTCTGGTCACGATCAACGCTCCCAGCCACATCCGCAGCATCAACGCTCTGGTCGTTATGTCAATCTTCCCGGCGCTACTTATTCACAATTTGGGTGAGTTATCCACAGATTTCCCCCGGTTATCCACAAAAAGGGTAAAACTCGGTTTGACAATCCTGGCCTTCACGTTCTTTTTACTCTATGCCGGCCGCACCCTCTATTTGACGTTTCAGGTATGGCCGGCGGGTGGAGATGTGCCCTTTGTCTGGCAGACGGCGTTTGCCAAAGTAGCCACAATTTTAGATGAATCAGATGGCACGGCCGTGTCCCTTGCCGGTTGGTCGCCAGACACTATGGACAGCCCCACCATGACCCTGCTGCGCCAAAACGACGCCACCCCCCTCAGCCATTTCAACCCCCAAGAAGGGACGCTGCTTATTCCTAAAAGTGGGCAGATTGTACGGCCGTCCGCCCTCCCCCTCGATCCCTACTGGGAAATTCAACTGGCCGATTGGAACGCCACAGTCATAACGACCGCGCTTACAACTCACTACAACCTGCACACGCCCCCCCCCCTTACTCCTACCATCCCTGCTAATATCTCTTTCGGTGGCGAGATTCAATTCCTCGGCTACGCCCTCACCTCATCACCTGCTTACCTGCTCACCTACTGGCGTGTCACGGCCGTGCCCTCTGCTCCGCGCCGCCTCTTCATCCACTTCCTGGACGAAAACGGCCAGCAAATCGGCGAAGTGTATGCCTTTGACACGGCCGATCCGCAATCCCTCTGGTTCCCCCACTGGCAGTCCGGCGACCTCCTCCTGCAAAAACACGAAATCCCCGTCCCCCTGGCCGAAGTCGCTCACATCCGCCTGGGCTGGTTTGACCCCTATAGCTGCGATTCCGGCCCCTGCCAAAACCTGCTCACCCCGACCGGCGAACCCTTTCTCCTCCTGACAATCGAGCAAGAGTTAAGAGGGGATTTGAAGTAACGACAATTTGTAGCTACAATCCTGTCATGCAAGATTTTGTTTGGGATGAAGATATTGACCTGTCTGATATTCCTGAAATCACCCCAGAAATGTTCGCCAGATCAGTTGTTCATCGTGGACTTGCTCCTGCTTCAACAAAGCAGCAAGTCACTTTGCGCATTGATAGTGACGTGCTTGACTGGTTTCGTGGGCAGGGTCGTGGCTACCAGACCAAAATAAATGCATTACTCAGAGCCTACATGGAGGCACATCAATCATAAATGGCTTAATTTGCAGCACTTGCCACCCGGCGTCACAAATTTTCCTTGACGCGCCTGGGGGAGGGTGTTATCCTTCGTCCACCATGAACGGTAAACGATTTTTTGGCTTCTTTTTTATGCGCCCTACCCGCGCCGTGTTTGTGCAGGAGCGTGGTTCTGCCTGAAAAGAAGCAGCGAACCGAATTTCCTGAAAGACGCGGCGCACACCGCGTCTTTTTTGTTGGTCAGAGCAGGCAGCGGTAAGATTGGGGTGGTTGCTGGTGGCTGGTAAGAAATTTATCAGTCACCAGCCACTAAACGAGGAAGTGAAGCATGTTGGAAGAACTAGAAACTTTATACACGGAAGCATTGGCAAAGTTGGAGCAGGTGGAGAACACGGCCGTACTCGAAACCTGGTACCACGACACCCTCGGCCGCAAAGGGGCCGTCTACTTGCTGACGCGGCAGGTGGGGCAGATGGACCCGGCCATCCGTCCCGCCTTTGGCAAGCGGCTGAATGAGGTGAAAAATGATTTGCAGGCGGCCTATGACGGCCGTCTCGCCGCCCTCAAAACCGCCGAACTGGAAGCCGCCATTGCCAGTTCGGCGCTGGATGTGACACTACCAGGACGGCCGTTGCCCACCGGTGGCCTACACATCGTCACCCAAACCCTGCGCGACATCTACCGCATCTTCGGCGACATGGGCTTCCAGGTCTACCGCTCCCCCGACGTAGAAACCGACGCCTATAACTTCGAGCTGCTCAACTTCCCGCCCCACCACCCGGCGCGGGAAATGCAAGACAGCTTCTACACCACCAAACCAGACGTCATCCTGCGCACCCACACCAGCGCCGGGCAAATCCGCGCCATGCAAGCGTATTACCCTGAACCCGTGCGCGTCATCCTGCCCGGCATGTGTTACCGCAACGAGCAAATCACCACCCGCAGCAGCATCCAATTCACCCAGGTCGAAGGGCTGGCCGTGGGCCACAACATCAGCATGGCTGACCTGAAAGGCACGCTCACCGAATTTGCCCGGCGTATGTTTGGCGCCGGCCGCCAGACCCGCTTCCGCGCCAGCTACTTCCCCTTCACCGAACCCAGCGCCGAAATGGACATCACCTGCTTCCTGTGTGAGTCCAAAGGCTGCCAGGTGTGCAAATACACCGGCTGGCTGGAAATTTTGGGCAGCGGCATGGTCCACCCCACCGTGCTGCGCAATGGCGGCTATGACCCCGGCGTGTACACTGGCTTCGCCTTCGGCATGGGGCCGGAACGCATCGCCATGCTCAAATACGGCATTGATGACATTCGCCAGTTCTGGGGCAATGATTTGAGATTTCTCCAGCAGTTCTAGGCCGTATTGCACCAGATCATGCAGCAAGAGTTTGAACAAATGCGCGCTTCCATAGACCGTTCTTGGGGCAATAGCTACTCGGAGCAGGAGGGTGTGTCCGTTACGGCCGTGAAGGTATGGCAAACCCACAGAAGTCTTCTGGCTCTCTTAACAATATATCTGCTGTTTAGTGCCGTTTACAGCCTGGTGACGCCTTTGTTTGAAGCGCCAGATGAAATGGATCATTTCCGGTATATCAATTGGCTGGCGACAGGCAACGGATTACCGCATTTAGCGGCAGACCTGGCCGCTGCCGGACATGAAATTGGGCAGCCGCCACTGTATTATGCCCTGTTGGCGCTGCCTGTTTCGTTAATCAACACAGATGACCTGGAAGAAATAGCTCCCATGAATCCCTATTGGCGAGAGGGTGCTGGCATGAATGTACACTACCATACAGAGCGTGAACAGTTCCCCTATCACCAGACCACATTGGCCGTGCATGTGGCCCGTTTTGGCTCCATTTTAATGGGTATGATCACCATTATGTGTACCTACGCTCTGGCGCGTTACATCATCCCGGCACAAGCGGCGCTGGCGGCAGCGTTAGTGGCCTTCAATCCGCAGTTTGTGTTTATTAGCGCCGTTATTAACAACGATAATCTCATTACGGCCGTGAGTGCATTGGTTTTGCTGTTACTGGTGAGGAATCTGGTGGCCACAAGGCCGTTGTTGAGTTTATATGTTCTGGTGGGCCTGTTCTGGGGGTTAGCTATTTTGTCAAAAGTGAGCGGTGTAGCCCTCTTTGGCGTTATTTTGATTGCCCTGATGGCCACCGCCTGGCGGCATCACTCATATCGCCTGTTTATAATGGGGCTAGGACTGGTGACTATATCGGCCGCACTGACTGCCGGTTGGTGGTTTGGGCGTAACACCTGGATTTATGGCGACCCATTGGCCTGGGACTTATTCCTCAATGCCAATCAGGGGGTTATGCGCGCCCTATTATTAAGTTGGACTGAAGCAGGACAATGGGCTTATCAATTGGTGCCGTCTTCTTTTTGGGCTGCCTTTGGGTATGGGCTTTCTGCCCCCAGTTCATTTTATCTGTTCGTAAAAATGATCATGCTCCTGGCCCTGGCAGGTCTGATTAAATGGGGCGTAAACAGCGGCCGGAAAAATCTGAAATCTCCCCAGACGCTGGCCGTTCTGTTATTGCTTGTCTGGTGTATTATCGTTGGTATCATGTTGGTACAGTGGATTCGCCAGGTGGTTCAAGCTGAACAGGGCAGATTATACTTTCCGGCGATAAGTAGCCTGGCTGTGCTGATGGCATTGGGTTTGACAACGCTGATGCAAAGTCGCCCATGGGTGCTGCGTGGAATAATGGTTGTTTTAGCCGTCTGGACGGCCGTTATGCCTCTCCTCATCATTCAGCCTGCCTATGATCAACCACAAACACTCCCGACCGCTGTTACTATCCCCCATCCACAGCAAGTGCAATTTGGTGCGCATATTCATCTGTTAGGTTACCAACTGAGGCAGTCATCATTGCAAAATGGGGAGCAATTGGTCGTTGACCTCTATTGGGAAGCCAGCCAACCAATTACCGATAGTTATGCCGTTTCCCTGACGGTTACAGACGCGGCGGGCCAGGTTGTATCTTCACTGGATACCATTCCATACCAGGGACGATATGCCACGGCCGTTTGGAGACCCGCCCAACCGTTTAAGGACACTTATACTCTCCCACCTATCATCTCCCAACCTGTGCCCGGTCAAGGCCATATTTACCTCACGCTTTACCCCTGGCGACAGACAGAGAAGGTCTTACCAGTGACCGTCCATACAACTGACGTTGGTTCGTCCTTCACATTATCAACCATCAAAATTGCGCCATCAGAAGATGTACGTATGCAGCCGGACGTAGAAATAATTACTGATTTTGGTCGAGTAGCCCGGTTAATGGGGTATGACATGGCTGACACGGCCGTAGCCGGACAACCACTCCCCATCACCCTTTATTGGGATGCAAAGGAACCGGACGGCCAGGAATATACCGTCTTTGTGCATATGTTGAATGAATCTGGTCAGCTAATAGCCCAGGCTGACGCACCGCCGCAGGCAAATACCTATCCCACCTCGATTTGGGCCAGCGGCGAGCAAATTCGTGATCAACATATCCTATTGTTACCGGCCAATGCGCCGGACGGCGTTTACCATGTCCTGGTTGGGCTGTATCACACACAAACCGGTAAGCGGCTGCCAGCCACCCTGCCTGGTGGCGAGCGTTGGCTCCATGATGCCGTCGAGTTAGAAATGATTCACCTTGGCAAATGAGATATGTAAATTTGCCTAAAGGAAGTTCGATAATATGCAAGTACCACTATCCTGGCTCAAAGATTTTGTAACCATAGACCGCCCGGTGGCCGAGGTTGACCGCATCCTCACCAATGCCGGGTTGGAAGTGAAAACGATTGAATATATCGGCATCCCCGGCGCAGACCTGGTGTGGGATCGTGACCTGATTGTGCTGGGCCACATCCTCCAGGTGGAGCAGCACCCCAACGCGGATAAGCTGGTGCTGGCCACGGTAGACTATGGGGCGGACGCGCCCGAAGTAGTCGTCACCGGCGCGCCCAACCTGTTTGAATTTGTGGGGCAGGGCGACATCAGCAGCCGGGGGCTGTATTCGCCGCTGGCGCTGGAAGGGGCGGAACTGTACGATGGGCACAAAGACGGCCGTGTCAAAATGAAATTGAAGGGACGGCCGTTGCGCGGCATCCACAATCGCTGCATGGTCTGTTCCGAAAAAGAACTGGGCATTAGCGACGAACACGAAGGCATCATCCTCATGGTCAAAGATCAGTGGTTGCCCGATTATCAGGCGGGCACACCCATGCAAGATGTACTTGGTGATGCCGTGCTGGAAATTGACATCATCCCCAACATCGCCCGCTGCGCCTCTATGCTCGGCGTGGCCCGCGAATATGCCGCCCTCACCAACCAGCCCCTACGCCTGCCCGATTACCACGTGGTCATGGATGGCCCACCGGTTGAGGGCAAAGTGGTCATCACCACCGACAAGCCGGAACTCAACCCCCGCTTCGTGGGCATGGTGATCCACAACGTGCGCCAGATTGACAGCCCCTACTGGATGCAATACCGGTTGCGGCTGGCCGGGCAGCGCCCCATCAACGTCGTCGTGGACATCAGCAACTACGTCATGCTAGAAATGGGGCAGCCTAACCACACCTTCGACTACGATTTCCTGCGCCAACGCGCCGATCAATACGCCCCTGATGGCCCCATTCACATTCACACCCGCCTGCCCCAACCTGGCGAAATGCTGACCACGCTGGACGAAAAGGTTCACAAGCTGCCGCCCCACGCCATCCTGGTCACAGACCCGCTCAGCAACCTCAGCCTGGGCGGCATCATGGGCGGCCTGGACAGCGAAATTAAGCCGGAGACGCAAAACGTGCTGCTGGAAGCGGCTGCCTGGAACTTCATCAACATCCGACGTACGGCCAATGCCCTGGGTATTCACAGCGACGCCGCTTTCCGCTTCAGCCGGGGAGTACACCCCAGCCAGGCACTTTTAGGCGCAAAGCGCGCTGCCGAATTGATGCGGCGGCTGGCGGGTGGTACGGTCGCCCAGGGCATCGTAGACTATTACCCGAACCCGCCGCAGGCCGCGACGGTCAAATTGGCCTATGATTACGCCCGGCGGCTGAGCGGGTTGGATTTGTCTGGGGAAGCGATGGCCGATTTGCTGCGCCGCCTGGAATTTGCGGTGACAGTGCATGAAGATCATCTGCTGGCAACTGTGCCTGACCACCGGTTGGATATTGAAGGGCCGCATGACCTGGTGGAGGAGATTTGCCGCGTTTACGGCTATGACAATATCCCCAACACCATCCTCTCTGACCCCTTGCCGCCGCAGCGGGGCAACCCGAAGTTGGAACAAGAAGAGCGGATCAAGGATGTGCTGGTGCAGGCCGGTTTGCAAGAACTGATTACCTTCCGCCTGACTTCGCCGATGTATGAGGCAAAACTGCTGCCGGGAAGTGAGGGGGATGCATGGCCGTATGTCGCCCTCACCAATCCCAACTCCGCGGAACGGGCCGTCATGCGCCACTCCCTGCTGGCCTCCGTGCTGGAAATTGCCGCCCACAACAGCCGCTACCAGGAACGAATTGCCATTTTCGAGATTGGCCCCATTTTCATCGAAGACGAGGAGGAGATTTTGCCCACCGAACAGACGCGGCTGTCGCTGGCGCTCACCGGGCAGCGCGGTGTCCCTGGCTGGCAGGGCAATAACGCCGGGCAATATGACTTCTTTGATTTGAAGGGCATCCTGGAAACGCTGTTCGGCGAACTGCACGTGCCCGTCAACTATGAAGCGGCGCAGCATCCGTCTTACCGCCCGGGGCGCACGGCGCGGCTGCTGCTGAACGGGCAGCAAATCGGGGTGATGGGGGAACTCCATCCGCTGGTAACAGAGCGGTTGGATTTGCACATTGAGCGCGATCAGCCGGTGCTGGCGGCCGATATTGATCTGGACGCGCTCATCCCGCACATTCCACCTTATTACCAGTACGCGCCCATTTCGCCCTACCCGCCCATTGAGGAGGATCTGGCGGTGGTGGTGGATGTGGGGATCACGGCCGTGACCGTCGAGGAGATCATCCGTCGGGCTGGCGGCCCATTGCTTAAAGACGTGCGCCTGTTTGACGTGTACGAAGGGGAACAAATCGGCAAAGGCAAACGCAGCCTGGCTTACCACCTGACCTTCCAGGCGACCGACAAAACCCTTAACGACAAAGCCGTCGCCAAACAGCGCCAGCGCATTATCGCCACGCTGGCGCAGCGGCTGAACGCCCGCATCCGCGAATGACAAGGTGAATGGGTGACAGGGTGAATTATGTCGCCCACTCACCTTGCCACCTTGTCACCCACCTTGTCAATGAAACTCATCTTCCGCCTCCTTGCCTACCTCATCGGATACCCACTGTTTCATACGGTGATGAAAGTCAAGGTGGTGGGGCGGGAGAATTTGCTGCCGAAGGGGGAGCCGCTCATCCTCATTTGTAATCACTTTAGCTGGTTTGAGGCGCCGCTGTTGATTGGTAGACTGCCCTATAAAATTGTTATTTTGGGGTCGGCGGAGGTATGGGAGCATCCGGTAGGCAAGTGGCTGGCGTGGGCGTTTGAGGGCATCCCCATCCATCGCGGGCAGGTGGACCGGGAACCGTTGAAGCGGGCGCTGGCGGTGCTGGCTGAAGGTGGGGTGCTGGGCATTTTCCCAGAGGGAGGGATTGATCCGGCGTTACGGCCGTTGACTGATGCCGGTATTAACGTGGTTGGCGTCCCTGGTCAAACGGCGCGCATTCCGGGCGCGCTTATTCAGGCCAAACCAGGGGCGGCCTATCTGGCGGTGAAAAGTGGGGCACGGGTGCTGCCCACGGCTGTGACCGGCGCTGAATACGTCTGGCAAAATTTGCGGCGGGGGCGGCGCACTCCTGTTACCCTGCACATCGGCGCTCCCTTTGGCCCCCTCACCATTGACCCCCACCTGAAAAACGCGGACAAACGCGCTGCCATTGACGCCTGTGGTGACGAGATGATGCGCCACATCGCTGCCCTCCTCCCCCCCGATCAACGCGGTTATTACGCCTGAAGGTAGCAAGTAGCAAGTCACACCTGCCACTTACGGCCCTTTCTAGCAGGCTGTCGGAAAAGTAGAAATAGATACACGGATGACACAGATTTAACAGATTTACACTGATTTTCTATTGATTTATCCGTGATAATCCGTCTAATCTGTTTAATCCGTGTACTGTTTCTGGGTTCTCCGACAGGCGCCTAAGAGATAAATTCACCAATACGGCCGATGGCCTGGCGGCCTTCGGGAATGAGGGCGGCCAGGGCGTGCCAGACGTGTACCATATCCGGCCACACCTCCAGGGTTACGTCTACGCCGTCGGTGCGGGCACGGGCGGCCAGGCGGGTAGCGTCGTCCAGCAAAATTTCGTTTTCGCCGACCTGAATGAGCAGGCGCGGCAGCCCGGCCAACGAAGCATAGAGCGGGGAGATAAGCGGGTGGGTGAGGTCACGGCCGTCTGCATACCACCGGGCATAACGCGCCAACAACTCTGGCGATAGCAGCGCATCGGCCTGCCGCTTGCCGGTCATGGAATCGCCGGTCCCGGCGAGATCGGCCCAGGGGGAGAGGCACACGGCCGTGCCCGGCAATCGTTCCCCGGCATCTCGCAGCGCCACCAATGCCGCCAGCGCCAACCCCCCACCGGCCGAATCCCCCATAATGGTCAGGTTTTCTGGTTTATACCCGGTTGCCAGCAGCCAGCGATACGCCGCCACCGTATCATCAACCGCTGCCGGGAACGGATGTTCGGGGGACAGGCGATAATCGGGCAGCAGCACCCGTCTCTGCGCCGCGCGGGCCACATACCCGCCCAAAAAACGATGAGAACGAGCCGAACCCAGGCAGTACGCACCGCCATGCAAGTAAAGAATGGCACGGCCGTCCGCAGCCTCTGCCGGGATAACCCATTCTGCTGCCAGTGAGCCAATTGTCGCCGATTCAGCCCGGCAACCGGCGGGCAGCCTGGCCCGCGCCCCCAGCTTTTCCATGCTGCGCCGGGTAACTGCCAGATCTTCATGCAGCCGCACGGCCGTTTGTCGCCGCAACCGCCCCGCCAACACCGCCCACATCACCCGAAATTGCCAGCTTGCCATCTATTGTTTTCCCTTGAAGTCAATCACGCATCACGGATTACCGATTACCGATTACGTTACGGAATTGTCGCCTATTTCCCCAGATCGTGGTACATATCCAATTGTGCGCGTGGCAATGATTGGGCCGTTTGGCCTGCACCCCAAACAGACGATGCGTAGCCGGGCGCTGCCGCTGGCCAAAGAACTTACCCGACGCGGCCATCAGGTCTGCCTGTTCATGCCCCCCTGGCACACGCCGGCGGAAGCGGATAAAACATGGCAGGAGGATGGCGTGACGCTGCGTTACGTGTCCCTGCGTGGCGGCGTACCAGGCATCACCTGGCAGCTGATACGGGAGGTACTGGCCTGGAAGCCGGATGTGGTGCATGGTTTTAAGCCCAAGGCTTACAGCGGGCTGACGCTGTGGTGGTTGTGGCAGTTTCATCGCCACCGTGTCCGCATTGTGCTGGATACAGATGATTGGGAAGGGTGGGGTGGTTGGAATGAGCGGGAACCGTACACGGCCGTGCAAAAACATTTCTTCGCCTGGCAAGAACGGTGGGGCCTCACCCACTGCCATGCCCTCACCGTGGCCAGCCGCGCCTTGCAAACCATCGCCCTCAGCCGGGGCATACCGGTGGAGCGGGTGGTATATGTGCCCAATGGGCCGGGGATCAGTGAGCAGTATGCAGTGAGCGGTGAGCAGTTTTCAGGGAACAGTTTACCGCTTACTGCTGACCGCTCACTTCTTACTTCTCATCGCCCCACCCTCCTCCTCTACAGCCGTTTTTTTGAATTTGAAGTTTCCCGGTTGGCCGCGATATTCCAGGGGGTGCATACGGCCGTGCCCCAACTCCAAATCCTGCTGGTGGGGCAAAGCCTGTTTGACGCCGACGCGGCCCAATTTCAACAACTACTGGCGGTGGGTGGGGTGTTGGAAGCGATTACGGACTTGGGTTGGGTAGAACCAGAAAAGCTGCCGGAGATACTGGCACAGGCGGATGTGGGCATTTATCTGATGGAGGACACGCTGCTGAACCGGACGAAGTGCCCGGTGAAGCTGGCGGATATGCTGGCCGTGGGGCTGCCGGTGGTGGCGGAGGCGGTGGGACAGGTGAGCGAGTATGTGGTTCACGGCCGTACCGGTCTGCTACGGCCGTCAGGTGATGTGGAAGGTCTGGTGGCCGACCTCGTTCACCTGCTGCAAAACCCGGCGGAGCGCCAGCGATTGTCTGAAGGAGCGTTGGCGCATATTCAGACCCATTTCACCTGGGAAAAATTAGCGGCGCTGTTAATGACCGCCTATTCGCACTAAAATGGGGAAATGAAATCACCCTGGGCCAACATTTCGCTGATCATTACCCTGCTCATGCTGCTGCTGACGGGCTATTTAGGGTTGGTAATGGGCAGGAACGCGCGGTCTGGCGTACCTGTGCGGTTGGTCGTACCACACCGCCGCGGCTACGACTGGGTAAAATGGGTCACGCACATCCACGTGAACACCACCAGCGCTATCTGGCAATCGCCCCTGCCCCTGCGTTAAAACAAATGGAGAAGATGGAGAGATTGGGAGCTTGGGAGATTGTAATCTCCCAAGCTCCCAATTACGCAGTCGCCATATCAAACAGAGTAGGCAAATCCAGGTTCGTGTGGTGGTGAGGGCCGCCCACAATCATGCCCGCTTTAGGCAGCGGGGCATAATCTAGAAACGCTTTGGCCAGTTCGTATGACTCCTGAATCCGCGCCGGGATATTGGAAAAATCGAGCAACCCTTTGGACACAGAGCAGGGGGAAGGCAGGTAAAGGACGGGAAGCTGCTCGGCGATGGCCGGCGCTTCCACCAGAGCGCGCTGGCGCAGGGCGGCATGCAGCGCCCAGGTCACCATTTCGGCCACATGGCGCGGCGGGGCGGTGCGCTGGCAGGCGTCGCCTACATCCAGCACCACCAGTGAGGCCGCGCCCATCTGGATGGCCGCGCTCATGGGCACGTAGGCCGTCAGTGCCCCGTCCACATACAATTTGCCGCGAATTTCTACCGGCGGGAAGATGCCGGGGATGGCGGTGCTGGCTAATAACGCCTGGTACAAATCCCCTTTGGTGAAGAGGGCGCCGTGATAGGTCATCACCTCGGTGGCGATAGCGCCAAAGGGGATGGACAGCGCTTCAAACTGGCGGGTGGGCAGGGTGCGCACGCCCAGGTCAATCAGGTTGTGGTTGGGGAAGATGCTGGTGCGGTTGCTGAGGAAGTGGCGCGCCTGGTCAATTTTGCCGCCGGGGAAAATGGCTTCGCGGGTGATGTAGGGCCACACGGCCGTTAAACTCCGCACCCCATCTGCCATCCCCCAACAGGCAATCACCGCCCCATTTAATGCCCCTACCGATGCGCCCACGATCAGGTCGGGCTGCAAACCGGCTTCGTGCAAAGCCTGCAACATGCCCACCTGCACCGCCCCGGAACCAGCCCCGGCGGAGAAGACAAAAGCAACAGGTTTGGGGAGAGATTGCCAGCGATCACTCATAATTGTATTGTAGAGACGTAATGTCTTTACAATACACTGTTCTCACCATTTTGGGGCGGCGGCGAGAGAAAAGAAGAGTGGCCTTTTTGTACCATCGGGGCGCAGCAGGCTGTAGCCAGATTCGGAGAAATCGGTTCCCAACAGGGGGCCAAAGTTGAGATTCCACAAAATCATCGGCCCGGCCACGTCTCCGGCTTGGGCCATTTCTACGGCGCGCAGCGTGTAAACGGCTTGCTGCCATTCACTGACATCGGCCATAAATGCCGCTTCGTCGGGGGGGGCGGCGGCTACATTTTCAAAGCTGCCCCAGCCGAACTCTGTCACCCACAGGGGTAACGCTGCGCCATTTTCGGCCAGGATTTGTTGGTAATCCGCCAGCGTATCGGCGAAGAAGAAGCTGGGGTGATTGTTGTGGCTGCGGGTGAGGGGTGAGGGGTGTACGGCTGTGCTGTCCGGCGGATTACCATAGCCATAGGGGTGTACGCCAATGCCGTCTACCAGACCGGCCACACCGGCCTGGAGCATTTCCTGGAGAAAGAGACGGTCATCTACGGCCGTGACGCGATCATTGATGCCCGTAACGGCCGGCGCGCCGGCAATCAACACCACGTCCGGGTCGGCCGCGCGCGCCCCCGTTGCGCCTGCCCGCAACAGGTCTCCAAACAACGCCCCGCCCATCGGGAAGCCGTTCCATTCCCGCTGCAAATTGGGTTCGTTCCATAATTCATAGGCCGCCACCCGCCCCCGATAGCGGGCTGCCAGCGCGCGCATAAATCGTTCATACAAAGCAAAGTCAGACGGTGGCCCATCCATCTCCGTAGTGGGGCGGCTCCATTCCGGCGCTTTGCTCACGCTGAGCAACACCCGTAACCCGTGTGCGTTGGCGCGGCTGACAAAAGCATCCAGTTCGGCAAAACGTTCGCTGTGCAGTTGGCCCGGCGCCGGCTCGTACAATTTCCAGGAAACCTGTACCTTCACCCAACCCACGCCCAAAGCGGCCAGATGGATAAAAATCTCGTCCTGGTCCCGCTCCATCAAATGAATTTGCACCCCTAACAGGTCGCGTTGCAGCGGCGGGCCGGTGTAGGCGGGAAATGCCGGGGTGGGTGTTGGCGATGGGGACGTTGTGGGGTGGGCAGGTGGAGGCAGCGAGGATACCGGGGTGAGCAGGCGAGGGGGTGAGGGGGTGGATGGTGGGGTCATTGTGGGAGGAAGGGGGGATAGCATGTCTCCGTGTCTGCTGGGGATTGTGTCTTTGCGGCAGGCAGCCAACAGCAGACAAAGTAAAAGAAGGGGAAGGCGCACACGCATAGGTTGATTCTACGGCCGTTGACTATCAGGAGCAACGAGTTTACAGATTCTCTATTTGATTTATACTTTGCACGATGGTCTTTATCAGGATAGTGCAATTTTGGAGAAATGGCATGGCCGAGGTTCAAATTAGTATTGGACAGATCAAGCGGGATATTTCTGAATTAGTCAATCGGGTGGCTTTTGCTGGAGAGCGGGTTGTGCTCACCTCTCGTGGCAAACCAAAGGCGGCGCTGATCAGTATGCAAGATTACGAAAAATTGTTGCGTGATCAGGCTGAAGAACAAAAAATACAATGGCAAAACTGGTTAGCCGCCTGTGATGTGCTGGCAGATGACATTTTGATTACCCGCCACGGAGAACCGATTGATATCGGCAGCGTGTGGGAAGAGATGGTTGAAGAGCGGGAGGAGCGCCTTGAACAATTACTTGGTCGTTGACGCCAGCCTCACGCTACGAATCTTGACACCTCATCCTGAAAGAGCATTTTTTCGGGCTTTATTTGACCAGTGGCGTCAGGAGGGATTAGCCTTATGCGCCCCTTCATTGTGGACTTATGAAGTTACCTGTGCCGTTACCAAACTGGTCCGATTTGACCAGATTGCGGCTGACCAGGGACGCAAAACGGTGCAGTTGATCCAGAGGTCTGCCATTCAACTTTTTGAGCCAGATGATCTGCTTATTGAACGCGCCTTTGCCTGGACGCTGCAATTACAGCGGGCGGCGGCGTATGATAGTTTCTATCTGGCGCTTGCCGAGCAGTTGAAGTGTGATCTATGGACGGCCGATCAGCGCCTGGCAAACGCCGCCAATCAACCCTGGGTGCATTTTGCCAGTCCGGCCTCATAAATCTCCTCATGTCCACCCCATACCCCATCCCGGCGGCGGAAACGCGCGTGGAAATTGCGGTCAAAAATTCGCGGTTTATTGCTACGGCCGTGCCCGTTTTCACTGTAGACGAAGCCAAAGCCTTTATCGCTCGCATCAAGGCCGAGTTCAGCGACGCCAGCCATAATGTGCCCGCTTTTCTGGTGGGGTTTGGCCCCTCAGTGACGGCGCATTGCAGCGATGATGGCGAACCATCGGGAACGGCCGGACGGCCGTTGCTGGCCGTCTTGCAAGGCAGTGGGTTGGGCGATGTGGCCGTGGTGGTGACGCGCTATTTTGGTGGAACAAAGCTCGGCACGGGCGGGCTGGTACGGGCTTATACGGAGGCGGGGCAGGCGGTGCTGACGGCCGTGCCCCGTGCCGAAAAAGTGCCCACCCATACGGTGATGCTGGCCCTGCCCTATCCCTTGCTGGAACGGGTGCGGCTGCTGGTGGGGCAGTTTGACGGCCGTATTCTGGAAGAAGCGTTCGCCGCCGACATCACCATTACTGCCCAGTTCCGGGTGACACATTTCCCAGCGTTCCAGCAGGCGCTGCAAGAGCTTTCGCATGGGGCGCTGGCGGCAGAAATCATAGAAACATCGGTGGAGACTCAACAGTTGTAGGTAAATGGGGAGATTGGAGATGATGTAACGCGATTTGCCAAAACAGGCTACAGTTACGAAGGAGAGGTTGGGAAATCGGGAGATTTAATCTCCAATCCCAATTTTCAAACCGTGCCCCAAGAACGAAATAGAAATCCGCCTGATTCATTTGGCCGCCAGACCATCTGGTCTGGCGGCACAGCCAGCGAACGGACTACCGTCATGATCTACTCTTCACCAGGGCTGGCGGAGGCGTAGCCGATGCCAATGATTCCTAAACCGACTGCTCCCAAAATGGCTACCACAAAGATAACCAGGGCAATGATGCCAATAATGAGCGTCAGGACAAAACCAACACCATCGCTGCTGCCTTCTTGCACCACTGTTTCTTCTTCGGTGTGTGTGTCGCCATCTTCATGTTGGTAGGACACGGCCGTACCATCTTGTTTGCCGCCGCCGTTTTCCAGGGCCAATACGGCCGTCGGCGCCACCACCGCTGCCAAAAGTACAAAAACCATAATCAATCGCCACAATTTTCCAGTTTGCATCACCGGTTAAACTCCTTCTGTGAAAATTGGCACGATTATAGTGCAGAGGAGGTGGTTTTCAAAAGTGAGGATTGCGGGCTTTGGCTCCCCTCAGGTTTCATATGTGCATTATCCAGCTTCCAATAATGCCCATCCACCGCCAGATCGCCAGCCGAATTCATCTGGTATTGGCTTCCAGTTCCAGCAAATTCTGTTCCGACCAGACCACATCCTGTTTGCCTGGTTTTTGTGATAGGCGATATTCCGTTTTGTTGCCCGCCAGCCGTTCATCCAGTGTTGTGAAACAACTTCATACCCGTCAAGGCGCGCAGTTCTTTACCTGCCGTCATCTTGCCACCGCCGGCGGGCCAAACAGAATCAGCAATTTCTTCTCAGCCATAGGCACTTATTTACCCGATATACACCTGCGCCCACACGCAGTGTAATTATAGTCCGTGTGGGGTATCATTCAGCCAAGGCAACCAGGAGACAACTACCGATGAAACAAAGACAATTTGATGAAACAACGACCGTGTCTGAAATTGGCCTGGGTACCTGGCAGTTGGGTGGTGATTGGGGCGCGGTGGATGATCACACGGCCGTGCAGATCATGGAAACGGCCGTAGCTCAGGGCGTTACCTTTTTTGACACCGCCGATGTCTACGGCAGCGGGCTGAGCGAACAACGCATCGCCCAATTTTTGCGCCAGAGCCGGGCCAACATCTTTGTCGCTACCAAATTGGGCCGTGGCGGTGAACCAGGTTGGCCGGAAAATTTCACCTATGCCGCCATGCGTCAACACACCGAAGCCTCGCTGCGCCGCTTGCAAGTAGAGGCGCTAGACCTGACCCAACTCCACTGCATCCCCACCGCCGAATTGCAGCGCGGCGAAGTGTTTGAGCATCTGCGCCGCCTGAAACAAGAAGGCAAGATCAAACGGTTTGGCGCCAGCGTGGAATCCATGGCCGAGGCGCTGATTTGCCTGGAACAAGACGGGCTGGCCTCGCTGCAAATCATCTTCAACATTTTCCGTCAAAAGCCAATTGAGACCTTGTTTGCCCAGGCGCAGGCTAAAGGGGTGGCGATTATCGCCCGCCTGCCGCTGGCTTCGGGTCTGTTAGCAGGCAAATTCACCCCATCAACCACCTTTGCTGCCAATGATCACCGCACGTACAACCGGGATGGCGGCTCATTTAACGTGGGGGAGACATTTGCCGGGTTGCCCTTTGCCACCGGGGTGGAACTGGCCGATGCGCTGAAACCACTTGTGCCCACCGCCATGACGATGGCTCAATTTGCGCAGCGCTGGATTCTGGACTTTCCGGCGGTGACGACCATCATTACCGGCGCCACCAGGGTTAGCCAGGTCACCGCCAACACGGCCGTATCCGCACTCCCACCTCTTTCACCCGAACTGCACCAGCAATTGGCTGCCTTCTACCAGACCAAAGTCCACGACCATATTCGTGGCCCTTATTGACCTTGCTCTCCACACCTGCCCTCCCTGCACCGGCCAAACGGCGCATCGCCCTGCACGTCAGCCCGGCGGCCGAACGGGCTGTGCGCGCCGGGCATCCCTGGCTTTTTGCCGAGGCCATTCGCCAGCAAAGTTTTGCCGGGAAACCAGGCGACCTGGCGGTGATTTTTGACCGGAAGCGCCGCTTCCTGGCGGTAGGGTTATATGATCCCCATTCCCCCATTCGGGTACGTCTGTTGCAGGCAGGCGAGCCGGCGACGATTGACGCCGATTGGTTTGCGGCCAGGGTGGCCACGGCCGTGGCTCGCCGCGCTCCTCTCAGCACCACCGACACCACCGGCTATCGCCTGATTCATGGCGAGAACGATGGCCTGCCGGGGCTTATTGTTGACCGGTACGCACAGACGCTTGTCGTGAAACTGTATACCACCGCCTGGCTGCCTCATCTGGCGCATGTGTTGGCGGGGGTGACGGCCGTAATGCCTGCGCGGCGGATCATGCTGCGCCTCAGCCGCTTTGCCCAGCGTTACCCGGAGCATTTGTATGGGCTGGAAAATGGACAGTTGCTGGCCGGGGAACCGCTTAAAGAACCGGCCATCTTCCGGGAAAACGGGCTGTGTTTTGAGGTGGATGTGATTCACGGCCAAAAGACCGGCTTTTTTCTGGATCAGCGTGAGAACCGGGCCAGGGTGGAAAAATTGGCTGCCGGGAAGCGGGTACTCAATCTGTTTGCTTATACCGGCGGCTTCTCACTCTATGCGGCGCGGGGTGGGGCTAACCAGGTGATCAGCACTGACCTCAGCCAGCCGGCGCTGGCGGTGGCGCTGCGCAACTTCAAGCACAACCAGGATAACACGGCCGTCACCACCTGCGTCCACGAGGTGCTGGTAGGGGACGCTTTTCAAGTCTTGCGGCAGTTGCGGGATACCCGGCGCAATTTTGATATGGTGGTTATTGACCCACCTGCTTTTGCCAAGCGGCAAGATGAGGTGGAACGGGCACTAACTGCTTACGGCCGTCTGGCGCGGCTTGGTCTGGGTGTACTCAATCCCGGCGGTGTGCTGGTGATGGCTTCTTGCTCCAGCCAGGTAAGCGCTGACCACTTTTTCCAAGCCATCCATCAGGCGGCGGTGAAGGCGGGACGGCCGTTGCAAGAAATCGAACGCACCGGCCAGCCCCTGGATCATCCCATCAGCTTCCCCGAAGGCGCCTATTTGAAGTGCCTGTACGCCATTGCCTGAAAACTGTTCCCGATCTGGAAAGCATTAAAATAGAATTGCGATGAGCCAATATCCATTCGGGCAACGGCTCACGGTTTACGGATTACGCATTACGCATTACCAGACCAGTTCACCGTGTATTTGCCAGGCAATGAGTTGTTCGGCGGAGAAATCATCACCCAACACCTCTTTGGCTTTGGTGGCGCGTTTGGCCGAAAGGCCGTGAATGCGCATCTCCACCAGCGTATCCATATCCAACCCCTTAAACCCCAGTTTGCGCAGTTCGTGAATCATCTCTTGTCGGACGTTGCGAATGGCCCAGTACGACTCGCCCAGCTCCCGTTCCATCTCCTTCACATTCCCCTTATTTTTGATAAAAACTTCCAGGAAAGCCAGATTTTCTGGCGAGAGCCGAGAGAAGATAGTCGGCTGGAATTCACCAATGACGCTGGTACCGCACTGCACGTAGATTTATCAAAAATAGCGAAATTTATTGACGGCCGTCGCAATTGGACATATCACCCGAATCGGGGTAGACTCCCCATTCACTAGATAATTATCTAATACCAGGGTAGGTTATGAAACAAGATTTTGTGTATTGGCGGTTGTTGGGGTATCTACGGCCGTATTGGAAACAACTCTTTCTCACCTACGGCGCCATGCTGCTGGCTACCGGCTTCAACCTAATCGTACCCCAGATCATCAAACAGGCCATTGACGAAGGGTTGGCAGCGGGTAACGCACGTGCCTTGTATGTGGCCGGCGGCGTCATTTTGGGCATTGCCCTGCTGCGTGCCATTGTCGGCTACGTGCAGTTGTTTTATGCCGAATGGCTCACCCACCGCGTCGCTTATGATTTACGCCGCCACTTTTACGATGCCGTGCAGCACCTCCCCTTTGCCTTTCACGACCAGGCGCACACCGGCGACCTGATGAGCCGCGCCACCAGCGACATTGGCGAGACGGAACAATTTGTGGGCATTGGTTTGGAAGGACTCGTCTCCGTCATTTTGCTCATGGTGGGGGTAATTGCCGCCATGTTTTGGGAATCTGTGCCCCTGGCGCTGATTGCCCTGGGGCCGCTGGTGGTACTCATTGGCGCAGCCGTGCGTTTTGGCAATGTAGTCGAGCCAATGTTTAAGAAGATTCAGGAGCAGATGGGTGTGCTTTCGGCGGTGATGCAGGAGAGTATGACCGGCATTCACGTGGTCAAAGCATTTGCCCGCGAGCCGCACGAACTGGCCAAGTTTGACGCCGCCAACGCTGAATGGTTTGAGAAACGGTATGGCCTGATCAAAACGTGGGCCAATAACTGGCCTTTTTTCACCTTTCTGGTGGCGCTGAGCATCTTCTTGCTGCTCTGGTTTGGCGGGCCGATGGCGCTGGAGGGCACGATTACGGTGGGGGCGCTGTTTGCCCTGATTTCGTATGTGCTGATGCTGGGGCAGCCGGTGCAGCGGTTGGGTTTTCTGGTGAACCTGGCAGCCACAGCCGGGGCCAGTTCGCGCCGGGTGTTTGAGATTATTGATAAACTTACCGAAATTGTGGACAGCTCAGAAGCAGAACCGCTAGACGACTGTAGAGGGGCAGTGACCTTTGAACATGTCAGTTTTGCTTATGCCGGGGAGCGGGCAGTGCTGCATGACATTTCGTTCCATGTGGCGCCAGGGCAGCGTTTTGCCCTGATCGGTCCCACCGGTTCGGGCAAGTCTACGGTGACGAGCCTGATTCCCCGTTTTTATGAGGTAAGCGACGGCCGTATCCTGATTGACGGCCGTGATGTGCGTAACCTGCAAGTGAAATCCCTGCGCCGCCACTTTGGCATTGTGTTGCAAGAGCCGTTCATTTTCAGCGCCAGCATCGCTCAGAATATCGCTTACGGCCGTCCGGATGCCACCCTGGACGAAATTATCGCCGCCGCCAAAGCGGCCCGCGCCCACGACTTCATTAGTGGCTTTGCCGATGGCTACGAGACGCGGGTGGGTGAGCGAGGGGTAACGCTTAGCGGTGGGCAGCGGCAGCGCATAGCCATCGCCCGCGCCCTGCTGGTAGACCCGCGCATCCTCATTCTGGATGACTCCACCAGCAGTGTAGACACGGAAACGGAACATCTCATCCAGGAGGCGCTGCAAGAGTTGATGACCGGACGCACCACCTTCATCATTGCCCAACGACTGCTGACGCTGAAACACGCCGACTGCATCCTGGTGCTGGATAAAGGGCGCATCGTCCAGCGCGGCGCCCACGCTGAACTGCTGGCCCAGGACGGTCTCTACCGGCAGATTTATGATTTGCAGTTGCGGGATCAGGAGGAGTTTATGGAGATGATGGAGTGAACAGGTGAGGGGGTGTACGGCCGTCACGTTTCCGTTGATCTGCATCCAGGAGTTCTTGTTGGGTTGGCACTGCCGCTCCTGTCGGCCTGCTTCTTGAATGCTGGCTGAGATGGTTTGTCAAAAGTTCCCCCCTTTGGTAACATCCATCCTTGCAAATTTTTAAGAAATGGAGTTGGTGCAGCTATGAAAGTGCTGTTAAAGCAAGATGTAGAAAACCTGGGGTATGCTGGTGAGGTGCGTACCGTGAGTGATGGCTACGGCCGTAATTATCTGATTCCCAATGGGCTGGCCTTGATGGCCACGCCGGGGACCATGAAACAGGCGGAAAACTGGCGCAAAAAGGCGGAAGCGCACCGCGCCGAGCAGCGTCGGGAATATGAAGCTCTGGCCGCCAAAATTCAGGGAGTTCGCCTGGTATTCAAAGCGCGCGCCGGGGAAAGCGGCAAGTTATATGGTTCCATTACCACGGCCATGGTGGCAGATGCCTTAAACGAGGTGTTGGGTACCGAGATAGATCGCCGCAAGGTGGGCGTGGATCCATTGCGCCAATTGGGCGAACACAAAGTGGTGGTACGCCTGAGCGCCGAGTTTCATCCAGAGTTAACGGCCGTCATCGAAAATGAAACGGAAGAAGCAATGGCGCCTGTTGACGAGACGGCCGTCATGGATGAGTCGGTGGCCAAAACGGACGAAGCCTGAACCGGTTTTGTGGGCACGGCCGTAACCGCCAATACACCTGAAAAACGGAAAGCGGGGTGAGGGATCGCCCCGCTTTTTAACTGATATGGACGAACTGGGTCATATTTTGCGTGAAGCCCGTGAAACCAAAGGGCTGACGCTGCAAGAAGTCCAGGCGGAAACCCGCATCAGTAGCCGTTACCTGGAAGCGTTGGAAAATGGCGACTACGACCGCCTCCCCACTCCCGTTCATGTGCGCGGCTTTTTGCGCAATTATTCCCGCTTTCTAGGATTAGACCCCCAACCGCTGCTCGACCGCTACGAATACGGTCAGGGTAAACGCCCCAAGAAAAAAACTGAAACCTTCAGCAACCAGCAGCCCATCGCCCCGGCCTTGAAAGAGCCGCCGGCCGACCAGCCATTTTTTGAGCCGGTCAACATGGAAGTGGATGCCGGTTTCAGCCGCCGCGCCGGTGGCCCCCGCTCCGAGACCATTTTGCGCCTGGTGATTATTGCCGCCCTTATCGGCCTCATCTATCTGGCCGGGCAGCGATTTATCCCCTTGCTTACCGGCAACGGCGATGGCACGGAGCGGCTAACCGAAGACATTCAGGGCGCGGTGCAAAGCCTGCTTAACCAGACCACGCCCACCCCTGAAGTCGCTGAAACCCCAGACCTCGCCCCTGATGAACTGATCAATCCCACCGGGCGTAATGACTTTATTACCGGCGGCAGCAGCAGCGTTTCTACCCCCCTGCCCACGCCATTGCCCACGCGCCCCACCCTCCAGCCCATGGAGACGATTTTACTGGAACTGCTCATCTCCGAGCGTACCTGGATGGAAGTGACCATTGATGGGCAAGTGGTATTTAGCGGCATCGCTCGCCCCACCGATCCCAAGTATGAATGGCAGGCCAACGACGAGGCCAAAGTGCTGACGGGCAACGCTGCCGGCGTCTTCGTTACCATCAACGGCACAGAATTAGGCTTCATGGGCCAGCGCGGCGAGTATAAAGAAGAAATGTGGACGACGACACAATAAACGAAGTTAATTGGGTAACTGGGTAATACCCAATTACTCAATTACTCAATTATCCTCTCACCCCATGACCAAAAACAAAAACTTCTATTTGCTCAGCCTCGGTTGCAGCAAAAATACGGTGGATTCGGAAAGCATGGCGGCGCTGCTGCAACGGGCCGGTTTTGGCGACACGGCCGATCCCGATGATGCGTCGGTTCTCATTGTCAATACCTGTGGGTTTATTGAAAGCGCCCGGCAGGAATCTATTGCCGCCTTGCAAGAGTTGGCGGCGCTTAAACAGAAAAACCAGGTGCTCATTGCCGCCGGTTGTATGGCGCAGCGCTACGGCCGTGAAGTGGTCGAATGGGTACCGGGCATTGACGGCGTCATCGGCACCCGCCGTTGGATGGACATTGTGCCCTTCATCCAGGAACTGCGCCGCCGCAAAAAGCCGCAGCCCCTTTACCACCTACCCGACGAAGCGCAAACGGTGGGGTTGGACGAACAAGGGGTTTTGCGCACGGCCGTGCAGGGGGCCAGCGCCTATCTCAAAATTGCTGATGGTTGTAGACGGCCGTGTGCCTTCTGCGCCATTCCCCAGATTAAAGGCACCCACGTCAGCCGCCCCCTGGCCTCCATCCTGGCTGAAGCCACCGCCTTGCAAGAAGCCGGTGTACAAGAACTCATCCTCATCGCCCAGGACAGCACCGATTACGGCCACGACATCGGCCTGAAAAACGGAACCAGCCACCTGCTGCGCCAGATCGCCCAGGCCGCCCCCGACATTCCCTGGCTGCGCCTGATGTACGCCTACCCCGGTTACGTTACCGACGAACTGATTGAAACCATGGCCTTCCTGCCGCAAATGACTCACTACCTGGACATCCCCTTGCAGCACGGCCACCGCGAAACGCTCAAACGGATGCGCCGCCCGGCCAACATCGAATGGGTCTATCAGACCGTAAACAAGCTGCGCCAAGCGATGCCGGACATCGCCATTCGCACCACCTTCATTGTTGGCTACCCCGGCGAGACAGACGAGGAGTTTGATGGTCTGAAACAGTTTGTGCGCGACCTGCAATTCGACCGTGTGGGCGTGTTTACCTATTCCTACGAAGCCTCTACTCCCTCCGCCACCGTCTCCTGGCAGGTGCCGGAAGAGGTGAAAGAAGCCCGCCGCAACGAGTTAATGGAGTTGCAGCAATCCATCTCCCTGGCGCGTAACCAGGCACAGGTGGGGCGGGTGCTGCCCGTTCTCATTGAAGGGTATGGCGATGATGTGACGGTCGGCCGTACCTACCGTGATGCCCCGGAAATTGACGGCCTGGTCTTCATCCCCGGCGA
Organism: Chloroflexota bacterium; assembly: GCA_013112725.1. GTDB lineage: Bacteria > Chloroflexota > Anaerolineae > Promineifilales > Promineifilaceae > CAADGU01. The sequence goes on from JABFFZ010000049.1 coordinate 37,196, forward strand.
ACTGCCGTTAGGCGAACTCGTTCCCGTCCGCATAGACGGTGCATTGGCCTATGACCTGACCGGGCAGGTGGATGTGCTTTCCCCTATTCCCGTAATCGGTAATCCGTGAACCGTGAACCGTAATCCGAAAACGGGTCATGGATTACGCAACACGGGTTAGTCCCTTCACAGCCCCTTGTAACAAAGTCGTAATCCTTTTAGAACATCACCTTAATTTGTGTACACTACCCTCGTTCGTAGTGGGCAATTGGTTGCCTGGCATTAATTGCCTGCTTGTGACGGAAGGGCGATAAATCGCCTACTACAAACAATTAAGAGAGGAGACAACGATGATGAAAAAAATAAGGTATTTGGGAATTTTATTGCTGCTGGCGCTGCTGTTGGCAGCGTGTAATGCGGCGGGTGGGGCGGAACCGGACACTGCCGTGACCTCCCCCTCCACCTCCGAAACCGCCATGGAAGAAACAGAAGACGCCATGACCGATGATATGGCCGACCCACACGGCGATGCCATGATGGAAGAGAAAGAGGACGAGGCGGCTATGTCTGACAACGCCATGATGGAGGAGAAAGAAGACGAAGCCGCCATGTCTGATGACGCCATGATGGAAGAAACAGAAGACGAGACGATGATGGAGGAGGATATGGCCGATGACGCCATGATGCCCAAACCTGCCTGGCAAACCATCGTCCTCACTGACGTGCGCACAGGCCAGGCCTTTACCCTGGCCGACTTTGCCGGAAAAACGGTGTTCGTGGAAACGATGGCCACCTGGTGTTCCAACTGCCGCCGCCTGTTAAGCAACGTGGCCACCGCCCGCAGCCAGATGGCTGGAGAAGATGTCGTTTTTATCGCCCTGAGCGTGGAAACCAACATCAGCGATGCCGCCCTGGCCGACTACACCGAGCAAACCGGCTTTGATTGGACGTTTGCCGTGGCTTCGCCGGAAATGCTGCAAGAGCTGGCGGCTGCCTTTGGCCAATCTATCACCAATCCACCCTCCACCCCCCACTTTGTCATCCGCCCGAACGGCAGCTATACCGACCTGGCTACCGGCATCAAATCCCCCGACGCCATCATCAGCGAACTGCAAGAGACAGGCGGTTAAGAGCGTAACCCGTAATCGGTGGTCCGTAATCGGACTTCGGATTACGGGTTACGGATTACGGATTACGGGTCACCCATGAATCAACTACTCGAAGCCTTCCTCCTCGGCAACGCCGCCATCCTCACCAATGTCTGTGTGTTGCCGCTCTACCCTGGCCTGATTGCCTTTTTGGCCGGGAACGCGGCCAACGAGCGCACCGCCCGCGCCGCCAAATGGCTTGGCTTTTTTGTGCTGGCGGGGGTACTCAGCCTGATGCTGCTGGTGGGGCTGGTGATGTACCTCTTTCGACAGTCGTTTGGGGCGATTTTGCCCTGGCTGCTCCCCCTGATTTATGGGGTGGTGATTGTGATGGGGCTGTTGATGCTGAGCGGCCGTAACCCATTTGCCCGGTTCACGGCCGTGCAAACCCCCGTTTTGCGCAACCCCTTCGCTGCCGCCTTCGTCTACGGTTTGCTGTTGGGGCCGATGACCCTGCCCTGCGCCGGGCCGCTGGTCGTCAGCGCCTTTTTGCTAGGCGCGGGCAGTTTTACCAATCTGGCCAACAGCCTGGCCTACTTCATCGCCTTTGGCATCGGCTTTGGCTGGCCGCTGGTGGCGCTGCCCTTTGTCGCCTTACCCGTGCAGCGCCGCTTCACCCGTTGGACGGGCCAGAATTACCAGTTGCTCACCCGCATTTCTGGTGTTTTGCTCATCGCCATTGGTATTTTTGGCCTGGTGGTGGATGTGGCGCCCAATCTTTAAGTGCCAGGCCCAGGGCATAACGGCCTCGGTCATCCAGAGCAGAAATGCCCTGTGCCTGCCACTACCGACTTCACGCCAAAATTGTTACACTCAGGCCATGAACGAACTGGCCTCTACCCATCTTGTTGAACTCTTGCCATTGATTGATGCCGACCCGCCGCGCGTGGCCGGGCTGATTGACCATACCCTGCTGAAACCAGACGCCACCGAAGCGATGATCGAGCAGTTATGTAAGGAAGCCCGCCAGTATCACTTTGCCTCCGTCTGTGTCAACCCCACCCACGTCCGCTTTGCCGCCGCCCAGTTGGCCGGCTCGGACGTGAAGGTGTGCGCCGTTGTCGGCTTTCCGCTGGGCGCATCCACCACCGCTGCCAAGGTAACGGAGACGGAACAGGCCATTGCCGGCGGCGCTACGGAAATTGATATGGTCATCAACATTGGCGCGGTAAAAGGGGGAGATGATGGCTTTACACGGGCGCAGATCACGGCCGTGACCGAAACCGCCCATCACCACCACGCCCTCTGCAAAGTCATTATCGAAACCAGCTACCTGACCAACGCCGAAAAAGTGCGCGTCTGCCAGATTGCCAAAGAAGTGGGCGCCGATTTTGTCAAAACCTCCACCGGTTTCAGCGGCGGCGGGGCCACGGTGGAAGATGTGTCCCTGATGCGCCACACCGTAGGCCAGCAAATGGGCGTTAAGGCATCCGGCGGCATCCGCTCCTATGATGACGCCCGGCGCATGATTGCCGCCGGGGCCAACCGGCTAGGTACCAGCAATGGCGTGCGCATCGCCCAGGAAGCGCAACTGGCAAAACGGGGTGAAACCGAGATTTTGCGCGTCGCTGAAGCGGTGCTGTACGTGAGCGACATCCCCCGCGCCAAACAGTTTTATACGCAAGTGTTGGCTTTACCCGTATCCAACGAGTTTGAAGATGCCTTATTTCTGCAAACCGGCCAAAACTCCACGCTCATTCTGTTTGACATCAACAAGCTGGAACAGCGCATCAGCCCCATTCCGGCGCATGGCGCGCGCGGGCGGGGGCATGTGAGTCTGGCCATTCCGCCGGAGCAGATGGACGCCTGGCGCGAACGGCTGCGTGAACATGGGGTGGCCCTTGAACATGAACAGGATTGGTCATTGGGCACCCACTCCATTTATTTCCGCGACCCGGACGAGAACAGCCTGGAATTGATGGACGGCCGTCACTACCGGCGCGTCTGGCGGCGATTACACGAGACTGAGGATCAAGGCTATTAACAGAACCGGTCAGGTGGAATACGGCACAAACGATTCCCGCAATAGTTGTGCTTTTTCTTGGGGCACCATGATGAGTACAAAATAGTCGGCCGGATAGAGATAATCTTCGCCGCTTTCGTGAATGACACGCACATCACCATCCAGCGCGGCCTCTTCATCTGGTACCAGGCGGTACACTTTGTGCAATTCCAACGAAGCGGGATAATCGTTATTTACAATGCAAATGGCGTACTGAGGTAATTTTTCTTTCATCGCCCCCATTTTACAGCATTTTGGCAGAAGATTTATTGACCAGTAGTGCCAGGCAAGGGGCAGGCAGGTTTTGGTCATCTCAGGTGGTTTTGCCCCTTGCCTGGCACTGCCTGGTAGATCAAACGGGGAAGTTATTTTTAGACGATTCCTAAATTGCCGGGGCAGTGTGTTCCTGATTGATTTACTGAAAGTGTTTATTCAAGGTGGGTAAGCGTTCAGACTTGACAAGTTTATTACCAGAGGCAGCTGCCGCAATTCAGGCGCAAAAACTTGTCAAGTCTCCAGAGGAACTGAACGGTTACCAAGGTGGAAAGGCATGTTTGTATTGTTTATACTATGACCAAAGATGAAGCCACAAGGAGACAACGTGATGACATTAGAAATTAAACACCCAGAAGCGGACATTTTGGCAAAGGAACTGGCTTTTACTACCGGCGAAACAATTCCCCAAGCTGTGGTAAATGCCATGCGTGAGCGGTTGGAACGTGAAAAAGCGCGGCAAAATCGTTTGGACGCACTGGTAGAACGGTTGCTTGGCATCGGTCGGGAGTGTGCAGCGTTACCATTGATAGACGGCCGTACACCGGATGAAATCATTGGTTATGACCACCTGGGGTTGCCTGCCTGATGGTGCTGGATACGTCAGTCCTCATTGCCATCTTGATGTCTGAGCCAGAAGCGAGAGCCATCGCTACGATCCTGGCCACGGCAGATAAGCGGCTGTTATCGGCAGCTTCACTCCTGGAAACGTCTATTGTCATTGAATCCCGTCATGGCCTGGCCGGAGGCGAAAAATTAGATGAATTGATCCAAACAGCGCAAATTAAAATTGAGCCGGTCACCCATGAGCAAGTTACAGCAGCACGTCTGGCATATCGCACATATGGCAAAGGTCGGCATCCAGATGGATTGAACTTTGGAGACTGTTTTGCATATGCCCTGGCCAAAACGACCGGGGAACCACTCCTTTTCAAAGGAAAGGACTTCAACCAGACCGATATTCCGATTGTTCCCTACTCACAACCCTGATCCTCTCACTGTAATACCCCTCATCCCCATCAAGTAGAGTGCAGAGCCTCCCCAAAACTCCATCCCCTCTGCACAAATTTTGCAGATTTACCCCCTAGAATCAAAGGCAATGGACCCTGCCAACGCGCTTATGGCAGCCGGGCGAATAAATTCGCGGCTACATAAGGCGAAGACCGCCTGCGCGGTCTGGCAACAGTCGGCGCAGAGCCTGCCCTGAGCCTGGTGAAGGGCTGACTTTGCTCTCTGTAGGCGCGGTTCAACCACCGGGTCTATTACCGAAATATCATCGCGTTTGGGCATCTCAGACGCCGAATTCCATTCGGCGGCCCGGTGTGGCCCGGTCTGGAGACCGGCCACAGCAATTGGTTTTCAAGGGAGTAACAACCATGCGACAAAAACGAATCCTCTGGCCGGTTCTGGCATTCCTGGCCCTCTGGCTGGCCGCCTGCACCGGCCGCGCGACCACCCAACCACAAACCGGCGAAATTGTCACCGCCTTCATCGGCGACCTGACGGCCAGCGCCAGCGCCACCGGCCAGGTGGTCTCGCCGCGCACGGCGGCGCTGGCCGTCAGCCAGCCGGGGCGTGTCACCAATCTTTACGGGCAGGTGGGCGATAGCGTCCAGGCTGGTGACCCGCTGGTGCCGCTAGAAA
>JABFFZ010000050.1 GCA_013112725.1 Chloroflexota bacterium
CGCCGCCAGGTCGCCCATGGCTCGTAGCAGGAGAGCCAGGTTGTTCAGGCTGGTGGCGGTGTGCGGGTGGTCTGGCCCCAGCGCTTTTTCGTGGATGGCCAGGGCGCGTTCGAGGTACGGCCGTGCCGCCGCCAGGTCGCCCATGGCTCGTAGCAGGTAGCCCAGGTTGTTCAGGCTGGTGGCCGTGTCCGGGTGGTCTGGCCCCAGCGCTTTTTCGTGGATGGCCAGGGCGCGTTCGAGGTACGGCCGTGCCTTTTCATACTCCGCCCGGAATTTCAGATAAAAGCCCGTCCAGTTGCACAGAAATGCCAGTCGCTCCGTTTCTATACCCTGCTCAGTCGCCAGGTCAGCAGCAGCCACCATATGAGCGACAATTACCGGTCCATCCTCCCATTCATGCAGTCGCGTCCAATCAGGCAGTACCTGAATAATCGCTTCGATAGCTATTTCCGCCCACTGCCGCGCCAGTTCCGGCGGCATCCGGTCACGGGCTACGGTTTGCACCAGCCGGTGCAGCCGCAGGCTCTCCCCCTCCCGCGCCACCAGCGAATAACGGCGCAGCGCCGCTACCGCGTCCGCCAGCGCCAGCGGGTCTGCCAGCGAGACAGCCGAAGCCGTGAAGACATCCGATTTTTCAAAAAAATCGGATGTCTCGAACAACGCCAGAGGGATATTTTCCGGGGCCAGGAAACAGCACAGGTTCAGCAGTTCCACCGCCCCCGGCCTCTTTTGTATCTGCTCAAAGGCCATCTGCCACGTCGTGGTTATGGTGGCATGGTAACGGTCGGGCGGCGTGGCCCGCCGCCACACCTCCTGCCGTTTCGTCTCGTACAACCGCCGGTAGGCCGCACACCCCATCTGCCGCGCCTCCATAAACGCCGCCGCCTGCTCCAATGCCAGCGGAAAATCCCCCAACAATTCCGCCAGCTTCCCTATCTCCGCCTCTTCTTCCCTGTTCGTAGGTGGCGATTTATCGCCTTCAAAAATGGCAATAAATTGCCGACTACGAACCTGGAGGAAACGGATGGCTTCGGCGCGGGTGAAGGTATCCAGGGGCAGGATGGCATCCTGCCCCACCAGACCACCCCAATTGGGGTTGCGGCTGGTGATGAGGATATGCCCCTTGCCGCCGGTGGGCAGGTAATGGTTCAGCGCCCGCGGCGGCAGGTCATCGGCATTGTCCGCCAGCAGCAGCCACCGTTTGTCCGTCTGCGCCAGCCAGCGGCGGGCCGCATTCAGCGCCGCCTGCTGGTCGGGGTTCTCCGCACTCATGGCCCCCACCGCCACCGCCAGCGCGGCCATATCGGCCGCCAGGTTCACCACCGTGTCCGCCCGCAGCCACCACACCAGGTCATACGCCGTTTGCGGGTCGGCCTGCTGCCGGTAAATGTATTCCATTGCCAACTGCGTTTTGCCCACGCCGCCCAGCCCGGTAATCGCCTGGCTGACCACCACCGTGCCCTGCGCCCGACCCAACTGCGCGCCCAGCCGTGCCAGCATCGGTTCACGCCCGGTAAAGTTGGGGTTACGGCCGCCCGGCGGCAGGTGGAGGGGGGGGAAGGGAGGAAGGGGTGACATAGTGACGGGGTGATCGGGTGATGGTTGTTACCTAGAAAAGGGTTTGCACGGCTTTGAGCAAGGTGGCGGCGAGAGGGGCAGCTTTGAGGGCAATAGTGCTCACTTTCCCGGCGGTTGTGGCTACTTTCTCCGCTTTGTCGAGGATTTTGCTGGCGGCTTCCAGTTTGCGGGTGATACGGTCAGGGTCAGGATTTTCAGCCTGACTTTCATCCAGCGCATCCTGCACGTCATCTACCGCATCCTTCGCATCTCCTGGATTAACAATTTCACCTTGTTTAATAGCCTCCTGCAACAGGGATTGCAGTTGTTTCAACTGTTCGGCAAACTCATCTCGGTTTTGCGGCGGCTGACCGATAATGATGTCCCGACCGGCGATATTCATGTCCCCACCCGCCTGGTATTGGTTTTTGTTGACATCTCCGCTAACAATATCACCCGTTTGCACATTGCCGCCAATGGCCGTCCCTACCATGTTGCCCTGGACGGTGATGTTGTAGACAGGGGCGGTAGGTGTGGCGGATGATTGGCCGGTGGCAGGGATGCCGACCTGTGAAGTTGAGGGCATATCACCCATACGGGCATTCGGCCGTGCTGCCTGGGCGTGGGTAACGACGGTATCGTATAAGTTATGCCGCTGGGCGTATTGCACCAGCGCCAGCACTTTGGCGGCACGTGATTCACCGCCTCCCAGGTCTTCATAGGGGATGTTTAACTCAAAACAGAGCATTTGCAGTTCATCTAAGCTGAAATGTTGGTTAAGAAATTGATTCAGTTGTTGGGGGGTAACAGCCATTTTGGGCCTCCTGGGTTATGAGTTTTGGCAACACGGCCAATGATAACATGGAAGTTGGGGGAGGGTAAGAGGGAATCGGTAATCGGTTAACGGTGGTTGGTAAATGGGTAATTTGGTAAATGGGTAATTAGGTAATTAGGTAAATGGGTAATTAGGTAATTAGGTAATTGATCGCCCCCTCACCCCCTCGCCCCCTCGCCCCCTCACCCCTTCACCCCTTCTCCTGCTCACCTGCTCATTCCCTCGCCATTGCCCGCGCCGGTTTAGTTGTGATAAACTCCTGCCGTGATGGGTATTTACCTTCCCGTATGGCCGTTGGTCATTGAATTGGGTGACTTTACCATTCGCAGCGCGACGCCACTCCGTGATGTGTTGTGGTTTATGGTTGGGTTGCTGCTGCTGACGGTGTTGTCTACGGCCGTGATTTGGTGGAATCAACGTGCCCAAAAAGACCCTTTCGTCTAATTGAGAATTGAAGAATTTATAAATCCGCGAAGGACGCGAAGGAACGCGAAGTTTTTTCTCTGCGTCTCTGCGCCTCTGCGTTAAATTATTACGAGGAGCATATTGCAAAATGATTGATGTAAACCAATTGCGCCGAGGTGTAAGTTTTACACACGATGGCAATCTGTATAAAGTAACCGAATACAGCCACAACAAACCGGGCCGGGGCAAAGCTACTATCCGTGTCAGCGTGAAGGATTTGCGCTCTGGCTCCAATTTGCAGCTCACCTTTAGCTCTGGTGACCGGGTGGAAGATATTCGCCTGGACAAAGAGACTTTTCAGTATCTGTATGATGATGGCGAGTTTTATGTGTTTATGAATACGGCGACGTATGAACAAAGACAACTGCCTCATTCCGTCATGGAAGGGGATCATTATTTCCTGATTGACAATATGGAACTGGAATTGTTGTCATACGAAGGGGAAGTGTTGGATTACATTCTGCCCAAGACGATGGAGTTTGATGTGGTGGAGGCGGAGAATGCGGTGGCGGGAGATACAGCTACCGGCTCTACCAAAGAGGTGCGCACCCAAACGGGGTTGAAGGTGAAAACGCCGCTGTTTGTGAATGTCGGCGACCGTATCAAGGTGAACACGGAGACGGGCGAATATATCACCCGCGCCTAAAGGCAATTAAGTAATTGGGTAATTGGCCGGTTAATTGTCCACTTACTCAATTACCCAATTCCAAAAAATACGGCCGTACACGGCCGTTTTTTTGTTTCCCCATCCATTAACTTCCCTCTTGTCACCGGTATGACGAGTATGTTATAGTTGCCATAATTACGTTATGTCAAACTTTTAGGCAGAGGGGCTACCTCCCGCAGGTTTCCATTTTCCCCAAACCTGCGGGAGGTGCATCCACAAGTGACATGAAAAAGGAGGATAGATGAACATGCGTTCCCTGAAATGGCGACAATGGGGGGTTTTACTGGTAATGGGGCTGCTGCTGTTGGGGATGACAACGGCCGTCAACGCCGCCCCACCCGAAAAAACAACCGCACAACAGTTTACCGGCTTCTACTACACCGTGCAGTGGGGCGACAGCCTGTCACAAATTGCGGTACGGTATGGCTCCACCATGCAGGCCATCATGTTGGCAAACCCCTGGGTGGTGAACCCGAATCTCATTTATGCCGGGACGGTGTTATTTATTCCCACTGGCGTACCGGGCGTCATTCGGCCACCAGGCGGCAATCCGACGCCACCGCCGGCCCAATCTGGTTGCCGCTATAACCACACCATCCAGTGGGGCCAAAACCTGATCCAGATTGGTAGCATGTATGGCGTCAGCCCCTTTGCCATTGCCGAAAGGAACCAGATATTTAACCTGAACCGGATTTATGCCGGGCAGGTGTTGTGTATTCCCTAAAGAATGAGATTGGGGGATTAGGAGATTGAGAGATTGCCAATCGCTTAATCTCCCAGTCTCCCAGTCTCCCAATCTCCTCTTCACAGACCTCGCCTGCGGAGGTCTGTTTATTTTGGTGTCACCAATGTATGATCAGATTGCCCATTATTACGATTTGACACACGCCAACCTAACGGAGGACATCCCCTTTGTACTGGCGCAGGCGAGGCAGACGCATGGGCCGGTATTGGAATTGGGCTGCGGCAGTGGGCGGCTGCTGCTGCCGCTGGCGCAGGCGGGTATGGCGGTTACCGGGCTGGATCATTCGTCGGTGATGCTGGCGCGGGCGCAAGAGCGGCTGGCAAAAGAAAGGGAAGCGGTGCAAAACCGGGTCACGCTGGTGGAAGCAGATATGACCCGGTTTGTGATGAACGGCCGTTTCCCCCTCATCCTCATCCCCTACAACACCTTTATGCACCTGGATGACGCCCAGGCGTTGGCTGCTTTGAAACAGGCCAAACGCCATTTACCGGCGGATGGTCAGCTTTTTATTGACCTGGCGAACCCTTTCACGGTGGCGAATACACCAGAAGACCACCTGCTCAGTCTGGAAAACGTACTCACCGACCCGGACACGGGTGACGTGATCCTGCACCTGGCGGCGAACCGGTTGGACACGGCCGTGCAAACGCTGCACATCACCTGGGTGTACGACCGTTCCCCGGCACTGGGTGGCTCTATCCACCGCACCGTTGCCCAGGCCACCTACCATTACCGCTACCCGCACCAGATGGAACTGCTGCTGCAAGAAGCCGGTTTTACGCAACTGGTCTTTTACGGCGGGTATGATCAGGCGGCGTTTGATGCGGATAGCGAGCGGCTGTTGTTATTAGCGGGGGCAGCGTAACGGCCGTATGCCCACCATAAAACAGCCAACCCCACCCCTAACCAGGTGAGCAGCGTTACGGCCGTGCCCCAGGCAACGGCCGTTGATTCATAAGCAAAACGCACTTCGGATGTTCCCGCCGCCAGCGGCACGGCCCGAAAGGTGTAATTGGCCCGGAGCAGATCCCCTTCTGCGCCATTTACCCATACCCGCCAGCCGGGGTAATAGGTATCGCTGACCACCAGATAGCCCGGTTGGTCGCTGGTCACCAGCAGGTCTAATGAGTTGCTGCGCATACCGGTGATCGCCACCTGCGCGTTTCCCCCTATACCGGCCAACGGCGCCCCATCTTCCAGCAGCACCATTGTCGCCGGGTCAAAAGCGGCCTCTTGAATCAGCTGCAGCGCCTGCCCGGCATCTGGCTCAATCATCGTGTTAAACACCATAAAAGCGCGGGGCAAAACCTGGCTGTTTTCATACACCGCCAGGGTGGGGTCGGCCACCGGCAGCGGCGTCCACTTGTCCGGCAGCGATTCCTCAGGGTTAGCGACCAGATACTTTACACCCAGGAAATCATAGAAGGGGCTGCCGGGAGATACGGCCGTGTGGTAATCCCGAAACCGCTGCAAATCAAAAGGATTCCAGGGCAGGCCAAACGCCTGTGGGACGCCATGTACAAAACCCGTCAGCACATTCCAATGTGGTTCCGGCGCAAATTCATCTTTTGATCCCGCCGCCGCCGCTGCCGTGTTGTCCACCCGGAAGAAGCCAGCGTCGTCATGCCAAAGCTGGATAATGGCCGGATGGTCGTAATGAACCAGCATGTCATATGGCGTCAAATGGCGCGGTTGTTGGGCGCGGAACAGGTCAATGATCACCAGCCCCACCAGCAGAAATGGCGCCCAGGCGCGCAGCCGCGCCCAGCACCGCGCCGCCCATACCAGCAGCCACAGGCCCAACAGCAGTGCAAATACCATTGCCGCATCCACCCGGCGGTAGCGGGTGATGGCATCTGCCAGAGGATGCCCCACCACCTGAAAGGCCGGCAAAAACAGGGAGGCCAATAGCAAGATCAGTCCGGCCACTGTTGCCAGTCCCAACAGTTTGCTCACATCCGGCCATAACGGGTGGTCTCTATCGGCCAGGTGTGCCAGCAGCCAATCCACGCCAAACGCGCTCAATAAGACCAGGCTGGTGTCTACCCAGAAAACAAACCGTCCCGGAACCCGCACAAACTGCATCCCCGGCACAATTTGAAAGGCCAATTGGTAAACCGGCGTCACCGCCCCCAACGTCAGCACAAACCCCAATACCACCATCAATACCAGGAAACGTTTTTCCCATGATTTCCAGACGTAGCTGCCCAGGAACGCCATAAACAAGATGACAATACCAACATAGGCGTAAAATTCATTGATGAAAACCAGATTTTTCGGCCAGAAGGGGAGGGACTCTATGTGATTTTGCCCAAAATAATGGGGTAGAGCCAGCAGCAGCCAGCCGACAGGAGGCATAATGTATTCGCTGGCGCCAACGACGGAAAGAGCCGCCCGGCTGGTGAACTGCATAAACTCCAGCGTGGGCAAAATTTGCACGGCCGCGCCTGCTACCGCCACCAGCGCCATGATTGCATATGAAGCCGCCGCCCGCAGCACGCCGCGTCCCCGCCGGTGCAGCAGATAAGCAACCAGCCACAAGCCACACCAATAACCGGTGAAGAGGGCAAACTGCTGGTGCCCGCCCAATACCGCCAGCGCCCAGGCCAGCCCGCCCGCCAGCGCATAAACCAGTTGTTGCCGCAAAACGGCCCGCCGGAACAACAAAAATATCAATGGCATCCAGGTAGACGAAAAGACGATGTTGATGTGGTCCATCTGGGCGATGAGGAAGCCGGAAAACATGAAGCCCACACCGGCTACCAGGCTGCCCCAGCGGCCCGCGCCCAAATCTCGCGCCAGGGCATAGGACAATACACCCGCCAGGAAATAGTGGAAAATGAGCAGCCAGGTCAAGGTCTGGTAGCTAAACGCCGTCACCAGCAGCAGCAGGCGCAAAGGGTACCAGAAACCGATGTTGGGATCGGCGGCGAGAGGCTGCCCGGCGGAGAGATACGGATTCCACAACGGCAGTTCCCCTTGTTGCAGGGCGCGGGCAGCAAACAGGTCGTGGGGGTAGTTGAAGTTAACGAAGTCTGTGCCAATGGGCAGGTGGGTGGTCTGGGTAAAGAGGGCGGGCGCAAAAAAGGCGGCTGTGATAACGGCAAAAAAGGACACAACGGCGCAAGTGGGGATATGTTTTTTCATCGTCAGCGCCAGTTGCTTAAGAATTCCAGCCAATTTTGCATATCTTCTGCTGATTTGGTGCCCAACAGTTTCATTAGCCTATGGTATCTTCGTCCAGGTAGAGCCGAATCGGTTCAGCCATTAGTCAGTGAAACACGCACGGCCGTTTCTGTATTTGCGGCTATATCGGCTGCAATCTCGGCCTGATTCAAATGGTAATAAGCCAGGGCCGCATAACACTGGCCAACGGCAGATTCATGTCGTCGGCAATCTCCTCTGGGGTTATGCCAAGTTTGTAATGCCCCGCGACCGTGCGCACCGTAACACCCGTACCGGTGATAATAGGACGGCCGTTACGCAGATTGGGATCAACAACAATCCGGTCTTCCAGAGTTTGACCAGTCATGTTGCATTATACGGAGCAATGATGGCGATGTCACGCCATCTGGAATTTGAGGCTGTTGTCGGCGGCGTCTATGATGATCACGGCCGTACCCCCCTCCTTCCGATCCTGTGTCAACAAATAGTCCGCCAATGGCTCACGCAGGAAACGGGCAATGAGGCGGCGCAACGGCCGTGCCCCAAACTGCGGTTCGTTATTTTGCGCCAGCAGCCAGCTTTTGGCCCCCGGCGTCAGCGCCAGTTCCAATCCCTGCTCCTTTGCCAGTTTGATCTCTTTTGCCAGCATCAGGTCTAAAATTTTCACCAGATGATCGCCGGACAACTGGTGGAACATCACCACCTCATCAATCCGGTTCAGAAATTCCGGGCGGAAAAAGCGGTGAACTTCAGCCATCACCATGTCCCGCTCCCGTTCGCCAATGATGGGCGCCATCATGTGCGGCGACCCCAGATTGCTGGTCATGATCACCACCGTTTCGCTGAACAGGGCGGTATTGCCCTGGCTGTCCGTCAGCCGCCCCTCTTCCAGCACTTGCAGCAGCACATCAAAGACGCGCTGGTGTGCCTTTTCCACTTCGTCAAAGAGGACAACGGTATACGGCCGTTCGCGCACAAAATTCGTCAACCGTCCACCCCCTTCAAACCCCACATACCCCGGCGGCGCGCCAATCAGCTTGTTGACACTGGCCTCTTCCTGGTACTCGCTCATGTCCAGCACCAGCATCGCCTGTTCCGTGCCAAACATAAATTCGGCCAGCGCCTTGGCCAGTTCTGTCTTGCCCACGCCGCTCGGCCCCAGGAAAAGGAAAGAGCCAATGGGCCGTTTTTTGTCGCGCAGCCCCACTCGCGCCGTTTTCACCGCCCGGCTGACGGCCAACACCGCCTCCTCCTGGCCGATGAGGCGCTGGTGCAAATGCTCTACCATGCTGGCGTATTTGCCCTTTTCATCCTCCGTGAGCTTGGTGATGGGGATGTTGGTCATTTGGGCGGCGGCCTGCATCACGTCTTCGGCGTCCAAACGGCCGTTGGGCTGTATGCCCGGATAGGCTGCCTGTGAACTAGACATGGCCATGCGCACCAGCGCACAGGCGCGGTCGGCCAGCCGCACCGCCGACGCCGGCAGGGCGATGGTCTGGATGTATTGGTTGGCAAGCTGCACGGCCGTTTCCAATGCTGCCAGATCCACTTCCACCTCGTATTCTTGCTCCAACCGCTGCTTGTGAAAGTTGAGCATGGCGATGGTTTCTTTGGTTGTGGCCGGGGGTACGTCCAGGCGGTTACTGTGCTGGCGAATCAGGTCATGCTGGCGCAGCCGGTCATATTCGCCCGGCGTGGTTGTGCCGATGATAATTTGTTCGTTACTCAGCAGCGCCTTATGCAGTTCACGGCTGACCCCTTCGGAGAATTGCTGCCGCAGCCGGTCGGCAAAAAAGCGTTCAATGCCCGGCGCCAGCAAGATGCCGCCGCTGGCCCGGCGCAGTCCGGCGCGTACGGCCGCCAATGGATTTTCTAGCAGCGCCGACTCGTTAATCTGCACCACCGAGCGGAAGTTGCCGGCGCCGTTGCCCTCGGCCAACTGCTGCGCCAGGCTGTAAATGAGGCTGCGTTTGCCTGCCCCTTCCGGCCCCACCAGGATGACGTGCCGCCGCTGCGCCAGCGCCAGCAAACTGTTCAGGTCGCGTAACAATTCCTGCCGTTCGTACAGGGGTGGGGCGCTGCCTTTTTTGGCTTCTTCAATGTAGTCGGTGATCACGGCCGTGCCATTCTGCGCCACCGATTCCAGCAGGGCGATCACGGCCGTGCCCGTCACCCCAATGCGCTGCAAAACGCCATACGTGGTCACGTTCGGATGGGCCATGGCTGCCAGGGCATGGCCGCTGCCCACCTTCAATTCATCCCGCGCCTGAGCGATAGACAGTCCTTCGTCCAATATCACCAGCATCTCGTCCGCCAGCCGCGCATCCCGGCCAAAATCATCGGTGAAGTTGAATTTGGCGTCCCGGCCCTGACTGCTGCGCGCCATTTGCTCCACCCGCCGCGTCAGGTCGTCCAGGTCAAAACCACGCTCCTTTTGCAACCGGCTGAGAATCTGGTACGCGCCACATTTGGGATCGTCTAAAAAGACGCGCAGCAGCAGCTGCGGCGTCAGGTAGGGCAGGCGATATTCCTTCATTTTACCGGCGGCGGTGGTCAGCAGCCGCGCCAGTTCGGGGGTGGGAATGTTGGGGTTTAGTGTATCCATGAAATTCTCGTAACCATGCAACCTCTCAAGACCTGACAGGTTTTTTTAGGCTCATTGATGGGGTTGCACCCTGGCAAAACCTGTCAGGTCTATTGCGCAGGTTTGTGAAATGGTGACAGCAGGGCGACCTGCTGGTCGGCGCGGTAGCTGCTGCGCACAAGGGGGCCGGCCTCCACCCATTGGAAGCCCATCTCCAGACCAATCTGGCGCAGGGCGGCAAATTCGTCCGGGTGGTAGAAGCGGGCGACGGGCAGGTGTTGGTGGCGGTTGGGCTGCAAATACTGGCCCAATGTCAGGATGTCTACGCCCCGGTCGGCCAGGTCTTGCATCACGGCCGTGACCTCGTCCCACTCTTCGCCCAGCCCCAGCATAATGCCCGATTTGGTCAGCACGTCCGGGTTTATCTCTTTGGCGTTGCCCAGCGTGGCCATGGCCCAGGCGTAATTGTCTTGCGGCTGCACTTTTTTGAAGAGGCGGGGCACCGTTTCCACGTTATGGTTCAGGATTTCCGGGCGGGCATCCATCACAATTTGCAGCGCCTCACGGCTGCCCTTGAAGTCAGGAATAAGGACTTCAATGGAGCAGCCCGGTTGCAGTTCGCGGATTTTTTGGATGCAGAGGGCGAAAATGGGCGCGCCGCCGTCTTTGCGTTCGTCGCGGTTGACGGAGGTGATGACGACGTGGCGCAGGTTCATGGCGCGCACCGCTTCGGCCACACGCTGCGGCTCGTCCCAATCCAGGGGCAACGGCCGTCCGGTTTTAATATCACAAAAGGCACAACTGCGGGTGCAAATGTCGCCCATAATGAGGAAGGTGGCGGTGCCGGCCCCCCAACATTCGCCTATGTTGGGGCAGCGCGCTTCTTCGCAAACGGTGTGCAGCGCCTTGCTGCGCATGAGCAGCTTCAGCCGGTCATAATTTTCACCAGCCGGCAGGCGTACTTTGAGCCAGTCCGGCCGTTTGGGGCGGGCCGTCTGTTCTTCAGGGGTGGTGATGGTGTCTAGTTTTATCAGGTTCATGGTCATATGGTTATTGAGATATGGGGATATTGAGGCGTCCAATATCCTGATATCTTACTATCTCTCTTTCTGGCTGCACCTCAAAAATGTCACAGAAAGCAGCGGTGATGGGCTGGATGAGGTCGGTGGTAGTGAAGGGTTGGGCCAGCAGTTGGCTCATACTCGTCACCCCATGTTCGCGGATGCCGCAGGGGATGATGTGGGCAAAATGGGTCAGGTTGGGGTTCACGTTCAGGGCAAAGCCGTGACTGCTAATGCCGCTGCCGCTGACTTTGATGCCGATGGCGGCGATCTTTTCGGGACCGGTGGGGCCATCTACCCAGACGCCGGTATACCCTTCGTACCGCCAGCCGCGAATGTTAAAGGTGGCCAATGCCCGGATGATCACTTCTTCCACATCGCGCAGGTATTGGTGCAGGTCAGGCCGGGGCAGGCCGCGCCGGGCAAAGAGCCGTTTCAGGTTGAGGATGGGGTAGCCGACGAGTTGGCCGGGGCCGTGATAGGTGATGTCGCCGCCCCGGTCTACCCAGCGCAGGGTAAAACCGGCGGCGTCCAATTCGGCCTGACTAAGCAGCAAGTGGTCGAGGCTGCCGCGTCGCCCCAGGGTGTAAGTGGGCGGATGTTCCAGCAGGAGCAGGGTGTCGGGCAGGGCCGGGTCGGCGGCGCAGGCAGCAACAAGGGATTTCTGCCATTCCCAGGCGGCGTCGTATTCGATACGGCCGTGCCATTGTATGTCTATTGCTTGCATATTTGTATTGTAGCCCGTTATGGTTTTTTGCGTAGCGGGGCGGGCGTGGAGATTGGTTCAATCTTGCAAATAGGCGGCGCTGCCGTAAGTTGTTCAGTTCACCCACTACTTTAGGCTGCCAGTGCTGGTGAAACAAACCTAATTACTGGGGGCTGGCGAATTCTAGAGTTGTCAAATTTTTCTCACGAGCAGCGAACAAGCAAACAACGTGTGAAATTTGACAACTCTCTAAATCACTCCGGTCTGCATTATAGCGGAGGCAGGGGTATAATGCCGCAAAGCCCGTGAACCGTAATCCATCATCGGTAATTGGTAATCGGATTACGGTTCACGGATTACGGTTCACGGATTACGACCATGCTAACTCCCGACCGGCTGCGGCATGAAGCCGCTATCAATGATTTCAAACGGGCGCGGAAAAAGGCGGCTTTCCAACAGGTGATGGCCCGGCTGCGCGGCGAATCGGCCGATTTGCTGGCGTATGAGGATGTATGCCGCCATTTGAAGGCTGCCGACGCTGTGACGCAAGGGGTACAGGAGATTCCACTGGACGCCATTGTGGGCAGTGTGGGGCGGTATAAAGATTTCACCCGTGACTTTTTGCCGAAACATGACAGCGATGTGGAACGGTGGGCCAGGGTGCGCACGGCCGTGATGGATATGACCGGTATGCCCCCCATTGACGTGTATAAAGTAGGCGAGGTCTATTTTGTCATTGATGGCAACCACCGCGTTTCCGTAGCCCGCGAATTGGGCGCAAAAACCATCACCGCCCGCGTGACCGAAGTGAAAATACGTGTGCCTCTGCTGCCGGACGATGACCCCGACGAAATCATTTGCAAAGCGCGCTATGCCGAATTCCTGGAACAGACCAATCTGAACGAACTGCGCCCCGATGCTGACCTGTACATGACTTTTTGCGGCCATTACCGTGTCTTGCTGGCCCAGATTGAAGTACACAAACAGCAGTGTGAGGCGGCTATAGGTCACTCCCTATCCTATGCCGAAGCGGTGAGTCGCTGGTATGACGAGGTCTACCTGCCGGTGATGCGCATGGTGCGCGCGCAGGGCATCTTACACTACTTCCCGGAACGTACCGAAGCCGACTTCTACGTGCTACTCTCCGAGCAGCGCGAACACCTGGAAGAGTCGTTGGGCTGGGAAATTGATCTGGACGAAGCCGCCTCGGTGCTGGCGGCAGCCGAACAAAAACGGTTGCAGGGGTTGGGTGGCTGGCTGCGGCAGGCGCTCACTCCCCCAGAGCTGGCCGATGGCCCAGAACCCGGCCAATGGCGCAAATTTCAGACCGGCCGCCGGCTGGATCGGCTTTTTGCCGACTATCTGGTGGCGCTGAGCGGCCGTGAAGAAAACTGGCCGATGTTGGCTCAGGTGATTCGGCTGGCGCAGCGTGATGCCGACCGGCTGCTGGGACTGCATGTGGTCGCCGATTCGACGAAGGCAAGCAATAAACGGGTACGCGCCATTGAAGAGCGATTCCTTCAGATGTGCGCCGAGGCAGACGTGACAGGTGAGTTTGCCGTGGAGGTGGGTGAGGTGGTGGAGACTATTACCCGACGAGCGGTCTGGGCGGACCTGGTGGTGTTGGGATTGGAAAACAGGCCGGGGAAGGGGCCGGGTGGGGCGGTACGGCCGTCTACCCGTCTGGGCAACCGCACCATGCAGATGATCCAGCGCTGCCCGCGCCCCATTCTGGCAATGCCCACCGGCGCTGAATGTGTACTCGACCGGGTGCTGCTGGCCTACGATGGCAGCCCGAAGGCGGATGAGGCGCTGTTTGTGGCTACCTATCTCAAATTGCGCTGGCCCTTGGAACTGGTGGTGGTCACCGTAGAGACGGAATACACCACGCCCGCCGAGTTGGAACAGGCCAGAGCCTACCTGGCGGATTATGGCATTACCGATGTCACCTTGGTTTTGCGGCAAAAACCCATTGCTCAGGCAGTGTTGGACACGGCCGTGACCCATCAAAGTAATTTCCTCATCATGGGTGGTTTTGGCTTTCGCCCGGTTAAGCATCTGGTACTGGGCAGCACGGTAGACGACATCTTGCGCCATTTTCCTCATCCTATGTTGATTTGCCGGTGAGTGACTACATCATGCATTGCGCATCACGTGATGCGCAATGCGTGATGTGAGAAATTTATTCAGGAGAACGAAGATGCACCTGTATTTTGTGCGGCATGGCGAAAGTTATGTCAATTTGAAAGAATGGCGCGGCGGTAACAGCGACGAAGGGCTGACGCCGTTAGGCCAGCGGCAGGCCGAAGCGTTAGGCGCCTGGCTGCCGGGTGAGTTACCGGCGCTGGATGTGCTGTATGCCAGCACCATGCGCCGGGCGCTGGAAACAGCCGCACCCATTGCCCGCGCCTATGACCTGCCTATTACGCCCGATGACCGGTTACGTGAAATAGGGAATAATCGGCTGGACCACACCCCCTGGCCCAATGATGATTTGCCGGAGTATGGGCCATATTGGGGCAGCGAACGGCCGTTTGCCCCCGTTACGCCCGCCCGCCCAGACGGTGAATCGCTCATGCACTTCCGGGTGCGCGTCGGCCAATTTGTGGAGGAAATGATCGAAAAACACCGCACGCAAACGGTGATGGTGGTGTGTCATGGCGGCGTCATTGAACTGGCTTTTGACCATATGTTTAACATTGGCCCCTTTCGCCGCTGTGAAGTATGGAGTAAAAACACCGGGGTGGCCTACTTTGAATATGTGGAACATCCCTTGCGTGAAACGTGGCGGCTGCATTTTCACGGCCGTGTGGAACACCTGCACAACCTGGACCGCACCGATGGACGCGGGCCGGGTGTTAGAGAAGTAATTGAGAGATTGGGGGATCAGGAGATTGGGCAATCTCCTGATCTCTCAATCTCCAATCTCCAATAACTATGCCCTCTCCCTCCTTAATCCTCACCGCCAACCCCCATTTCATTGACCTGGCCTGGGCGGAATTGGCACGGGTGCAGCCGGCGGCGCAGCCAGCGGCGGTGCTGGCGGATGGGGTGTGGGCGGTTACGGCCGTCAACTTTTTCACCCTGGCCGAACAATGGCGGCAGCAGCCGCCCATCTTTGCCCGCCACATCTGCCCGGTGCATCTGGCGCTGCCTATCGCCGGGCTGGCGGCGGATGTACCCTTGTTGGCCGAGGTGGTGGGCACAGGCATGGTCGCCTGGCTGGATGGTGAACTGCCGTTTTCAGTGCAAACCCGCCTGCTGGCCGATGTGCCCTACAAGCCGTTTGATGTGAACACGGCCGTTGCCCAGGCCATCCAACAACAGTTGTCCGCCCCGCTGAACGTGCGCCAACCGGTGCAAATTCTTTCCATCGTGGTCACGGCCGAAGCTGCCTATGCTGGGATTTCCCTGGCGGCGCACAATGTATCCGATTGGGCCGGGGGTATGCACCGGTTTGCCCGGCAGCCGGGGCAAATTAGCCGGGCCGAGTTTAAGCTGTTGGAAGCGTTGGCGGTGTTTCAAATTGATCTGCCCGCCGGCGGTGTGGCGCTGGATTTAGGGGCCGCGCCTGGCGGTTGGACGCGCATTTTGCGGCAAAAGGGGCAGTTTGTCACGGCCGTAGACCCCGCCGCGTTGCATTCTTCCTTGTACCAGGACAAAAACGTGCGCCACCTGCGTCTGACCGCCGAAATCTATTGGCAGCAGCCACCCGACCGGTTTGATGTGATCCTGAATGATATGCGCCTGGATGCCCGCTACTCGGCAGAGTTGATGGCCGCCTATGCCCCCTATTTACACCGGCATGGCTGTGCCCTGATGACGCTCAAACTGCCGGAAAGTGATGGGCCACGGGGCAGCCGGCAAAGCATCATCGAACAAGCCAGCGCCATCCTGAATCCTGTATTTGCCATCGCTGGGGCGCGCCAACTTTTCCATAACCGTAGCGAGATAACCTTGCACCTCAAAAAATCATTCCCATTCACGCTGCCGCGGTTTTCAGATATACTCATGGAGGATTGGAGATGAGAAATTATCCAATCTCCGATCTCTAATTTCTACTGGAGTCTGGCGAATTCTAGAGTTGTCAAATTTTTCACGAACAAGAAAACAACATGTGAAATTTGATAACTCTCTCTGGTAATATAAAAAAACGCCAGCATCCAGATTTCTAGACCCCTTGCGGAGGGTATGGTATGGCAAATATAGAACCCCTTTCAAATGTAGACGCAGCCTGGCTGCGCATGGAAGACCCTACCAATTTGATGATGGTGTCCGGCATTTTAACGTTTAAGGAGCCATTGGATTACGGCCGTTTGCGTGAAGTGGTCGGGCGGCGTTTGCTGCAATTTGACCGGTTTCGCAAGCGGGTAGTGCAGCCCAGGCTGCCACTGGCCCCGGCTTATTGGGAGTATGATCCGCACTTCAGTCTGGATGCGCATATGCACCGGGTGGCGCTGCCCGAACCGGGCGACAAAGCCGCCTTGCAAGCCATAGTCAGCGATTTGATGAGTACACCGCTGGATTTCACTAAACCACTGTGGATGGTACACGTCATTGAGAATTATGAGGGGGGCACGGCCGTTTGTGTGCGGCTGCATCATTGTATTGCCGATGGCATGGCCCTGGTTTATGTGCTGCTCTCGCTAACAGATTTATCGCCCGACGCCAAAGCGGGCAGCAGCGAAAAAATTAAACAGCCGCGCTCACGCCGGGGATTGTTTGGCGGCGGCGTTACTTCCATCCTCAAACAAACCTCAGCAACGGCGGGCGCGGCGCGTAGCCTGGCCAGACGGGCGCTGCATGAAGGCCGCACCACCCTCACCCGCCCCACACGGGCGGTGGAGATTGCCCAATGGAGTGGGGATAATGTGCTGGCGGCAGGCCGCCTCTTTTTGCGTTCCCATGATCCCGATACGTCTTTTAAGGGCAAATTGGGCACCCAAAAACGCGCCGCCTGGTCACGGCCGTTAGCCATGAAGGATGTGAAAAAGATCAAAAATGTCACCGGCGGCACAGTGAACGATGTGTTGGTGGCGGCCATGACCGGCGGGCTGCGGCGGTATTTGTTGGCGCGAGGGGAGGATGTGCGCGGGCTGAGTTTTCGCGCGGCCGTGCCCATTAACCTGCGCCAGCCGGATGAAATGGGTACCCTGGGCAATAAATTTGGTTTGCTCTTTTTGGATTTACCCGTCGGTATTGCCGACCCGCTGGATCGGCTGAACGAAGTCCACAAGCGGATGGAAGAGCTGAAAACGTCCAAAGAAGGCCCGGTGGGCTTGGCCATATTGGGCACAATGGGTGTTGTACCCCAGGAATTGCAAGGAACGTTGGTAGAGATGTTTGGCAAGAAGCTAACGGCCGTGATGACCAACGTCCCTGGCCCGCCCATGCCATTGTATATGGGGGGGCAGCGCATCCATGAACTGATGTTTTGGGTGCCACAGTCGGGCCGCCTGGGATTGGGCATTAGCATCATCAGCTATGCCGGTAGGGTGCAATTGGGTGTGGCCACAGACGCTGGCTTAGTGCCCAACCCGGATGCCATCATTGAAGGTTTTTACCAGGAATTTGATGCGCTGCTGGCGCTGGCGGTGGAAGCAGAAGCCATTGCGCAACAGGCCTCGTTGCCTGTGCCGCCAGACGCCGCGCCTATGCCGGCGGCGGAAACGGCCGTTACCTTCAACCCCAACGGCGATTTACAACATATCAATGGTATTGGCCCTACCTATGCCGCCCGCCTGGAAGAGGCCGGTGTTGTCACCAAAGAACAACTGGTAGCGATGCCATCAGAAAAACTGGCGGAGATATTAGACGCTTCCCTGTCACGCGCCGAAAGCATCCTGGCCGAAGCGCAAAAAGGAGCAGGGTAACAGGCGGCAGGCCTTACCTGCTACCTGTTACCCTGCATTGCGACGGCCGTACCTTTATGTTAGAATCGCCCCAGTTTTGACCATGAGAAGTGAGGGTTTTTATGCAACAAAGTATTGCCGCCATTCTGTCCGTTACCGAGATTTTTGATAACCTGACCCCTACCCAACTGGAATTGGTAGCCTCTATTTGTGACTCAGCTACCTATAACCAGGGTGATGTTTTGTTGCAAGAGAACGAAAGCACTACCGAGCTTTACGTGATTGCCCGCGGTGGGGTGGAAATCCTGATGAACCCTTCGTTGGTTGGCGGGGATCAAGAAGAATATGAACCGGTTGTCATTACCGAACTGCGCCAGGGACAGGTTTTTGGCGAAGTTGCTTTGGTAGATGAAGGCATCCGTTCGGCCACAGCCCGCGTCAGCCAGGACAACACCATGTTGCTCAAGGTGCCACGTAATCGCTTAATGCAGTTGTGTGATGCTTACCCCGATCTGGGTTACAAGGTGATGAAAAATGTGGCTGCGGATCTGGCCTTCAAAATACGCAATACAGACCTGACGGTGCGGCAATACCAGATCATGTTATCTCAGGCAAAACCAGACCAGCCATCTTAACACTCTTTGCGCTCCCGTCTCTTGTAAAGATAATTTCATGAGTGTAGTTGCCCAATCAGATAGCAAGTGGAGCCAGGCAATCCCGGCAATTTCCTGCCAGGGTCACTGTTTGGGAAAACCACGCCTGTGCAAAAAAAGATGAAAGTTGAAATTGTCAGCATTGGCACGGAATTGCTGGTGAGTGACATTCTCGACACCAATTCTGCTTTTGTATCTCGCAGCCTGCGCGAGGTAAAGGTAGATTTGACGTGTAAGGTGACGGTAGGGGATGATCCGGACATGATTGCCGATGCCTTTCGCACGGCTTTACGGCGCGCTGATGTGGTGATTTCTACCGGTGGATTGGGTACAGGCCGGGATGATTATACGCGGCAGGCGGTGACGGCCGTTACCGGGCGTGAACTGCTGCCAGACCCTCCAGGCATCGCTGGCGCCAGATTGTTAGGCGATACTTCTGTGCGCATGGGTGGCCTCCTCATGGAAGAAGAGGCTGGCGTTCTCATCTGTTTGCCCGGCAACCGGCGCGAAATGTCTTTTCTCTTGGAGACAGAAGTGCTGCCTTACCTGCGCCAACAAATTCACAGCGAAACCAAAGACGGTTGGGCGCTGTTGCGCTGTGTGGGCTTGATGGAAAGCAACCTGAAACAAGACCTGGCCGACCTGACCACTGACCCGCAACACCGTGTGACCTTTGACTCCTTTGCTGGGCAAACAAACATTCGCCTGTGGGTACAGGCCAACTCAGATGAAGAGGTGCGAAATGAACTGCACCGAATGAAAAACGTGGTGCGGGAACGGTTAGGAGATCATATTTATGGCGCGGAAGCGGACCGCCTGGAAGATGTTGTTCTCAATGCCCTGATTCAGAATGGCGTCAAACTTTCATTGTTGGAATGTTACACCAACCAGATCATCGCGGATACCTTGAACAGGCTGCCCGGCAGCAATAAGGTGATCAATGCCATGCCCTGGCAGACCTGGTATGAAGCCGCCGACAAACTCCATCTGGAGGCGGTGACCCAGAGTAATTTGACCCAATGGAGTCGCGCCGCCGCTGAAAAGTTGGTGGAGCTTTCTGGGGATATGTTGGGACTGGTGGTGTACAGCCATATGACGCAGGGCGGTGTGCAAATTTTGGTGACACTAGCCTCGCCAAATGGCGCTTCCGTGACGCAGCGTTCTTTTGGCGGACACCCAGAAAACATTGACCAATGGGCGCTCACGTTGGGACTGAGCCACTTACGCCGTTGGTTATTAGCCCATTATTAACGGTTACGGCCGTTCTTTTTCCCCAGTACCATTCTCCCTCTGTGCCGGGTTATCATTGACATGTCATCGGGCGATTCGGTAAATCGCCCTATAGTACGAGGTATTAGCAATGCACATAGGCATGGTTACGGCCGTTTATAAACCCGTTGTCAATGGCGTAACGCGCATGGTGGAGTTATACCGGAAATATCTGGAAGTCGCCGGTTACGAAGTCACCATCTTTACCCTGGGCGCGCCAGACCCCAGTGACGACGACCACATCATTCGCTCACCCGGTTTTCAGGTGAGCGACCGGGGTTATTATCTGACGCCCGGCTTTTCCCGCGAGGCGCAAAAGTTGATGCGTCAGGTGGATATTTTGCACTCTCATCACCTGATTATGGGGGTAGAAATGGCGCACCGCTACGGCCGTTGCCCCGTCATCTACACCAACCATACCCGCTACGATCTGTATGGCAATGCCATTTTGAACCTGCCCCAACCCGCCGCCGACGCCATTTTGCGCCAGCTATGGCCTGATTTTTGTGATTATGCCGACCTGGTGATCGCCCCTTCGGAAAGTGTGCGCCAGATTATGCTTGATTTTGGTGTGCGCACCCCCACCATCACCATTGAAAACGGGGTGGAACTGCACCCATTTCACCAGCCGCCCAATCCCCGCCGCAAAGCCGACTTTGGCCTGCCAGACACGGCCGTTCTCCTCCTTTATGTGGGTCGTCTGGCATCTGAAAAGAATCTAGACCGCCTCATTGACCAGTTTGCCATTGCCGCTGATGTGGCCCCCGATTTATACCTGATGCTGGTGGGGGATGGCCTTAGCCGGGAGATGTTGGCCGCCCGGGTAAACCAACTGGGCCTGCAAGATCGTGTTCATTTCACCGGTTCCCTGCCCGTGCCTGAAGTGCCCAACTATATGGTCGCAGCCGACATTTTTGTCACCGCATCCGTCTCCGAAGTGCATCCGCTGACGGTCATTGAAGCCATGGCTGCCGGGCTGCCGGTCGTTGCTGTTTCGTCGCCAGGTATTAGCGACAGTGTGGTATCAGGCCGCACCGGGCTGCTGACGACTCGCCCCGATGGGGGGCTGGCGGCGGCTATGGTGGGGCTGGCGCTGAACCCAGGGCAGCGCGCCCAGATGAGCGCCGCCGCCCGCGCCGATAGTGACCGCTATGATATTCGGCGCACAGTGGCGCTGACGCAAGAGGTGTATGAACGGTTACACCTTGAACGCCCCGATCTCAAACGCAAACAGCAGCACGGCCGTCGTTACCTCTACCGGCAGCGTGTGCAATCTACCCTGGACCGTATCTTCAAACCGGAAGAACGGGAGCATCCACTACCCAACTGGTTAGCCCCGGAATTTTGGCTGCGTGACCGCCGTGATCAACATGACCAGTGGAAATGAACGCAATCCGGGCGACGGCCGTTTGCCGGACGGCCGTAAAAAGCTGGGCGCCTGGGGCGAACGAGTGGCTGCCACCCATCTGGAAAGCCAGGGCTACCGCCTCATCGCCCGCAATTGGCGCTGCCGTCATGGCGAAATTGACCTCATTGCCCAGGCCGGTGAACTGGTGTTGTTTGTGGAAGTGAAAACCCGGCGTGGCCGCGATATGGGTGCGCCGGAGGAAGGGTTAACCCCCGCCAAATCCCGCAAATTGATCGCTCTGGCCGAAACCTATATGGCTGAACATGACCTGGACGCCGATTGGCGCATTGATCTGGTGGCGGTGGAACTGGACAAATCTGGCAAGCTGCTGCGCTGCGAGCATATTCCCGACGCCGTGTTGGGGTGGTGAATGGTGGAAAGTATGCAAGTGGCAAGTGGCAAGTGGCAAGTGGCAAGTGGCAAGTGATGACCTGCAACTGGCAACTGGCAACCGGCCACTCCTGGTGTTGGTGGGGGCAACGGCCGTTGGCAAAACCGCCCTCTCCCTCGCCTTAGCGCAACAATTTAACGGCGAGATTATCTCTGCCGATTCGCGCCTCTTTTACCGGGGCATGGATATTGGCACGGCCAAACCCACGCTGGCAGAGCGCACGGCCGTACCTCACCACCTGATTGACATTTGTAATCCCGACGAAACACTCTCTTTGGGCGCGTATCAAAAGCTGGCGTATCAGACGATCAATGAGGTTCAGGGGCACGGCCGTTTACCCATTCTGGTCGGCGGTACAGGCCAATATGTGAAGGCAGTCATTGAAGGGTGGGGCATTCCCG
This sequence comes from Chloroflexota bacterium, assembly GCA_013112725.1. Taxonomy (GTDB): domain Bacteria; phylum Chloroflexota; class Anaerolineae; order Promineifilales; family Promineifilaceae; genus CAADGU01. The sequence continues at coordinate 21,760 of JABFFZ010000050.1, forward strand.
CCGTTGCTCCACAACCCGCATTGCGTGAGGTGTTGTCAGGGCTGGATGGCGAGGAACTGGCGCGTTGGCTGCGCACATTAGACCCTGCCAGCCAGATTGACCCGCGCAATACCCGCCGGGTTATCCGCGCTCTGGAAGTGACGTTGGTCAGCGGTGTCCCCATCTCCGTTTTGCAACGCAAATCGCCGCCACCTTATACCATCAAGGTTATTGGCCTTTACCGGGAACGGGCCGCCCACTATGCCCGCATTGATGCGCGGGTAGATGAGATGATGGCCGCCGGTTTGTTGGCAGAGTTGGAGGGGCTGCGGGCAGCGGGTTACGGCCGTGCCCTACCGGCCATGAGCGGCCTGGGCTACCAACAGTTGTGGGCCTATCTGGACGGGAAGATGGCGTTGGACACGGCCGTGGAGCGCATCAAATTTGAAACCCACCGCTTTGCTCGTCACCAGGCGGCCTGGTTCCGCCGCGACGACCCCACCATCAGCTGGTTCGACGCCGCCCAATCGGATGTGGGTACGGCCGTTGCTGAACAAGTTGTCGCCTGGCTCTCTGAATGGTAATCGGTAATTGAAAGGTTTATCACCAGGAATATGTCTCAAAAAACGTTTTTCAGGGAATGTAATACACCTTTACCGCTACCCAGTCTAGCGAAAAGTCCCGCATCGTTGAACTGGCAACGTTTACGATCCGGACGCGAAAATTCGCAGAAGAAAAACTGCCTGGAATCCAGATGATACCCCACTTATCGGTAGGGCCGCCCAAAATGTAGCTCTGTTCTGTGGTAACCAGAGAAGGCGTTTCTTTAGGCGCTGTCCAGGTTGAGCCACCATCCCGTGACAACAGTACGCAGATATGGGGCGAGCCAACGGTGCTATCTACTTTCGCGTCCAGCCTGACCTCAATGCCGGTGATGGTGGCCCCGGTTGGAATAGAGAAACCGCTAAAGTTGTAATACCGGTGGCGGTCTTTTGTTATATCTGTACAGGAAGCGGCCGTAGATGTGCCACTATTATTGTCAACCGCAAAGGCCCCATTATTCGTATAAGCCTGGACGGCATTCACTTCAAACCCATTTCCATCCCCAGTAGATTCTGCCAAATTTGCCGATGGGTTTTTGAACCCGGTATTGGCCGGCGTGGTATACCAGATTTGCAGTTTGGCTGCTTCAACAATGCCTTCCCGGTCAATCGCAAATACCCGGCGGTGATCGTTTGGTGGGATGCCGGGTTGCGGTTGGACAATGATTGTCAGGGCATTACCGCTTAGCCAGCCAGGCTGATTCACGATTTCCTGAATAATATTTTTCAGATTGGGGCTGTACCTCTTTTGGTCCACATACCAATCATCAGTTGTCGGGATATTCCATAACACGGTTGCCTGCGTTAGTGGGCGATTATCAGGCCGGACGATGTTATCAAATGTACTGGAATGGGGGGTTAGTTCACCGCGAAACTGTACATTCGTAGTGAAATCTTCATAAGGGCCATCCACCGTGAATTCGATTTGGGCCTTCGTAATGACCGCCCCGGGTGGAATAGCCACATTAGAAAATCGAAGACCGCTAACGATGCTTGTGCCATCGTAACAGTGCCCTATATACACTTCGTTCCAATTCGTAGCATAACGGATGTCTGACGTAGAACAGGGTGTTGGTACTGCCCCACGTGGCCCGGCGTCGTCACTGCTTTGGGTGACGGGGATGGTCATTTGTGGAGTAGGGCTGGGGGTGATGGCGGCCAGAGAGGTTGGGGTAGGGGTGACGGCCGGGCCGCCTACTAATGCCAACTGAATTGCATCGGCCGCGATAAAATGAGCGGTGTCATCGGCAATGGTGCCATTATTCATCCGAATATATTCGCTGCCTTCTCCATCCATCGTAAATTCATAACGACCTATATAAACCCAATGGTCCGGGTGATCGCTATTAGGATATGCGGCCTGCACGACAACGGCCCGGCTTACCTGACCGCTATGATGAATCTCATAGATTGCCCCTAAAGCGCCTGGGTCAAGATTGCCCGGAATATGCACATACACATCATAAAAATCAGCGGGCGTCAGCGAATTAGGGGTAATATTCCATTTGGCGGTACAACTGTCGTCATAGTCAAATGAAGGACCCATGGTAATGGTGTAATCATAACTGCCGTTAATTCCGCCGTTGGTGTTTTCCTCCATGCAGCCGCTGGGGATGGTGCTGTATTCCGAATCGCTGTTGTCAATGGTGCGCACCGCTACCGGCGCGGCTGGGGCTGGAGTGGGTGTCCCACCGGGAAATTGAGAAGGGCTGGCAGGACGGGCCGGATATTCAAGCCAGAGATCATAACTGGTTGCCCCTGGTGTTCCTTGTGGATCAACATATATTGACCAGGGATCTACAGTACCAACTCCCCCAGCCCAACCATATGGATTTACAGGTCTGTTTCCACTTGTCCGGCGAACTTCAAAATGCAAATGGGAACCACACAACGGATTCTCGTAGACAGGCGGACAAATTCCAAGTACGCTCCCGGTATTGCCACTAACACCAATAATGCCTTCACGGTTTACTGGATCAAAGTTTACCTCGTCCCCCATCTTGACAGTTAGAACGCTCAAATGACCATATATCAACTGGTAGCCCGGCCCATTATCTGGCGAAATCCTTACATGCAACCCATAACTATCCTGATGATCGGATGGATTTGCCCATTCTGCTCTGGTAACGTCTCCACTTGCGGCTGCCAATACAGGTTCATAGTGCAATCCGTAGTCAATCCCAGTGTGTTGATCATAACTGTAGTAACTACCGTCATCGGTCCAGGTTGAACCGTCATAATGCATTGTCCACGTATTTCCGTCATCTCCGATACTACCAAACAGTGGATAATGATGATCGAAGATTTTAAGTGTTGTATTTGAGCCATAATAAAGCAAACCAAGAAAAGGGGATGGCACTTGATATGCCTTTACGACATTGTCTACCTTCGCCGTAAGAAACCATACGATAAGACTCAAGCAAGTACAAAAATTTATCACAGTGAATGTAATCATTTTTTTGTTCATTGTCTGTCCTCCAATGCTAAGGATTTGGAACGTTTAAAGGTAGCCAGAAAGGATCAGTTGCCTCGTTCGTTCCTGTGGTTTCTTGCACCATATACATCTCGTTACTGTTAATATCTACAATAAAAAGACCAGTTTGGTCATTCCATGCTGCCAAGAAAGTGATCCAATTGCCGTCTGGGGACCATTTTAAGGTTCGGATTATCTCTATTGTTCCATTTATAGATATTTCCTGTAGGGTTCCACCAGAATTGTCAAAGATAACAATGCCGGAGCGATCATTTCCAGCAAAACCAATAGCTAACTTCATGCCGTCAGGCGACCATGTAGGTAGACCTCTATAAGCCCCTCTGGCTACCTCTCTCGGTGTCTGCATATTGATATCCCAAAAATAAAGTGCAGAGTCGTCTTGCGTAAAAGCTAGCTGCTGGCCATCTAATGACCATGCTGGCTCACTGACATAGTTTGACCTAGCTATTTCACTCAAATGTTGCGTAGTAGTATCCCATAAGAAGAGAGTTGAACGGTTTTGTGTAAAGGCTAATCTTTGACTATCTGGTGACCAAACAGGAGGGCTAAGATAATAAGCAACATCAAAGACAGGAGCCATTATCTCGAAGACTGCTAGAGTGTTTGCATCTACAAGATAAAGACCGTAGGCAACTGATTTGTTAAAGGCAAGCCAACGGCTATCGGGTGACCAGATCATCCTCAGGTCGTAGGTAGTTTCACTTGCCACTTGGCTGACTGTGCCTGTATCTAGATTCCAGAAATCAAGATTACCTGGAAACCGACTGATTGCCGTCAGACTTCCATTTGACGAAGTAGCAATGTTAACAATCAAATCTGGAAAGCTGGCAAGCAATTGAGGCGCTGAACCATCCAGCGTACCGGAGAAGAGTTCTGTGTCTTCTGCGTAAACAAATCTTTGACTGTCTGGCAGCCAGTTTAATTCATAGACTGAACTCTTGTTGTCTACTATTTCCTTAAATAAGCCATTAGAAGGGGCGTAAAGATAAATTTTCGAAATATCGAAGACGTTATGCTCGCCATCCCCATTGGAATCTATCACTGTCAGCAGTATGACTTGCGTTCTGTCCGGTGAAACAATCATAGACGGGCTGCCAAACAAATCTGCTACGGATTTTTCAATTTGCCATTCAGTAGAGTTAACCGGCAAAGCGGAATACAGATTGGTTGGTGGGTAAGAACCAGGGCCGTCACTTGGAGGGAATGGACTCCATAAGAAAGCAGGATAATCTGCCACAGATTGTAAAGGGGAAGGGGGCGTAATCTCTGCTGCCTGGGTAATTGTAGGTGATGGAACCACCTTTGTAGCTTCTACAGGTTTGGATGTGGAGGTGAGGGGCGCGGCAGAGGAGCTTGGCGTCTGGCTGGGTTCCAGGATAGCAGAAACAGCGGTGAAAGTGGGTGGTAAGGGCGTTTCTGTGGCTGGGGTTGGTGAGGGCGCAGGCGTTTCTGCCGGAGAGGTAATAACGGCGTGAGTGGTCGTTACCTGCACGGCCGTTTGCTCTGGCGTACAGCCCAACAAAGCCAAAATAAACCCCACAGCGAGACAGAGTAACATCGTCTTCATTTGGGTTTCTCCTGAATTAAGGGTTAGATTCGGGTAAGGTTATCCAGGCTGGATGGCGGGCAATGCCGGTTTCCGTCAGGCGAATGGGTGGTTGCCCTGGCTCTACCAGCCAGATGGCATCTCCGGCGGTAAAGGCCAGTTGGCTGCCGTCTGGCTGCCAGACCGGATCATAAACCAAGGTGTCGGTAAAAGTGGTGAGCGCGGTTATTTCATGGGTCGCGGCGTCAACCTGACGGAGATTGCTGTGCAGGGCATTGGCCAGATAATCGGCCGGGACAGATTGCGGGTTTTCACGATAAACAAAAACCACCCCCCGGCCATCCGGCGACCAGACGGGCGGATACCCACGTCCGGCATCTACTTCCGCTACTAAAATGTCCTTGTTATCGCTCGTATCGCTTAACCACAATTCGCCAATCGTATAGGGGATGTTGTTATCGGCCAACAATATATAAGCCAGTTGATTTCCATCCGGCGACCAGCGCGGAAAGGTCGCAATCTGGTCAGTGAACTGCTTTTGTATTACCAGGCTGTTCTCGGCCAGGTCTAAACTGCCCATTTCGCTGCCAAAGCCCAACCCTTGACTGGCAGCATAGATAATCTGTTTGCCATCCAGCGTAAAGGTGGCATTGTAAGTGCCAAAAGGCAGCTTTTCCAGCACAACCTGGGCGGAACCATCGGCGGTAATGAGGGCCATCTGATTGGTATCAATGTGGCGAAAGAGGAACCAGTTTCCATCCGGCGACCAGTTCAAAAAGTAGCCCCTATCCAGAGCCAGGATGGGCGCAGTCAGATTTCTGAGATCCCAAAGCAAGATGAAGGCGTTGGCGTGGCAGTTAAATTCCAGAATGAGGTGGATGCTGTTGGGTGAGGGAAAGAGGTGGTCAATGTCACAATCGGACGAAACGGGGTAACTGAACAAGGTTTGTGGTTCGGCTCGCGGACCAGATGGCCCAACAGGATAAACAATCAGAGAAGCGGATTGGGTATTTGTAATGGTAGTATTCTCCCCTGATTCGTTTGTGGAAATCATCACAAAAGCCAGATGCGTGATCGGCGCTGGCTACGCCAGCGCCGATCCGGGTAAATTGCCATTGGGGAATAAAGCATTTGAGCGAGGGACGTTGGCAAATTGGAACAACAGGAAAAGTATCGTGCCAGCGACGATAGCGCCATTGAGCAGCCACCACAATCGTTTTTGCATGAGATTAGCTCCTTGTAAAACAGACAGATAACTTTTTGGATTGGGAATGGTGTTTGCGTAAAAAAACGTGGCGAGATTATGGTTCAAGCCCTCAAAAGCGTCAACCTGCGTTTCAGCCAGAATCAGCAAAGTGTAATTGGTAATTGAGCGATTGGGAGATTGCCTTGTCACCTTGTCCCCCCTTCACCTCATCTCTTCCAGGATCGCTAACATCCCCGCCCGGTTTTGCGGCCATTCGGTGTCGGCGTGGGTTTTGAGTTCGACGGTAAAGGAGGGGATACCCTGGGTGGTGAGCCAATCGCTGGCGTCGCCGGTAATGGGGTAGCTGCTGAATCGGGCAAAAAGGGGATACTCGGCGGCCATCCCATACACCTGCGCCAGTTCCAGCGAACGGCCGTCGGTCTCCGAACAACCGGCCGCATACACCCCATTGGCCGCACTGTGCCAGAACACCACCACGGCGGGCCGCACCGCCAGAAAATAGTCACGCAGGGCGGCCGTTTCTGGTTCGGAAAACGGCCGTTCCCCCCCACTGACTAGATTGTTCCGCCACTGCGCCACCGCCGACCAGTCACAATCCCAATTCCGGTTCAAATCTACGCCGTTGGCGTTAAACCGGCCGGGAACGGTATCGGTTAGCACATCGGTGGCGGCGAAACGGCCGTTGCCATTGGTCACCTGGTATTGCCCGTCCGGGTTGGCCGAGGGGATGATGTGCAGCGTCACGTTGGGCGGAATCAGTTCCGGGTTGGCCGTGAAATAATCAATCGCCTCATACGCCAGCAAAATGGTGTTCCATTCATATCCGCCATGAATACCACCCGCAAAAATGACCGGCTGCGGCCCGCTGCCAAAACGATAAGCCACAATGGGCCGCCCTTCGGCCGAGGCGCCAATGATTTGGCTGCTGTCATCCAGATTGAAGAGGGGGGCGGTGGACGGCCGTGTGACGGTGATGGGGTGAAAGGGTGACACGGTGACAAGGTGATCGGGTGCGGGGGTGAAGGTGGGGGGCGGCACGGCCGTGCCCAATGACAGCGTAGCGACGCGGGTGGGTAATGGCGGCCAATTGGGGGTGGTTACGGCCGTGCACCCCACCAGCAGCAGCACAGCTAAAACTATCCAACCACCTGCCTTCGCACCCTTTCGCGTCCTTCGCGGATCATACCTCACGCCCGATCTCCGCCTTAAAACGGGCAATCAAATTCTGTTTCAGCACCCACAATTTGGGCGTCAGAGACACATGGTAGATGTGCGGATTGAGCAACCGCCGTACCCCGGCATCCAGCCGATCCAGGTCAGCCTCGGCGCGCGCCCGTATCGCCGCCATGTTGGGCTGTGTGTAGGTCAGACGGCCGTCTTGCCACACCGTTTCCAGCAGCGGCTCAATGTGTGAAATGTCCCCTGCCGCCAGTGTGCGGGAAGTGCCCGGTTCATTGGGATGTTGTAAAACCAACGGCTGCATCTGGCGTGGATCCTCATCGTGAAGACTCAAGAGATCAGCTGTGGCCTGGCCGCGCCGGTCATACACCCGCCAAACCTGCTTAGAACCGGGATTCGGCGTTTTGACCGGATTCTCCGAGATTTTGATGGCCGGCGTCCAACTCTGCCCGTCTGTTTGTGCGGCTACCAGTTTGTAGACTCCATCCAACGCTGCGTCTCCGGCCGAGGTGATGAGATTGGTGCCCACACCATACACCAGCCGCTTCACAATGTGGTCGGCATCCAGGCCATAACGCGGCGCTTCATCTTCAATTTGCGCCAGAATTTGCAGGATGGTTAATTCGTCTAGCTGGTTAGACAGCACAATTTGCGTATCGGTAAAACCGGCGGCGTCCAGCATTTTGGCGGACTGGACAGACAGGTAAGCCAGGTCGCCCGAATCCAGGCGGATGCCAACCGGTTGGTGCCCTTTGCGCCGCAGCTCCTCAAAAACGCGAATGGCGTTAGGCAGCCCACTTTCCAGGGTATTAACGGTATCCACCAGCAGTAAACAGTCGTCCGGGTACACATCGGCGTAGGCGCGGAAGGCGGCCAATTCCCCTTCCCCCATGGCCAGGAACAACTGCACCATGCTGTGGGCGTGGGTGCCTTTGGGAGACGCGCCCAAGACGGCCGAGACGCCCACATTAGACGTAAAACGCGCCCCACCGATGAGCGCCGCCCGCGCCCCGGCATTCACGCCGCGCTCCTGGCCACGCCTCATGCCAAATTCCAGCAGCAGTTGACCGCGCCCGGCCTGCCGGAGCCGGGAGGCTCTGGTGGCAATGAGAGTGGGGTAATTGAGCTGATTGAGCAGTGGAGTTTCCAGGATTTGGGCCATAGCTAAGGGGCCTTGCACGGCCGTCAGCGGCACATTCGGGTGTACTACCCGCCCTTCGGGAATGGCCCGCAGCGTGATCCCGGCGAAGTTACCATTGGTGCGCAGCCAGGCCAGAAAATCATCGTCAAAGAGGCGGCGGCCGGTCTGCCCCGTTTGTGTTCGTAAAAAGGCCAGGTCTTCATCTCGGAAGTGTGCCCGTTCCATCCAATCCAGCAGCCAGGCTAGACCGGCATTAATGCAGTACCCGGCCTTGTGCAGGCCATAATCGGGATAACTGCGAAAGAAATGGTCAAATCGGGCCTGTTTTTCATGCACACCCAGACGGAAGTATAGGTGCGCCATTGTCAGTTGGTACATGTCGGTGAAGAGGATGCCTTCGGCGGTTTGTTGTTCGGTCGGGGTCATAGATATTCCTCATGTGCGACGCACTTTCAAAGTGCGCCGTACAGAGATTAACACGATTTGCCCTGACGAGCATCTTAAAAATGGCGGTACCGGTATTTGATGAGGCGGGCATAAACGCCGATGGCTGCGCCCACCACCGCGCCAACGATCACGCCAATTTGCCAACCCACCGCGCCGCCGAAGATCAACCCGATCACGCCAAATAGCAGCGCGTATCCGGCCATCCCCAACAAGACATATCCTACCAGGTCGGCCACCAGCCCGGCGGATAATTTACCGAAACGGGTCAGGCCAACAGCTACGCCCACGCCGGCAATAAGGCCCAGCAGCAGACTCAAGGTGGTAATGGCACGGCCGTACACCCTGATCTCAGATTGCGCCAGAAGCCAGCCCAATACCAGCCCGGCCCCAATTCCCAGGAATATGCTCAAGGTGATCCTGACCACACGGCTCCAGACAGAAGGGGTAGTTTCTGATGATGTTATGTATATCTCTTCCATGCTTTTGCCTTGAAATACACCTTGACCATAGATACTACAAAACTACCGGCCTGACGGCAATGGTTATAAATTCCCCCACCAATGTGAATCCTTTTGGCGCACAATCTGTTACCCATAATGAAAGTGACTTTCAAACAACAAAGGATTGGTATGGAACAGTTGAGTGATTTGGAACTGGTAAACCGGGCACAAAAGGGAAATCGGGAAGCGATTGGTGCGTTGTATGACCGGCATCACCTGCGCATTTACCGCTATGTGCGCTCCCGCATTTACGACACCCAACTGGCTCATGACCTGACGGGTGAGGTTTTTTTGCGCATGGTGCGCCATTTAGACAGATACCGGCCCACCGGCGCCCCCTTTACGGCCTGGTTATACCAGATTGCCCGTAACCATCTGGCTAATCACGTCCAGAAGGAAAGCGGGCCGCAGATGGTGGCATTAACAGAGATGAGCAAAAATGGGCACACGGCCGTAGACCCGGCCATCGTCGTCGAGCAGCAGTTGGAAATGGAAGGGCTGTTGGCCGCGCTGAACCGGTTGGAGGAAAGCCAGCGCGAGGTGCTGGCGCTTCGTTTCCTGGCCGGTTTATCGCTGCAAGAAGTGGCGGAGACGCTGGATAAATCGGTAGCGGCCGTGAAATCCATCCAACATCGCAGCTTGAAAACCATGAAATTGCTCATGCGCAGTAAAGAAATGGAGACTGTGATGCGGGATGCGTGACCGGAAGAGGTTTCACGCATCATCTTTTACGCAGCACATAACGCGGAGAATGTGATGAACGAACACGAATCAGAAACACGAGTACAGGAACGTTTGGAACTATGGGAAATGGGTGAGCCGTTGGTTGTTTGTCTGCAAGGATTGGGCGCCGAAGAAGCATCTCTGGTGCAAACGGCCGTGCAACTGCAACAAGCACCCATTCCCACCCCGGACGGCACGGCCGTTGCCGCCCAACGGGCTGCGGTCATGGCAGCGGCGCCTATGCCTGCTGCCATACCCGCCAACTCCCTCTGGAAGGAGCGCCTGATTAGCCTGTGGCAAACGCTTTTTACCCATCCAGAAGTGGCATTGGCCCTTTCTTTTGTCCTTATCCTTATTCTTTCATTTGCCTGGTTTGGTTTGCGCGGCAATGAGCCGGAAGCGCCGGTTACGGCCGTGTTATCCGCCTCTGATGAAGCGTCTATAGCAGCGCCCATCACTACTCAAACTGAAACCGAAATGGCGGCTTCGCCCGCAGCGCAGCCAGAATTGGCGGTCGCTGAGATAACGGTTGCTGAGACAACGAGCGAAGCGGCGCCGGCTGCCCCTGAGTCGAATGTACTCGCTGCCATGCAGACGGCCGTCACGGGGCATCAACTCTTTATGCCGGTTTTGTCCACCTCATTGTTGGCCGGGCCGGGGCAGGCAGCCCTGCATGAACTGTCCGGCATGGTTGAAGTGAAAACAGCGGCTGGTGAATGGACGACCGTGACCGCCAATACCCATCTTACCGCCGGCGCTCACATCCGCACCGGCAGTCTCTCCAGCGCCGCCCTCACCTTCTACGATGGCAGCCAGGCGCATCTTGGCCCCAACGCGGAATTGTCGCTGGACGAGGTACACGCCTTACAACCGGCCGAAGGTTTTCGCATCGTGGTGATGACCCAATGGACCGGCGTTAGCGACCACACCGTGCAAATTCGGAACGACGGCGGCTCCCGGTATGAAGTGAAAACGCCAACCGGTTCCGGGCTGGCACGGGGTACACAGTTCCGGGTGAATGTGCAGCCAGACGGCCGTGCTCGCTATACCGTCACCGAAGGCAAGGTAGACGTACACAATCAGGGACGCACCGTCTCCCTCATCGCCGGGCAAACCACCCAATTTGCCGCCGATGAACCGCCGGCCCCCCCCAGTTTCCTCGTTGCCGGCGTTGGCCTGCTGTCCCAGATGGGCGATACCTGGATCGTGGCCGGGCAAGCCTTCACGGTAAATGAAGGCACCCTCATCCTGGGCGATCCCCAGTTAGGCGACTGGGTTAGCGTCACCGGGCATCTTGTCCCTGGCAGCGACCCCGTGGCCGATACCATCCAGCGGCTGCACAGCGATGGCGGCCATGATGGCGGCAATGAATTCACACTAATCGGCCCCGTGGAAAGCATCGGCGCGACTGGATGGGTGGTTGCCGGACAAACCATTAGCGTCACGGCGGAAACGGCCGTAGACGAAGACATCAACATAGGCGACACCGTGCGCGTCCGCGGCGACATCCTGCCCGGCGACGGCATGCTGGTTGCTGCCACCATCGAACTGTTGGCCGTGCCCGACGAACTGCCTTTTGAATTTGTGGGTGTCGTACAGGTGCAGGCAGACGCCGAATGGACAATTTCTGGCATCGCCATTCAGATTGACGCCGGCACCCAAATTGAAGAAGGCATCGGCGTGGGCGATACTGTCAAAGTAAAAGGCGTTATCCTGCCCGACAATACCTGGCTGGCGCGGGAGATCGCCCTTGTTTCCCCTGATACCGCCACCTTCACCATCACCGGCGAACTGTTCAGCATGTCTCCCTGGAATGTGGCCGGCGTCCTCTTCACCGTTGCCGACTGGACACAGATTGAACCCGGTCTGGAAATTGGCGACCTGGTGCGCGTTACCGGCATTATCCTGCCCGATGGTACCTGGGTAGCGGCCGAAATCGTGAAACTGGATAACCATGTGCTGCAAATCATCTTTGTGGGCACGGTGAACAGCATAGACCCCTGGGTGGTCAATGGCCTGCCGCTGGTCACGGACGATGACACCATCATCGAAGATGGCATCGTTGTGGGTGATCTGGTGCGCGTCGTCGCCTGGATCCGCACCGATGGCACGTGGCTGGCAACCCAAATTGACCTGTTGGATGATGGTGACGAGCAGGGGTGTGTGGCAATTACGGCCGTGATCACCGCCATCAACGGCAACCAGGTGATCCTGGCCAACGGTCAGACCATCTTGCTGGATGAAGGCATCATGATTGACGGCGAATTAACCGTCGGCTCGGTGGTACTCATTGTCGCTTGTGCACAGGCCGATGGCACGATAGTCATTGTCTCCATCACCATTATCTACACGCTACCGCCGCCCGCGCCGCCAACACCCCCGCCACCCCCAGGCCCGCCACCTGGACCCGGCGGCAACGTGACCATCTGCCACAAACCGGGCACACCGGCCGAGAAAACAATGACCGTACCCCAATCGGCTCTCGGGGGACACCTGGGCCATGGTGATACGATGGGGCCGTGTCCGTAAATCGGTAATCGGTAAACAGTAATCGGTTATCGGTAGTAGAGAACGCAAGAGGTGGATTCGCCTCTTGCGTTCTTTTTTTGCGGCGACAGGTCTGGCGACGGTGGTATAATTCACGCACGGAGGGGAGGCTTTAGCCGACACGTGTCGGCTAAAGCCTCCCCTCCAGAGAGTAAACCTATGACAATACGCATTGATGAAGAATATCTGGTTTCCACGCTTGCCCAGTTGGTGCAGATCAATTCTACCAACCCGTCTTTGTCCCCAGACGGGGCGGGGGAGGCGGAGATTGCCGCTTTTGTGGCCGGGGCGCTGCGTGATCTGGGGCTGGCAGTGACGGCCTGGGAGCTGGCGCCGGGCCGATGGAACGTGGTGGGGCGGTTGGCGGGCAGTGGTCACGGCCGTAGCCGCAGTCTGCTCCTAAACGCCCACCTGGACACGGTGGGGGTGACGGGCATGGCCGAGCCGTTTTCCGGGGCGGTGCGTGACGGCCGTCTGTATGGCCGGGGCAGCCAGGATATGAAAGGCAGTCTGGCGGCGATGCTGGCGGCGGCGAAGGCGCTGGTGCAAAGTGGCGCGCGTTTGGATGGGGACGTGTTGGTCACGGCCGTAGCCGACGAAGAACACAGCAGCATCGGCGCGGATGATCTGGTGGCAAAGGGCTTTCGGGCCACCGCCGCCATCGTTACCGAGCCAACCGATCTGGCCGTTTGCCTGGCGCATCGTGGGTTCATCTGGTACGGCGTGGAAACATTTGGCCGGGCGGCGCATGGCAGCCGTTACCGGGAGGGCATTGACGCCAATATGCACATGGGCCGTTTTCTGGCGGAACTGGCGCAGTTGGAGGCAGAATTGCGGGCACGGCCGTCACATCCCCTGGTAGCTGTGCCCTCATTACACGCCGCCACGCTGCACGGCGGCACAGAAGTGAGCGTCTATGCCGCTCACTGCCGCCTGCAAATAGAGCGCCGCACCGTGCCCGGCGAAACAGTTGAATCGGCGACCGCCGAATTACAAGGGATCATTGACCGCTTGAGCGCGGCCGACCCCACCTTCCGCGCCACCGTGACGCCCACCTTCAGCCGCCCACCATTTGCCGTGAACGAGACAGCGGAAATTGTGCAGGCGGTGACACAGGCGGCCACAACCCGTCTGGGGCGTAAACCAGACGTTATCGGCCAGCTTTTCTGGACAGACGCGGCCATTTTTGCCGCCGCCGGCATGGAGACGATGCTCATCGGCCCCACCGGCCATGGCCTGCACAGCGCCGAAGAATGGGTAGACCTGGCCTCGGTGGTGGATTTAGCCGCGATATTGGCGGACACGGCCGTGCGTTATTTGAACAGGTGAGCAGGTGAAAGGGTGACAAGGTGATCAATTACCCAATTACCCAATTACCCAATTACCCAATCTCCTAATCTCCAATCTCCAATCTCCTCCATGAACGACCAACCCAATTCCACCCCCAAACCCATTTCCCCCCACAGCCTGAACCAGAAAGAACTGCGGGCCAGCACCTTGCTGCCGGTGGTAATCCCGGTGGGGATTGTGTTGTTGGGGGTGGTGGTGTGGCTGATTGCGCCCGATGATTTTAATACCGGGCTGGCGATTGCCATCAGCCTGAGTTTGCTGCTGTTTTTGCTGTATTGGACGCGGCGGGAAGCGGCGCGGCAGCGAGTAATTGCGCTGGCGCTGGCCGTGCCGGCGTTGGTGGGGCTGAGCGTGGGCATGAGCAACGGCCGTATAGCCCCCATTCTTCTCGGTTTTGGCCTGACCGGGCTGCTGTTGATCATTCACCGCGCCATCAGCATTCCCATTTCTTACCGTTTTGCCGCCCGGCGTTACCAGGCCGGCGACCTGGAAGCGGCGCTGGCGCTGGTGGAAAAAACCATTGACGCGCGCCCCAATTTTTGGGAATCCTACCAGTTGAAAGCCCTCATTTTCCTGGCGCAGGGGGATTTTCCCCGCGCCGAACGCGCCGCCAAAGAGGCGCTGACCGCCAATCCACAGAGTGACGCCGCGGCCAATACCTTAGGGCAAATTTATCTGGCGCAGGCGCAGTTTGAAGCTGCAAAAGGGGCTTATATTCAGGCGGTTACCCAAAACCCGGATCACGCGCTGCATTGGTATCATCTGGGGTTGTGCCAGTACCGGTTGGCGGAGTGGGCAGCGGCGGTGGAATCGCTGGCAGCGGCCACCAAACGCGCGCCGCACATTTTAGAATACGAATTGTGGCAGCATTATTACCTGTGGCGTTGCCTGCAAGTGTTGGGGCGAGAGGAACAAGCGGCCGAGGTTCATGCCAAAATGCAGAAGTTTGCCGAAGGGTTGGCCCCTTTGCAAGAGCAGTTGGCGCAGCAGCCGGAAATGCCGCACCTGTCGCTTATTCGCGCTGACCTGGCCGACCTGGCGCAGCAAGTAGGAAACTGATCCACGAAGGAGCGGCTGGTACTAGAGCAACACTAGATGAAATGTGGCCAGTCGGAGGAGAGCCTTTAGGCGAATCACGCATCGGCTAAAGCCTCTCCTCCGTGCAAAACGCATTTGGGACGGTATAAGGAGTGAAATGCTGACATTTGAAGAACGCAGGCAACTGATTGAACGGATTCGCCGCTTTCCGGCGGAGCTAGAGGCGTTGGTGGCGGGGTTGCAGGTGTTATGGGGGCTTCATGGCCGTTGGGCGACCGTGTTTGCCGGCCTGAGCGAAGCGGATTGGCAGCGGGTGGGCGTCCATCCGGCCGACGGCGAGATCACCGTCGAGGATTTGCTGCGCAACTATGTGGCTCATGGCCAGGCGCACCTGGATCAGATTCGGCGGGTGCTGGCGGCAAGGGGAGTGTGGGTGTAAAATCACATCCCCTTGCTTTTCTACTCTTCAAAAGGCAGATTGGCGCAAACGGGGCGATAGGACTGCGTTTCTTCATCATCACCGATGTACTGCTCCCACTCGCTGCGGGTCAGGTTGCGCGTCAGACGTGAACAGGCTTCCGGCGCTAACTGGTGGGGGCGCAGCAGGTGAACTTTGTTAAAGTCCCACAATACGGCCAGTATGTTGTTGGTGGTGAGGATGTGACGGCCGTTGGGGTGGATAACCAGCGCCTTAACCGCATCGCCCTGATGGATGCGCCCCAATTCCACCCATGTCCCCAATTCCCAAATACGCAAGTTGCCATCTTCACTGCCGGAGAGTAAGAAGTTGTTGTTGGGCGTAAAAGCCAGCGAAAGTACCGGCCGGTTGTGGAAGAGATTGGCTTCCAACCGGCCGGTGTTGACATTCCAAACGCGAGTGGCGTTATCTGTACCGGCAGCTAAATAGCGTCCATCCGGGCTAAAGGTTAGGACATACACCGCTTCGTTGTGGTGGAACTGCTGCCCGGCTTCCCCGGTGACGGCGTCGTAGAATTGCACACGGCCGTGATCTTCCGCCGTCACAAACTGTGTACTATCGGGTGTGAAGATGATGTCAGAGATGCGTGACACCGGGCGGATGGGGTCAAACAGCGTTTCACCGGTGGCGGTATCCCATACGGTCAGGACCAGGTTGCCGTTCAGACTGGTTTCGCTGCCGGTGGTGGCTAACAAACGGCCGTCCGGGCTAAAGGCCACGGCGCTGACGGTCTGGTCAGCAGCCAGACTGGATACCTGCTCGCCGGTTAATCTGTTCCACAGCCAGACGCCACGATTCTGACCGGCGGCGGCAATGGTCTGGTTATCGGGGGAAAGCGCCAGGGTGTGCAATGCCTGATCGCTTGTGATCCAGCGCGTGGATTGGGCGGCGGTTATGTCGCCGCCCTGGAGTGTGGCCATATCCCACAGGCGCAAACCGTCAGCGCCAGCCGTGACGAGCTGGTCGCCGGCGGCAGTCAGGGCCAGGTCATTGACCACATTGGGGTGGGTGGCCCGGCTGATTTCGGCCGTGTCTTTGGTGACATCCCACAGGGCTATACTCCCATCTGTGTCGCCTGTGGCTAACAATTTACCGTCCGGGCTGAAAGCGGCGGTGAAAACGGGCGCTTCCTGGATCATATTGCTCACTTCCTGGCCGGTGGCTACGTCCCACAAGATGGAGGTGTTATCATCGCTGGCGGTGACGACAAATTTGCCGTTAGGGCTGAAGGTGACGTCGTTGACAAAGGCCTGGTGCTTCATTTCAAACAATTGTTTACCGGTATCAGGCTGCCAGAGGCGGGCAGCGCCATCGGCGCTGGCGGTGGCCAATAGTTGGCTGTCGGGGCTGAAGGCGGCGTCCACGATCCAGTTTTCGTGGAAAACGGTGGACATGCGCAGCCAGTTGAAGCGGTTCCAGATGCGGGCGGTGCCATCATCGGAAAAGGTAGCCAGGCGTTCCCCATTGGGGCTAAATGTAGCGCCATAGATGGGGCCATCATGGGACAGCGTGACCAGCACTCTGGGATTACGCACGTCCCACACCCAGGCACGGCCGTTGTCATCGCTGCTGACCAGAATGGCGCCATCTGGGCTAAAGGTGACATCCCATACAGAGGCGTTCTGATTGGTGCCTAAGACCAGGATGCCGTTAGCCACATTGACCACGCGCACGGTGCCATCATAGGCGCCGTAGGCCAGGTAACGGCCGTCAGGACTAAATTCCACGTCGTTGATCCACTCTTGATGGGGGAATTGGTGGACAATCTCCCCGGTAGCGGCGTCCCAGATGGTGACATTGCCGGCATAAACGCCATCTTCTGGGGTTTGGGCGTCGCCGGTAGCAATGAGGCGGCCATCGGGGCTAAAGGCGGTGGTAAAAACCCATCCGTCATGGGGCAGCAAAAGCAGTTGGTCGCCAGTAGCCACATCCCACAACACGGCCGTGCCGTCATCACTGGCGGTTAACAGGCGGCGGCCATCCGGGCTGAAGACGGCCTTATTTACCCAATCGTCATGATGCAGGGTATATTCAGTGCCGGGTAACCGGGACAATAGACTGCGCAGTAATTGTTCCCCTTCATCCGTTTGCTGCTGCTGGTAAGATTGCAGCGCCACCAGGGTGCTGAGGACAAATTTGTCTTGTTGGGCCAGCAGTTCGCCGGTGATGGCCGTCTTGAGCGCCTGCGCCTGTTCTTTGAGCAGGGTGGCAATGTCACGCTGCCGGGCGGTTTCGGCTTCGGCAGCGACGGCCAGATCCCGCTGCTCTTCGGCAATCTCTTTTTGGCGAGCCGCTTCGGCTTCGGCGGCGACGGCCAGATCCCGCTGCTCTTCGGCCAATCCCCGCTGTTCTTCGGCGATGCCGCGCTGCTCTTGGGCCACCACCGCCGCCGCTTCGGCCGTGGCTTTGGCAAAAATGGCAATTTCGCGCTGCAAGACGGCTTCGTGTTCGTTGACGACGGCCGTCGCTCTGGCAGTTTCGGCTAATCCCCGCTGCCGGTTGGCTTCCACGCTCTGCCAGTAGGAGAAGACGGCCAGCAGGGCAATGACGATGGAAATGGTGACGCCCGCGGCCAGAATGCGGTTGCGCCGGGTGGTGTCGTTCCGGCTGTCCAGGATATACCGGGTTTGTAATTCGGTGGGTGCCGGTTCCTTGCCACCGGCCCGGCGCTGCCACTCCTCGGCCTGTTTCAAATCATCGCCACGCAGCAGGAAGCTGTTGTTACGGCCGTGCCCTTCCCACTCCACCGCCCGGCGCAGCAGGCGGGTGTGCGCCTTGACCCAATCCAGGTCGGTGTGAACCACCTTCACCATGTCGGGCATATGCGCCTCTAGCTCGGCTTCGTCGCGCATGTAAATCCAGTTATGCGAGGAGACTTTGGGATGAATGGGGTCGCCCTTTTCCGCGTCCCGGTGCAGGACGGGGATGAGGCGTTTGTTGTTGTCTACGGCCGTTTGAATTTCATCGGCACACACTTTGGATTTGAGCGAATCGGGCGAAATGACAAAGGCAAAGGCGTCGGCATTTTCAATGCCTTGTTTGATTTCCTGCCACCAGTCGGCCGTCAGGGGGATACCTTCCCAATCCACCCACGTTTCCAACCCGGCGCTGATCAGGTTGTTATGAAGCTGCTGCACAAATGGTTTGTCTTTACGGGAGTAGGAAATGAAAATGCTGACTTTTTTTGATTCGGGTGTTTTGTCCACGTTTATTGACCCTTTTAGACAATACGTTGTGAATAATGATCATCATGGTTGTTGGCGCTAACGATACATCTGTCAACCAACGGAATCGTTCAGACCTGACAGGTTTTTTACCAGTTCAATTTGAAACTTCACCAGTCAAAAACGTGTCAGGTCTCTGAGGCAATCCGTACTGTACCATTAAGGAGAGACGCTTTCCAGAGCAAATAATGGATTGATCGCCGCCAGATTACCGCCGCCTACGTTGATCAGGAGCAAATCGCCGGCCGGGGCGGCCCAGGTAGCCGCCGGTAGGGGAGCGCGCGAGCCGCCCACTAGCAGGCGCGTCAGGTGAGCGGCGGCGGTATCAATGGCGTAAAGGGTAAGTTCGCTGTGGCTGTCGTTGCTGGTCTGGCTGAGCAGGTAGAGACGGCCGTGTGCCGCCAGCAGGCGCACTTCCCCGGCAGCCATACCCCGCAGTGAACGCTCCCACTGTACACGGCCGTTGCCGTCCAGGGCGATCAGACGGTGGTCATACAAATCGCGGTGTGCCAGCAGCATGCCGCCGTCGGGCCGGGCCACCATGCCGCCATCGGGCAAGAGGCCGCCGGGCAGCGCCAGCAGCCAGTCAGCCGCGCCGGTTTGCTCATGGAGGCGGTACACGCCATTGGCAGCGTAAACCCAGATTTGCCCATTGACACTGACCGGGTGACCGCCCGGTGTGGGCCAGACAGCAGCGCCACTTTGGTCAACCGTCCACAGGCCATTGGCGTCGGCGGCGGTAGTGATGACCAGTTCATCGGCGGTGCTTGTCCAGTGGAACGGCCGTGCCGGTAATTCGGCCTGCCACAGTTCTACCCCTTCGCCGGATAAGGCCACCATTTGCTGCCGGGCCAGCAGCAGCACACCGCCGCCCGGCAATGGCAGCAAGGTGGGTAGCCCGGTGACATCCACGTCTATCTCCCATTGTGTGCTAAAACTCAATTGCCCCTGGGGTGGGGCAACGGCCGTAACTAACCCAAACTGGTTCGCCAGGTAGAGCAAGGGTTGGGCGGCATCCAGCGCGGCGCTTTCCAGGCGGCGGTCATCGGCCAGGGCATAACGCCAGCGGACACGGCCGTTGACCATATTCAGCCCCACCACCTGCCCATCGGCCAGCACGGCCACTGTTTCGTCATCTATTTGCCCGATGAGTTGGGTGGCGGACGGTGAACCTGAAGCAATTTCGGGCCACACCCACTGCACACCGGGCGACGCCGCCAACCGTTCCTGCCAGATGGTGGCTGAAGGCGGCAGCCAACCGGCGGTGATGGGGTCTTCCGGCCAATAACCGGGGCCGGGCGTGTAGGGCAGGTGGGTGCGAATTTCAAAATGGAGATGGGGCGAGGTGCGCGGCTGGCCGATATTGCCTACCTGTTGGCCCCGGGCCACACAACTTCCGGCCGGCAAGACCACGCTGGGCGGGTCCAGATGGCCGTAAAAGGAGTAGAAGGAACGGCCGTCGGCAAAGGTGTGCTGGATGATGACCACCCCTTTGTCCCGGTTCCACCCTTCCGGTTCGGCATAGGTGACCAGACCATGCCCGATACTATAAACGGCCGTGCCCAGGTTGGGCTGCCCCGCCGGGCCGCCCCAATCTTCGCCGGCGTGGTATTTATCGTAGCGGGAGCGGAACACGCCAAAATCGCCGCCGCCACGGCTGACGTGGGCGGCGTCTGGCGGGTCTATGGGGAAGTCGAGGGTGTCTACCAGGCCGCAGGGGGCACCGGGTTGTGGCGCCGGGTTGCTGAGAATGGCGGCGCGGGGATCGCCGGAGAAGGTGAGGGGCACGGCCGTGG
>JABFFZ010000051.1 GCA_013112725.1 Chloroflexota bacterium
GGGTGGCATGGCCGACATTTACCCTTGCAACAACGTGGATTTGCTGGCCCACATTTCGCTGGCGGCGATGTCTGCTACTGCCGGCAATGATAGCTGGGGCTGGACAGACCCGTTGGATGGCAAAGAGTACGCCCTGATGGGTCTCAACAATGGCACTGCCTTTGTAGACATCAGCGACCCAGAGAACCCCATTTACCTGGGCAAACTGCCCACCCATACCTCCAACTCTTCCTGGCGTGACATCAAAGTATACGCTAACCACGCCTTCATTGTCAGTGAAGCCAGTGGTCATGGGATGCAGATATTTGACCTGACGCTGCTGCGCAACGTGGTTAACCCGCCGGTCACGTTCAGCAACACCGCTCATTATGGTCAATTTGGCAATGCCCACAACATCGCCATCAACGAAGACAGCGGTTACGCTTATGCTGTAGGTACCGGCACCTGCTCCGGTGGTCTGCACATGGTCAATATCCAAAACCCCACCAGCCCCACCAACGCCGGTTGTTTTAGCGCCGACGGCTATACACACGATGTCCAGTGTGTCATTTATTCCGGCCCTGACCTGGATCACCAGGGAGACGAGATTTGCTTCGCTTACAATGAAGATACGGTCACCATTGTGGATGTGACGAATAAAGCGGCGCCATTGGAGCTTAGCCGTACCCCGTATACCGGTTCGGCCTATACGCACCAGGGCTGGCTCACCCCAGACCAGCGCTACATTTTGCATGATGATGAGTTAGATGAGCAAACGTTTGGGCACAACACCCGCACCTACATCTGGGATGCCAGCGACCTGGAAGCGCCCGTACTCATCGGTAATTACACGGCTGCTGTCGCGGCCATTGATCACAACTTGTATACCAAAGGCACCTATTCTTTTGGGGCCAACTATCGCAGCGGCCTGCGTATTCTGGATATTACCAATGTGGGTACCCCGGCGACTATCACTGAAGTAGCCTTTTTTGACACTTACCCGGAAAGTAATAGCGCCGCCTTTAGTGGCGCCTGGAGCAATTACCCCTACTTTGCCAGCGGTACGGTAATTATCAGTGATATTAACCGGGGCTTGTTTATTGTCCGGCCATCGCTGACCTCTTTTTCTTTGACGGCCGAGCCAACCAATTTGAACATTTGCCAGGGTGAAGATGCGCTGTATACGGTGACGGTGACAGAAGCTGGCAATACGGAGCCGGTCACACTCACGGCCGTCAACGTACCTGCCGGCGCGAACCATGGCTTTTCTGTCAACCCGGTCATTCCCACCGGTACCAGCGAATTGAGTATCACCAACACGGCTGCCGTCTCTCCCGGCAGCTACAGCATCAATGTTGTGGGTGCGAACATTTCCGACACCCTGACCACCACTGTAAACCTGGCCGTTTCCCAGGGCGCTCCCGGCGTGCCCACGCTCACATCGCCGGCCGACGGCGCCACCGGCGTTCCCAACACGCCCACCTTTACCTGGAATCCTGTCAGCGGCGCTGCCTCTTATTACCTGGAAGTGGCCGACGACATCAACTTCAGCAACATCATCTACACCACCACCGTCGCCGGTACCAGCCATACCCTACCCGGCGGTAACGCCCTGGCTTACAATACCTGGCACTACTGGCGCGTCACCGCCAGCAATGCCTGCGGCAGCGGCGCCACTTCGGCCCAATTCAGCTTCCGCACCGCAAGCCAACCCAATGTGTTCTGCGCCACGCCCAACTTGAGCATCCCGGATAACAACCCGGCCGGCGTCAGCCACACCATCAATATCCTCACCAGCGCCAACATCCTGGATGTGGACATCTACGTCAAGGCCACCCACACCTGGGTGGGTGACCTGCGCTTTGTGGTCTCTCACAACGCCACCAACGCTACCATCATTGACCGCCCCGGTGTGCCCGTCAGCACCTTTGGCTGCTCCGGCAATGATTATGATGTCACCGTCAACGACGAAGGGCCGGATGGCAATATCGAAACGCAGTGCGCCGACGCCCCGGCCATCTTCGGTGACCGTGTCGGCGGCGACCCGCCCAACAGCAGCCTGCTGGCGGCCTATGATGGCATGGACATCACCGGCGATTGGACGATCACCGTCTCTGACCATGCCGGTGGTGATACCGGTACGTTGGTGGAGTGGTGTGTGGTACCTACGTTGGAAGTGGCCGGCAGCGGCGTAGACCTTTCGCCTGACCAGGCTGCTTCTGGCGCGCCGGGCAGTGTGGTGGTGTACACCTTGAGCATTACTAACACGGGCAGCGTCAGCGATACCTTTGACCTGGATGTGGATGCGCAGTGGGTGACCTTGCTGTCTACCAGCAGCATTACGCTGGAGGCGGGTGAGGTGACGACATTCACGGCCGAGGTGCAGGCGCCGTCCGCCGCCAATGCCGGCGATATGGGACTGGCCCTGGTGACGGCCACGTCACAAAGCGACAGCAATGTCACCGATGAAGCCTTCCTGACGACGACGGCAACGGCCGTGTATGATGTGAACCTCAGCGCCGACCCGGATGCGCTGTCTGGCGAGCCGGGGGCGGTGATGACGTACACGGTACACATCACCAACACAGGCAATGCCGCCGACAGCTTTACGCTGAGCATGAGCGGGAACGTCTGGGTGACGCATGTGGAACCGATGACAGTGACGCTGGCTGCCGGTGCGGGCACGGCCGTCCAGGTGACAGTTCACATTCCGGGTGATGCGGCCAATGGGGATGACGATACGGTGACGATTACGGCCGTGTCCGACAATGACCCCACCGCCACCGCCAGCGTAGACCTGACCACGACGGCTTCTGGGCCGGTAGAGCCGGGTTACACCATCTACCTGCCTATCATCTTGAAGCCGTAAGAATGTAATTGGGTAATTGCCCCAATTACTCAATTACCCAATTACTCAATATCTACAGAAGGACGGCCGTAACCCGGCCGTTCTTTTTTATTCCTGACAAAAGATGTCATAAATGCGGCTTAATGTTGTGCATGTTTTCTCCATGTTTTAAGGTCGAAAGGTAGCGGCTGGGGCACGGCCATGATACAATCACGTATACCATACAGAACATATGTTCACATAAGGTAAGGAAGATGGAACCCCAACATATCATTGTGCGCGGCGCACAACAACACAATTTGAAACACATTGACGTGACCATTCCCCGCAACAAGCTGGTCGTCCTCACCGGCGTCAGCGGCAGCGGTAAATCTTCGCTGGCCTTCGACACGATTTATGCCGAAGGGCAGCGGCGTTATGTGGAAAGCCTGTCCGCCTATGCCCGGCAGTTTTTGGGGCAGATGGAGAAGCCGAAGGTGGACGCCATCATCGGCCTCAGCCCGGCGATTGCCATTGAGCAAAAGGCGGTCAGCAAAAACCCGCGCTCGACGGTGGGCACGGTGACGGAGGTGATGGATTATTTGCGCGTCCTCTTCGCCCGTGTGGGCACGCCGCACTGCCCGGAATGTGGCACGGCCGTGACCCCCCAATCGGCTCAATCCATCACCAACCAACTGGCCCATTTGCCCGCCGGTACCCGCTTCCAACTGTTGGCCCCCATCGCCCGCAACCGCAAAGGGACACATGTAGACGCCCTGGCGCAAGCCCGGCAGGACGGCTTCGCCCGCGCCCGCGTCAACGGCCAACTGGTAGATTTAACCGGCGACCTGCCGGAACTGGACAAAAAGCGCAAACACAATATCGAATTGATAGTAGACCGGCTGATTGTGCCGGCGACGCTGGACGAGAGCTTCACCTCGCGGCTGGCGGACTCGGTGGAAACGACGTTGAAGATGGGCGATGGGCTGCTGATTGCCGATTTGGGAGAGGGGTTGGAGCAATTGACGCTCAGCGAACACAATGCCTGCCCCACCTGCGGGTTTAGCTTCCCTGACCTGTCGCCACAGTTGTTCAGCTTCAACTCGCCACTGGGCATGTGCCCGGACTGCCACGGCATCGGCACGCAGATGCAGGTGGACCCTGACCTGATTATCGAAGATGAAACGCGCTCCATTATGGACGGGGCGCTGCGCTGGTACGGCAATGTGCGCAAGAAGAAAAACAAATGGACGATGTCCACGCTGCAAACCATCGCCGAACATTACCAGTTTGATCTGGACACGCCCTGGCGCGATCTGCCGGAAAAGGTGCGGCATGTGCTGTTTTACGGTTCAGACGGCGAGATATTGACCTTTAAGTATGGCGGTGAAAATGACGAGGCGCAGTGGTCGGGTGAGGCCAAACGGCCGCTCAACGGCATTGTCAACAACATCAACCGCCTCTTTCACCAGACCCATTCGGAGATGACGCGCAAGTGGTACGCCAGCTTTATGAGCCAACGGCCGTGCCCCACCTGCGCCGGTTCTCGCTTGCGCCCCGAAGCCCGCGCCGTGCAAGTTGGCGGCAAAACCATCACGGAAGTGGGCCGGATGGCTATTGATGAAGCCCAGGCGTGGGTGCTTTCGCTGGGAAGTAAGCAGTTAGCAGTTGGCAGTAAGCAGTTGGCAGTTGGCAGTGAGCAGTTAGCAGTGAACGGTAATGGAAATGGGCATAACGGCCAATATCCTAATACCCCAATTACCCAATTACCCAATTACCCCATTACCCAATCTCCAATCTCCAATCTCCAATCTCTCACCGATGAACAACTCGAAATCGCCGCCGAAGTGCTGAAGGAGATCCGCGACCGGCTGCAATTCATGTTGAACGTGGGGCTGCACTACCTGACATTGGATCGCTCCGCGCCGTCGCTTTCGGGTGGTGAGGGGCAGCGTATTCGGTTAGCCAGCCAGATTGGCTGCGGGTTGGTGGGCGTGTTATACATCCTGGACGAGCCTTCCATTGGCCTGCACGCCCGCGATAACCGCGCCCTGTTGGACACGCTGCACCAGCTTCGGGATATGGGCAACACGGTGCTGGTGGTGGAACACGACGAAGAGACGATGCGCGAATCGGACTGGCTGGTTGACCTGGGGCCGGGCGCGGGCGTGAAGGGCGGGCGCATCATCGCTGCCGGGACGCCCGAAGAGGTGGCTAACAACCCCGATTCATTGACGGGCCGCTATTTGCGCGGGGATTTGACGATTACGGCGCCCAATGGCTACGGCCGTCGCCAATCCGATACGGCCGTGACCATCAACGGCGCCCGGCTGCACAATTTACGCAATGTCTCCGCCCGCTTCCCGCTGGGCACCATGATTTGTGTCACCGGCGTCAGCGGCAGTGGCAAGAGCAGCCTGGTCTCCGAAACGCTGGAACCGGCGCTGGCGCGGGCACTGAACAACGCCCAGACTATCCCCGGCCCCTACAGCAGCTTGCACGGTCTGGAACACCTGGACAAGGTGATCAACATCACCCAGGACCCCATCGGCCGTACCCCCCGCTCCAACCCGGCGACCTACATCAAGCTGTTTGACGAGATTCGTAACGTCTTCGCCCAGACGCCCGCCGCCAAAGCGCGGGGTTACAAATCGGGCCGCTTTAGCTTTAATGTCAAGGGCGGTCGCTGCGAAGCGTGTGAAGGGTACGGGCTGCGCAAGGTGGAGATGCACTTTTTGGCCGATGTGTGGGTGCTGTGCCGGGAGTGCAACGGCCGTCGCTTCAACCACGAAACGCTGCAAATCACCTACAAAGGGCAGAACATCGCCGATGTGTTGGACATGGACGTACAGGAGGCGCTGGAATTTTTCGAGAACCATCCCAAGATTCACCGTCAGCTGCAAACGCTGCACGATGTGGGGCTGGATTACATCAAGCTGGGGCAGAGCGCACTCACCCTCAGCGGCGGCGAGGCGCAGCGCATCAAGCTGGCCAAGGAGTTGAGCCGCGTCGCTACCGGACGCACCGTTTACATTTTGGATGAGCCGACCACCGGTCTGCACTTTGCCGACGTGCAAAAGCTGCTGGATGTGCTGCACCGGCTGGTGGATGCGGGCAACACGGTCATCGTCATTGAGCACAACCTGGATGTGATCAAAACGGCCGACTGGCTGATTGACCTGGGACCGGAAGGCGGCGACGGCGGTGGGCAGATCATTGCCCAGGGCACACCGGAAGAGGTAGCGCAGGTTGAGGCCAGCTATACCGGGCAGTTTTTGCGAGCGATGCTTTCATCGCCGATGTTGGAGGAACTCCGTTATGAGAAAAATTATTGTGCTTGAACATATCTCCCTTGATGGCGTCATACAGGCCCCAGGCGGGCCAGAGGAAGATACCAGCGGCGGCTTCGCGCACGGCGGGTGGATAGCGCCCTATGCCGACGAAATTTTGGGAACGGCCCTGAGAAGGCAGATGAACTTGCCGTTCGACCTGTTGTTAGGGCGTACAACCTTTGAAATATGGGAGCCGTACTGGCCGCAACATGCGGATGCCTGGCCGGGTGTCAACACGGCGGCCAAGTACGTCGCCTCAAATACTAGAACTTCCAGCCAATGGCAGCCGTCCCTGTTTTTAAGCGGCGATATTGCCGAAAAAGTCGCCAACATCAAGCAGCAACCAGGGCCGGATTTGCACGTGTGGGGAAGTGGACATCTCCTTCAGACACTTATCCGGCATGATTTGGTAGATACATTCTGGCTGATGATGTATCCGGTAACAATGGGCAGTGGCAAGCGGTTGTTTGCCGATGGCACGCTCCCGATGGCGTTCAAGGTAACGGAAAGCACAGTCACCTCGAAAGGCGTCATTGTCGTGAATTACGAGCGTGCCGGCACAATGACAAAAGGTAACTATGAAAAATCCTAACACACCCAATCCACGTATCGCCAAAATGACTTTCGCCTCCGTCTATCCAATGTACGTTCAAAAAGTGGAGAGGAAAGGCAGAACTAAGGAAGAACTGCATCAGGTCATCGAATGGTTAACCGACTTTGATGATCAGCAGATCCAGGAGCTGATAGATGAGAAAGTAACTTTTGAAACATTCTTCCAACGTGCTTCGCTCAACCCCAATGCGCACCTGATCACCGGCGTCATCTGTGGGTATCGGGTAGAGGAAATCGAGGATCCTTTGACGCAGCGGGTCAGGTATTTGGACAAGCTGGTGGATGAGTTGGCGATGGGCCGGAAGATGGAAAAGATTTTGCGTGGCTCGTAAGGCGGCAGGAGAGAGTGAAGGGACATTTCGGCTTGTATTCAATCTGTAAGGAGAGACATCATGAAATATCTTCTCACCTCGGCTGGTATCAAAAACGCCAGTATCCACAACGCGCTAGTTGACCTGCTGGACAAACCGATTGCCGAGGCAAACGCGCTCTGCATTCCCACCGCGTCGTACGGGCACCCCATGGTCACTCCTGTCCAGGCCTGGAAGTTTATCAGTGGGCAAGAACCTGAAACCCCCATGTGCGAACTGGGTTGGAACTCTGTGGGGGTGCTGGAGCTTACCGCGTTGCCCAGTATTGACAAAGAACGCTGGGTCTCTTGGGTACAAGAGGCAGACGTTCTGCTGGTGAATGGCGGTGATCCCTTGTATTTGGGCTACTGGATGCGGCAGTCTGGACTGGCAGGCCTGTTGCCGTCGCTGCGGGCGGTCTACGTGGGGTTGAGTGCCGGAAGTATGGTGATGACTCCCCGTATCGGAGAGGAGTTCATGGGTTGGAGACCGCCCACCGGGGGTGATGAAACGCTGGGGCTGGTTGATTTTTCGATCTTTCCGCACCTGGATCACGAGATGCTGCCGGAAAATACCATGGCCGACGCAGAAAGGTGGGCCGCCGGGATAGATGTGCCGGCGTATGCGATTGACGATGAAACGGCCGTAAAAGTAACCGACGGCGCCGTCGAAGTTATCTCTGAGGGCCATTGGAAACTGTTTGCGCCCTCAGTCCCTAAGGGTCGGCGATTGATTTAACAACTCATGTTACGCACCTGCTCTGGTCAGTATCCCACCGAGCCAGCGTCGCTCGGTCTGGAAACCGGCGACAGCCCGCGGACAGGCGCTACAGGACGCTGGCCTAGCCTTTGCCGAGCCAGCCAAAAAGAAATAAGACCGCATTTCATGGCGAATGAACGCACTTACCCAATTTTGCCCTGCCGCGATCTGAATGAATCTATCTCTTTCTATGAGACACTGGGCTTTAATTGAGCGCGTCCGGGCCAATTTATACCGGGCGGAGTTAGCGGTGTGGCTAAACAATCTGGAACTGGCGCGTGCATCTTTACAGGCGGCGACGTTACTTGAGCTAACAGAGGATGAAAAGGCTGCACTGTCAGATGAGATTGCCCACGTGACCAGGCTCCTCGCAGGCGGTTGACGTCAGATAGAGATAAACGCGATGACAACAAACGAGGAAATTTTTGACAGCCCTAAGGGTTGGGTGCGCAGCCATATTGAGGAGTATGTGGCGACTGACGGCCGTAAAGGACACAAATGGCGCGGCCTCCCCACCCTGCTGCTGACCACACGCGGCCGTAAAAGTGGCAAACTGCCAAAATATCTGCTAGTCGCTTCCAACGGTGGTCATCGTTCGTAGTAGGCGATTTATCGCCTGCTGACGGGCACTAAAGTGCCTACTACAAACAGTTTGAGGAGCAAAGAATGTACGGATTGATGGGCAAAATGACGGCCGTATCCGGCCAACGCAACACCCTGATTACCATTTTACTGGCAGGCATCCACGAGATGCCCGGCTGCCTGAGTTACGTGGTTGCCAGAGACCAGGCTGACGAGAACGCCATCTGGATTACGGAGGTGTGGGACAGCGAAGAAAGCCACCGCGCCTCCCTCTCGCTGCCCCAGGTGCAGGAGGCCATTGCCCAGGCACGGCCGTTGATCGCCGGTTTTAGCGACCGCGTGGTGACAGAGCCGGTGGGCGATCATGAGTCTGGCAGCACACAACCGCACAATCGCTCGATGCCCACAGCCGTCGTTATTCCCGAACTGGCCTACCCCGATGTGCGCGAAGCGGTGGCCTGGTTATGTCGCGTTTTTGGCTTTTCGGAACGGCTGCAAATTGGCAACCACCGCGCTCAACTTTCTTTTGGCGAAGGGGCGGTCATTGTTACGGCCGTCACTGCCGAGAGTGATGATCTGGCCCATGCAGTCATGGTGCGGGTAGCTGATGTGGACAGCCACTATAACCATGCCCGGCAGCAAGGCGCACAAATTGGGCAGCCACCCACCGATTATCCGTATGGGGAAAGGCAGTACACGGCCGTGGATTTGGTCGGCCGTCGCTGGACCTTCTCGCAAACCATTGCCGATGTTGACCCGGCAGCCTGGGGTGGTCAATTGAAGGAAGGAAACTGAATGACTCGCTATGTTGCCTTTCTCCGCGCCATCAACATCGGCGGGCATATTGTGAAAATGGCCGACCTGCGCCAGCATTTTGCCGCCGCCGGTTTTGCCGATGTAGAGACGTATATCCAGACCGGTAACGTCATTTTTGAATCTGCAAGTGACGACAGGGAAGCGCTGGAATGCCGGATAGAAACACATCTGGAAAATGTCTTGGGCTATCCGGTAGCCACGTTTCTGCGCACCTTCCCGGAATTGACGGCCGTACTCACCCACCAACCATTTCCGCCGGCCGAATTTGAAGCCGGCGCTTCGTTATACATTGCTTTTCTAAAGGCCGAACCAGCGGCCGAAATTCGGGATAAGGTGTTGGCGTTTGCGAATGAAGTGGATGCGTTTCATATTCACGGCCGTGAACTTTATTGGTTAGGTCGCAAACAGCAAATGCAATCTACTTTCTCCGGGGCGCTGTTGGAAAAGACGTTGCGCAGCCCGGCCACCGTGCGCAACATGACCACCGTCCGCAAGTTAGTCGCAAAATACGATAGAGATTAGAGATTGAGGTTCTTTGGGAACTCAGGGGGTTGACAGGCCCCTTCGACAAGCTCAGGGCAGGCTGTGATGCGTGACGAGTGAGGCCTGACCAGAGAGACCACACGCATCTCTCGTCACATGTCACGCCGAACCCCTTGAAATCCTGTAGAGCCGAGATTGAGTAATCCACAATCTCTAATCCCATAATCTCTAATCGCCCAATCTCCAATCCCATAAAATCTGCCTGAAAAGCGGCGTGATGTTATAATGCCCTGTTTTGAACGATAATCTTGACAGGTGAGAGTAAATTTCATGCAATCAACAACGAGTGAACAGGCAGAAGGTAAACAAAAACGCTCCCTGCGCGGTTATGCCGGGCTGACGCTGCGCGGCATTTGTATGGGCGCGTCTGATATTGTGCCCGGCGTCTCCGGCGGCACCATGGCCTTCATTTTGGGCATTTATGAAGAGCTGATCAATTCCATCAAGACGTTGGGCGACCCTTCATTTTTACTGACGATCGGCCGTTTCCATATTCGGGAGGCGCTGCGTATTTTCAACTGGGAATTTCTTATGGCGGTGGGGTTGGGCATTTTTATTGCCATCATCACCCTCTCCGGTATTTTGGAGACGCTGCTGGTCAACCAGCCGGTGTATATCTGGAGCTTTTTCTTTGGACTGGTGCTGGCTTCGGCCATTGTGGTAGCCAAACGAATCAAGCAGTGGTCGGCGGGGAAGATCGGGCTGCTGCTGCTGGGCGCGGTTGGCGCTTATATCCTGGTGGGGCTGGTGCCGCTGCAAACCCCCGATACCTGGTGGTTTTGGATTCTGGCGGGCGCGGTGGCTAGCTGCGCTATGATTTTGCCCGGTATTTCCGGCGCTTTCCTGCTGGTGGTAATGGGCAAATATCTGGATACACTGTCCACAGTCAACGCGATCCGCGTCGGCGATTTTAGTGAAGCCTGGCGCATTTTTTGCCTGGGAATTGGCGCGGCCATTGGGTTGATTACCTTTGCCCAGGTACTCAGCTGGCTGTTTAAGAAATATCACGATTGGACGGTGGCGGTGCTGATCGGTTTGATGATCGGTAGTTTGCGCAAGGTGTGGCCGTGGAAACAGGACGTGGCCTGGCTGCAAGATGCGTTGGGCCAATATGTGCTGGACAGTGAGGGTTTTCGTATTGTGATCAAGCAGTTGAACGTGCTGCCGAATTTATCTACCCAGGCGGGGGTGATGGAGTTTGTGGTGGCGTTGCTGTTGGCGGGGGTGGGGATCACGGCCGTAATCCTGCTTGACCGTGTTGCCAACAAAAAAGAGAAAGAGACCCCGCCGACGGAACATGTACCAGTTTGAACGTAGGATTACGGCCGTTATTTTTGACCTGGACGACACCCTGATTGATTGGTCAGGCCAGGAAATTCATGGCGCCGCTATTGGCCAACGCCATTTGCGGCAGGTGTATACCTACCTGACAGCCCAGGGACACGCCTTGCCCGATGAAGAAGATTTTCTGGACTGTTTTGGCGAGGTCTTGGTTCGGCTGTGGCAGCAAGCCAAATTGACCTGGGCTGGCGTCTCGTTGGCGCAGGTAATCGCCCAGACCTTGCAAGAATCTGGCCTGGGGGCCCACCAGTTTGACATGGATGAATTGCTGCGGGTCTATAACTGGCAGCCGGTGCCGGGGGTACGGCCGTATCCCGACGCCATCCCCACCCTGCAAACCCTGCGCCAACAGGGGTACAAACTCGGCCTGATCACCAACGCCATGCAGCCCATGTGGATGCGTGACGTGGAACTGGAAACATATGGTCTGCTGCCCTATCTGGATGCCCGCGTCACCTCTGGCGATACCGGTTACATGAAACCCCATCCCGCCATTTATGAACGTGTATTGAATATGCTGGCCATCCAACCGGCACAGGCTGTCTTTGTTGGCGACCGCCCCGAAAACGATATTGCCGGGGCCAATACCGCCGGCCTGACCAGCGTCTTGATCAGCCCGCCCCACCTCAATTACGAATTGAACGGCATTAAGCCCGATTACGCGATTGAGCGATTGAGTGAGTTGTTGCCTATTCTGGCTGGTCTTGAAGTGCGCAGTGGCTAGTGAGCAGTTGGCAGTAAGCAGTTAGCAGTGAGCGGTCAAACCACTGCTCACTGCTTACCGCTCACTGCTTACTTTCTTTAGAAAAGAGGAGACAACATGGACACACCCGGACGAAACGACCCCTGTTACTGTGGCAGTGGCAAAAAGTACAAGCAGTGCCACCTGAAAGAAGACCAGGTCAAAGAGAGCGAACGGCGCGCCCGGCAGGAAGCGGTGCGTTATATCCGCCGTGACCTGCTCAAGTTTGCCCGCGATGAACGCTTCAATGAAGATTTTGCCAAAGCCTTGCCGTTGTATTGGAATGAGTTTTACACCTTTGATAATGCCGAAGAGATGAGCCAGCCAGAGGCGCTTCGCTTTTTTGACTGGTTTGTCTTTGATTACCCCCTGGCCGATGGCAGCCGCCTGATCAATCTCTATTATGATGAGCGGTATGAAGACCTGTCCAGCCACCAGCAGGCAGCGCTGGACGAATGGCGGCAGGCGCCCCCGGCCGGCGCGTATGAGCTGACCGGTTATGAAGGGCAAACCCTCTTCCTGCGGGACTACCTCACCGGCGAAGAATTTACGGTGTATGACGCCGGCGGGCGGGGCATTGTGGAGATTGGCGAGGTCATTCTGGCGCGGCTCGTGCCGGTGTTGGATCGGCTGGAGTTCAGCACCAACGCCGCCTATTTGCCCGCCGCCGAAATTCAGGACGTGAAAGAGAAGATGCTGGCGGCTGAAACGGCCTTCCAACAAGACCACCCTGACGCCACTCACGAACAATTTATGCGAGAGAAAAATATCCTACTCATCCACCACGCCCTGGCCCAGGCGGAAGTGCAAAAACGCCCACCCGTCGCCCGCCTGGATCCTGACCGCGAGGACAAAAAGACGCAAAAGGTTGTGCGCCAGATGAAGCGACTAAAGCGGTAATCGGTCATCGGTTAATTATTGAGTGATTGCAGAATACACATAATCTTGCTAATCTATACACATTCGGGCTTTTTTGTGAGGTGAATGATGCGTACCAATGTGGTAATTGATGACGACTTAATGGCTCAGGCGCAACGTCTATCCGGTATCCAGACAAAGCGGCAGGTGGTGGAAGAAGCGCTGCGGTTGCTCATCCAGATGTATGAGCAGTCGCAGGTACGTGAGTTGCGTGGGCAACTATCGTGGAATGGCAATCTAGCCGAGATGCGGGAAGGTCGTTTTGAGCCTTCTGGTTGATTCCTCCGTCTGGATTGATTATTTCAATGGCGTTATAACCCCGGAAACTGACTATCTACACCGGGCATTAGGCCAGGAAATGATCTTCACAGGTGACCTGATTCTGGCTGAGGTGTTGCAAGGATTTCGCCGGCAAAAGGATTTTGATAAAGCGCGAACAGCTTTGCTTAAATTTCGAGTGGTGGAGATGGTAGGAATGGACACGGCCGTCAAAAGCGCCCAAAACTATCGGTCCCTCCGCGCCAAAGGCATCACTATTCGCAAAACAATTGATTGTTTGATTGCTACATTTTGCATCGAAAATAAGCTGGCTTTGCTCCATGCTGACCGTGATTTTGACCCCTTTGAACAGCATCTAAACCTTCAGGTTCGCCATCCCTTTGCCAAACCGTAGAAGAGACATGCCTGACACCTTGTCACCGATTACCTTTCACCGTTTACCGTTCACCGATCCCCCCGTACCGGAGAAAACATGTCCACCAAATTGCTGATCCACCCTCAAACCACCCCACTGCGGGGCATAATCACCGTGCCCGGCGACAAATCCGTCAGCCACCGGGCGGTGATGTTGGCGGCTATTGCCGAGGGTGTGAGCGTGATTCGCCGCTGGCTGCCCGCCGGGGATACGCTGGCGACGCTGGGCGCGGTGCGGGCATTGGGTGTGGAAATTGAGATTGATAAAAAGTCGCCCACCGCCTGGGATTTGCAAATTGAAGGGCGGGGGCTGCACGGGCTGCAACCACCGGACAGGCCGCTGGATTTGCGCAATGCCGGCACGGGTATCCGGCTGCTGGCGGGGCTGATGGCCGGGCAGCGCTTCCCGGTGACGTTGGATGGCAGTGAGCAGCTGCGCAAACGGCCGATGCGCCGTATTGCCGAGCCGCTGCGACTGATGGGCGCACGGATCGAGACGACCGACGGCCGTGCCCCTTTACACCTTACCCCTGCCCCCCTGCACGCCATCCAATATGAAATGCCCGTAGCCAGCGCCCAGGTGAAAAGCGCGGTGCTGTTGGCCGGTTTGTATGCGGCGGGGGAAACGGCCGTGTACCAGCCCGGCCCGGCTCGTGACCATACGGAACGAATGCTGGCAGCCATGGGAGCAAACGTCGAAACAAACGGCAATTGGATCACCATGCACTCACTGTTTACTGCTCACCGCTCACTTCAACCACTGAATTTGACGGTGCCGAGTGATATGTCGTCGGCGGCCTTTCCGCTGGTGGCGGCGGCCATTGTGCCCCATTCGCAGATTACGATTGAGAACGTGGGCATGAATGAGACCCGCACCGGCATTTTGGATTGGCTGCGGGCGATGGGGGCCAATTTTACGCTGACCAATGAGCGGGTGACGGGCGGTGAACCGGTGGCCGACCTGACAGTGCGTTTTGATGAGCTGCACAGCACGGCCGTACACGGCGCGAGCGTGGTGTGCGGCATTGATGAACTGCCCATTTGGGCCGTGGCCGCTTCGCAGGCAGCGGGCAGCAGCACGGTGCGTGACGCCGCCGAACTGCGGGTCAAAGAGGTAGACCGCATTGGCGTACTGGCGGGCGAATTGCGCAAACTGGGCATCCAACTGACCGAGTACGCTGATGGGTTTACGGTGCATGGCCCGGTACGGCTTGCCCTGAACTCGTTGAAGGGGCCGTGTGGGGTTGAAGTAGACAGCCACGACGACCATCGTCTGGGGATGTCCCTGGCAGTCGCCGGGTTGGTGGCGACCGGGGATACGCTGGTGCATGACGCCGCCTGCGTGGCCGACAGCTTTCCCGGCTTTGTAGAAACGATGCAGGCATTGGGCGCAAACATGCAGTGGGTGGAATGATTTGACGCAAAGGCGCAAAGTGGCAAAGAGGTAAAGAAAAGAGAGAGGAAGATGGTGAATTCGACAGAAGCATTGTACCAAATTGCCGATGAGCTACGTGGCCTTGCCAATTTGGGGCGGTACTTCACGAAAGACCCATATGATCAGGCGCGCTATGCACAATTGCTGGCCCTCAGCGCCCGGCTCATCGGTGTGATAGAACAGCGTGATCCGCAGGAGATTCTGCCCTACTTTGAAGATTTGCTTTATCACCTGACGCCGCTCTCCGGGGCCGAATTTGCAGCTTTTCAAGAGGGCAAACTTTTGCTCATTAAGCGGCACGATAATGGTTTGTGGGCTGTGCCGGGTGGGGCGGTAGAGATGGGTGAGACGCCAGCGGAAACGGCCGTGCGCGAATTGTGGGAAGAAGTGCAGGTGCGTGGCCAAGTTACCCAATATCTCGGCCTGTTTGACTCCCGTTTATGGGACAGCCGCATCAAAGTACAACTATTACACCATCTGTTTTGGGGCGAAATTGTAGAGGGAACGCCGCAAACCAGCGCCGAAGCCACTGATGTTGGCTTTTTTGCCGAAGATAACCTGCCGCCCCTTTCCCCCGGCCACATGCAGCGTATCCCCCTCATCTTCAAACTCATACGCAGCGAACTGCCCATCCCCTACTTCGACAATCCATGACCACACCTCACGCATCACGCATCACGCATCACGCATTACCGATCACCGGCTCCACCCAACTCCTCGGCATCATCGGCTGGCCGGTGGCGCACAGCTTTAGCCCGGCCATGCACAACGCGGCGCTGGCCGACCGGGGGCTGGACTACGTATACGTGCCGCTGCCGGTGCATCCTGATGAAGTGAGTACGGCCGTGTCCGCCCTGCCCACACTCGGTTTCCGCGGTGTCAATGTCACCGTCCCCCACAAACAAGCCGTCATGCCCCTGCTCGATGAACTCGAAGACGCCGCCCAGGCCATCGGCGCGGTGAATACTATTGTCGTGACCCGTAACCCTTTACCCGTAAACCGTAATCCGTTATCCGTAACCCGTGAACCGGTCACGCATCACGCATCACGCATCACGGATTACGGATTACCGATTACGGATTACGCCATGACCGGCTACAACACCGACTGGGCCGGCTTCCTGGCCGATCTGGTGGAGCTAGAGGTGGCGGTCAACGGCCGTGACTGTCTTATTCTCGGCGCGGGTGGGTCGGCGCGGGCGGTGGTCTATGCCCTGGCGAAGTCCGGTGGGCGGGTGCAGGTGGTAGCGCGGCGGCCGGAACAGGTGGGGGAATTGGCGGCGGCGTTACGGCCGTATGCTGGTGATGTGGCCGCCCGGCCCACGGCTGATTTAGCCGCCCTTGTCGCCACATTGACCGCCCCCCTCATCGTCAACACCACGCCGCTGGGCATGACCCCACACCCGGAAGCCTCCCCCTGGCCGGACGACCTGCCGCTGCCGCCGGGCGCGTTTGTGTATGATCTGGTGTACAATCCGCGTGAGACCACCTTCATGCGCCAGGCGCAGGCGGCCGGTTTAGCTGCCGCCAACGGCCTGGGTATGCTCGTTTACCAGGGCGCCCGCGCCTTTGAGTTATGGACAGGCCACACGCCAAATGTGGCGTTGATGCGGACGATGGTGGCCTGATCAATGGCCAATTGATAATGGTCAATTAACCATTGCCAATTACCAGGGGAAGTACCTATGACACGAAAATTGTTTTTGATAGGGATGGCGGTAGTTACGGCCGTACTGGCCACCCATTTACTGCTGACCACACTACAAACGGCCGTGGCCGCCCCCACCGATACCCTCGTTTTATACGATGGCGCGTTGGGGGGCACGCCGGATACCCAAAATATGGCCTATGGCGCCATTGATCTGGTATTTCCGTTCCAGGTGGAAGCTACCCAGACCTACAGCGCGGCCGTGCAGGCCACCATCCTGGACACTATGCCGGATATAGACGATATGGCCGGGTATGGCGTTGATCCCACCACCATGCCCACGCTCACCCGGCAAAATGGTTTCCAGCTTCATTTCACCATGCGCGTGGTAGAAGAAAGTCACGTCAGCCCACACCGCGCCGGTATCAATGTCACCGTCATCAGCGCCGATTTGTGGGGCATTGAACTGGCCTTTTGGCAGAACGAAATCTGGGCGCAAGAAGGGGGCGATCCCCCGGCGCTGTTCACCCACGCTGAAGGGGTGGCTTATGACACCACGGCCGATTTTGTGGCCTATGAACTGGAAATCATTGAAGACATCTACCGGTTGTCGGCCGATGGTGTGCCCATCCTCAGTGGGCCGCTGCGGGATTACACGGCCTGGGAGCCGCCGCTGCCCCAATTCCCCGACCCGTATGAACAGCCCAATCTGGTCGCCTTGAGCGACAACACTTCCTCAGCCCAGACCATTATCTGGCTGCGGTATGTGGGTGTGACGCCAGACACGGCGCCCTTCGTGGATATTGAGCCGGCCAGCCTGATGGTTTCGGAGACGGTGGGCACGGCCGTGCTCAACGTGCAACTGAGCTATACCGCCACCTTTACGGTGACAGTGGGGTATGAAACAGTGGCGGGTACGGCCGTGCCCGGCATAGATTACACGCCCATTTCCGGCACACTCACCTTCCCGCCGGGCGCCGCCAGCCAAAGTCTGGCTATTCCCATCCTGGACAACACACTGGACGAACCTGACCGCGATTTCACCCTGACCATTGCCGACCCCACCTTTGCCCGTTTGGGCCAATCATCGGCTACCATCACCATTCAGGATGACGATGGGCCGATTGTCGAGCCGCTTGTGGAGGTTTATCTGCCGCTGGTTATGAGACCATGAACCAGGATTTACTTTCACATCTCCAGCTGATCTATGGGGCGGAGATGGCCGCGCCGGCGGCCGAACGGCTGGACAGGATGCTGGCAGATTTTCAGGCCAACGCCGGGGCGTTACGGCCGTCCACCCGACCCCGCGTCTCCCACCAGGATGCCATCCTCATTACCTATAGTGACATGGTGCAGACGGCGGGGGAACGGCCGTTAGCTTCCCTCGCCCACTTTCTGGAAAACCACCTGACCGGGCTGGTTTCCACCGTCCACTTGCTGCCCTTTTTCCCTTACTCGTCGGATGATGGCTTTTCGGTCATTGATTACAGAGCCGTGTACCCCGATTGGGGGGATTGGGGAGACGTGGCCCAGATAGGCGGCCGTTTTCGTTTGATGTTTGATCTGGTGGTGAACCATACCTCCGTGCAGTGTGATTGGTTTCAGGCGTTTTTGCGGGGGGAACGGCCGTACACCGACTTTTACACCACCGCCGACCCCCATGCCGACCTCTCACAGGTTTTTCGCCCGCGCACCCATCCCCTGCTCACCCCGTTTGCCACCGAAACAGGCACAAGCCACGTGTGGACGACCTTCAGCGCCGACCAGGTGGACCTCAACTTTGCCAATCCTGACGTGCTGCTGGCGATGTTGGACCTGTTGCTTTTTTACGTGGCGCAGGGGGCGGAATTTATTCGCCTGGACGCCATTGCCTACATCTGGAAAGAACTGGGCACAGACTGCCTGCACCGGCCCCAGGCGCACGAGATCGTCAAACTCATGCGCACGGTCTTAAACCGGGTAGCCCCCCACGTCAGCCTGATCACCGAGACGAACGTGCCCCATGCCGAGAATATCGCTTATTTTGGGGACGGCCGTGACGAAGCCCAATTGGTCTACAACTTCCCCCTACCGCCCCTGACCCTGCACGCCTTCCACATCGGCAGCGCGGAAATTTTGTCGCAATGGGCGGATTCGCTCACCCTGCCTTCTGATGAAGTGACGTTTTTTAACTTCCTGGCCTCCCATGATGGCATTGGCGTGCAGCCGGCGCGTGGACTGCTGCCGGACACGGCCGTGACCACCATGGCCAACCGCATCAAGGCATTGGGTGGGCTGGTGAACTACAAAACCAACAGCGACGGCAGCCAAAGCCCTTACGAACTAAACTGCACCTACCTGGACGCCCTGGGCGACCCCGACCAGCCTGATGAAGCCATTACCCTGAAAGCGCAACGATTCCTGGCGGCGCAGGCGATCATGCTGGCGCTGCGGGGCGTGCCGGGCATCTATTTCCACAGCCTGTTTGGGGCGCAGAACTGGCCGGAAGGGGCGCGGCAAGCGGGGCACAACCGCACCATCAACCGGCAAAAATGCCAGCTTGACCAACTGGTAGATGAACTGGCTGACCCGGCCTCATTGCGCCACCAAGTGTTTGCCGGGTACGCGCATTTGCTGCGTATCCGCACCACCCTGGCGGCCTTTGCGCCTCAAGGGGAACAGCAGGTGGTGTTCTGCCATCCGGCGGTGTTTGCCCTGTGGCGCATCAGCGCCGACGGCCGTGAGCGCCTGCTCTGCCTGCACAATGTCTGCAACCAACCTGTCCGGCTGGAAGTGGCTGTGCCGGATGCCAGCATGTTGGTGAATGTCTTGGCGGGAGCGGAAAAAGTGGTGGTGGTGGACGGCCGTGTGCAATTGCCATTACCCCCTTACGGCGTCAAATGGCTTCAGTCTAATTGAGATGAGAGATTGGAGATTGGAGATTGATTGTTCTCCAATCGCCAATCTCCAATTTCTACGGCTGTGCCCCGCCAGGGTACAAACAGCAGCCACGCCGTCAGTGGCGCCACCACGCTGCCTAATTCGCCATTGGGTGACAGAATATACAGCCCCATCAGAGCCACAAATGCCAGGAAATGCCAGCGCCGGTACACGATCATTTGCGCCAGCATCGGCAGCATCAAGATGCCATCGTAGGCGCGGGTGTAGGGGGTGATGATGAGTACGGCCGTGAACCAGGCGCTCCACCAGGCCGGCGGAAATCCTCTGGCCCGCCAGGCCCAGGCCACCATCACCCCCACCACAAACAGGCGCGCGAGCGGCGCCATCAGCGCCGCTGCCAGCGGCGGTAACTGCCACAGCGTTAGCTCTCGTTCCAGGGTTGATTGCCAGTGTGGGGCAATGGTTTGGGAGATTTCCCCCGTTTGCCGTATCAGCCAGGGCGGTACCAGCAAAAGTGTGATCAACAGCGCCAGGCTGCCCACCAGCACAACCCCGACCAAACGCCGGTCGCGTGTTTTGACCATCCAAAACAACAGCGGTGCGGCCAACAAAATGCCCAACTGCGGCTTCAACCCCATGAGCAAAAAACAGAGCGACAAAAGCAGCGCCACCGGCCAGCTTTCTGGAAAATGGTAAACCAGGACGATGGCTGCCAGCGCGCCCAGCAGCACCAGCGGCGTCACCTGCCCAAACAACAGACCAATGAGTGACCAGGGCAGCACCACCAGCGCCAGCGTCCATAATCCTTGCACGCGCCAGGGTGCCAGGAGACGAATGGAAGCAAACGACACACCAATGAGAAACAAAAGCCACAAAACCCGCGCCATCGCCAATGGAAACAGGCCAAAGGGCAAAAGGATGAGCAGCAGCCAGGGTGGGCTGAAAAAGAGCGGCGGCGCGCCCTGGTCGGTTTCCTCATAATAAGCGGTATAGGGATTTTCCCCCGCCAGGGTATAACGAATGGCCGGGTAGAAGGTCTGATCAAAGTCACGCAGGGGTGGCATGTGGGGGGCGGCAAGTACGGCCGTGACCCACAACCCCGCCCCTACCAACACCAGCAACGCCACCAGCCGCCAGCGGGACGCCCCCTTCATCCGGCAACCTCAACGACTGGCAGATGCGGTGTTGTCCAATAGCGCCGCCACCAGACCATCACCAGCAGCAGCAAGAAGGGCAATGGCAGGTAGGTGACAGGATGTTCCTGATCGCCGGCAATCGTCGCCAGAAAAAGCGCCCAGGTAAAAATGATGCTCACCCCATAAAACAGCGCCACCCATAGATTACCCCGCCGCGCTTGCTGGCTGAGGGTGTGCAATACCATGAATAGGGGGATGTACATGATGATGTAGTTAGTGGTTGCCGTGCGCACCACCACCATGTTGGTGATGATGAGCGTGAGGCCGATGATGAAATGGAAACGGCCGTCACCCACCCCCACTTTCAGCAGCCAGCGCCATTGCCACAGCAGGTAAATGAGCAGCCCAATAATCAGCGCATATTCCACTGGCTGGCCCAGCCAGGGCAGGTAATAGCCGGTAATTACCCACAGCGGCGACCCGGTGATAGTGTAGGCCGGGTAGTAACTAACCTGGTCTAAAAAGCCGCCTAGCCAGGAGGGCAGCAGCAAAAATGACAACCCCACCAGCGCCAACATGGAACCACCAAAGCCGCCAATAAAGTACCAGCGCCGCTGCCCCAGCGCCCACAGCAGCAGCGCCGGTATGAACAGAAAACTCATTTGCGGTTTAATGGTGGTCAGCGCCAGCAGCAGCCCGGCCAACACGTCCCGGTCATATTTGAGCGCCAGCAGGCAGCCCACCATCCACAAGTAGATGAGGGCGGCAAACTGCCCCAGGATGATGGTGCGGGTGCTGTTGTAAAAGATGACGGCCCAGAGCAGGGTCAGCGCCAGCAGCCAGGGCGGCTGCCGCCAGTTAAACAGTTTGAGGGTGAGGATCACGGCCGTCATCAGCGCAAACTGTACTGTCACCAACCAGATCGCCTGTACCCACCCATACTCAATTCCCACCAACGGCCAGAGCAGAATGGCGGTGTAGAACGGGTAGACAAAGAGCACCTGGTCTTCTTCGGGGGTGGCAGGACGGCCGTAGATGCCAATCTGAATCAGATCTGAAGCCTCTGGCGAATAGGGGTCCATCCCCTCCTGCCAGAACAGCTGCGCCCCCCGCCAGCGCGAATAAAAGTCATTGGCCCCCGGCACTTTGGACGTGAATGTGACATACATCCCCACTACGCTGGCGGCATACAACGCCAGCAACAAAACAGCGATCACCAGATTTTTTTTGTTCATAAGCTGTCTGGAGACCCAACAGGTTTTCTTCAACCTGTCAGGTCTGAACGATTATGCCTGTGATTATGGGATCAATTCAACCAGTGTATACACCTGGCCCCACTGCTGCACCGGGCG
This sequence comes from Chloroflexota bacterium, assembly GCA_013112725.1. Taxonomy (GTDB): domain Bacteria; phylum Chloroflexota; class Anaerolineae; order Promineifilales; family Promineifilaceae; genus CAADGU01. The sequence goes on from JABFFZ010000051.1 coordinate 21,946, forward strand.
CGTGTGTTCAGCCAGAAAGCGTTCATATTCTGCTTCCTCTGCCGGTATCACCCCGACCGCCTCAGCCTCCTGTAAAAACGCCAATCCCTGCTCAAAAATCAATAAATGTGTCACTCCTTCAGCCGCTAACGCCTGGGCTATCCGGTTGGCTGTGCCATACTGATATTCCAGAAAAGTATATTTATCCAAAATATGGTCGCCGCGGCAGTCCAGTTCACAATAATACGTGCGCGGTTCCCACAAAAATTGCACCACCGCCTGTGGCGGCAATGTTTCATTGATGACCTGGGAGGCCCGGTATACATAAGCCACAGAGGGGTTATGAGCCAGATAGCTCTCTCGCAGTTGATTACCGGTGATGAAGGCCAGCGGGCTTTGTGACAACCATTGGCCCGCCTGTGTCACTAGTTCAAACAAGATGACTACTGCCAGTACCAGGTTGATAAACCGCTGCAAGGAAAACTGGGGGTGGTCATACCGCTGCAAGTCGGCAATGATCCAGGCCAGCACGGGGCACAGGACCACAAAAGCGGGCAGCAGCAGCCGCGCCTGACGCAAAGGAGCCGAATCTATGACGCCTACTACCCAGGCGGCATATTGGAAGAGGGCAAAAAGCAACAGGAAATGGAAGGCAAAGGGGGCTTGCCGGCGGCCAAAACGCGAAAGCGCGTAGAACAACAGCAAGGGTAACAACGCCAGGTATAGGGGGCCGGTTTGGCCATCGCCGCTGTTGTCTCCGATGCCCAGGGTGAGACTGTAGGGCAATGTGAGCAGGGCAGGGATATCCCAACCAATACCGGTGCCAGGGGCGCGGTGGGCGATGGAGCGGAACTCGTCCCAGTAACGGCCGTCCCACACAAACGGATAAACGGGATTTCCCGTAAAGGCCCAGTTCTTCACAAACCAGGGCAGCGCCACCAATAATGCCGGCACGGCAAAAATCAGCCCCAGGCGCAGCAGTTGGCGCGGCTGCCGCCAATGCTGCCAGACGAGCCACAGGCCAATAAACAACGGCGCCACAAAGCTGGTATATTTCAGGCTCATGGCCAGGCCAGAAAACAGGCCGCTCAGCAGCAGCCAATGAGTTGACTGCCCTTCGTGCCAACGGATGAAGGCCAGAAGTGACGCCAGTATGGTGAAAGCCAGAGCCAGATCGTTATAGGCAACCGGGGCCAGTTGCCAAACCAGTGGCGTAACCAGCAGCAGCAGCACGGCCGTCCACCCATCACGCAGCTTGAATCCAGACACAGCCACCTGATACACCAACCCTACCAGTAGAAAGATGAAGAAAAAATGCATGAGTTGGGCGGTGATGTCGCTGCGCACCGCCATCGCCAGCATAAAGAGCATTTCTAGCAAAAAAGGATAATTGAGCGAGAAAATATCAATATCGGCATAAATCTGACCGGCTTGCAGATACAGCCAGGGGCCGCGCAGGTGATACGACAGGCTGTCCCAACTGGTGGGGGGCAGCAGCGCCACCGTAAAGGCCAGCCCTATTGTCAGTGCCAGATAGAGGATGATGAGGGGAGACGGCCGTTGTGGAAACCGCAGTTGGCGCCCAAAGCGAATCAAGACCGGTAAACCGGCAAGGGTAAGAATGATTAACAGGGTCAGGGGAAACGGCCGTTGTAGCCACCCGGCCAACCCCACTCCTAAAATCAACAGACCAACCACGCCAAAACCTAAACCAAATGCAAACAGCGCCACCTCGCCAATAGTGGCATCTGCCGGCCCCAACCAGCGCCACAACCATAAGCCCACCCCCAACACTGCCAGCCAAATCCAGATCGCGGCCACCACATCCAGCAAACCACGCCACAACGCCGTCCCCGAAAAGGAAAAATCGGCCCAGCTGGCCACTTGCGCGCTAATCATCTGCACGGCCGTAGCATCCAACGGCTTGTGCGCCACATAATAAGCGCCCAGGCTGAAAAACAGCCAGGCAATAAAAGCTGGCAACGCCACCAGATGCCACCAGCGAAAAGAAAACCCGCCCTGCTTCATGGAGCTATCTCCTTCGTCAATCGGGCATCCTTGCCCGATGAACAGCCGGACAGGGAGGCCCGGGCTGCAATTTTCATTAATCGTTGATTGACGGCCTAAAGTTTAGCATATGGATTGAGGGACGCATTTGCCTATAGGTACTAGCGGGATGCTTCCGGGTTGCTTATCTTAATGAATGCATAACGTGCCGCTGAATTCACCCGGTCTATACCTCTCATGCCTCGTTACCTTGTTATGATTCCTACACTTTGAGCCAAGTCAGAAGAAGGAGTACGCGATGCAGTTCAAAACATTAACAATCCTTACCCTGTTTAGTTTATTGGTTGCCCTCGGCTGGACACAAACAAAATCCAGTCAGGCCCAATCAACCATCGAGATTGTTACTTTTCAAGGAGAAACCTTCGCCGGGGGCGAAAGCCAGGGAATGCAGGTAACGACGAATGGGCTGGAGATGGCGGACACGGCCGTCATCGCCCATTACCAATCCGCCGTCATCCACACCCCCATCGCCTACAACGCCGCCGTCACCCACTGGCTGGCCGACATACCCGAAAGCGCCAGCCTGGAAATCCATCTACGCACCAGCCCCGACGGCCAGCAGTGGAGCGAATGGTATGATATTCACGCTCACGCCGACTGGAACGAACCGGGCGACGCCTGGCAATACGGCGATATGGTGGCGGTTCCGGCCGTTGACAAAACCCACCACTACCTGCAATTCCAGGTCAGCGCCGCGCGCTATTGGGGTGGGCCGGCGCCCCTGCTACGCCAGCTTGACTTTGTGCTAATAGACACCAGCAACGGGCCTACCACTGCTGAACTCATCGCCCGCCAGCAAGAGCTAGATGCCGCTAACCCACCAGAAACGCCCCAAAACCCGGAAGATTTCCCCCGTCCCTTTGTTATCACGCGGGCCGCCTGGTGTACCCAACCCGAATGTTGGTACAGCGGTCTGGACTATCAGACCTACACCCATTTGTTGATGCACCACACCGTCACCAGCAGCGGCGGCGACTCGGCGGCCATCGTGCGCGCTATCTGGGAATACCATACCTTCACGCAAGGGTGGGGAGACATTGGCTACAACTACCTGATAGACATCAACGGCGTCATCTTTGAAGGCCATCTCAACGGCAACTACCATCAGTGGGATGTCACCGGCGTCCATGCCGGCGCGGCCAATGCCGGCGGCATGGCCGCTTCACTCATTGGCAACTTTACCTCGCCCGATGAAGGCGGCGGCAGTATACCCTCTACGGCGATGCTGAATGCCCTGGCTGACTTGTTTGCCTGGAAGGCTGACCAACGGGATATTGACCCCTTTGATGCCAGCCGCATGGTGCAGATGAGTTGGGGGCTGCCGCACATCATGGGGCACCGGGATGTGTACGGCGGGCTGAATACACTTTGTCCGGGTAGCAATGCCTACAACTATTTGCCCTGGCTGCGTAATGCGGTGGCGTCGCGTATCGGTTTTGTCTCCCCATACATTCACATAGACGAGATGAGCAGCAGCTTTACCAAAAGTAATGCTAACTGGTATGAAGGACCACGCGGCTGTGGCAACAATGGACATTCGTATTACACCTGGTCTACTACCGATCCCAACCAAAGTACAAATTGGGGTGAATGGCGGTTTAATGTGCCGGTAGACGGCCGTTACCGTATTCAAATCTATGCCCCTTATTGCAATACCGGCGCCCCGGAAACCATTGGGGCGCGTTACACCGTTTACCACGCCACCGGTACCAGCAGCGTCACCGTCAACCAGGATGCCAACGTTGGCCTATGGATGACGGTAGGTGAATTTGACCTGACTGCCAACAGCAATAATCGCCTGCGCCTGACCGACCTGACCACCACCGATAACGGCCGTGGCGTCTGGTTCGATGGCATACGGCTGCTGCACCTGGGTCAGAGCGTCAGCGAAGTCCACAACAGCACACCCGCCCCCGATGTGTGGGTGACGGCCAACCCCGTTGAATTCACCTGGCAAATTGTCAGCACCGCGCCGGTGGTACAAACACAATTACAGGTTGCCACCGACGCCGCCATGAACAATCTGGTGTATGACCAGACCTGGTCAGGCGCCATCTTGCAGCACAGCCACATCTTTACCCAGGATTATGCGCACCTGTACTGGTGGGTAAAGGCAACCGTGCAGCCATCTGGCGGCGGTTCCCAGACCGTCACCTCCACCGCCACCCACTTCAGGCTAGATACCACCCCACCCACCAGCAGCGTCAACGCTGTCTTGCAGCTACCAAACGCCCCCGGCTACTCCATTCACTGGTCGGGCACAGATGAAATTGCCGGCATCACCCATTACTTCGTCGAATATCGGCCACAAGGTGGCAGCGATTGGACCGTCTTTGTCGGGCTGCCCCCTTTAGCCACCTCCACCCGTTTTGTGCCCCCAGACAGCCAGGTGTATGAATTCCGCAGCCGGGCCATAGACGCGGCTGGAAACGCCGAACCGGCCCATATCACAGCCGACATCTCCACCGATCAGGCAATTTTGCTCACCCATGCTATAATGCTGCCCGTTATCAGGAGATGATATTGTTGAAAAGAAACATGTCCGGTCATTGAAATAATCCCTGCTATTCCTTGCACTCAAAATGACTAAAAGGATGCTTGATTATGCATGACAGAATCGAATTAAACCCTTTGGTTTGTCACGGCAAGCCAGTCATAAGGGGAACGAGAGTGATGGTATCTACCATCCTTGGCGCCCTCGCGGCTGGTGATACGATAGAAATGATTTTGGAAGATTATCCTCACATTGAACGTGAGGATATTGCTGCGGCATTGGCTTTTGCCAGCGACCTCACGCAATTTGAAGATGTTCCTTTTGAGATGAACCCGGCATGAATTTTCTTCTTGACGAAAATTTCCCAAAATCAGCCGAAGAATTATTGCATGGGTCAGGTCACAAGGTGATTGACATTAGGGGCACAGACCAACAAGGAGCAGATGATTTTCAACTTTTTGAGATTGCCCAACAGCATGAAGCGATTCTGCTCACTACCGATCGGGATTTTTATCACACTGTTCCGCTAAACTATTCATCTCATGCAGGCGTTATTGTTATCGCTCTCAAACAGCCTAACAGAGAAGCTGTTCTTGCCAGATTGCGTTGGATCATCTCTCAAGATTTGATAAATTCACTCCAAAATACAGTTATATTATTGCGAGATAACACCTATAGAATTCGTCGCAATTAAGCAATTTTCCTGTTATGAAGGAAGAAATATGGTAGAGTTTGAACAAGTTGACGTGTTAATTGTAGGGACGGGGCCATCGGGAACATCCACCGCGCTGCATCTCATTCAGCAAGACCCGGCCTGGGCCGGCCGTATTGTTATGGTAGATAAAGCGGTGCATCCTCGTGACAAACTGTGCGGCGGCGGCATTACGCATATGGGGCTAAACACGTTGGCGCGGTTAGGGCTGGAATTGGAACCCCAGAGTTTTGATGTGCGTGAAGTACGGCTGCTGTATGAAGATGTAGCCTACTCCTTCTTTGGTAACCCGGTTTTTCGCATCATCCGGCGGGCTGAATTTGACCATTGGCTGTTGCAAACGGCCGTAGCCCGCGGCGTCACCGTCTACCAGGGCGAAGCGGTCACGGACATCATTCCCCATGACGACTATGTGCAGGTGGTGACGGAAAATCACGCCTTTCAGGCGCGGGTGGTGGTGGCGGCCGATGGCTCACGCAGTTTTGTGCGGCGGCGGCTGAAATGGGATGATGATTCACGGGTGGCCCGGCTGATTGAAGTGCTGACGCCCGAAGACGCCCGTACCCAGCCGGAATTCCGCGATGGCGTGGCGATTTTTGACTTTACCCCCATGACCACACACCAATTACAGGGCTATTATTGGGATTTCCCCAGCTTTGTGCAGGGCAAGCCATACATGAATCGTGGCGTGTTCGACAGCCGCGCCCGCCCGGAACGGCCAAAGGCCGACCTGCCGCAAACGCTGCGTGACGAAATGGCCGAACGCAACCGCAATCTGGATGACTTTGAAATTAAGGGGCATCCCATTCGCTGGTGGTCGAAAGACGGCCGTTTCGCCATCCCCCGTGTCATTCTGGTGGGCGATGCGGCCGGGGCTGACCCACTCATGGGCGAGGGCATTGCTTTTGCCCTGGGTTATGGCGTGGTGGGCGCACAGGCGATTGCCGATGCCTTTCGCCGCGCCGATTTTTCGTTTGCCACTTATCGTGAATTGGTGCTGGCCGACCCCTTGTTTAAGCAGTTAGAAATTCGCACCAAACTGGCCCGTTTTGCCTACATGCTGCGTTACCCCTGGCTGTTTCGCCTGGGCTGGCAGGCCGCGCGCCTGGTCATTCGCTTCACCCGTTGGCGCGACCCGAATTATGTGCCGGTGATCCCACCGTCGGCGTCGTTGTCTGTAGCCCGAAATCCGTGAATCGTGAACCGTGAACCGTGAACCGAAGTCGGATTACCGATTACCGGCTCTTTGGGAACTCAGGGCAGGCCGTGATGTGTGACGAGTGATGCGTGACCAGAGAGACCACACGCATCACTCGTCACTCGTCACGCCGAACCCCATGAAATCCTGTAGAGCCCGATTACCGATTACGTCCGCCGCGGCCGGCCATACAACCACCAGTATTCCGCCTGGGGGTATGCCTTTTGCCAAACGGACGGCCAGACAAATTCGCCTGGTTGCCAATGGGGGCGCAGTCCGACATCCAGCGTTTCCAGACTAGATACAGCGCCGGCATCCAGTTGGTAAGGTGGCGCTTGCAGAAAATGAACCAGCGCTGCCGCCATGACACGGTTTTCTACGGCCGTTTCATAATTCACCGCCGCCACCGCCCGTTGCCGCTGCACATCGTTCAGATAGGTACCCCATTGGCGGGCGCGCACTCCCAATTCTTCATGGGCGCGTTGTTCGGTACGCACCACCTTTTCCGTTAAAGCGGCCTGGAATTGGTGGACGGCCGTATCCCACTTTTTTCGTTCCGCATCATTCAACATGTCGGCCAGGTATTGCAGCCGGTGCTGGCGCATCAGATAGCCACCCAGCGTCAGTTTGGGCATATCGCCATGCACCATCGGCCAATACAGCACCTCACTTTTCAGGTAATCATCCATTTCAGCCGCCATTGCTGCCAGAACATCTAAATCTTCATGGACTATATCTACCGTTGGGGACATGTGGTACCTCCTTCAAAATTATGAATTATGAAGGATGAATTATGAATTCCATCCCTCAGCGCCGGTGTCAAAACTCCCATTTTGCGCTACGATTACCTGGATTATAACAATTTTGAGGTGGTAAAAGGATTGTCAAATGTCATTATTTCGTCACCCTGCCCTGGTGATCGTGCTGTTCATTTTGGCCGGTCTTGGCCGTCCGGCTTATGCCCAACTGCCCACACCCACCATTGAAACCCTGGCTGTGGATTTATGGCCGGATTATGATCGCCCGGCCGTGTTGGTGCTGCTCACTGGCACATTGCCAGCGGCAGTCTTGCTGCCCGCCACCGTCACCATCCCCCTGCCGCCGGAAGCCGAATTGCACGCCGTTGCCCGCATTACCAGTGATAACGTGATGACCGATGATGTGCAGTACACGGCCAGCGAAAACGGCGTGACGTTTGTGACCTCTGACCAACGCTTTCGCGTGGAATACTATATGCCGTATACCACGGCAGGCAGCCAACATGGCTTTGAGTTTTCCTGGCTGGCCGATGTGGCAGTTGATGAGATAGATGTAGTAGTGCAGCAGCCTGCCGCTGCCGGCAATATGCGCATCCAACCAACCGCCATCTCCAGCAGCGCCAACAGCCGGGATGGCCTTACGTACCATGTGCTGCCGGTAACGGCCGTGCCCGCCGGGCAGCCCTACAGCGTGCAGGTGGATTACACCATGGAGCAACCGGCCTTGAGCGTGGAACAGATTGCCCCTCCCGCCGCCAATACAAACACTGCAGCGGCGGCCACACCGGCAACGGGTGATGGCCTCAATTGGCCGCTGCTTTTGGCTGCTGCCGGGGGAATTCTTATTCTCATGGCAATTGTGTGGCAGGCAGCCAGCATGAACCAACAACGGAAACGGCCGCGTAAAACGCCGCCACAGCGTACCCCGCCCACAGCCAAACTGGCCGTAAAAGCGGTGCGGTTTTGCCATGAGTGTGGCGCCCCGGTGGGGCCAGAGGATAAGTTTTGTCGGGAATGTGGCACGGCCGTGAAAAACCGAATGTGAGTAGCTGTGGCCGCTCTTCAAGATCGAGCCACCTTTGCCTATTTATCCGAGCGCAGTTGCCACAACTTGAGCGCCAGATTCAGCCCCAACCGCATATTGGCCTGGTTCAGATCGTGTCCGGTGAGTTCCTGGATGCGCTCCAACCGGTACAGCAATGTGTTGCGATGTACAAAGAGGGATTCGGCCGTCTGGCTGATGTTGCCATGATGGTTAAAGTAAGCGTCAATGGTCTGCACCAGGGTGCTGTTATGCCGTTCATCATATTCGATCAGCGGGCCAATGACTTGCCGTGTGAAGGCGCGCACCGCCGGTACATCTTCCAACTGCCCCAACAGCCGGTATACACCCAGGCTGCCAAATTCCACCACTTCATCCTGAATTTGCAGCCGCTCGCTAAGCTGCATGGCTTGCAGCGCTTCGTTGTAGATGCGTGGCCAATCAGCCAGTGACGTAGCTGGGCCGCTCATGCCGGCCACAATGCTTTCTTTGGGGAATTCGGTGCGCACCTGCTCCAGAATGCGCCGCCCCAGTTCGTGGGCGGAATCCATATCATTCTCGGCGCGCAGTTCTTGAAAGATGCAAACATGCACGCCGCCGTACACGTGGACAAGGGCCGCACGGCCGTGTGTGGAGAGCGCCCAGTTCACGGCCGTTTCCAACCGGCGCAGCGAAGGTGCATCTTTGCGCACCCAGGCAATGGTCATAGCCGCGTGGGGTGTACTCGTCTCATGATCCAGGCGACTGGCCAGCCGTTCGGTTTCCCGCTGGGGCAGCGTACCCGCCAGCAGCCCTTCCAGGAAGTCGCCACGCAGCGCCTTTTTGGCTTCGCTAACCGCTTTGGCTTTGGCCATTTCCAGCGCAAAAGCTGCCGCGCCATGTTCCACCGCCTGCTCATCCAGCAAATCTAGCTCGTCGGCCAGACCAATCACCGATAAATACCCCCGCGCCCGGTCGCCAGAAATAATGGGGCTGACCAGCCGGCCGATATTTTCGATGGGTAAAATTTGCTGCCAATGGCTCTGCCGGGCGCGGGCGGCGGCTTTGCGGTTGCGTAAAATGGCGGGCAGTTCTTCCCGCTGCGTCAGCTCCTCTACAATTTTTTCCACATCCAGCATGTTGGAACTGGGCATGCTAATTGCCTTGATTTCCAGCCGTTTGTCTTGCACCACTACAATTTTGCCGGTGAGCTTGGCAATGACATCGGTCATGGCCGGGATGCCCTGCTCTTCGCGGGACATTTCAGAGAGGGTGCGGTAAAGCTGCAAGCCGCGCTCGGTGGTGGCGGAGTAGCGGTCTACCAACAGGGCGGCGATGGCCCGGTTGGCTTCGCGGATGGATGTGTCCGGTGGGGCCACCAACAGCGGCAGGTCTAGCCGGGTGGCTTCAACGGCTGTTTGTTCAGACACCGCTTGAAACAGCAAAATACCGGCCACGTCCAGTTCCGCCAGCGCCTGTAATTTGGGGATAAGTAGTTTATCGGTGAGGCGTTCTTGCAGGGCGGGCGGCAAGATGATCAGGTCATGCGCCTGGGCTTGCAAAGACAAATTGTCCCAGGAAGTGAGAACAACCACCCAATCCACTTTGCGGCGGGCAGGGTCTTTACCGGCAGCGACGGCCGTTTGCAGCGGCAGCGCCAGCCGCAGCACATCACTGATATTCACTTCACCGTGTGAAGGTTGGTTGCTCATAGTGGTTACTAGAAATTAGAGATTGGGGATCGCTGTCAATCTCCAATCTCTGATCTTTATTGTTATTTACCGGAAGCCGGACAATAAATGTTGCTCCTTCTCCTGGTGCGCTGACTACGTTAATCTCACCGCCGTGTTGTTCAATGATGCGGTGGCTGGTAGCCAGCCCCAGACCGGTGCCTTTGCCGGGATCTTTGGTAGTATAAAATGGTTCAAAAATATGAGCCAGTTCTGCCGCCGTCATTCCTTTGCCATTGTCCCGGAATAAAACCTGCACGTAATTGGGATCGGCCGCCAGCCGGGTGGTTATTTCAATCTGGCGGTTTTGGGGCAAATGTTGCAGGGCGTCACGGGCGTTGATAATCAGGTTGAGCCAGACGCTTTTCAGATGCTCCCAACTGGCGACGACGCGTGGCAGATCCTCGGCCATATTTTGTATCACCTGGGTATCGGCCGTGAGAAGTTGGTATTGCACCAGCGCCAATGTCTGGCGAATAGATTTGTTGATGTCGTCAGGGGTAAAGTCATACTGTTCTTGCCGGGCAAAGTCTAGCAGACCGCGCACGACTCTGGTGGCCCGCTCCCCGGCCTGTTGTATCAGGTCTACCGATTCATAATTGTCATCATCTACGGGGATGGTCATTTTGAGGATTTCGGCGTTGGCGTTGATGGCAGTGAGGGGGTTGTTGATTTCATGGGCCACGCCAGCGGCCAATTGGCCGATGGCTGCCAGTTTGCCCGCTTGCAGCAGGGAGCTTTCCAGCCGCCGCTCTTCGGTGCGGTCTTGCCAGACAATGACGGCGCGGGCGGAACTGGCTTGTTTGCCGGGTATGGGGTAGGCATTGATGTCCCATTCGCGGGGCAGGTGGTCTTCGCCTTTATAGTTGACCGTCCAGTGGCAGGCTTCTTTTTCGCTGAGGGTGTGGGCGATGAGACAGTGGGGGCAGGGGGTGGCACGGCCGTAAAACGCCTCGTAGCACACCCGCCCCACCAGTTCATCCAGGGTGGCGCTCAGTTCATCTATCTTGCTCTTGTTTACCGCCACCAGTTCCCACTCATCGTTGATGGTGTAAATGGGGTTGGGGATGCCGTCAATGAGCGCCTGTAAGGTGTTGCGGTTCTCCAACAATTCTTGCTGGCGCTGGCGGATACGCTGGAAAAGCCAGGCGTTTTCTACCGCTTCGCTAATGGAACTGGCAAGCGAGTTGAAGATGTCCAGGTCAAAGTCAGAAAAACGGCCGTCTAACTTGTTATAACCGCAAATGACACCCACAGCCCGCCCACGCACCAACAGGGGGGCAATAATAAGCGACTGCACGTCATAGTTGGGTGGGGCGTCGGTGGTGGGTTGGTAACGGCCGTCGGTGAGGACCTGGTTCAGGTAAACGGCCGTTTGTTCGGTGAAAGCCAGCCCCATCATGCCTTCATCTGTGGGGGTGGAGGGCAGCGCCGTCACCGGCACATCCCCATCCTGATTGCGCAAATTTTTATAGCGCAGTTTGCCGCCTTCCAACAGCAGCACGGCGGCCAATTCCACTTCTACCAGGGTGCGAATGCCTTCGACGGCCGTTTCCAAAATCTCCGCCTGTTCCAGCTTGGCCGCTACCGTTTGCGCCAGACGGTTCAACCCGGCCAACTGCTGCCCCTGCCGCTGCAACTGCTTTTCCAACTGCTGCGTGCGCAAAATCGTCTTCACCCGCGCCAGCAGTTCTTGGGGCCGGTATGGTTTGGTGATGTAATCATCTGCTCCCGCCGTCAGCGCTTCCACTTTTTCACTGCTGCCCGCGGCTGCCGTCAGCAGCACCACCCGCGTATAACGCAAGTCAGGATGTTCCCGAATCCACGTCAGCACATCCAACCCAGATAGGTTGGGCATCCGCATATCCAGTAAGACCAGGTCAATTTCCGTCTGGTTTTGTACGGTGGATTCCAAAAATGAAATCGCCTGTTCACCATCGCTGGTAATGGAGACTGCAAAGCCTTCTTTCTTAATCAGGTAATCGGCCAGCGACTCGGCAATCTCTGGCTCATCATCCACAATGAGCAGATGGGAGGGAGGTGGGTTGATTTCTGAGATGGGGGGAGTGGCTGACATCGAGATTGGAGATTGGAGATTGGAGATTGGAGAGTCAATCTCCAATCTCCAATCTCTAATTCTCTTCCGGCGTTGTGGTAAAGGTATACCCATGCCCCTGCACGGTGAGGATATAACGTGGTTCGTTGGGAATGGGTTCGATTTTTTCACGCAGGTTTTTGATGTGGGCGCGCACCAGTTCGGGGCTGCCGGTGTCGCGTGGATAGTCCCATACATCTTGCAAAAGCTGCTGGCTGTTGAATACCTGGTCGGCATGGCTCATCAGATGATAGAGCAAGTCAAACTGCACATTGGTCAGCAAGGCCACGCCATGAGGGGTAGTCACCTTGAAGCTGCGTGTATCCAATACCGCCTGTCCGGCTACCACTTCGACCGGTGGCGTCACCACTTCGGTTTTGGGCTGAATGCGGCGCATAATGGCGCGCACACGCAGTTGCAGTTCTTCCATGTTGAATGGTTTGGCCAGGTAATCGTCGGCGCCGGCGCGGAATCCCTCAATTTTGTCCTCGTCTTTGGCTTTGGCGGTGAGGAACAACACCGGAATTTCTTTCAACAACGGATCGCCGCGTACCTGCCGGCACACCTGGTAGCCATCCATGCCGGGCATCATAATATCCAGAATAAACAGGTCTGGGGGGTGGCGGTGGGCCAGTTGTAACCCTTCGGTGCCACTGTTTGCCACCATCACGGTGTGGTCGTAGGTTTTCAGGACACGCTGCAAGGTGCGAGACACCAGTTCATCGTCATCTATAACCAGAATGGTAGCCATTAGGAACTCCTCTGTGCTGATAAGTAGTGATAAAGGGTTCGGTTTGCTTTATGTGAACCTGCCTGCGTAGTATAACAGATTTCTTTAGATTGTGGGGGGGTGGAGGATGATGACCTTTTGCCCAATACGCATCCTATCGGCTTGATGTTACACTATGGAGAGGCAATTTCATAACCCTCCCAGGGCAGGTAACAGAATATGTATTGGAGCAATGGTATGTGGCAAAAATGGCGCACCGGCAAACCAGGGGACGGTTCAGGGGCGCCAGCCATCAATTTTTGGGAAGTTTTAAACACGATTGCCACTGCTTTGCAGCGAGCCGCCCATTCTGAAACGGCCGTCTACGATGCGTTCCGGGAACAGATGACGGCTCTGAAACTGCAAGGCAGCATTAATTGGTTTGACGAGGCGTATACTACGCTAACCATTGCGGCTGTGGTATTTCCACCTCGCCTGATGCGTATTTTGCACAGGTTTGAAAAACTGGCGGGGCAAACGGCCGTTGGTTTTCAACTACCCGTCACCGTGTTAGAAGAGCAGCGCGCTGTCATTGAAAATGACACGGCCGTGTTTGTGCCCGATAATACCCCGTTGTTAGAAGCGTTGGCCACGCAGCGGGTACGGCCGTTTTTCCACCAGTTTTTACGCGCGTTTGGGGGGATGCCGGGTGTGCTGGCGCCCCTGTATATAGATAACCGGGTACGCGGCATTCTCTATCTGGCCGACCAGAGCCTGACAGCTGATGATTGTACGGCCGTTACCGCCCTGGCCAATCACCTGTCCGTCGCCATTGAAAACGCCCGCCTTTTCCAGCAAACACGCGCCAATGAAGAGAAGATGTGCTTGCTGACGGAAAACGTGCCCGGTGTTATTTACCAATGCGTCAACAACTACACATTTGACATGCTTTACCTGAATGACGCCATTGAGACCCTGACCGGCTACCCCAAAGAGCAGTTTCTCAGCGGCGAAATCAGCTTTCGGGACCTCTATCATCCCGATGACACTTTTCTCATTCAGCCGGAACGCGAAGAGCAGGCAAAGGACGGTATGTTTCACATCACGTACCGGCTGCGGCATCGTAATGGCGGCTGGCTGTGGGTTGAAGAGTTTGGCAAAGGGGTTTTCAACGAAGCGGGGAAGCTGCTATTTCTGGAAGGCAGTATTATTGATATTACCGAACGCAAACAGGCGGAAGCGGTGCAGTTGGCCCTTTACCGTATTGCCACCGTGGCCAACGCCGATCTGAGCCTGGAGCAGCTTTATCAGGCGATCCATGTCATTTTGGGCGACCTGATGGATGTGCACAATTTTTACATTGCCCTGGTTATGGAACCATCCGGGTTGCTGGATTTGCCCTATTTTGTGGATGAAGCTGACGAGTATGATGGCGGGCCGTTTGACGGCCGTGGCGGGCTGACGGCTTATGTAATCGAAACGGAACAACCCCAATTACTATCTCGCACAGAACTCAATCGCCTGATTGAGCAAAAGAAGCTGCGCCTCATTGGCGCTATGCCGGAAGTATGGCTGGGAGCGCCGCTGCAAACACAGGGTCGGGTGTTTGGGGCCATTGTGGTGCAAAGTTATCATGATGCGCAGGCGTATACCGACCGGGAAAAACAACTGTTGTTTTTTGTTTCCGGGCAGGTAGCCGCTGCCATTGACCGCAAACGGTCTGAAGACCAACTGCGGGCCATGGCGGCAGAAATTGTCAAACAAGCGCGGATTTTTGAAGAAGTGCTGTCCACTACGCCCGATCAATTTGTGGTGTATGACCGCGACGGCCGTATCACTTTTGCCAGCCCATCCATGTTGCAGGCATTGCACCTGTCAGCGGCCGATGTATCGGGCAAAACAATGGCGGAATTGGCGTTCTTGCCACCGGAAATCATTGCCCAAATAGAGCGCGATCGCCAAGAGATTTTCCGTAGTGGTCAGCCCATCCACGGGGAAGTACAAATGATGGGTAGCCAGGGCGCGCGCGATGTAGAGTACATTTTGTCACCGGTAAAAGATGATGCGGAGGAGGTAACGGCCGTTGTCTCCGCTGCCAGAGACATTACCCAACGCAACAAAACCAAAGCCGCCCTGCATCACGCCCAAAAAATGGAAAGTCTGGCCATTCTGGCCGGCGGCGTAGCCCATGATTTCAACAACCTCCTGGTTGGGATGCTGTCCCAAACTTCACTGGCTATTGCCAAATTACCCCCAGACAACCCGGCTGTGCCCCACATTCAAAAAGCCATACAGACCGCAGAAAGGGCCGCCGCTCTCACCAAACAAATGCTGGCGTATTCCGGTCATGGGCAATTTACGGCCGTGCCCATAAATTTGAACCATCTCATCCAGGAGAATATCCACCTCTTGCAAGTGACCATCAGTTCCCACCTGCACCTACAACTCGATCTCGCGCCAACGCTGCCCCTGATCGAAGGCGACCCCGGTCAGATGCAACAACTGCTGCTGAATCTGGGGCTCAACAGCAGCGAGTCCATTGGCAGCCAGGATGGGGTCATCCGGCTGGCAACGGCCGTGCGTCCCATTACCGCCGCTGATGAACTGTATTGGCAAATCACCAACACCCCCTTGCCACCGGGCGATTACGTTTGCCTTACCATAGAAGACAACGGCGAGGGTATGAGCCAGCAAACATTGGCGCGTCTGTTTGAACCTTTTTTTACCACCCGGTTCACCGGGCGCGGGCTGGGGCTGGCGGCGGTGTTGGGCATTGTGATAGGGCACCGGGGTGGGCTGCGGGTAGTCAGCGCCCCTGGCGCCGGTGCTACGTTTGAACTGTTGTTTCCGGTTAGGCAGGTGGCAATGAGTACGGCCGTGCCTCCTCCCCCTACATCCACATACCCAGGCCTGGTGCTGGTGGTAGATGACGAACCGGCTGTCTGTGACACGGTGGTAGATATTTTGGATCTAGAGCATATTCAGACGGTGACGGCCGTAGATGGCGCCAGCGGCATTACCGCTTACCAGCAATACCAGGGCCAGATAGGGTTAGTTTTATTAGACCTGACCCTGCCTGACCTGCGCGGCGAAGAAGTCTTCAATCGGCTCAAAGCCATAGACCCGCACGTGCAAGTCATTCTCTGCTCAGGCTACAACGAAATGGAAGCCCTCCGTGGCTTCAACAGCGCCCCGGTTGCCTTTCTGCAAAAACCCTATGCCCTGGAAGATCTGGTAAAAATGGTTCGCCAGCATTTGCCCGCCCCGCTATCCGATAACCAATACGATAACCAATAACTGATTAGCGATGACCAAACCCTATGTGTACACTTTTGCCAAACAAAACCACTTACCTTTCTGTTAACTTAACCGATGAGAATCCCTGACCAATCTCCTATACTTCTCCATGACTTGTGCTGAAATGCGCGGTTCAGTGGGAAATAGTGGGAATCAAAGAGGGCGATGGCTTACCATCGCCCTCTTTGGCTTTCCACGGGAGCGGAAAATCCATTTTTTTTGATAGCTTTACATCCGAAAATTTCATGTTATACCAACGGAGGGCATAATGTGACATTTTAGCCGGCGGTTGAAACCGCGCCTACAAGGGCAAAGTCGGCCTTCGCCGACTGGTCCCCAGACCGCGCAGGCGGTCTTTGCAATTGTTGCCGCGAATTCCATTCGCCGGGCAAAATGACACTTTATGGCCTTTGGCAGTATATAGTGTTCGGGCTGTATTACTAGAACGATAACCAACCTGATCAGTAACTTTCGGGGCGCCAACTAAACGGGGGCGTGCCCCATTGGGACAGGAATGTCTCACATCCTTCAGCAACATCGAGTAAAAGTAGCACATTGCCTGTAAATCAATCGCTATCTGAGAGCAACCTCTTATATTGCAAAGCCCATGCAACCAACCATCTTAATCTTGGTTTGTTTCAATTCTGTCAATACCAGTTGCCCTGGTTTTTGACAGTATATTGGCCAGGGACGTTTGAGATCCTTTGGTTCTAACTATTTCATTCACTGTAGGAGATAAATGTAGCATGAAAAAGAAAGTGACATTAGGTTTTGTCGTATTGTGTCTGGCACTCATTGTGAGTTTAACCAGCACCGCAGCCGCCCGGTCAACCCAGATGCCAACGGACAACCCGGAAAATCCCACATCGTCAGTTCGGCATCCAGGAGACATTTCCTTTTTAACCGGCCCCAATGCGGGCGACCCCCTTGATATTGTGCAATCATATATCTATAGTCATCAGGCCGAGATGGGCCTGAGTGCGGCCGATCTGGCCGATGTGGTCATAACCGATCAATACACCGATGCCGACACCGCCACGACGCACATCTACATGCGCCAACGGTATGATGGTAAAGAGGTGTTCAACGGCAACCTCAGCGCCCATGTGGCCAAAGATGGCGCGATCATCAACCTGTACAGCGACTTTGTCAGCAACCTGGCAGAAGCCGTAAACAGCCGCAGCGCCACGCTGAATGCCGAGCAGGCAGCGGCGGCAGCCATCGCCGCCATTGGTCTGAGTCCAGACCAGCCAATTACAGTACTCAAAGCAAGCGACAGCGCAGACAGCCAGACCTTGTTGAGTGATGGCGGGGTATCGGCCATGGCTATTCCTGGTCGGTTGGTATATTACCAGATTGAAACCGAACTGCGGCTGGCCTGGGAACTGCAAGTAGAAACGTTGGATGCCCAACATTACTGGGTGCTGTTGGTAGACGCTGTTAACGACGATTTACTGCACCAGATAGACCTGGTCGTCCACGATCACTTTGGCGAGGTGGACAACCATGCCATTAGCGAAGGCGCCATTAGCGGCGTCCACGAAGAAACCCGCGCCAACGCGACCGCCAGTGCCCAGAGCCAGAATGCATCTCCACCCAATTCCTACGAAGTTTTTGCCATGCCCAGCGAGTACCCCGATGATGGGCCGCGTGTTATCATCAGCAACCCGGCACATGCCATAGCTTCACCCTTCGGCTGGCACGATACAAATGGCGCAGCCGGACCTGAATTCACCCTCACGCGCGGCAATAACGTTAGCGCCTACCAGGATCAGGATAACGATGGTAACCCAGAGCCAGGCGAGCAGCCCGATGGTGGCGCTACCCTGGACTTCACCGGCGCGTTGGTGCCGCTAGACCTGACGCAGGACCCTCTCTCCTACGTGAACGCCGCCATCGTCAACTTGTTCTACTGGAACAACATCGTTCACGATGTGTTCTATGTGCATGGCTTTGATGAGGTCTCTGGCAATTTCCAGGTTAATAATTACGGCCGTGGCGGTCTGGGCAACGACGACGTCCGCGCCGAAGGGCAAGACGGCGGCGGCACCAACAACGCCAACTTCCTGACCCCTGCTGACGGGTCACGGCCCCGGATGCAGATGTACCTGTAGACACAGACAACGCCGCGACGCGATGGCGACCTGGAAAACAGCATCATTGTCCATGAGTATGGTCATGGTATTTCCAACCGGCTGACCGGTGGCCCTGCCAATGTAAGCTGCCTGGGCAACAATGAGCAGATGGGCGAAGGGTGGAGTGACTGGCTGGCCCTGGTGCTGACAGCCAAATCCACCGATACCGGGCCGACCTCACGGGGCATTGGCACCTACGTCCTGGGGCAGCCCGTGACCGGGCAAGGCATCCGGCCGGCGCCATATTCCACCGACTTTGCCCTGAACAACTACACCTATGCCAACCTGCCCGCCATGGCCGTTCCTCACGGGGTGGGTTTTATCTGGGCCACCATGACCTGGGATATGTATTGGAACCTGGTAGATAGACACGGTTTTAACAGTGATTTCTACGGAAACTGGAACACAGGCGGTAATAACCTGGCCATCCGGTTGATATTAGACGGGATGAAATTACAGCCCTGCAGCCCTGGTTTTGTAGACGGCCGTAACGCCATCCTGCAAGCAGACGTGAACCTGACCGGTGGCGCTAACCAATGCGCCATCTGGAGCGCATTTGCCGGGCGCGGGCTGGGCTTTAGCGCCAGCCAGGGCAGCAGCAGCAGCACCAACGACGGCACACCGGCCTTTGACGTACCGCCAAGCTGCGACTTCCTGGAGGCAACACCAACCACACAGGATATCTGCGCCGGTCAGAATGCCGTTTACAATTTCTCTGTTGGCATGGCTTTCACCGCCGGCGTGGCCATGAGCGCCACCGGCAACCCGGCGCCAACCACCGCTACCTTTAGCCCCAACCCGGTCAACGTGATTCCCGGTAACACCACCTTGACCATCGGCAACACCGCTAGCGCCGCCTTCACTACCGTACATTTTTAATGTGATGCCTGCGGCATAGAGAAAGCCACAGGAATTTCCATGGATTCATTAAGAAAATGCTCCAACAAGTCAAGACCCAATTGAAACAGGCTCAAGTCGCACCGGTCTGGA